>NZ_LZIR01000030.1 GCF_001667035.1 Mycobacterium sp. 852002-51057_SCH5723018
TGACAGCATGGACGAGATCCAAGCGGCGATGTCCGGGCAGGCGAGCGGCTAAAACCCCCCCCCCCGGGCCAGCCGCGGGGGCGGGGGGGGGGGCGCGGGCTGGGCGGTGGCCGCCGCAGCGAGCATGTCGGCGATGTCGGTGAACTTGTTGCGCGGCCGTCCGTCGTGGCTGCCGCGCTCGATCTCGGCGGCGTCGATCGCACGCCATCCCGCGGAGTCGACGGCGTCGGGTTGGCGCGCGAGCACCAGCCTGTCCAACGCGTCAGGCTTGGTTATCGGGTCGGCCAAGTTGCCGGCGTTGAAATCGGCCACCAGGGAGTGGACGGTCTGAACAGAGCAGGACTTGTTCGTCCCGATGAACCCGGTCGGTCCGCGCTTGATCCATCCCGCGACATACGCGCCGGCCACCGGCCGGCCGGACGGGTCGACGACACGACCGCCGTCGTTGGGGACGATAGCCGCCGATTCGTCGAACGGCAGATCGCGAATCGGCTTGCCGCGGTAGCCGATTGAGGTCAGCACCAGGCCCGCCTCAAGCTGATGCACCTCGTCGGTACCGGTGACGGTGAACTCCACTCCGGTCGCCCGCTGCTGACCGAGCACGCGCTTGGGCGTGAGTTGGTAGGCCAGCCGGATCCGTTGGCGCGAAGCAGGCGCCGAACCGTCACCCAGCTTGGTCAAGATCTCGAGCTTGTTCTTGGTCAGCGGGTCCAACACGGTCGCCAGGTCGCGTGTCACTCGTCGATGGTCGAGGGCGTCGAGCACGACCTCGGATGCGCCGGTCAGCCCGATCAGTTCGGGCAAGGTGAACGCCGACTGCGCGGGCCCGCGCCGGGCCGCGATCACCACCTCGCGCACCTTCGAGCCACGAAACGCTTCCAGCGCCCGGTCGGAGATGTCGGTGCGGGCCAGGTCGTCGGGATCTGCGGTCAGCACCCGGGCCACGTCGAGAGCGACGTTGCCGTTGCCCACTATCACCACCCGTTCATGGCTGAGATCGACTGCCAGATCGGCGAAATCGGGATGACCGTTGATCCACGCGACCAACTCCGTGGCGGTTCCGGTGCCCTCCAGGCCCATCCCGTCGATGTCCAGCCGACGATCGTCGGGCGCGCCGACCGCGTACAGCACGGCGTGATGGTGCGCCAACAGGTCGGCGTGGCTCAGATCCCTGCCGATCTCGACGTTGAGATAAAACCGGAAGCGGCGATGACCGCAGACCCGGTCGAAGAGCCGGGTGACGTTTTTGGTGTTCTGGTGATCGGGCGCCACCCCGGCGCGCACGAGCCCGTAAGGGGTGGGCAGCTTCTCAAAGACGTTGACCCGCACCCCATGTTGAGTCAGCAGCTCGTCGGCGGCATACATGGCCGCCGGCCCCGAGCCCACGATGGCCACCGTCAGCGGCTGGCGCCGGGCGCGCACCTCGGCGGCCGGGATCACCGGGGCCAGCTTCGACGTCGGCGGCAGCTTCACGCCGTCGGGTCGCTCGGGATAGAAGGAAGCGTTGATCTCCACGAACGGCAGCTGCTTGGGCTCGAGCCGGGTTTCGGGCGCGATCGCGCCCACCGGGCAGGCGCTGACGCACGCGCCGCAGTCCACGCAGGCCACCGGATCGATGTAGAGCATCTCGGAGGTGGCAAAGCCCGCCTCGTCGGGTGTCGGGTGAATGCAATTCACCGGGCACGCGAAGACACAGGACCCGTCGTTGCAGCACGACTGGGTAATAACATGCGGCATAAGTGGACCCGCGGAGTCCTACGCGGCCGGGGCGGCGGCCAGGTGCTGGCGCTGCGGCTCGCTGCGGTAGCGCGACGGCTTGCCGTTGATCTTGCAGATCCGCCACATCAGCCGCGCGGAGCGCGTTTCCATCAGGCCGGTGTCGTTCGCGAGCATGCGCACGTCGGCGAACATGTCGCTCAACCACTTTCGCGACTCCGGTGACCGGAAGAACAGTTCCTTCTTGACCTCGCGCGGGATGTCGAACTCCTGCCAGAACGCCTTCGGCGGCACCGTGATCGCCTGGCACAACACCCGCATTGTCAGCGGGTAATACAACGACGCCCAGAATCGCTGTCGCTTTGTCAACTGCGGCAACCGCTTTCGCAGGAACTCGTGAGCGAACGAGATGTGCCGGGCCTCCTCGGCCACGTGAATGGCCATCACCCGCTCCATGATCGGATGCAGCGACTTGCCTTCGCGCAGCACGTTTTTTTGCGTGTGGTCAATCGGCTCCTCGCCGGCCAGCACCCCGATGAAAAACGCCACCGGCAGCGGACCGGCGACCAGTGGAATGAGCGGCGAGATCCAGCGCAGCATCCGCGGCATTCCCGGGACGTCGGCGCCGACGCGGTTGACCATCTCCTGGAACATCATGGTGTGGTTGCACTCTTCGACCGATTCGTGCAGGCAGTACCGGTATTCCGGCGAGCCGTTGGGCACCCAGAACGTGTAGTTCATCAGGCCGCGGATCAGGATCGACTCGAAGTGCAGCCCGACCTTGGCCACGTTGGCCTGCCGCCACATGCCGATCTTGATCTTGCGCTCTTCGGACTGCGCTTGATACCAGGGATGACGGCCCAACGGGTCGGTCAACGGCAGGATCCACCGAGCATCGTTCTCCTTGACGGCAAACTCCGGTGAATCCCAGTCGATGTCGGTGTAGGGATTGAAGTTTCGCCGCACCGACCCCTCGGACAGTGTGGCGAGCATGTTCACGTACTCGGCGTCGTCGCGCACCTCCATATTGCGGCGCCAACGCCGGACCATTCGCGTCCTGGCCATTCAAAGCCTCCCCAACGAGGTTTACATTTGGACATGCTGTGTCCAGACAGTACCGCAGGTACCGGGTAATTTCTAGGGCCCCGCAAGGCGGTGTGGCCTGACCAGTGGTCACCCGGGGGATGTGGCCTGGCTCACAACAGAGGATGCTCAGAGGCGCTCATCCAGGCGTTATCCGCCCGCGAAATCGGCGCCCGGGTACCGCTCACTACGCTGATCGATATGGCTGACCAGCTCGAGATTCCCGCTGACATCAAACCCCGCGACGGCCGCTTCGGCTCCGGTCCGTCCAAGGTCCGACCCGAACAATTGAAGGCGTTGACCACTACCGCGGCTCCCCTGTTTGGCACCTCGCACCGGCAAGCGCCCGTCAAGGACCTGGTGGGCCGTGTTCGATCGGGGGTCACCGACCTGTTCTCGGTGCCCGACGGCTACGAGGTCATCCTTGGCAACGGCGGGGCGACGGCGTTCTGGGATGCCGCGGCCTTCGGGCTGATCGACAAGCGCTCGCTGCACCTGTCCTACGGCGAGTTCAGCTCCAAGTTCGCTTCGGCGGTCAGCAAGAACCCGTTCGTCGGCGATCCCATCGTCGTCAAGTCCGAGCCCGGCAGCGCCCCCGAGCCGCAGGCCGACCCGTCGGTCGACGTCATCGCCTGGGCGCACAACGAGACGTCGACCGGTGTCGCGGTGCCGATCCGCCGCCCCGCCGGCTCGAACGATGCCCTGGTCGTCATCGACGCGACCTCCGGCGCCGGCGGCTTGCCCGTCGAGATCACCGAGACCGATGCCTACTACTTCTCGCCGCAGAAGAACTTCGCCAGCGACGGCGGGCTGTGGCTGGCCATCATGAGCCCGGCCGCGCTCGCCCGCGTCGAGTCCGTCGCCGCGTCCGGTCGCTGGGTTCCCGACTTCCTGTCGCTGCCGATCGCGGTGGAGAACAGTCTGAAGAACCAGACCTACAACACCCCGGCGATCGCCACCCTGGCGCTGATGGCCGAACAGCTCGACTGGCTGCTGGGCAACGGCGGGCTGGACTGGGCGGTCAAGCGCACGGCGGACTCGTCGCAGCGGTTGTACTCCTGGGCGCAGGAGCGGCCCTACACCACGCCGTTCGTCGCCGACCCAGCGTTGCGGTCGCAGGTGGTGGGCACGATCGACCTGGTCGACGAGGTCGACGCCGCGGCCGTCGCGAAGACCCTGCGGGCCAACGGCATCGTCGACACCGAGCCGTACCGCAAACTGGGCCGCAACCAGTTGCGGGTCGCGATGTTCCCCGCGGTTGACCCCGAGGACGTCAGCGCGCTCACCCAGTGCATCGACTGGGTGGTCGAGCGGCTTTAACGTTTCGGTCACCGGCCGGCAACCCGCCAGCGTGTCACAGCCGGTTATCGGCGTTGGCTGCACTAGAGTGCGGACCTGACGGGTCCGTCGCTGACCGGCGCGGAGCCTGCGAGGAGAAGCCATGCGGGAACTCAATGTGGTTGGTCTCGATCACGACGGCAAACGCGTCATCTGCGAGGGCGCAGAACCCGCCGAACAATTCAAGCTCGTGGTCGACGACCGATTGCGGGCCGCCCTGCGCGGGGACCCGATCCCGCCGGAACAACCCCCACTC
This sequence comes from Mycobacterium sp. 852002-51057_SCH5723018, assembly GCF_001667035.1. GTDB lineage: Bacteria > Actinomycetota > Actinomycetes > Mycobacteriales > Mycobacteriaceae > Mycobacterium. The sequence continues at coordinate 4,394 of NZ_LZIR01000030.1, forward strand.
GACATGCAGGTGACCAACATGTTGAGCCCCAAGGAAATTCAGGCCAAGATCCGTGCCGGCGCCTCCGTAGAGCAGGTGGCCGCGGCGTCGGGCTCCGACATCTCCCGAATCCGCCGGTTCGCCCATCCGGTCTTGCTGGAACGCGCCCGGGCGGCGGAGCTGGCAACGGCCGCCCACCCGATGCTGGCCGACGGGCCCGCGGTGCTGACCCTGCTGGAAAGCGTCAGCACCGCCTTGGTGGCGCGCGGCCTGGAACCCGACAGGCTGAGCTGGGATGCCTGGCGCAACGAGGACAGCCGCTGGACGGTGCAGCTTGCCTGGAAGGTCGGTCGTTCCGACAACATCGCGCATTTCAGCTTCGCTCCCGGCGCGCACGGCGGAACGGTCACCGCGATCGACGATGCGGCCAGTGAACTGATCGACCCGGACTTCGAGCGACCGCTGCGACCGCTCGCCCGGGTATCGCGCATCGACTTCGAGGCGGGGGTACCGCCGGCCAGCGAGGAAGAAACCGCCGAGCCGACGGTCCCCGCACCGCCCGAACAGCCGGTGCACACCCGGCGCGGCAAGCCGGTCATCCCGGCGTGGGAGGACGTCCTGCTCGGCGTGCGCTCAGGCGGGCACCGCTAGGCCGTCATCGCCAGCAGCGTCAGCCACGCGCCGGCCACACCTATGCCCGCCCCCAGTACAAACCAGCGCAGCACCGGGGTGCGCCGCCAGCCCCACAGCGTCGGTGCCAGCCCACCCGCGGCCACGATGTTGAGGCCGACCGCCAGCAGCGGATGCACCCTGAGCAGCCCGAGGCTGAGCACCACGATGCCGACTCCTGTCACCGCGGCGACAAACCCGGAGACGGTCAAACCCGTTGCCCAGGGCACGGACTCGTCGTTCACGGGGCGAGCCTAACCTTAATCGCCCGCCTCGCCCCCTCGCCGCTCCGCGGCTGGGAGTGCCGCCGTCTCGGGCCGCGCCGCGACCCGCATCGTCACCGAGTGCCCCCGCTCGTAGAAGGCCAACGCCGCCGCCGTCGCGACATTGAGCGAGTCGGTGCCGCGCGACATCGGGATGCGCACCCGCGCGTCGCTGAGCCGCAGGGTCGCCGCCGCCAGCCCCGGACCCTCGGCGCCCACCAACACCGCGATCCGTTCGTCACGCGCCGCCACCATCGCCTCCGCCAGCGTGCACCCGTCGCGGTGCGGAGTCATCGCCAACAGCCGAAACCCCTTGTCCTTCAGCGTGATCAGGTCGGCGGGCCAGTTGGATGTCCGCGCATAGGGCACCAGCAGCGCGTGGCCCATCGACACCCGCACCGCGCGGCGGTACAGCGGATCCGCACAGCCGCCGCCGAAGACCACCGCGTCCACGCCCAGCCCCGCCGCGTTGCGAAAGATCGAGCCCAGGTTCTCGTGGTCATTGACGCCCTCGAGCACCGCCACGGTGCGCGCGCCGTCGACCACTTCTCCGACGCCGGGTTCGGGGACCCTCCTGGCGGCCGCCAGCACACCGCGATTGAGGTGAAAGCCGACCACCCGCGCCATCACATCGGCCGATGCCCGGTAGAACGGCGCTTCGGCGGCGGCCAAGTCTTCCTTGAGCTCGGCCAGCCGGCGGTCGGTGCCCAGCAGGGCGTGCGGGGTGAACCGGGACGCGAGCATGCGCTGCACGACCAGCACTCCCTCGGCGATCACCAACCCTTTGCCCCTCGGCAGGTCGGGGCGACGATCGACGCTGTTCAGGTCGCGGAAATCGTCGAGTCGCGGATCGTCGGGATCGTTGACGTCCTGAACATCCAGGGCGTCGGTCACGGGCTTTCGTCGACCAGGGCCAACATCAAATCAGCCGCGCTGCGCAGGATGTCGCGTTTGTCGGCGTCCATTGTCGCCAGCCGCTTGCCCAGCCACTCCTGGCGGGCCCGACGGGTCTCCTTGACCAGTTCCGCGCCGGACTCCGACACCGTGACCAGGACCTGTCGCCCGTCGACGGGGTGCGGCTTACGGTCGACCAGACCCATGTCGGCCAGCGACGCGATCACCCGAGTCATCGACGGGGGCCGGACCCGCTCGCGGATCGCCAGCGCACCGGGAGTCATCGCGCCCTCGTTGGCCAGCGTGGCCAGCGCCGAAAGCTGTGACAGCGACACCGGCGAGGACGGGTTGCGAAACCGCAGTTGGCGGGCCAGCCGCATGACGGCCAGCGACAAGTCGCTGGCCAGCCGGGCATCGCTGTCAGGCATGGCGCGAGGTTACACGGAACCCGCGAAACTCGGGAGACCAAACGGCGAACGGTGGATTTTGGCGAATCAGGCCGCACAACGGGCCGCATCGTCGCGGCGCCCACCTGGATTGCCCCGCTCCTCCTCAGGCCGCACAACGGGCCGCATCGTCGCGGCGCCCACCTGGATTGCCCCGCTCCTCCTCAGGCCGCACAACGGCCCGCATCGTCGCGGCGCTATGTTAATCGCGATGCCTGAGCAACCTCCCACCAGCCGCGAGGCGCCGTCGCTGCCGCCCTCGCTGCTCAAGGTGTGGCCGGTTGTCGTGGTCGGCTTCTGCGGCTGGCTGATCTCCGCGGCCCTGGCGTTTGCTCTACCCGCCCTGCAGAGTTGGCGCCCTGTCACGCTGGGCGGACTGGGCGTCGGGCTGGTCGGTACCGCCCTCTTCGTCTCGCAGCTTGCCGCGGCGCGACGCGGCGCCCGCGGCGCACAGTCCGGGCTCGAAACCTACCTGGACCACTAGTTTTCGAAACCGAACCCCGGGAGGTGCGATGGTAGCCCCGCTCTTACAAGCGCACGTCGACATCGACGCACCGGCCTCGAAGGTCTGGGCGTTGGTATCCGATTTCCGGCGCATGCCGCAATGGAGCCCGCAGTGTCGCTGGATGAAACCGTTCGGACCGCTGCGCCCGGGGACCCGGACCCTGAACCTCAATCGACGGAACCGAATGTTCTGGCCCACCACATCCACCGTCGTCGAGGTGATCCCGGAAAAGAAGCTGGCGTTCCGCGTCAATACCAACCGGACGATCTGGAGCTACGAGCTCGAGCTCAGCGGACAGGGGACCCGGTTGACCGAAAGCCGCCATGCCGAAAACGGCGTGACCGCGTTCTCGAACCTGTCGGTGAATGCGCTCTTCGGGGGGACCGCCAACTTCGAACGCGAGCTGGTCGAGGGCATGAATACCTCGCTGGCAAAGATCAAAGCCGCGGCCGAGGAAGGCTAGTCCTGCGGCTCCGCAGCCTCGGACGAAGACTCGGGTGCCTCAGACGAAGACTCGGGTGCCTCGGACGAAGGCTCGGGCGCCTCGGGCGCAGACTCTGTGGGCTCGGGCACCTCAGGCGCGGGCGGCGGCACCTGGGCGACGTCGAGGACGCCGTCGTCGTATGGCTCATACGCCGGCGAGCCGCTGCCGGCCGGAGCCGGCGTGTCCGAATGGGCGCCACAGCCGTACTGCTTGTCCACCACATGCCCGTCGGCCGACAGCTCGTTTCCGCACACCCCGAACATCGCACCCAGCGATCCGGCAATCGGGAGGAAGAAACCGCAATCGCGGCACATGCGTTTGGTGGATCGCGCCATCGCCGAGTCGGGACCGTAATCCCCGGTGCGCCATCGCTCGGCGGCCTCCAACCGGCCTAAGGGGCCCATCACCCAGCGCCGGCCCAATCCGACTTCGGCGGCGACCTCGTCGACCTGTGGGTCACCGCTGGCGGTGTAGCCGGGCACCAACCGCGGGTCGTTGGCCGCGGGCGCCAGTAGGTCTCCGGGGCTCAAATCCCCCGGTCGCACCCGCTGGTCCCAGGGCACCCACTCGGGCGCCAGCAACGCCGTCGGCCCGGGGATCAGCACCACTTCGCTGATCGTGGCGCGGTCCGCGCCGGGATATGCGGCGACGACCGCCGCCCACTGCCAGCCCTGGTAGCCGGGCAGATGCGCCAGGAACCGGTGGGTGGCGGCGTTGGGATCCTCGTAGCTGACGCCGAGGTAATCCCCGACCGCTTCTGGGCCGGCGAACTCCTCGACGGATGCCCTGGCCTGGTCGGCCGCACCCCTGAGCATCGCCGCCAACTCGTCGGGCCACTCGGCCACGCTCGTCGCGGCGGGTTCCTCGGTGGGTCCGGTCACGCTGTCCCCTCTCTGCATTGCGTCTCCATACTAGGTTGGCGAGCCACACCCCGTGACCTGCCGACGCAGGGAGGCGCGATAGGAGAGAATTGGTTCGTGTCTGGACGGCGGCGTGAGGATCCGGGCCGTGTGGCCTCCAACCCGGGCCGCCGGACCCGTCCGGACATCAAGGGGTCGGCCAACCAGCATCCGGGCATGGCCAACTACCCGGCCGACGACTCCGACCGTCGGCAGTCGCGCCGCTCGCCACCGATGCCAAGTGCCAACCGGTATCTACCGCCGCTGGGCCAGGAGCCCGAGCCGGACCGCGACGGCGGCGCGCCGCACCGCGGATCGTCACCGGGCGAACGGATCACTGTCACCCGCGCCGCGGCCATGCGAAGCCGCGAAATGGGTTCTCGCATGTACTGGATGGTTCAGCGGGCCGCCACCGCCGACGGCGCCGACAAGTCCGGTCTTACCGCGCTGACCTGGCCCGTGGTGGCCAACTTCGCCGTCGACTCCGCGATGGCCGTTGCACTGGCCAACACGTTGTTCTTCGCCGCGGCCAGCGGTGAGAGCAAGTCCAAGGTTGCGCTGTACCTGCTGATTACGATCGCGCCGTTCGCGGTGATCGCGCCGCTCATCGGTCCGGCGCTGGACCGGTTGCAGCACGGCCGACGCGTCGCGTTGGCCCTGTCGTTCGCGTTGCGCACGGCACTGGCGGTGGTGCTGATCATGAACTACGACGGCGCCACCGGCAGCTTCCCGTCGTGGGTGCTCTATCCCTGTGCGTTGGCGATGATGGTGTTCTCCAAGTCATTTAGCGTGCTGCGCAGCGCGGTGACACCGCGGGTAATGCCGCCGAGCATCGACCTGGTGCGGGTCAATTCCCGGCTGACCGTGTTCGGCCTGCTTGGGGGCACCATCGCCGGCGGTGCGATCGCGGCCGGCGCCGAGTTCGCCTGCGCGCACTTGTTCAAGCTGCCGGGCGCGTTGTTCGTCGTCGTCGCGATCACGGTGGCCGGCGCCATGCTGTCGATGCGGATTCCGCGCTGGGTCGAGGTGACCGCGGGTGAGGTCCCGGCCACCCTGAGCTACCGTCGCGACGGCGGTCAGCCGCGGCGTAGGTGGCCCGAAGAAGTCAAGAAGGTCGGCGGAACCCTTCGACAACCGTTGGGACGCAACATCATTACCTCACTGTGGGGTAATTGCACCATCAAGGTGATGGTCGGCTTCCTATTCTTGTATCCAGCGTTCGTCGCCAAGGCGCACCAAGCCAACGGCTGGGTCCAGCTGGGCATGCTGGGCCTGATCGGCGCCGCGGCCGGGATCGGCAATTTCGCCGGCAACTTCACCAGCGCACGCCTGAAGCTCGGCAGGCCGGCCGTCCTGGTGGTGCGCTGCACGGTGGCGGTGTGCGCGGTCGCCCTGGCTGCCTCGGTGGCGGGCAATCTGTTGGTGGCCGCGATCGCCACGCTGGTGACCTCGGGGGCTAGCGCGATCGCGAAGGCCTCGCTGGACGCTTCCTTACAGCACGACCTGCCCGAGGAATCACGGGCGTCTGGATTCGGGCGCTCGGAGTCGACCCTGCAGCTGGCGTGGGTGCTCGGCGGGGCTCTGGGTGTGTTGGTCTACACCGAATTGTGGGTCGGCTTCACCGCGGTTACGGCCCTGCTCATCCCTGGCCTGGCGCAAACGCTCGTCAGCTTCCGCGGCGACTCGTTGATCCCCGGCCTCGGCGGTAATCGTCCCGTCATGGTCGAGCAGGAAGGGCGCCAAGGCGCCGCCAGGCCGGCGGCGGTGCCCGAGTGAAACGCGGCAGGGCCGCGCTGGTCGCGGCGTTGGTGTTCGTGCTGTGCGTGGGGGCCGGTGTCGCAACGTGGCTGCTGATGCGCCCGCCCGGTCCGCAGCGACCCGAGATCAGCGCGTTCTCGCACGGCCACCTGACCCGGGTGGGGCCGTACCTGTACTGCAACGCGCTCAACCTCAACGACTGCCAGACGCCGCATGCCCAGGGCGAGCTGCCGTTCAACGAGCACTATCCGGTGCAACTGTCGGTTCCCGACGCCATTTCGCGGGCGCCCTGGCGGCTACTGCAGGTGTATGAGGACCCCACCAACACCACGGCCACGATGTTTCGGCCCGGCACCCAGCTCGCGGTCACCATCCCGTCGGTCGACCCGCAGCGCGGCCGGCTGACCGGCATCGTGGTGCAGTTGTTGACTCTGGTGGTCGACAACAGCCAGCCGAACGACACCTCGGTCCGCGCCATGCCGCACGCGGAATGGTCGGTGCGACTGACCTCTTGATCATCGAGTGCCCAACGTCGACGGAAGCCCTACGCGCCGTGGCCCTCCGGCACTCGCTCACTGTCCAGGGGCGGGCCGGGCGGGGTTCCGTCACCAAACGGTCTGCCGCCCAACGCTTCCCGTCCATGCGGGGTCAGCCAGCCCGCCAGGTCCGGGCCCTTGGGCACGATGCGGGTGGGGTTGATGTCGGCGTGCACGACGTAGTAGTGCTGCTTGATCTGGACGAAATCGATGGTGTCGCCGAAGCCCGGGGTCTGGAACAGGTCGCGCGCGTAGGCCCACAGCACCGGCATTTCGGACAGTTTGCTCCGGTTGCATTTGAAGTGGCCATGGTAGACGGGGTCGAACCGGGCCAGGGTCGTGAAGAGCCGCACGTCCGCCTCGGTGACGGTGTCGCCCACCAGGTATCGCTGGTTGGCCAGTCGCTCACTCACCCAATCCAACGCCGCGAACAGCCGGTCGTACGCCGCCTCGTAGGCCTGCTGTGAGCCGGCGAAGCCGCAGCGGTAGACACCGTTGTTGATCTCGGTGTAGACCCTCTTGTTCACCTCGTCGATCTCGGCGCGCAGCGGCTCGGGGTAGAGCTGGGGTGCGCCATCGCGGTGGAAGGCGGTCCACTCCGTGGAGAAATCCAGTGTCATCTGCGCGAAATCGTTGGTGACCACGGCTCCGGTCGGCACATCCACGATCGCCGGGACGGTGATGCCCTTGGGATAGTCGTGGAAGCGTTTGAAGTAGGCGTCCTGCAGCCGCGGAATCTTCAGCACGGGGTCGACACCGCCCGGGTCCAGATCGAACGTCCAACTCCGCTCGTCGTGGGTCGGCCCGCAAAAACCAATGGAGAGAACGTCTTCCAAACCCAGCAGCCGGCGGACGATGATCGCGCGGTTCGCCCACGGACACGCGCGGGCAACGATGAGCCGATACCGGCCGGGCTCTACCGGATAGCCGTCGCGTCCGTCGGCGGTGATGCGGGTGGTGATGTAGTTGGTGTCGCGGGTGAATTCGCCGGCGCCGGCAACATAGGTGGCCATGACGACAATTCTGCCCAACCGCGATCAGGTCAGGAAACGCCGAGCCAGGTTCGCCTCGGTCGACTCCCCCGGTTCCCAATGCGCGATCCACGGTCCGGTGCCCTCGGACTGATCGAGGATCCCGTCCTCCACCCAGGTGTAGTGGCCTTCCAGCACGTCGTGGGTCAAGCGGACGTCGGTGCTGTCGGTGTTGGACCACAACGCGTGGAAGAGGGCCTCGACCCGCACGGTGGCCTGCTGGCAGAACGCGTCGGCCAGCTCGTATGCCTGCCGTCCGACGGCCGGATCCGCGGTGCGCTGGCCCTCGGCGCGCACGCACACCGCGGACATCGCGAACAGCTCGGCACCGATGTCGACGATGCGGCCGAGGAAGCCCTGCCGTTGCTCGAGCTTGGCCTGCCAGCGCGCCATCCCGTAAAAGGTGTTGCGGGCCAGCTTGCGGGTGGAGCGCTCGATAAAACGAAGGTGCGATGCCAGCGGACCGAACTCGTTGTATGCCGTCGGCCGCTGCCCCTCGCCGAAAACCAACTGCGGCAACCATTTTGCATAGAACCCGCTCGCACCCACGGCCGCGGCCGCCTTCTGGCGCAGGTCGGCGCCGGGCTTGGCCAGGTCACCGGCCGCGGCCAGGTGGGCGTCGACGGCCTCCCGCGCGATCAGCAGCCTCATGATCTCGCTGGATCCTTCGAAGATCCGGTTGATGCGCAGGTCGCGCAGCGCCTGCTCCACCGGCACCGCGCGTTCCCCCCGCGCGGCAAGCGATTCCGCGGTCTCATAGCCCCGCCCACCGCGGATTTGCAGGAGTTCGTCGGCGATCAGGCAGGCCATCTCGCTGGACCACAATTTGGCCAGCGCCGCCTCGATCCTGATGTCGTTGCGGTCTTCGTCGGCCATCTGAGCGGACAGCTCGAGCACCGCATCCAGCGCGTAGGTGGTGGCGGCGATGAACGAGATTTTGCTTGCCACCGCTTCGTGTTTGGCGAGCGGCTTGCCCCATTGCACGCGCTCGCCTGACCATTCGCGGGCGATCTTCAGCGCCCACTTGGCCGACCCCGTCGCACTCGCGGGCACCGACAGCCGTCCGGCGTTCAGGGTGGTCAGCGCGATCTTCAGCCCGTCGCCTTCCCGACCAATCAGGTTTTCGGCGGGCACCCGCACCCGGTGCAGCCGCGTGACGCCGTTCTCGATGCCGCGCAACCCCATGAATTTGTTGCGCCGCTCGACCGTGATCCCCGGCGAATCGGCCTCGACGACGAACGCGCTGATGCCACCGCGGTGCCCCTCACTCTTGGGCACCCGGGCCATGACCACCAGCAATTCGGAGACCACTCCGTTGGTGGTCCACAGCTTCACGCCCTCCAGCTCGTAGGCCGAGCCGTCGTCGACCGGCGTCGCCGTCGACGCCAGGCGGGCCGGGTCGGAGCCCACGTCCGGCTCGGTGAGCAGGAACGCCGAGATGGCCCCAGCGGCGCAGCGCGGCAAGAACTTCCGCTTCTGTTCGGGTGTGCCGGCAAGCTTGAGCGGCTCGGGCACCCCGATCGACTGATGGGCCGACAGCAGCGCACCCAGGCTGGGATGAACCGACGCGACCATCACCAGGGCCCGGTTATAGGCAACCTGCGACATGCCTAGGCCCTCATATTCGGTCGGTATCTTCATGCCGAAACAACCCAGTTCCGCCAGGCCCTTCACGTATTCATCGGGTATCTGGGCGTCGCGCTCGATGACGCTGCCGTCGATGGTGTCGAGGAACGACCGCAGCCTGTCCAGGAACGCGCGGATGCGCACCTCCTGGTCGTCGGACGGTTTGGGGAACGGATGGATGAGCTCCAAGGGGAAACGACCCAGGAAAAGCTCTTTGGCGAAAGATGGCTTATCCCAACCGCTTTCGCGGGATTCCTCGGCGAGTGCCCTCGCTTGCTCCTCGGTGACCTGCGCTTGCTGTGCCATCGCCGCCTCCTCGCTAACGACTCACATCGAGGCTTGATTACCTGCTGTATAGCCGAATAGTACGGCGAATCGTGACGAAAATGACCAGTAGTCGCCGTCCAAAAATGAACGGAGGCGGCCGCCCAGCTAGGAGTCGAGCTCCCGCGCCACCGCCTTGACCACCTCGGAGACCCGGCGGGCGGTCTTGCGGTCGGGGTAGCGACCCTTGCGCAGCTCGGGCTGCACGGCGCCCTCCAGCAACGTGATCATGTCCTCGACCATGCCGTGCAACTCGTCGGGGCTGTGCTTGTGCTCGACCGGCGCCTCGCGACGCGTCTTGGCCAGGCTGGGCGGCGGGTCGATCAGCTTGAGGCTCAACGCCTGCGGCCCCCGCCGGCCAGACGCCACGCCGAATTCCACCCGCTGTCCCGCTTTGAGCGCCTCCACTCCGGCGGGCAACGCCGACGAGCGAACGTAGACATCCTCGCCGTCCTCCTGCGACAGGAAGCCAAACCCCTTATCGGAGTCGTACCACTTAACCTTGCCGGTCGGCACTGGTCTCACCTGCTTGTCTGACGAGAACTAGGATGGACAACACACAAGACGCGTCCCGCCTGCGCAGGACGCGTTTTGAATTCTGATCCTACTCGGCTGCGTGCCTCACGAGCACCCCCGTCACTCGTAACTCGGTAGGCTGGCAGCACCGCTGGAGGAGAATATGCGCCTGACCCTGAACATCATCTGGCTCGTGTTCGGCGGCCTGTGGATGGCCGCCGGATACGTGGTGGCGGCGCTCATCAGCTTCCTGCTCATCATCACCATCCCCTTCGGCTTCGCATCGCTGCGCATCGCCTCCTACGCGCTGTGGCCGTTCGGCCGGACGATCGTCGACAAGCCGACTGCCGGCGCCGGCGCCCTGATCGGCAATGTCGTCTGGGTGCTGCTGTTCGGGATATGGCTGGCTATCGGTCACCTGGTGAGCGCGGTGGCGATGGCGGCCACGCTCATCGGCATTCCACTGGCGCTGGCCAACCTCAAACTGATCCCGGTGTCGCTGATGCCGCTGGGCAAGGAGATCGTTCCCGTCGACTCACCGACCCGTTCCACGCCGGTGCCCGCATGACCCTGACCGCGCTGGGTGTGCCCACGGTGCCGAGCCGCACGGCCGGCGCCGTCGCTCGCGACGTTCCCGCGGGCGGCCCACTGCTGGACACCTACGGGCGGGCCGCCACCGATCTTCGCGTCTCGTTGACCGATCGGTGCAATCTGCGGTGCACCTATTGCATGCCGGCCGACGGCCTGGACTGGCTACCCGGAGAGCAACTGCTGCGGCCCGACGAGCTGGCCCGGCTGCTACATATCGCCGTCACCCGGCTCGGCATCACCAGCGTGCGGTTCACCGGCGGCGAGCCCCTGCTGTCCCGGCACCTCGAAGAGGTGGTCGCCGCGGCGGCCGGTTTGCGGCCCCGCCCCGAGATCTCGCTGACCACCAACGGCGTGGGGCTGGCGCGCCGCGCCGCCGCCCTCGCCGAGGCGGGCCTGGATCGGGTCAACGTCTCGATGGACAGTGTCGACGGCGACCACTTCGCGGCCATCACCCGTCGGGACCGGCTCGATGACGTGCTGGCCGGCCTGGCGGCCGCCAAGGAGGCAGGCCTGACACCCGTCAAGGTGAACGCCGTGCTCGATCCCACGACCGGACGCGAGGACGTCGTGGGCCTGTTGCGGTTCTGCCTCGAACACGGCTATCAGCTGCGGGTCATCGAGCAGATGCCGCTGGACGCCGGGCATCGGTGGCGCCGGGGCGCCGCGCTGACCGCCGACGCCGTGCTGGCAGAGCTGCGGCCGCACTTCCGGCTGCGGCCCGACCCGGCACCGCGCGGTTCCGCGCCCGCCGAGCTCTGGCTCGTCGATACCGGCCCGGACACACCGAGCGGAAAGTTCGGTGTTATCGCGTCGGTGTCGCACGCCTTCTGCTCGACCTGCGACCGCACCCGGCTCACGGCCGACGGCCAAATCCGCAGCTGCCTGTTCTCGGCCGAGGAGACCGACCTTAGAGGCCTGCTGCGCGGCGGCGCGCACGACGACGCGATCGAGGCGGCGTGGCGCGCCGCGATGTGGGCCAAGCCCGCCGGCCACGGCATCAACGACCCCAACTTCATCCAGCCCGACCGCCCGATGAGCGCGATCGGTGGCTAGCCCGATGGGTCACACCCCGGTCGAAGCGGACGGAATGCCGGTGACGGTCCGCTACTTTGCCGCCGCGCGCGCGGCGGCGGGCGCCGAATCGGAGATGCTTGTGGTGCGTCCGGGCACGACCGTGGCCCAACTGGTCGAGCGGCTCGCCGTCCGCGGCACCCGCCTTGCCACCGTGTTGAGCCGGTGCTCCTATCTGTGCGACGGAATCGCCGTCCGCGACGACACCGCATTGTTACGCGCCGGTGACACGATCGACGTTCTACCGCCCTTCGCCGGCGGCTAAAACTGTGAAATATCTCACGTAACGGAAAGATAACGGCGCGGACACGCTCCGATCTCGGTCGCGGTGACCTGCGCAAATCGCCAGTGTTCCTGGGCTTTTCGCAGACGGCCGTGCGGGAAACGCCGGCTTTTCCAAGACGTGACGGGACCAACAGAAACCGCTAGCGTCTCCGACGGTTCGCCAAAGTTACCGATGGCGTTCATCCCCTCCTATCGCGCCGAGCTCCATCCAGTAGGCAGGGGACACCGAAGTGGATGGAGACGGGGGACCCACCGGTCCACCGTGATCGGACCGGGGCCGCTTGCGGCCCCTTGGGGTGAAGCCGACGTCGCTCCCATGCGGAAGACGCCGGCCGGGTGGCCTCTCCAACCCGAACCCGACAGCTGACCTCGCAGGCGCCTTACGAGAGAGGAATATTTCGGCGCGTATGAGTGGACGTCACCGTAAGCCCACCACTTCCAGCATCAGCGTCGCCAAGATCGCCTTCACCGGGGCGGTTCTTGGTGGCGGCAGCATCGCCCTCGCCGGTCAGGCCGCCGCGGCCACCGACGGCGAGTGGGATCAGGTAGCCCGTTGCGAGTCAGGCGGCAACTGGGGCATCAACACCGGCAACGGCTACCACGGCGGCGTGCAGTTCAGCGCCAGCACGTGGGCTTCGCACGGCGGCGGCCAGTACGCCCCGTCGGCCGAACTGGCCACCAAGGAACAGCAGATCGCGGTCGCTGAGCGCGTGCTGGCGACGCAGGGCCGCGGCGCGTGGCCCGTGTGCGGCGGTCCGTTGTCCGGCCCCAGTCCCCGCCAAGTTCCTGCGCCCATACCGGCGGGGATGGACGCGCCGCTGGACGCCCCCGGGCTCAACGGCTTGCCCGCGCCGCTGGCACCACCGCCGGCCGACGCGCCGCCGCCGGACGCTCCTCTGCCGCCGCCTCCCCCGCCGGCTGACCCGGCCCCGCCGGTGCAGTTGGCCTCCTTCGACCAGACGGCGCCTCCCCCGGCCGACGTGCCGCCGGCGCCTCCGGCAGATCTGGCACCCCCGGCGCCGCCCGCCGACGCCGTGCCACCCGCACCGCCCGCCGACGCCGTGCCACCCGCACCGCTGGCTGACGTGCCACCCGCGCCGGCTGACGTGCCGCCCGCCCCGCCCGCTGACGTGCCACCCGCACCGCCGGCCGACCTCAACGCGGCATCGGCCGCACCGCAGGCTTCGAACGTCGGCTACACCAGGCAGCTGTGGGAAGCCATCCGCGGCGCGGATATTCACGGAAACGACGAGCTGGACACGCTGGCGCAGCCAGCGCCCGCCGGCTGACGCCGCACCTAGTCAGACGCTCGGCACTCTCCCGCGAGCCCGCTGGTTGCGGGAGAGTGCCGGCAAGCCGGCCTTAAGCGGACCCGACCCATTCTTCGGTGCCGTCATCAAAGAACTGGTGCTTCCACACGGGTAGCCGCGCCTTGATGGTGTCGACCAGGCGGGCGCAGGTGTCGAAGGCCGCCTGGCGATGGTCGGCGGCGACCGCGGCCACCAGTGCCGCCTCACCGATGTGCAGCGCCCCGATCCGGTGGCTGGCCGCCACGGCTCGGACCCCATTGGACCGCTCAGCGACCTCGGCGACCACCTCACCAATGACCTGCTCCGCCGACGGGTGCGCCGAATACTCCAACCGCACCACCCGCCGGCCCCCGTCGTGGTCGCGAATCATGCCGACGAACCCGACGACCGCTCCGGCCGACTGGTGGCCTACCAATTCCTCATGCTCGGCGAGAAAGATCGGCTGTTCGGTCATGGCGGCACGCAAGACGCGCGTCATCGCTGGTGATCTCCGCCGGCGAGCTGGTCGAGCGCGTGGTCGAGCACGTCGGCGAGCACCCCAAGACCGTCGCCTACCCCGCCGGGTGAACCAGGCAAGTTGACGATCAGCGTGCGCCCGGCCACGCCGCATACACCGCGTGACAGCACCGACGTGGGCACCTTCGGCAGCCCGGAGCGCCGGATGGCGTCGGCCAGCCCGGGGATCATGTAGTCCAGCACCGCCACGGTCTGGTCCGGTGTGCTGTCGGTGGGTGAGATGCCGGTGCCGCCCGAGGTGATTATCAGGTCGACTCCGGCGTCGAGCGCGCTGCGCAGCGCCGCACCGACCGCCTCCCCATCGGCGACCACTTCGGGCTCCACAGACGAAAATCCATGCTGCTCAAGCCATTCCGCGATGATAGGCCCGCTTCGATCGTCGTAAACACCGGCCGACGCCCGGGTCGAGGCGATGATGACGCGCGCGGATCGGGCGCTCACGGCCGCACCCAGTTTCCGCTCTTGCCGCCCTCTTTGCGGAGCACGCGAATGTCGTCGATACGAGCGGCCGGGTCAACCGCCTTGATCATGTCGTAGAGCGTCAGCCCAGCCACACTGACGGCGGTCAACGCCTCCATCTCCACCCCTGTCCGGTCGGTGCTGCGTACGGTCGCGGTGATCTGGATATCCGATTGGCCGACGGTGAAATCCACGTCGACCCCGGTGAGCGCGAGCTGGTGGCACAGCGGGATCAGATCGCTGGTGCGCTTCGCGGCCAGGATGCCCGCGACCCGTGCGGTGGCCAGCGCGTCGCCCTTGGGCAGGCCTCCCGTTGAGATGAGCGCCACCACCTCCGGCGAGGTGCGCAAGGCACCCGCTGCCACGGCGGTGCGCTTGGTGGCTCCCTTTTCGCTGACATCGACCATGTGCGCCGCCCCTCGTTCATCCAGGTGCGACAGCGTGGCCGAACGGGAGTCCTGCGACTCCCGTGTCGCCGAGGCCTTCGAGGCCTCAGAGGCCCTAGCCATCCCGGCGACCTATCGGTTGACGACGGTAACCGGGTGCAGGTAGGGCAGGTCGGCCGTGGGCAGCGGGAACACCAGTTCACCGAAGGGTGACAACGCACCGGTGCGATCGCTCACCAGTTCGCTCACCGCGTGGTCGTCCGGGTCTGTCGTCGGCCAGCCGTTGTCGACGTACCTTGCCTTGCGATCCTTGCCCTCAGCAGTCTCAGCCACGAGGTTCATTCTGACAGGTCGCGCGGGCACACGTGCCGCAAGGCCACTGCACCGCGTTTGACCGTCGGCTTTGCGTCCGCCGGCTGCTTTACGCTGGTCAGCAATGACCGACAACACCCCGGATATCCCGCTGGGGTCCTGGCTGGCCGACTTGCCCGACGAGCGGCTGATCCGACTGCTGCAATTACGGCCAGACCTCGCCCAGCCGCCGCCCGGCAGCATCGCCGCGCTGGCCGCGCGTGCGCAGGCCCGTCAGTCGGTCAAGGCCGCCACGGACGATCTCGACTTTTTGCGGCTGGCGGTCCTGGATGCCCTGCTGGTGCTGCAGGCCGATGCGACCCCGGTCCCTACCGCGAAACTGATAGCGCTCATCGGTGACCGCGCTCCCGAGGCCGACGTCGTGGCCGCGCTGGACGACCTCAGGCAACGCGCCCTGGTGTGGGGGGAAGCCGCACTGCGCGTGGCCGCCGACACCGGCACGGCGCTGCCCTGGCATCCCGGGCAGGCCACGCTCGAGGACGCCTCACGCACCGGTGACGACATCGCGGGTCTCATCGACGGCCTTGACGAGGCGCAGCTCGACGTGCTGGACAAGCTGCTCGAAGGCTCCCCGATGGGCCGCACCCGCGACGCCGCGCCCGGGGCCCCGACCAACCGCCCGGTGCCGCAACTGCTGGCGATGGGCCTGCTGCGCCGCATCGATGCCGAAACGGTGATCCTGCCCCGCCACGTGGGGCAGGTGCTGCGCGGCGAGGAACCCGGTCCGATGCAGCTGACCGCGCCCGACCCGGTGGTGTCGACGACCACCGCCGCCGACGTCGATGCCGTGGCCGCCGGGGCCGTCATCGACCTGCTGCGAGAGCTCGACGTGCTGCTCCAAACCCTCGGCGCTGCACCGGTTTCCGAGCTGCGCAGCGGCGGGCTCGGGATTCGCGACGTCAAGCGGCTGGCCAAGACGACCGGCATCGAGGAGCCGCGCCTGGGTCTGATCCTCGAGGTCGCGGCCGCGGCCGGATTGATCGCCAGCGGCATGCCCGACCCCGAGCCGGCAGCCGGCGATGGCCCGTATTGGGCGCCGACGATGGCCACCGAACGGTTCACCGCGATGTCGGCCGCCGAGCGTTGGCACCTACTGGCCGGCATCTGGCTTGACCTGCCGGGCCGGCCCGCGTTGATCGGCAGCCGCGGTCCCGACGCCAAGCCCTATGGCGCCCTGAACGATTCGCTGTACTCAACGGCCGCGCCGCTGGATCGCCGGCTGCTGTTGGGCATGCTGTGCGAGTTGCCACCCGGCGCCGGGGTCGACGCGCCCACGGCCTCGGCGGCGCTGATCTGGCGCCGCCCGCGCTGGGCCAGGCGGCTGCAGCCCAAACCCGTGGCCGACCTACTGGCCGAGGGCCACGCGCTGGGCCTGGTGGGCCGCGGGGCGATCAGCTCGCCCGGTCGCGCGCTGCTCGAGGAAGCCGGCGACCCGGACGTCGCGATCCAGGCGATGAACCGGGCGATGCCCGCACCGATCGACCACTTTCTGGTGCAGGCCGACCTCACCGTCGTGGTGCCCGGGCCACTGCAACGCGATCTCGCCGACGAGCTGGCCACCGTCGCCACCGTCGAATCGGCGGGCACGGCCATGGTGTATCGCATCAGCGAGCAGTCGATCCGCCATGCCCTCGACATCGGCAAGACCCGGGACTGGATGCACGAGCTCTTCACCAAGCATTCGAAGACTCCTGTGCCGCAAGGGCTGACATACCTCATCGACGACGTGGCCCGCCGCCACGGACAGCTGCGCATCGGGATGGCCGCGTCGTTCGTGCGGTGCGAGGACCCGGCGCTGCTAGCCCAGGCCGTGGCGGCCGGCGAAGAGCTGCAGCTGCGCGCCCTGGCGCCGACGGTGGCCGTGTCGCCGGCGCCGATCGCCGAGGTGCTCGTCGCGTTGCGTGCCGCAGGCTTTGCCCCGGCCGCCGAGGATTCCACCGGGTCCATCGTCGATGTCCGGCCTCGCGGAGCCAGAGTGGCCACACCGCAACAGCACCGGCAGTACCGCCCCCTGCCGCGCCCGAGCACCGAGACGCTCAACGCCGTCGTCTCGGTGCTGCGGAAGGTCACGGCCGCACCGTTCGGCAACATCCGCGTCGACCCGGCGGTCACCATGTCGATGCTGCAGCGCGCAGCCAGGAACCAGGACACGCTGGTGATCGGCTACCTCGACGCGGCCGGGGTAGCCACTCAGCGGGTGGTGTCTCCGATCACCATCCGCGGCGGGCAGCTGGTGGCTTACGACTCGGCCTCCGGGCGGCTGCGCGACTTCGCCATCCATCGCATCACGTCGGTGGTGTCGGCCGACACCGGATAATGGACTCTATGCGCGCCGGCGAAGATGCAGGACGCAGCGATGAGAAGGAGTGGCGCCATTGAGCAGTGACGGACCATTGATCGTGCAGTCCGACAAGACGGTGCTGCTCGAAGTGGACCACGAGCTGGCCGGCGCGGCGCGCGCCGCCATCGCGCCGTTCGCCGAGCTGGAACGCGCACCCGAGCACGTGCACACTTACCGCATCACCCCGCTGGCGCTGTGGAACGCGCGCGCCGCCGGCCACGACGCCGAACAGGTCGTCGACGCGCTGGTCAGTTTCTCGCGCTACGCGGTCCCCCAGCCGCTGCTGGTCGACATCGTCGACACCATGGCCCGCTACGGCCGGCTACAGCTCGTCAAACACCCGGCGCACGGCCTGACACTGGTAAGCCTGGATCGCGCCGTGCTCGAGGAGGTGCTGCGCAACAAGAAGATCGCCCCGATGCTCGGCGCGCGCATCGACGACGACACCGTCGTCGTCCACCCCAGCGAGCGCGGCAGGGTCAAGCAGATGCTGCTCAAGATCAGCTGGCCCGCCGAGGATCTCGCCGGATATGTCGACGGCGAGGCGCACCCGATCAGCCTGCAGCAGGACGACTGGCATCTGCGCGACTACCAGCAGCTGGCCGCGGAGTCGTTCTGGGCAGGCGGCTCGGGGGTGGTGGTGCTACCGTGCGGCGCCGGCAAAACGCTGGTCGGGGCGGCCGCGATGGCGAAAGCCGGTGCGACGACGCTGATTCTGGTCACCAACATCGTGGCCGCCCGGCAATGGAAACGCGAGCTGGTTGCGCGCACCTCGCTGACCGAGGACGAGATCGGCGAATACTCCGGAGAACGCAAGGAGATCCGGCCCGTCACCATCTCGACGTACCAGATGGTCACCCGGCGCACCAAGGGCGAGTACCGGCATCTGGAACTCTTCGACAGCCGCGACTGGGGCCTGATCATCTACGACGAGGTGCACCTGCTGCCGGCGCCGGTCTTCCGGATGACGGCCGACCTGCAGTCCAAGCGGCGGCTGGGGCTGACGGCGACGTTGATCCGCGAAGACGGTCGCGAGGGCGACGTGTTCTCTCTGATCGGCCCCAAACGCTACGACGCGCCGTGGAAGGACATCGAGGCCCAAGGCTGGATCGCGCCGGCGGAGTGTGTCGAGGTGCGGGTCACGATGACCGACAACGAGCGGATGCTCTATGCCACGGCCGAACCCGAAGAGCGCTACCGGCTTTGCTCCACGGCGCGCTCGAAGATCGCCGTGGTCAAGTCGGTGTTGAGCCGCCACCCCGGCGAGCAAACCCTGGTGATCGGCGCATACCTGAATCAGCTCGACGAGCTCGGCGCCGAGCTGAACGCCCCGGTGATCCAGGGGTCGACCCGAACCAGGGAGCGGGAGGAACTCTTCGACGCCTTTCGCCGCGGTGAGATCCCCACGCTGGTGGTATCCAAGGTCGCCAACTTCTCCATCGACTTGCCGGAAGCCTCGGTGGCAGTGCAGGTTTCGGGAACCTTCGGTTCGCGCCAGGAGGAGGCTCAGCGGCTGGGCCGGCTACTGCGGCCCAAGGCTGATGGCGGCGGCGCCATCTTCTATTCGGTGGTGGCCCGCGACAGCCTGGACGCCGAGTACGCCGCGCACCGCCAGCGCTTCCTGGCCGAGCAGGGTTACGGCTACATCATCCGTGACGCCGACGACCTCCTGGGGCCGGCCATTTAGTCCGAGCAGACGCAAAGCGCTACAGCGCCACGATGGTCGCCGACGCGGTGCCCGGTGCGCCGTACACCTGCGCCAGGCCGACCCGCGGGTTGCCGGGCACTTGACGATCGCCCGCCTCGCCGCGCAGCTGGCGCACCAGCTCGTGCATCTGCCGCAGCCCCGACGCGCCGATCGGCTCGCCGTTGGCGATCAGCCCGCCATCGGTGTTGACCGGCATCGAGCCGTGGATCTCGGTGGCGCCATCGGCGACGAGCTTCTCCTGCTCGCCGTCGGCGCACAGGCCCGTCTCGGCCATGTGGATCACCTCGGCGCCGGCGTCGGTGTCTTGCAGCTGCGCGACGTCGACATCCTCGGGTCCGATGCCCGCGGCCTCATAGGCCGCCCGGGCGGCGTACACCGTCGGCGAAACGTCCTCGTCCAGCGGGGCCGAGGTCGCGTGCACTTCATAGGTGCCGTAGCGCCGGGTCCGGATCTCGCAGGCCTTCACGTACACCGGCTTATCGGTGAACTGGTGCGCGAGGTCGCCGCGGCACATGATCACCGCGGCGGCGCCCTCGTCGGGCGCGCAGAACATGTACTGGGTCAGCGGGTAGTTCAGTACCGTCGAGTTGATGATCTCTTCTTCCGGGAGTGGCTTGCGGCGGAACGCGTTTGGATTCATCGCGCCGTTGCGGAAGTTTTTGGCGGCGACCTTGGCCAGCGTGGCCTGGGAAATGTTGTGGTCGTGGAGGTACTTGTTGGCCTTCATGCCGAAGAACTTGGTCGTGACGAACTGCCCGTTTTGGGCGTACCACTGCGGCAGCGCCAGTTTGGCGGGGTCGTCGGTGAATGCGCCGCGTGGGTGCTTGTCCAGGCCGATGGCGATGCCGATGTCGTACTTGCCCAGCCGGATGGTGTCGGCGGTCTGCTGAATCGCGCTGGCCGCGGTGGCGCAGGCGTTGAACACATTGGTGAAGGTGATCCCGGTCAGCCCGACCAGGCGGGTCACCGCGTCCGGGTTGGACACCTCGTGGCTACCGCCAAAGCCGAATTGAATGTCCTTCCAGTCGACTCCGGCGTCTTTGAGCGCGGACTGGATGGCCTCGGCGCCCATCTGCATCGCGGTCTTGTCGAACCGGCCGAAGGGGTGCAGCCCCACGCCGATGATCGCGACATCGTTGGTCATCTCAGGCTCCTCCCCCGACCGGCTGGAAGGCGAACGTGACGATCTCGTTGCCCTCGCCGTCGGTGGTGAACGGCATCATGGTCAGCTCAACCTCCTGGCCGAACTCGATCTTGGCGGGGTCGTTCTCGGTCAGCCGCCCCTCCACGCGAATCACGTCACCCAGTTGGACCAGGCCGACGCCGAACGGCACGAAATCCTTGCCGGCGGGACCGGCGTACGGGGCTCCGGGCGGGAAACCCTGCGTCGTCCACGCGATGAGCGTTCCGCGCCGCGGCAACAGCAGGTCGGTCATCTCGCCGCCGCTGCACCGCGGACACCACTGCTGCACCGGAAACGTCGTGGCACCGCAATTGCCGCATCGACTGCCGATGAGCTGCGGGTTGTCGTCCGGCCAGGTGGAAATTTCGGGGGCGAGTGCCTTCTGCATCGAGATCCTCCGTCCGCAACAATAATGCGCTTACAGAAAGGTACAACAGCATTCAATAAAACCGGAAATCACGTTCTCCATGACGGCGGCCGGTCGCTGGCCGGATACGAAGTGCCGACCAATAGGCGACTTTCGAAAGCGCTATCACCGGCGATATCGCTTTTCACAGACCATGCGGTGGACCCCGCGGTGCCCACCTGACCTACGAGGTCCAGGGCTCGCCGACGACCTCGTCAGCCGGCAGCTATCTTGAGATTGCCGTCGCAACCAAGGAGACCACTATGCCGGTCACGGTGACACTTGAACTGAGGCTGAAGCCCGAGGCGGTGCCCGCGGCGCGCGAGGTCATGGGCCGGGCGCTCAAAGACACGCGGGCGTTCGACGGAAATCTGGGCACCGATGTCCTCGTCGACGATGACGACGACGCGCACTGGCTTATCTACGAACTCTGGGACACCGTCGAACACGACGAGGCCTACCGCAGCTTCCGGGCCGGTGCAGGCAAGCTGACCGAGCTGCCTCCGCTGCTGGCCGCGCCGCCCGTCAAAACGCGATACATCACCACCGATATCTAGCTGAGCGCGGGAATCACTTCGCGTTCGAACAGCTCGATGGAGGAACGGTCGTACGCGGCTTCTGGGAAATAACAGATCAGGTACCCGCAGCCCAAGTCGCGCAGCCGCTGCATGCGCTCGATCACCTGCTCCGCAGTTCCGGTCGCCGAGTCGGGCCCGGTTGTGCCGGCGATCATCGCATCGGCCGCGGATTCCGGAATGTAGCCGATCATCCGGTCGCGGATGCGTTGCAGCCGGTCTTGGACATCGGCTTCCGAGGAACCGACGACGGCGTTGACGTTGGCGGAGCGCACGATCGCGTCGAAATCGGTGCCCACGTCCCGGCAATGCGCGGCAACCACTTCGGATTTATGGACCCACCCGGCAGGCTCCGGTGTGAAGTTGGTGTACTGCGCGTACTTCGCGGCGATCCGCAGAGTCACCTTCTCCCCTCCGCCGGCGATCCACAACGGTATCCCGTTGTCCTGCAATGGCTTCGGAGCAACCAAAGCTCCGTCGACCTGGTAGTGCTCACCGTCGAAACTGACCTTGCCGTCGCGCCAGGCATCGCGCATGATCTGCACGCCTTCGTCCAGCCGTCCCAAGCGCACCTTGGCCGAGGGGAACCCGTAACCGTAAGCGCGCCACTCGTGTTCGTACCAACCGCCGCCGATCCCCATCTGGATCCGGCCGCCGGAGATGATGTCGGCGGTCGCCGCCACCTTGGCCAAATACACCGGGTTGCGGTAGCTCATCGCCGTGCACATCTGGCCCAGCTTGATCCGCGACGTGCTCGCCGCGTAGGCCGACATCAACGACCACGCCTCATGGGTGGCCTCGCCGGTTGGCATCGGCACGGTGTGGAAGTGGTCGTAAACCCACAGCGAGTCCCATGGGCCGTTGTCGGCGTAGGTCGCCAGGTCGCGCATCACCGCCCAGTGCTTCTCCGGTTCGATGCCGACGAGATCCATTCGCCAGCCTTGCGGAATGAAGAGACCGAAGCGCATAGCTCCGGACTTTAGCCCGCCATCGACGCTGTCC
Organism: Mycobacterium sp. 852002-51057_SCH5723018; assembly: GCF_001667035.1. GTDB lineage: Bacteria > Actinomycetota > Actinomycetes > Mycobacteriales > Mycobacteriaceae > Mycobacterium. The sequence goes on from NZ_LZIR01000030.1 coordinate 26,529, forward strand.
AGAACGCAGTCCGCGCGCCGGTCTCACAGCAGATCGATAACCTGTGCCCAGCCCCGTGCTGGCTCTCGGGCATAAGCAAGACGAGTGACTGAAATTCGTGCACTCCAGTTGATCCTCGCCGGGGCGGCGACCGTTGGGGCGCTCGCGCTCTTCAGCGCCTGGCAGCCCGTCGATCCGGGAGCCCCCGTCGCGGAAGGCCCGTCGGCCACTGCCGCGTTGGCGACCGACGACACCAATTTCGTCAACGACCAAGGCCAGACGTCGGGCGACATCTTCACGCAGAACGCACAGGACCAGAGCAGCCCCTGACGCGGGCATCCTCGAAGCCTGGCCACCGGCACCGGTCGCTAGGCTTACCGAACGCTAAATGAGCGGGAGGTCGCCATGCGGGTTCTGATCTCCGGCGCCAGCATCGCCGGGCCGGTGCTGGCGTACTGGCTGACCCGCCACGGCTTCGAAGTCACCGTCGTCGAACGCGCCCCGACGCTGCGCAAGACCGGCGGCCACGCCGTCGACTTGTTCCGTCCCGCAATGGAAATCTCGGCGAAGATGGGCGTCTTGCCGCGCATCGAGGCACTCGCCACCGGAACGAACCGCCTGACCATGTATCGGGAAGGTCGGCCGCAGCCCACCGAGATCGACCTCACCAAGATCTACGCCGCCGCATCGGACCGGCACGTGGAGATAATGCGCGACGACCTCAGCGAGATCTACTACGACGCTTGCCGCGACGACGCGGAGTATCTGTTCGGCGACTCGATCACGTCGATCGATCCCGACGGCGAGGTGACTTTCGAGCGCACCCCGGCCCGCCGATTCGACGTCATCGTCGGGGCCGACGGCCTGCACTCCAACGTTCGGCGCCTGGTGTTCGGAGAGGAAGCCGGCCTGACCCGGTTCATCGGGGGCTATCTGGGAGTGGTATCGGCGCCCAAGGCGCTGGTCGACGATGCGGAGATGGTCGGACACGTCGGCGTCGGCCGGGTGGCGGCCATCTACACCGCGGAGCATCTGGACGACGCGCGGGCGGTGTTCCTGTTTCGCAGCAAGGAAGAACTGGCCTACGAGCAGCGAGATTCCCTGCGGCAAAAGGAGATACTGCGCGAAGCGTTCACCGGCATGCACCCCCAGGTGGAGCGCTGGCTGGAGGAAATCGGCCGGACGCCCGCGTTCTATTTCGATGCGATCAGCCAACTGCGGCTGGACATCTGGTCGCGCCGACGGGTCACCCTCGTCGGCGACGCCGGCTATTGCCCGGGCCCCGCCGTCGGCGGCAGCACCAGCCTCGCCGTGCTGGGCGCCTATGTGCTGGCCGGCGAGCTGGCCCTGGCGGACGGTGATCACCTGAGGGCGTTCGCCGCCTACGAGCTGCAGATGCGTGGGCCGGTGCACCTCAGCCGGACCTTTGCGCGCGGTGCCGCCAAAAGCATCATCCCCGGCTCCCGGGCCGGGGTGTGGGCCTTGACCCGCGGCGCGCAGCTGGTCTCGCGGATGCCCGGGTCGCTCTCGCGGGGGTTGGCGAAGCTCAACACCAAAGGCGTGCGACTGTATGACTCGATGCCGGTGCCCGACTACGGCGAGGATAGACGCGAAGGGAACGAGCGCCCATGGAACTGACTGGCGTCGGGATCTGGAGCAATCAGCTGCGCTACGGCGATCCGGCCGAAATTGCCGACGCCGCAGCGGAATTGGACGAACTGGGTTTTACCGCGCTGTGGATTCCGGACGTCGGCGGGCCGTTGTTCGACGCGGTGGATCGCCTATTGACCTCCACGACGCGGGCCGTCGTCGCCACGGGGATCCTCAACCTCTGGATGCATTCGGCCGACGATGTCGCCGACTCCTATGCCGCTCTGACCGATAAGCACGGGAACCGCTTCCTCCTGGGAATCGGTGTCAGCCATGCTCCGGTGATCGACGCCACCCAGCCCGGGCGGTACACCAAGCCGCTGGCGGCCACGGCGTCGTTTCTGGACGGGCTGGACGCCGCGCCGCGACCCGTGCCCGCCGAGCGCCGGGTCCTTGCCGCGCTGGGCCCGAAGATGCTGACCCTTTCCGCCGCGCGCGCCCGCGGGGCCCACCCCTATCTGGTCACCACCGAGCACACCGCTTCTGCCCGTTCGGTTTTGGGCGAGGGCCCCTTGCTGTTGCCCGAACAGACCGTGATCCTGTGTGACGGCGCCGACGAGGCGCGCCGCATCGGAACCGACTGGCTTCGTGCGTATTTGGCCTTCCCTAACTACTCCAACAACCTGCTGCGCAGCGGATTCACCGAGGATGACCTGGCGCGCGTGAGCGATCGGCTCTTCGACGCCATCATCGCCTGGGGTGACGAAGGCGCCGTCATGCGCAGGGTCGCCGAGCATCGCGCGGCCGGCGCCGACCACGTTTGCGTCCAGGTGCTGGGGGCCGACCAATCGGCCTTCCCCCGAGAGCAGTGGCGCCGAATCGCCGCCGCAGCGGTTTAGTCGGCGCCGGTCCAGGCATACGGTGGGGCCATGGCTTCCAAACACACCCTGTTTCGGATCTTCTACCGGGTTGGCTTTACGCCGTGGGAGGGTCACCCCCTCGGGCGAAGCCTTCGAAATCTCGTCGAGGGAACCGGCGACGCGCCCGCGCTGGCCGCGGGATCCGCCCTCGAGGTCGGATGCGGCACCGGAGACTGCTCGATCTACCTCGCCCAGCACGGCTGGAAGGTCACCGCCGTTGATTTCGTCCCCAAGGCACTCGACCGGGCCCGCGCCAAGGCCGGCGCGGCCGGCGCATCGGTCAACTTCGTGCAAGCCGACGTCACGCAGTTGAGTCGAGCCGGCATCGGTGCGGGCTTTCAGTTGATCGTCGACAACGGCTGCCTGCACAACATGAGCGACGGCGATCGCGACGCATACGTCCGCGAGGTCGGCGCCGTGGCCGCGCCCGACGCGCGGCTCTTGATCGCCGCGTTCGCCCCGGGCGGCAGGTTCGGCGTGCGGGGAGTCGATCCATCCGAGATGGAACGACGTTTCACGTCCGGCTGGACGCTGTTGTCCGCCGCCGACGAGCAGGAGCTCGACGGCCAAACCCCGACGCGGTACTACCTCTTCCAGCGCAGCGCCTGATCGCGAGCAGACGCAAAAGACCCCCAAAACATGCGGTTTTGGGGGCTTTTGCGTCTGCTGGGCGCGGAGCCTACGTCAAAGACTCCGGCGGCAGGAAGCGGTCGCCGTACTTGGCCGCCAGCTCGCGCGCCCGGGCCACGAAGGCCTCCTTGCCCGTACCGCCCGCGCCGGAGTAGCCGACGATGAACTGCGCGCTACCGCCCGTCCACGGCGGGAAGCCGATGCCCATGATTGAGCCGATGTTGGCGTCGGCCGTCGACGTCAGCACGCCCTCGTCGAGGCACTTCTGGGTTTCCAGCGCCTCGGCGAACAGCATCCGGTCGATCATGTCCTGCAGCGGCGGCTGCGAACTGCCGGAGTTGAACGTCTCGCGCAACCCCGGCCACAGGCCGGCGCGCTTGCCGTCGACGTACTCGTAGAAGCCCGCACCCTTCAACCGCGACGGCCGGCCGATCTCGATCATCTTGTCGACGACCGCCTCCGCCGGGTGCGGCTCGTAGGTGCCGCCCGCGTCCTCGACGCCCTTGCGGGTGGCCGCGGCGATCTTGTGCATCAGCTCCAGGTTGAGCTCATCGGACAGCTGCAGCGGCGGCGCCGGGTAGCCGGCCTGCGAGCCGGCATGCTCGATGCTCGCCGGCTCCACGCCCTCGCCGAGCATCGCCAGCGCCTCGTTCACGAACGTGCCGATCACGCGGCTGGTGAAGAAGCCGCGGCTGTCGTTGACCACGATCGGGGTCTTGCCGATGGCGAGCGTGTAGTCGAACACGCGGGCCAGCGCCTCGTCAGAAGTCTTCTCGCCCTTGATGATTTCGACCAGCGGCATCTTGTCGACCGGCGAGAAGAAGTGGATCCCGATGAAGTCCTCCTGCCGCTTGACGCCGGTCGCGAGACCGGTGATCGGCAGCGTCGAGGTGTTGGACCCGAGCAGCGCGTTGGGCTCGACGATGTCCTCGATCTCCTGGAACACCTTGTGCTTGAGGTCCTGGTTCTCGAACACCGCCTCGATCACGAAGTCGACGCCCTTGAAATCGGCCGGGTCGGCCGTCGGCGTGATGCGATTCAGCAGCGCCTTGCTCTTCTCCTCGGTGGTCTTGCCGCGTTGCAGCGCCTTGGCCTCGAGCTTCTCCGAGTAGCCCTTGCCCTTCTCGGCTGCCTCGATGTTGACGTCCTTGAGCACCACGTCGAACCCGGCCTTGGCCGACACGTAGGCGATGCCGGCGCCCATCATGCCCGCACCCAGCACGCCGATCTTGTTGATCGGCGTCTTGCCGATGCCTTCCGGGCGCGACCCGCCACCGTTGATGTGCTGCAGGTCGAAGAAGAACGCCTGGATCATGTTCTTGGCGACCTGGCCGGTGACCAAAGAAGTGAAGTAGCGACTCTCGATGCGGGTGGCGGTGTCGAAATCCACCTGCGCACCCTCGACCGCGGCGGCCAGGATGGCCCGCGGCGCCGGCATCGGCGCGCCCTTGAGCTGCTTGCGGAGCAGTGACGGAAACGACGGCAGGATCGCCGCCAGCGCGGGGCTGCTCGGGGTCCCGCCGGGTATCTTGTAGCCTTTGACGTCCCACGGCTGGGTGTGCGCCTCGGGGTTGGCCTTGATCCACGCCTTGGCGGCCGGAACCAGTTCCTCGACGCTGGCGACGATCTCGTCGACGAGGCCGTTGTCCTTGGCCGCGGCCGGCTTGAAGCGGGTGCCCTGGCTCAGCACGTTGACGAAGGCGTTCTGGATGCCCAGCATCCGCACGGTGCGGGTGACGCCGCCGCCGCCGGGTAACAGACCTAACGTGACCTCGGGCAGCCCGATCTGGACGCCCTTGACGTCGGCGACGATGCGGTGATGGCAGGCGAGAGCGATTTCCAGACCGCCGCCCAGCGCGGCGCCGTTGATGGCGGCGACCACCGGCTTGCCCAGGGTCTCCAGCGTGCGCAGGTCGCGCTTGATGTCCTCGACCTCGGCGAAGACTTCGCCGGCGTTTTCCGGGCCGGCGGTGATCATGCTCTTCAGGTCCCCACCGGCGAAGAACGTCTTCTTAGCGCTGGTGATCACCACGCCGGTGACCGAATCCTTCTCCGCGACAAGGCGCTCGACGGCCTTGTGCATGGACTCCTTGTAATGCTCGTTCATTACGTTGGCCGACCCGGTCGGGTCGTCCAGCGTCAGCGTGACGATGCCGTCGGCGTCCTTGTCCCACTGAATGGTGTTCTCTGCTGTCATTTTTGCGGCCTTAAACCCTCTCGATGATGGTGGCGACACCCATGCCGCCGCCGATGCACAGCGTGATCAGCGCGCGGCGCGCGTTGCGGCGCTCGAGCTCGTCGACCATGGTGCCCAGGATCATGGCGCCGGTGGCCCCCAGCGGGTGGCCCATCGCGATGGCGCCACCGTTGACGTTGAGCTTCTCGTCCGGGATGTTGAGGTCCTTCTGGAACTTCAGGACGACCGACGCGAACGCCTCGTTCAGCTCGAACAGGTCGATGTCGTCGACGGTCAGTCCGGCCCGGTCCAGCACCTTGCGGGTGGCCGGCGTCGGGCCGGTGAGCATGATGGTCGGGTCGGCGCCGGTGGTGGCGGTGGCGACGATGCGGGCGCGGGGGGTCAGCCCCTGCGATGTGCCGGCCTTCTCGTTGCCGATGAGCACCAGCGCGGAGCCGTCGACGATGCCCGAGCTGTTGCCGCCAGTGTGGACATGGTTGATCTTCTCGACCCAGTGATACTTCTGCAGCGCCACGTCGTCGAAGCCGGCCATGGCGGCCAGGCCCTCGAAAGCGGGCTTCAGCTTGGCGAGGCCCTCCATCGTGGTGTCGGGCCGCATGTGCTCGTCGTGGTCGAGGATCAGCAGCCCGTTCTGGTCGCGGACCGGAACCACCGACTTGGCGAAGTAGCCGCCCGACCATGCCGCGGCCGCCAACTCCTGCGAGCGCAGCGCGTAGGCGTCGACGTCGTCGCGGGAGAAGCCCTCGATGGTGGCGATCAGGTCCGCGCCGATGCCCTGCGGGACGATGTAGGCGTCGTAGGAGGTGGCCGGGTCGGCCATCATGGCGCCGCCATCGGAGCCCATCGGAACGCGGCTCATCGACTCCACACCACCTGCGAGCACCAGGTCATCCCAGCCGGAGCGGACCTTCTGCGCGGCGGTGTTGACGGCCTCCAGCCCGGAGGCGCAGAAGCGGTTGAGCTGCACGCCGCCGACGGTGTCGGGCATGCCGGCTGCGATCACCGCGGTGCGGGCGATGTCGCCGCCCTGGTCACCCACGGGTGAAACGCACCCCAAGATGACGTCGCTGATCAAGTTCTCGTCCAGGTCGGGATGGCGCTTGCGCAGCTCCTCGATCAGGCCGACGACCAGGTTCAACGGTTTGACCTCGTTCAACGAGCCGTTCTTCTGCTTGCCGCGGGGCGTGCGGATCGCCTCGTAGATGAAGGCTTCTTCGGACATGTCGACTTCCTCTTCGAAGATTGGGGGTTGGTCCGTCCTAAACACTAGGTCCGTACCGGCCACCCTAACAGGGCGCCCGTCCAACCTGTTGGTTGGTAGGGATTGCGCTGGTCAACGATGCAAAGCGGGCCATCGGCAGCGCAGTCGCATCGGCCACGTTGGCCACTCCAGTCTCTGCAGCTGCTGCGCCGACCGGGGCATAGTCCGTCCGCCTCCCTCCCCGGTGTCGCGATCTGCCGCTCGTAGGTGTCTCTCAGGCCGGGCGCCAATGTGGCAGATGCGGCATGCGACGCGCGGCGGCCGGGGTCGCCCGGCCTAAGCTCATCCACCATGACGGTGTCGCGACTGCGGCCGTACGCAACCACTGTGTTCGCCGAAATGTCGGCGCTGGCCGCGCGGATCGGCGCGGTCAACCTCGGCCAGGGATTTCCCGACGAGGACGGGCCGGCGGCCTTGCTGAAGGCGGCGCAAGACGCCATCGCCGAGGGCGCCAACCAATACCCGCCCGGGACCGGCATCGAGCCACTGCGCCGGGCCATCGCCGCGCACCGGCGGCGGCACTTCGGTGTCGAGTACGACCCCGACACCGAAGTGCTGGTGACGGTCGGGGCCACCGAGGCCATCGCGGCGTCGGTGATCGGGCTGATCGAGCCCGGCTCGGAGGTCGTGCTGATCGAGCCCTTCTACGACTCCTACTCGCCGGTGGTCGCGATGGCCGGTGCGCACCGGGTGGCCGTGCCGCTGGTTCCCGATGGGCGCGGCTTCGCCCTTGATGCCGACGCCTTGCGGCGGGCGGTGACGCCGCGGACCCGCGCGCTGATCGTCAACTCGCCGCACAACCCGACGGGCACGGTGCTGAGCGCGGAGGAGCTCGCGGCCATCGCCGAGATCGCGGTGGCGGCCGACCTCCTGGTGATCACCGACGAGGTGTACGAACACCTGGTGTATCCCTCCCCCAACGGCATTCGCCATCTGCCGCTGGCCGGCTTCGACGGTATGGCCGGGCGCACGATCACCATCTCCAGCGCCGCCAAGATGTTCAACTGCACGGGCTGGAAGATCGGGTGGGCTTGCGGCCCTGCGCAACTCATCGCCGCGGTGCGCGCGGCCAAACAGTACTTGAGCTACGTCGGGGGCGCGCCCTTCCAACCCGCGGTCGCCCTTGCGCTGGACACCGAGGACGCCTGGGTGGCCGAGCTTCGCCGCTCGTTGCAGGCCAGGCGCGATCGACTGGCCGCGGGGCTGACGGAGATCGGCTTTGCCGTGCACGACAGCGACGGCACCTACTTTCTGTGCGCCGACCCGCGCCCGCTCGGCTACGACGACGGCACCGCGCTCTGCGCGACGCTCCCGGAGAAGGTCGGGGTGGCTGCCATCCCGATGTCGGCGTTCTGCGATCCTGCGGCACCGCACGCTGACGTGTGGAATCACCTGGTGCGCTTCACTTTCTGCAAACGCGACGACACCCTCGACGAGGCGATCAGGCGGCTGACGGCGCTGCGCGGCTGAGTCGCTAGCCGGCTGAACCCATGACCCGCTTCCGCAGTCCCTCGAGCGCGGCGTGCAGGATTTTCTTGCGGGCCCGGTTGATCAAGAACTCCGGCAGTGGCGCGGAGGGTTCGACGGTGATGCCGAATCGCACGCGGGTCCTGTTGTCGCCCTCGCGAATCAGGTTGTACTCGCCGTGCTGGCCGTGTTGGTGGATGGTCTTGTTGGCGTCCCACACCATCCAGTCCGGTCCCCAGTGATACTCGAGCAACTGCGTGTCGATGATGCCCATCACTCGGATCGTTACCTTCACGTGGCGCGGCAGCCCGTCGGGATAGGTGTCGATGACTTCGACCTTCTTGTGCACCGCGGACCAGGACGGCACGGTGTCCATGTCGGCTAGCGCCTCCATGATCGATTCCGGGGGCGCGTCAATGACAATTTCCGACGACGCTTGAACGGCCACTGCTACAAAATTAACCCCATCAGGACCCGATAACGGTGATTAAGTATCCCCGCCGCGCCCGAAAAGATCGCTCAGCCCCTTCACCGCGGCGTCGAGAACGTTCGCCGTTTGCCGCTTGACGACGAAGCCGGGAATGGGCCCCGCCGGTTCGACGGTGATGTCAAAGCGCACGCGCGTTTTGTCGAGACCCTCCGGTTTGAGGTTGTACTCGACATGCTGGCCATGCTGCTGCGCCGTGCCTGTGGCATCCCACACCACCCAGTCGGGACCCCAGTGATATTCGAGGACCTCTTTGTCGACGAGCCCGAAAATCTTGATGGTGGCCTTGACGTGGTGGGGCCGGCCGTCGGGATACCGGTCGATCACTTCGATCTGTCGGTGCAGCGGCGACCAAGATGACAGCAAGGCGACATCTGTCAGCGCCTCCATGACCTGCTCTGGCGGCGCGCCGACGACAAATTCCCGTGATGCTTTTACGGCCACTGATAACAAATTAGCAACGACGCCCGCTTCGCGGTCAATGTTCGCCGAAAATACTTGACTACCAGCCTATTTCGTCGAGCGCTGTGGTTGTCAGCGGCGGTGGCCCCACCGGCCCGGCCGGCGTCCGGGAAAAACGCGGCGCCGGCGCCGCCTGGTCGACGCCGTGGGCGGTGATCACCGTCGAGCGCGCCTTCAAGTGGGCATTGGTCGCGGCTTCGGTCCACGTCAACACCGGGGTGACACAGGCATCGCTGCCGGCGAAGACCTCGGTCCACTCATCGCGGGTTCTGCTCGCGAAACGTTCGGCGAAGAGGTCGTACATCCGCGGGTAGGAACCGATGTCGAGCTGGTTGGGCACCTCCTCGGGCGCCAGGGCGAGGCCGTTCACCAGCGCCGCGAAAAACTGCGGCTCGATGGCGCCGACGGCCACGTACTTGCCGTCGGAGGTCTCATAACAGCGGTAGAACGGGGCGCCGCCGTCGAGCAGGAACGATTCGCGCTGATCGCGCAGCGCGCCGGTCGACTTCATGGTCCACATCATCTGAGCGAGCAGGCTGACGCCGTCGACCATCGCGGCGTCGATCACCTGTCCCTGGCCGGACCGCTCCCGCTCGTACAGGGCGGCCACGATGCCCAGCAGCACCAGCATCGAGCCGCCGCCGAAGTCGGCGACCAGGTTCAGCGGCGGCATCGGCGGCCGGTCCCGATATCCCAGCGCCGAAAGCGCACCGGTCTGCGACAGATAGTTGATGTCGTGGCCCGCGGTGGGCGCCAGCGGCCCGTCCTGTCCCCAGCCGGTGATCCGCGCGAAGATCAGCCGCGGATTGACCGCGGCGCAGTCGCCGGGCCCGATGCCGAGTCGCTCGCAGGTGCCCGGCCGGAAGCAGTCCAGCAGCACGTCGGCCTTGCCGGCCAGTTCCAGCAACGCCCCGCGTTGCGTCTTGACGTCCAGGTCGACGATCCGCTTCCCCCGGTGCAGCAGGTCGCGGTCCTCGGGCGGCATCGTCAGCCCGCCCGCTTGGTGGCGACCCGCTTCGCCCGGCTTCGCCGCGCTTGCGATCGCCACGCCGGGACGTCGCACCCGCACCACGTCGGCGCCCAGGTCGGCGAGGATCATTCCCGCGTGTGGCCCCGGCCCGATGCCGCCGAGCTCGATCACCTTCACCCCGGCCAACGGCCCCGCGCCGGTCACCGCAGTTACTGGCCCTTCTTGACCTGCAGCACCCGCTCACGCAGCGCCTTGGTCGCGGAATCGATCGTCCCCTTGACAGCGCGCTTGAGCACGAAACCGGGCAGTGGAACGTTCGGGTCGACGCTGATGTCCATCTTGACCAGGGTCGCCTCGCCCTGCGGCACCAGTGTGTATTTGCCGTCCTGCGACTTTTGCTGGCCCGAGCTGACCAGCGTCCAGCTCACGCCATTGCCGCTCCAGGTGTAGGCGACCACCTGTTCGTCGGTGATGCCCGCCGTCCTGACTTTCATCTTCACCTTGCTGGGCCTCCCGTCGTCTCCGGTCTCGAGGACCTCCGCGCTTTGATGGGGGGCGGACCATTCGGGCATCGCTTCGAAATCGGCGATGACGTCCAGAATCTCCTCGGGGCTGGCTTCGATGACGATGTCGCGGGATTCTTTGATTGCCATGGCCCGCATGGTATAGCCGAAACGGCATGTCAGCGGTAACCGTTTCGCCCGAGGGTAGCGTCGTGCCTGTGACAGATCCCCTCCTTGCCCCGGCCGATCCCGTTTACACCGTCGGTGACTACCTGTTGGACCGCCTCGCCGAACTCGGCGTCTCAGAGATCTTCGGCGTTCCCGGCGACTACAACCTGGCGTTTTTGGACCACATCGTCGCCCATCCCACCATCCGGTGGGTGGGCAGCGCTAACGAGCTCAACGCCGGTTACGCCGCCGACGGGTATGGACGGCTGCGCGGAATGTCCGCCGTGGTAACGACATTCGGCGTTGGCGAACTCTCGGCGACCAACGCGATCGCGGGCAGTTACGCCGAGCACGTGCCCGTCGTGCACATCGTCGGCGGCCCCTCCAAGGACGCGCAGGGCGCCAGGCGCGCGCTGCACCATTCGTTCGGCGACGGGGACTTCGAGCACTTCTTCCGGATCAGCCGCGAAATCACCTGTGCGCAGGCCAATCTCATGCCCGCGACGGCGTGCAGGGAAATCGACAGGGTGCTGTCCGAGGTGCGCGAGCAGAAGCGGCCCGGGTACCTCCTGCTGTCGACCGACGTGGCACGCTTCCCCACCGAGCCGCCCACCGATCCGTTGCCCCGCTACGCCGGCGGCACGAGTCCGCGCGCGCTGGCGCTGTTCGTCGAGGCGGCCACCGAACTCATCGGCGAGTACCAGTTGACCGTGCTGGCCGACTTGTTGGTCCACCGCCTGCAGGCCGTCAAGGAACTGGAGGCGTTGCTGGCCGCGGACGTGGTGCCGCACGCCACGTTGATGTGGGGAAAGAGCCTGCTCGACGAGAGCTCGCCCAACTTCCTGGGAATCTATGCGGGTTCGGCCAGTGCCGAATGGGTGCGCACGGCGATCGAAGATGCGCCGGTGCTGGTGACGGCCGGCGTGGTGTTCACCGACATGGTCAGCGGCTTCTTCAGCCAGCACATCGACCCGGCCCGCACCATCGATGTCGGCCAGTACCAGAGCAGTGTCGCGGGCGAGGTCTTCGCGCCGCTGGAAATGGGCGCGGCCCTCGAGGCGCTGGCGACCATCCTGGTCCGGCGCGGCATCACTTCACCACCCGTGGTCCCGCCGCCCGCCGAACCTCTGCCGCCACCGCCACCACGCGATCAACCGCTCACCCAGCAGATGCTCTGGGACCGGCTTTGCGTCGCGCTCACGCCGGGCAACGTGGTGCTGGCCGATCAGGGAACGTCGTTCTACGGCATGGCGGATCACCGGTTGCCGAACGGGGTCACCTTCATCGGTCAACCACTTTGGGGCTCAATCGGTTACACGCTGCCCGCCGCCGTCGGGGCCGCAGTGGCACACCCCGACCGCAGGACGGTGTTGCTGATCGGCGACGGTGCCGCGCAATTGACCGTCCAGGAGCTGGGCACCTTCTCCCGCGAAGGCCTGTCGCCGGTCATCGTGGTGGTCAACAACGACGGCTACACCGTCGAACGCGCAATTCACGGCGAGGCGGCCCCCTACAACGACATCGTCAGCTGGAAGTGGACCGATATCCCTCACACGCTCGGGGTGGCCAACCACCTGACGTTCCGGGCGCAGACCTACGGCGAGCTCGACGACGCACTCATCGCGGCCGCCGAGCAACGGGACCGCATGGCGTTCGTCGAAGTGGTCTTGCCGCGGCTCGATATCCCGCCCCTGCTCGGCCAACTCGTGGGACCCATGTCCCCGGAAGGCAGCGCGCGCGACTGACGGGGCCTAGGTCGGGTGCGGCGTTTTGTCGGTGGTTGACGATCGCAAGATCGCCTGGACGGTGCGCCGGCATCGCCCGCAATCGGCGCCCGCTCCGCAGGCCCGGGCGACGTCGTTGGTCGTCGACGCCCCGGCGGCGGCGGCATCGGCCACCGTCTGGCTGGTCACGCCGTTGCACAGGCATACGAACATCGGGCTGGCTCAGTCCGCCTCGATGCGCATCATGTCGAAGAACCGTCCGACGAACAGCGGCGGGTAGGCGCCAACCCCGGCGCCCGACATCCATTGCGCCGCCGCGTCAGGATGGTCGATCCAGTGCCGGGCGCCCTCCTCGTCGGGAAACTCTTGCAGGATCAGAACCTCGTGCTCGTCGTCGAAAGCCTGGAATACCCAGGTCTTTCGGATGCCGGCCGCGGTGAATCTGTCCATCGCCGAGCGGACGCCCGCGGTCAAGGTCGACACGTCGTCGACGCAGGCGATCCCGGCGACCACGACGCCAGGCGCCGCCGGTGCCGGCGGCGGCGCGGGAACGAACCTGTCGATGATCTCGCCGGCAAAGACCGCGGGTATGTCGTCGACGCCGGCGGCGTCGAACCAGTCGAAGAAGACCCGTGAGCGCAGCAGTTCCACAATGGGCTCACGGCTGTGCACCCCGATCATCACCAGCACCCGCCCGTAGTCGTGGGAGGAGGTGTAGACCAGCACGTGGTGTGCCCCAATGTCGGCCAGTGCGGCCTTGTTGCGCTCGAGCAGCGGCCATACCCGGGTCGGATCCGGGACGCGATAGTCCGATGCGATCACCATCGAATGAATGTCGCCGTTATTCAACGGAGTTGGTCCTTCATCACCTTCCCAGTCGCGTTGAGCGGCAGCCCCTCGCGGAACTCGATGCTTCTCGGCACTTTGAACCCCGCCATCCGCCCTCGGCACCAGGTCAGCAGCTCGTCATCGGACACCTTACTTTTCGTCACCACGAAGGCCTTGCACACCTGGCCGAGGCGCTCGTCGGGAACTCCGATCACCGCGGCTTGCGCCACCGCCGGGTGCTCGAGCAGGAACCCCTCGATCTCGGCGGGGTAGGCGTTGAAACCTCCCACGATGAACATGTCCTTCTTGCGCCCGACGACCCGCAGGCGGCCGGCGTCATCGAAGTTACCCAGGTCTCCGGTGTGCAGCCAGCCGTCGGCGTCGATCGCCTCGCCGGTTGCGGCGGGATCGTCGAGATAGCCCTCCATGACGTTGTAGCCGCGGACCAGGATCTCGCCGTCGTCGCCGATGCGCACCTCGACCCCGTCGCAGGGCAGGCCCGCGGTGGTGGCGACATCCTCGAAGGAATCACCCGGCCGGGACAGGGTGACGTTGCCGGCCTCGGTGAGCCCGTAACCGGTCATCAGCGTCTGGAACGGCAGTTCGCCGTGGATGCGGCGGACCAGTTCGACGGGGATGTCGGCGGCGCCGGTCACGCCTGCGCGCAAACTCGACAGCTTGGACTTGTCGGGTACCGTCAGCAGCGAGTGGTACAGCGTCGGCGGGCCGGGGAGCATCGTGATGCGTTCGCGCTCAATGAGATCCACCACGGCGTCGACGTCGAACACCGCAACCGGCAGCATGGTCGCGCCTCGGAGGAAGGACGCGATGAGTCCCGCCTTCAGCCCGAACGTGTGGAAGTACGGGTTGATCATCAGGTAGCGGTCACCCTCGCGCAGGTCGGCGAGGGTCGCCCATTCCTCGTACATCCGCAGCGTTTGACGGTGATTCATCATCGCGCCCTTCGGGCGGCCGGTCGTGCCCGAGGTGAAGATGATGTCGGAGATCTCGGCGCCGCTCACCGCCCGCTCGAACGGGGAGCCGCCCGAGAGGAAGTCGGATTTCAGGTCGATCACCGGTATCCCCGCGGGCACCGCGTAGTCCTGGCCGAGAAATCCCTTCTGAACCAGGACGGCCTTGGCTCCGCTGCGGACGATGATGTCGGCCGCTTCTTCGGACCGGAACCGGGTATTGACGGGAACCAGCACCCCACCCGCGGTGAGCAGCCCGAACGCTGCGATGATCCACTCCGCGGAGTTGGGCGCCCAGATGGCGACCCGTTCGCCCTTGGCGACGCCGAGCTCGGCGAATGCGCCTGCGGCACACCGTATTCGCTCGACGAGTTCGACGAATGTGAGGCGCAGCGGACCGTCGACCAGGGCTTCCGCGTCGCCGAAGCGGTCCGCCGCACTCAAGACCATCTCGGGAATGGTCTGCCACACCCGATTGGCCGGCTCCTCCTCATCGCGCTTCGCGCTCTGCATCGTCGTCGACCCGATCAGTGGCCGTCCGTCACACCGAGACGAGACGAGCCAGGTTGCCGCCCATGATCTTTGCCTGCGACTCAGTGGGCAGGTGTGACAGCGCGTTGACGTAGAACGTCGGCTCCGCCAGCCCTTCCGGGTGCGGCCAGTCGGAGCCGTACAGCACCCGATCCACACCAACGAGGTTGACCAGATCGTCGATGCCGTCCTCGAAGAACGGGCTGACGTGGATGCGGTTCTTGACCATCTCGACTGGGTCACTCGGGAAAACCTCCGGGGCCTTCCGGTAGACCTCGGCCAGGCCGTCCAGCAGCGGGGTCATCCACTTCGAACCGGCCTCGACGATCGCGACCTTCAGCTTGGGATGGCGGTAGAGCGCGCCGTGAATCACCCACGACCCCACCGCGTCCTGGATCGGCCGCCACTCGTTGAGGATCCCCATTGCGTTGGTTTGGAACGGCAGCATCTCCTGTTCGGCGCCGTCCCATTCGGAGGTGTACCGGGAGTAGCCGCTGTCGCTGGAGTGCATGCCGACCAGCACGTCGTGCTCGACGACCCGCTCCCAGAACGGGTCGAACTCGGGCACCGCGAACGACCGGGGGCCACGGAAGCCGGGGACGGGAGCCGGACGGACCAAGATGCAGCGGGCACCACGCTTGACCGCCCACTCCAGCTCCTCGATCGCCTTCTCGACGATCGGCAGGGTGATGACCGGGGTGGTGAAGATCCGGTTCTGGTAGTTGAAGCCCCAGACCTCGTCGAGCCACTCATTCAGCGCATGGATCAGGACGTGGACGGCGACCGGGTCGTCGCGCAGCCGCTCCTCGAGCAGGCTGGCCAGCGTCGGGAACATCAGCGTGCGGTCCAGGCCCAGCTCGTTCATCTTCTCCAGGCGCGGGCCGGGCTCGAAGAACGCCGGGATCGCACGCATCGGCTCGCCGAACAGCTCGCGCTTGCTCTTGCCGTCCGGGTTGCCGTACTTGAAGTACTCCTCCCAGGCACCCGGCCGGGCGACGACCTCGAACGTCGGGTTGGGAATGTAGTTGCTGATCTGGCCGCGAATCGCGATCTTGGTGCGCCCATTGATCTGCACGTACTGGACGAAGTCCTTGTACTGCTTGGGCAGGAACTTGGTCAGCGCCTCCGGCGGCTCATAGAGATGATTGTCCGCGTCAAAGATCGGGAACGGGACGTCCTCCCGGTGCGACAACTGGCCCATGGAATCCTCCTTCTTGATTTGTGAGAATACTATTCTCTAAAGGCGGCCGACCGCAACGTGCACCCCGACCGCGACGCGGTCAGCAGGCAGCGGTGATTTTGAAGGTGGCGGTGGCCGGTTCGCTCGGTTTGTCGGTCTTGTAGCCGTTGGCGGTACCGGTGATCGTGTATTTCTCGGCGTTCATGCTCATCTTGGCGTCGCCCCCGTCGCCCCGCGAGTACATGCCGCTGAAGCCGCCCAGGTTCTGTATATGTACGGACTCAGCGGCGGCCGGCTCCCCGCGCTGGTCGATCACCACCTTTGCCCCAGCGAAATCGCTGCCGATCTCGATCGTCCGGATCCACTCCACCTGACTGCACTTGACGACATGGAAATCCGTGCCGTTTCCGTTGACGGTCACCGACGCCGTGCTGGAGAGCTGGGTTTGCGGACGCGACGTGCACGACGCGAGCATCGCAATGGCCAACCCCGCAACGGCAGCCGCCGCGATCCGGTTCCGCACTAGTCCCCCTCGATCCCGAGCGACGAAACTTCTGGCCTGCTGCGATGATGTTATTCTCGCCGAAAGAGAATGCCAATATCGGTCGTTCTCCCGCAAGGAGCAAACTACGCATGGTGGACCTGGAGTTCGATGACGGACTGGCGGTGCTCACCATCGATCGCCCCCACGCGCGCAATGCCATCTCGCTGGACACCATGGAACAGCTGGAGAAGGCGCTCGATGCGGCGACGGGCGCGCGAGCCCTCGTCATCAAGGGCGCGGGCGATCGCGCGTTCGTGTCGGGCGGTGATCTCAAGGAGTTGAGCGCGCTGCGGACCGAGGAGGATGCCTCGGCGATGGCCAAGCGGATGCGGTCGATCTGCGATCAGCTCGCCGGCTTCCCGGCTCCGGTGATTGCCGCACTGAACGGCCACGCCTTCGGCGGCGGCGCGGAGGTCGCCGTGGCCGCGGACATTCGGGTGGCCGCCGACGACATCAAGATCGCCTTCAATCAGGTGCAGTTGGAAATCATGCCGGCCTGGGGCGGCGCCGAGCGACTGGCCGCGCTCGTCGGCAAGGGCAGGGCGCTTCTGCTGGCCGGCAGCGGAACCGCCCTCAGCGCGACCGAAGCCGAGCGGATCGGCCTGGTCGATCTGGTGCTGCCGCGCGCCTCGTTCGACGAAGGATGGCGTTCAGTTGCGAGGTCGCTGGCCCGCCACCCCGCGGCCGAGATAAAGCGCGTAATCAGCGGAGTGTCGCCCGACGAGGCGACAGCATCATTTGCCCGGCTGTGGGTTGCCGACGCTCACTGGCGGGCCGCAGAGCGGGTAATGAACCGCACCGCGAACTCGCGCCCGGCGGCCGGAGGAGCGACCTGACCACCCAATCATTGGGCGTGGAGTCGGTGAGTGAGCTATAGGTAGTTTCACTGCGCCCTGTCGGCGGACGGAACCGTCGTCGTTTCCAAGGACGGTCCGATAGGTGTGCTCTCTTCGCGGCGGACCTGGTGAACCACCCAGGCCGGCGGTATGTCCGCAACCGGCCGCGGCTCGCCTTCCAGACGACGCAGGTAACTTTCGACCAGCTCCAATGTTTCGGCATGCCCGCCGGACATGCCGATCGCCTGCTCGAGCACCAGCATCCGCGACAAGCTGGTCATCAAGACCGTCCACACCACCGGCGGCACATCCCCGCCGTCTTCCTGAGTATTCAAGCCGTAGCGCTGCAGCGCCGCGGTCACCGCTCGGCGTTGTTCCTCGCGGAAACGTTCGGCGTAGTAGGCGATTTCGGCCCCCATCTCCTTGCGGTGGTTGGCCAGCGCCATGAACTCCATCGAAATCCGCGTGAATCCGGGATCGGTGCCGAATCGCCACAGCGCCCACAACGGCTGAGGCGATTGCAGCGCCTGCGCCTGCACCGCGAGGCCTTCTTCGGCGCGGCGGCGGAAGACCTCGAGGAAGAGCTCGTCCATGGTCCGGAAGTAGTAGTGCACCAGCTGGGGTTTCAACCCTGCCTTGTTAGCCAGTCGGCGCGACGTCACCGCCGCGTAGCCCTCTTCGAGCATCAGCTGCTCGGCCGCATCGAGCAGCAGGCCGCGGTTCTTCGCGTCCGGCGCCCCGATTCGGCGGGCCACGGAAACAGACGCCATGCCTTGTGCTCCATACTCTCGACGTACTCG
The DNA here is from genome assembly GCF_001667035.1 of Mycobacterium sp. 852002-51057_SCH5723018. Lineage (GTDB taxonomy): Bacteria > Actinomycetota > Actinomycetes > Mycobacteriales > Mycobacteriaceae > Mycobacterium. Next base: position 44,577 of record NZ_LZIR01000030.1, read on the forward strand.
CGACATCCCGTGTCGACCATGCCCGATCGTAGTCAGGTCGTCGCGTTGCGACCTTGACCCTGACATTACCGCCATGCTAAGCAGATGCTCAGCACTGCATGGATATCTGACTTGGGGCGGCGCAAAGTCTCGTCGCTAAACCACCATTCGGCCGAAGCCGGCATCGGGAGGCACGTAGACATGAGCAACTTCGCCACGATCGACTTCTTCACCGATTCGTCTCTGGTGCCCGATCCGCATCCCTACTTCGACTACCTGCGCAGCCAAAACCCGGTGCTGCCGCTACCGCATCACGGCGTCGTCGCCGTCACCGGTTACGAAGAGGCCAGCGAGGTCTACAAGGACACCGACACCTTCTCGAACATCGTCGCGCTCGGCGGCCCCTTCCCGCCGCTGCCCTTCGAGCCCGAGGGCGACGACATCAGCCCCCAGATCGACCAGCACCGCAGTTACTTCCCGATGTATGAGCACATGGTGACCATGGATCCCCCGGACCACACCCGTGCCCGATCGGTGCTGAGCCGGCTGCTGACGCCCAGCAGGCTGAAGCAGAACGAGGAGTTCATGTGGCGCCTCGCCGACCGCCAGCTCGACGAGTTTCTCACCAACGGCGAGTGCGAGTTCATCGGCGAATACTCAAAGCCATTCGCCACGTTGGTCATCGCCGACCTGCTCGGCGTCCCCGAGGAGGACCACAAAGAGTTCCGCGTCGTGTTGGGCGCCGACAAGCCCGGTCGAGTGGGCGCCTTGGACCACGAGTCGGTCGGCATCAACCCGCTGGAGTGGCTCGACGACAAGTTCTGCACCTACATCGAGGACCGGCGCCGCGAACCCCGCAACGACGTCCTGACCTCGCTGGCCACCGCGAAGTATCCGGATGGATCCACACCCGAGGTCATCGAGGTGGTTCGTTCGGCCACGTTCCTTTTCGCCGCCGGGCAGGAGACCACGGCCAAGCTGCTCAGCGCCGCGCTGCACGTGATGGCCGAGCGGCCCGACATCCAGCGACGGTTGCGTGACGACCGCAGCCTGATCCCCGGGTTCATCGAGGAAGCGCTGCGCATGGAGAGCCCCGTCAAGTGCGACTCACGGCTGGCCCGCAAGGCCACCACGGTGGGTGGCGTGGACATCGCGCCCGGGACCGTGGTGATGGTGCTGCCGGGCGCGGCGAACCGCGACCCACGCCGGTTTGACGACCCACACGAGTTCCGCATCGACAGAAAGAATGTCCGCGAGCACATGGCGTTCGCCCGGGGCGTGCACTCGTGCCCGGGTGGGCCGCTGGCGCGGGTGGAGGGCCGGGTCTCCATCGAGCGCATCCTGGACCGGATGGACGACATCAAGATCGACGAAGTCAAACACGGGCCGGCCCACGATCGCCGATACACCTACGAGCCGACGTACATCCTACGCGGGCTCAGCGAACTCCACCTCACGTTCACCCCGAACGGTTAAGCGCACCAACATAATCGGACCACGGCGCACGTCAGGCTAGGGACCCGCTCTCGATCCGCTCGAAAATGCCGGAGAACTCGAACGGGGTTTGCGCTATTCCGCTGCCGTCGACGGCATCGACGGCGCCCAACGTGCCTGTGACGTCGCGGGGCAGCTCCCACATGGACAGTTCGCCGATGTTGTTCTGCTGGGCGAAGGCGGTCAGCTGTTGGGCGTTGGCGAGGCTGAAGATCTCGCTCGGGTCGTCGTTGATCCCGATCAGCGGCGTCACCCCCAGCATGTGCCATGCCTGCTGGCTGGACATCGACGGGTAGAGCGTCATCAGCTGGCCATGGGTGGCCGTCGCGGCATCGATCGCGTACACGCCCATGCCCGGGTTTCCGGTCTGATCGAACCCATTGCCGTAGTCCATGGCCATGACGTTCACGCGGGATACGTCCACGCCGTTGGCCGCGGCGATATGGAGAACGTTCAGCCCGCCGCCCTGCCCGGTGACCAGACCGGTCGGCAGCACCGGGAGGGTGTACGAGACCCTCACGGGCGTGCCGTTAGCCGCCTCCTGCTGCTGCAGCATGGCGACCGCCTGCGCCTGCGTCGTCAGCGCTGGAGTGTTGGACTGCAACGCACCTTCGACGTCGAAGTCGAGATTGTAGATCTTGTAGGTGTTTACGACCGACGAGTAGTCCTGCGCCAGCGCGGTCGGCGTCTGACCGCTGACGGCAGAGAGGTCTGTACCCGCCGCGCCGCCGAATGAGATGGTCCCGTTGATGCCGGCCGTGTGCATGTTGGCGATCTGGTTGTTGATGTACGAGCTTTGGGAGCCACCGGCGACGTCGTACGCCGAATAGCCGCCCCAGGCCGCATGACCGGTTGGGTCGGCGGTGATGAAGGCGAGCGTGGCGTTCTTGACTCCCGCCTGGGCGGCGGAAGCGAAATCGTACCCGCTGGGCCCGGGCCAGAGCGTGATGTCGACGTAGGGTGAGTACTCCCCCGAATCGGAACCTGTTCCGCCGGTGCCGCCCGTGCCGGTGCCACCTGTTCCGGTGCCGCCGGTAGCGCCGCCGTTGATCCCGTTGGCGCCCGGCTGGCCGAACAACAGCCCGCCGCGGCCGCCGGCGCCGCCGAGGCCGCCGGCCCCGCCACCGCCGCCCCGGCCGCCGTTGCCGAACAACCCGGCGTCACCACCTTTGCCGCCGCCCTGGCCGGGACCGCCGGAAGCGCCATTGCCGCCGTTGCCGACCAAAAGGCCGCCGGGCCCGCCGTTTTGACTGGTGCCCGGCACGCCGTCGGTTCCGTTACCGATCAGCGGGCGGCCCAGCATCGCGTCGGTGGGCGCGTTGATCAGGCTCAGGGCGTCCTGTTCCAGGGTCTGCAACGGCAAGGTGTTGGCCGCCTCCGCGGCCACATACGAATTCCCCGCGCCGTTCAACGCCCGCAGGAATTGCCGGTGGAAGCTCGCCGCTTGCGCGTTGAGCGTCTGATAGGCCCGGGCGTAGCCGGAAAACAGCGATGCGATCGCAGTCGACACCTCGTCACCGGCTGCGGGCATTAGCGCGGTGGTCGGGAACATCGCCGCCGCATTGGCCGCGCTGAGCGCCGAACCGATACCGGCCAGATCCGAGGCCGCCGAGGCCAGCATCGCCGGTGTTGCAATCAGAAACGTCATGGCGCTACCTGCTTTTCATGTCCCGCGCATCGGGAGATCTGGCAGATGCTATTGAGCGCGGGTAAAACACCAAAGACACCGCGAAATAACCGTTATCGAACCGTTATGCAGGGCGTATATCTATATGACACTGTCCGCTCTCGCGTCCAGCGTATTGACATCGATCCCCGGTTGATCAGCGCCGGGAGCATCGCATGCCCGGGGCTACGCGAGCGTCGTTCCGATGAAATAGCTGCCGAGCAGAGCGACGGCCATAAGCCCAACCCAGGCGTCGGTCAGGCGGCACAGCAGGGCGGGAGCCTGCCTGACTTCCATGAACTCACGAAAAATGATGCGCACCTTGATGAGTGCGATCACGATGACGCTCGACGTGACCACCGCACTGGGTCTTAGGGTTCGGTCCACCGAGTGGTCTATCGCCAGGTAGCCCAACGTGAGTGAAGCCAAGATCACCCATACCACCAGCAGCCTCTTGTTGAATTTCACTCCTCACCTCACCACGTAGAGCAACGCAAAGATGAGCACCCACAAGAAATCGACGGTGTGCCAATAGGTTGCGCACGTTTCGACGACCTCCTGAGCCCCCTGGGATCCTCTTGCCGGGCCGCGAAGTCGGTAGACGATGACGCCAAGGACGACGAAGCCGATCAGCAGGTGCACAAAGTGGATTCCGGTAAGAAAGAAGTAGTAGGTGAAGAAGTCGTTGCTGTCGAAGCCATTTCCCATGCGGACCAACCGGACCCACTCAAACACCTTGAAAAAAAGGAACACTGCGGCGAATGCGGCCGTGATGAAGACATCTCTGAGCGCCGCTCGGTAGGCGCGGGCGCGGGCCGACTGGACGCAGCGCGCCACCGACCACGAGCTCAGCAGCAGGACGAGGGTGTTGAAAACCCCGATCCGCAGGTCGAGCTGAGCCTGGGAGTGTAGGAAAAGTTCGGGACTTCGGGCGCGATAGAACAGGTAGAAGCCGAAATACGCTGTGAAAACTAATGTCTCGAAAAGCACGAATGCCCACATGTCCGGCTGGCCCGGCACGAACCTGGCGCGTTTGCCCGCTTCGGCAACTTCCGTCATCAGGCCGCCGCCTTGTCGGATCGGTTGGCTTTCGATTTCCGCGCGAGGTCCGGCAGCGGCCCGGTGCCGAAGTCCTCGCGCCGGATCATCAGATACAGCATGACAACGAAAGTGACCTGGTAGATGCCGAACACGACCATGTCCAGCCACCAGGCGATCTCGCCATTCCACGCCAGCACACCACGCCGAAAGATCCAACAGGGCGCCACTACGACCTCGGTGAGCGCGTTGCACAGGTTGAGATAGCCGAACCACTTGGGGAACACCCGATTCTTGTCGAGCAGAATCGCGACCATCCAGATCAGCGAGCCGATCAGGAAGACTCCCATGGTCCCGTCGAAAGACAAGAAAGCGAAGTCGTAGAGCCAAGCCATCGCTTCGGGGTCACGCTCTGGTCGCAGTGTCCCGACGATCAGTGCGATGTTGAGCAGCAGCATTCCGGGAACCGCACTGAACGAGTAGATAAGCAGATACGAATACGCGAACGCGCGGCTGACCGACATGCGTCGCATCGAATACGCGATGAGGGCGTTGTTGGTCGCGATCATGCCGCCAATGGCGAAAATGATGCCAAAGCCAACAGGTATGCCGAGGTGGCGTTCGTGGAACCAGTGCACCTGCGTTGCGAGGTCCCAGGTCGGCTGCGGCGGGGGCTGGACTTGCGCCACGATGAAGAACACCGGGAAGAACACGTTGTAAAAGACGACGAGCGCCCACCACGCCAACCAGAGCTCGCGTTTGGGGTTGTGCCGCAGATGCCAGGCGATCCGGTGATGCAGCGGGCCGGAGGGGGGTGTGGCCGGCGACGTCGGCGGTGTCATCACCGCGCTCATGCATTCACCAGTTCTTCTCCGCGCCCCCGGTCTTCGGCGCGCTCGCGATAAACGGCATGCCCCAATGCAACGCCCATCACGATGATCCAAACGGCGATGGCAACGTTTTTCACCCAGAACGACAGGAAGCCGTCCCACGCCAGCGGGCCGGTCAATGACACTCCGACAAAGGCTGCGGGCACCAGGGCCGCGGCCACGAGAAGGTTGAAGTGCGCCACCCAACGTTTGAATACTGGGCGCGGCTGATCGTCGAAATAGATTGCCAGGGCGAGGATCACGCTCTGCCCGATCAGAAACGGGACTAGGATGGTGAAGGTCATCCAGGCGAAATCGTTGAGGAGCTGAGTCAGCTCCGGACTCCGTTCCGGACGGAAGGCGGCGAGCAGCCAGCAGACGTTGGCGACGAGGAACAACGTCGGGCCGCCGGAAACGCAACCCAACATGGCGTAGGAGAAGATCGGCGTCCGATGGGCCATTCGGCGGATCTGCAGCACGATCAGAGCCAGGATCGGGACGAGGCCCACACCGAACCAGTTGAAAGCGATCATGCTGTACCGGATCTGCGGGAGGTGGGCCGGATCGCGGTAGAACGCGGCAACCTGCTCCGCCGGCATCGAGGGTGACATCGGCGGATTGAAGCCCGGAAAGAGGAGAAAGCTGGCGATCCAGAGGATCAGCGAGACGGGCAACGTCCACAGCAGAATCAGCTCGCCATCGGTATGCCGCAGCGCACCGCGGCGCGCAGCCGCATCGCCCCCGCCGACGTCGGACATCGATACTCCCTCCCACGCGCGCGACCGCCTACGTAGTCATGGCTTGCCCGCGAAACTAGCCGCTCGGCTAGCCTGAGGTCAATAGCCGTTCGGCTAGTCTCGTTGTGTGGTACCAGCGCAACAACCGGTCGACGACGGCGAGCTGCGGGTCGTCCAGCACAGCGCCGCTCGCACCCGCGTGCTCGACGCCGCGCTGGACTTGTTCGCCCGGCACGGCGTCAGCGGTACCTCGCTGCAGATGATCGCCGACGCCGTCGGAATCACGAAAGCCGCTGTTTACCACCAATTCCGCACCAAGGAGCAGATCGTGCTCGCGGTCACCGAGCGTGAACTCTTTCGGCTGGCTCCGGCGCTCGAAGAAGCCGAGGCGCACGGCGACGGACCGGAGGCCCGTGATGCGCTGCTGGTGCGCATGGTCGAGATGGCGGTCCGAGACCGCCGGCTGGTGCGGACGCTGCAGTTCGATCCCGTCGTAGTCCGGCTGCTGGCCGAACACAAGCCGCTGCAGCGCTTCATGGACCGTCTGTATCGGGTGTTGCTGAGCGACGCCGGCCTGGACGGACGGATCGAGGCCGCCATGTTCTCAGGCGCGATCAGCGCCGCCGTTATGCATCCCCTGATCGCCGACGTCGACGACGACACTCTGCTCGACCGGCTTACCGACCTGAGCCGGCGCCTGCTCGGCCTACATCAAACGGCCCACAACTGACAGGGTTTCGCCGACCGAAGTCCTCGGCGGCTTCACCGGCCGGCTTCCACGTCCGCGTGGTCGTTTTACGGGAATCTTGTCCGCCGCCTTATAGAATGAGCCGCACTTCAGGGTCTAGAAAAGGCCTGGGCGGTGCTATTCTCCGCTAGGGAGAATGCCAATATCGGGCGATGGAGACCGGGGCATGGTTACTGCTAGGACCCTGCTGGGCGCGGCGCTGGCGTTGCTGTCGGCGACGACGAGCCTGGCCGCGGCCCCGCCGACGCGCGCGGACGACCCGGTCATGCACCACGTGAAATACACCGTTTCGGCTGCCAATCCGATCTATGCCGATATTTATTACCTCGACCAGGAACCCCCGAAGTTCTCCGACTACAGCCACAACCCGTACCAATTCGTCCCCAACATCCAGGCCGATATCGCCCCGGGTAAACCGTGGAGCTACGAACTGGACCTGGCTAACCCCGAGGTGTGGGCGCTGGTCACGGCCAGCACCGGTACCGAACCGGGCGCGCCCTCGTTCCACTGCGATCTCACCGTCGACGGACAGGTCGTCGTATCCAAAGACGGCGCCAAGGGAGTGCTCTGCTCGTTGCGGAGCTGGTAGGTGACCTTGAGCCCCACAAACCCCACAATGGCCCCGCGTCGCCGACGGGTTTAGGTGTCGCCGCGGACCCAGGTCGTATGGCCGGCCTCAGCTATGCAGACCAGGAACAGGCCGTCGGGCGCCTGCGCCACGTAGTTCTGATACTGGGTGCAGTCGGAGCCCTCATCCTTGATACCCGCCATCGGAGGCGACCGGAACCATCGCGGCTGGTACCTTCTCGGCGACCCGCAGAACATCAGCCGTCCAGGCTGTGAGGCGAAGGAAACGTAATTGTCCGCCGTCCCGAAGGCGTAGTAAGTGGTGTTGTCACACGGCGCGCCGAGAACCTGATGCGGCATGATGCCGGGGGTGCAGGCGGGGTAGTCGCACACAGTCGGCCCGGCAGAGGCCGACGGCGCCGCCAGCACACTGGCGCCGAGCAACGCGGCAGCCAGTGCCACGATGGATCGCACCCCATTACTTTGCCACACCTAAAAAGAAACCGAAATGAAAATTCTCTTATTTGGAGAGGATCTCCCCAAGAGGCACACGCCCGGCGACAGCGGTAAGCCCATGTCCGGAAGTGATAAGCTGCTTCTCCGTGCATGATCCGGAGCGGCCAGAGGCAACCATGGGGTCGCGGCAGCGTTCGCCGGAGGCGTCTGACGCCGACGGTCGTGATGACCGGGCGGACATGACGGATCCCGACGGACCCCACCCACTCTCGCCTGGCGGCTCTGGCGCCGAAACGCCCACTTCGGTAGCGGAAGCAGAAGACGAGGCGGCCCAGGCGGAAGCGCGCGCCGAGGCGGCTCGCGCGCGTGTCATGCGCCTGCGCCAGGCAGCCGGAACCAGGTCCGGTGATCCCAGTGACACAACAGAAACCGCGGACGCGAACGACGAGGACAGCACCGTCCCGCGCGCCGTTGGCCAACGCGCCACGAAGTCGTCCCGATCGCGGCCACGGTGGCTCCGCGCCCCAGGACGGAAAGCGGTAGCTGTTGGTGCCGCGATCGTGCTCGCCTGCGCCTCGCTCGGCGCCAGCGGCTACATGGTGTGGCAGCACTACACCATCGTGCACAACCGGCAGCTCTCCGCCGAGTTCGCTACGGCTGCGCGGCAAGGGGTTACGGCGCTGATGTCGATGGACTCCCAGCATGCCAAAGAGGACATCCAGCGCCTCATCGACGCTTGCACGGGCCAGCTCAAGACCCAACTCGAAGCGACCTCAGGCGTTATGGCTAAAAGCGCCGAGGACTCAAAGGTCGTCAGCAAGGTCACGGTGGAAGCCGTCGCTGTCGAGTCGGTGACCGACAATTCGGCAGTCGTGCTCGTCGCGGCGAAATCCGATGTGACCAATCCTGATAACACGAAACGACCATCCGCCTTGTGGCGGCTCAGCGTCAATCTCGACCGCGACGGTGGTCAGCTCAAGATGTCGAAAGTTGATTTCTTGCAATGACTGTCGAGCATGGCTCGCCGCTGGACAGCACCGAAACAGCGATTGACGGCGCGGAGACTGCGGCGGCCGGCGAGGATGCGGGACCACCCGCTCGCGAGGGACGGGCACGCGTCGGCGGGCTAGCCCCGATTAGGCGCTGGACCCGCCGGTGTTTGACGAGGTGGCGTTCAATTGTGGCGACAGTGTTGGTCGTTGCCACGGTGGGACTCGCCGTCGGCTTGTTCTTCATTTGGTACCGTCCGGATCGGCAGATCGACGATGCGAGGGCACGCCGAGCGGTCCAGGCGGCGTCAGATGCCACCGTAGATGTGTTGTCGTATTCCTACACCGCTCTGGACCGTGACTTCGCCAAGGCGAAATCACATCTCACCGGCGGCTTTTTGACCTACTACAGCAAGTTCACCGAACAAATCGTCGGGCCGGTGGCGCAGCAGGGGCAACTGACGGTGACCGCCAAGGTGATTCGGGCCGCGGTTTCGGATTTACATCCCGACTCGGCTGTCGTGCTGGTCTTCGTCGACCAGACCACGGCAAGCAAACAAAAGCCGGAACCCGTCAAGGCCGACAGCAGCGTCCTGGTCACGCTGAAGAAGGTCAACGGTTCCTGGTTGATCGAGAAATTCGATCCGGTCGGATGAGCACGGTAAATCTTCGGTTCGAACCATTACCTCGTCGGCCGAAGCGGTGTAACGTCATCGCTCGAGAACGCCGCAAACGATCCCAAAGCTGCTTATAGGAATTGCCGGATTACGCGCGTCGAGGAGCACCTGATGCGTTCAGTTGGAACACTCCACATCGCAACGCTGGTGGCTGCCACCGTATTCGGCAGTTTGGGCACGGCATCCACAGCCCAGGCTAAAACCAAGGAAGATGTGGCCATCAACGGGACATATCGCGCCACGTCCATCGGCGATTACGCCAAGACCAACGATCAGTTCAACGGCGAGGCCACGGTCACCCAAACATGGACCATCAGCTCGTCATGCGTCACATTTCAGGAATGCCACGGCACGGTGACGAGCGACCAGGGATGGACCGCGCCGCTATATATGCTTGACAGCATCATGTGGTACGTAAAGCGCGATGTGCCGAACTGGGAGCGGTGCGCCGACGGTACCGCGTTCACGGGGCAGCAGACATTCTATTTCTATCCGGTGAACGAGAATGGTGAATTTACACTCGGCGCGCCGACCTTGGCCGGAAAGGACAAGACGGTCGGCCCGAGTGGTGCCTGCGGGCAGAACCAGTGGCTTGATATCGCGATGCCACTACGCCTCGACAAGCTAGGCTGACCGGGCGTTCCAGCCCCGTTGCCCCGCTGCTCTTTTTGGCCCCTTCGCGTCCCGCATCGTTGCGGAGCGGCTTTCAGGTGGGAAGCATATCCCGCCACGTCTTAGGCGGTGTCGCCGTCGCGAGATCCGACTGCTGGTACAGCTTTCCGTCCGGGCCGACATAGCGACCGGTACGCGGGTCGTAGTGGGCGACCGCGATCGACGGCACCGGTTTACCGGCTCCCCCACCGAATGAGCTTGGGGCAGCCTGCGGCCCTTCACCATTGGCCGTGCCGGGTGGCGCGGCATCGGGAGGCGCCGGCGGTGCGGGCG
>NZ_LZIR01000031.1 GCF_001667035.1 Mycobacterium sp. 852002-51057_SCH5723018
GCTCTATGTGCGGGTGCTTGAGCTCGAATCCGGCGTGGTCAGAGCCGAGGTAGACGCGCATGCCCGCAATCCTTGCACAGCGACGTGCCCCCGCACCGCCGCGCTCGCGCGCGCGGCGAAGCCGGGCGCGGCGGGTCGCCGCCGAATGACCTAGTCGAATTCGGGCTTCTCGGTGCGCGTCCGCTTGAGTTCGAAGAAGTGCGGGTAGGACGCGAAGGTCACCGAGGCGTCCCAAAGCTTGCCGGCCTCCTCGCCACGCGGGATCTTCGAGAGCACCGGCCCGAAGAACGCCACCCCGTTGACGTGGATGGTCGGCGTGCCGACGTCGTCACCGACGGCGTCCATCCCGGCGTGGTGACTCTTACGCAGCGCGTCGTCGTAGGCGTCACTGTGCGCGGCCTCGGCGAGCTCGGCCGGCAGGCCGGCGTCGGCCAGGGACAGCTTGATGACCTCCTCGAGGTCCTTGTTGTCCTCGTTGTGAATCCGGGTGCCCATCGCGGTGTAGAGCGGGCTCAGGACGCCGGCTCCGTGGGCCTGCTCGGCGGCGATCGCCACCCGCACCGGCCCCCACGCGTGCTTCATCATCTCCCGATACTTGTCGGGCAAGCCTTCGCGGTTTTCGTTGAGTATCGCCAGGCTCATGACGTGGAAGTGCACTTCGATATCGCGGACCTTCTCCACTTCGAGGATCCAGCGCGACGTGATCCAACACCACGGGCACAGCGGGTCGAACCAGAAGTCGGCTTGGTTTTTCGTGAGCGCCTTCTCGGACATCGCAGCGGTCCTCTCCTGCAGAGTTAGGGACGGTCAGAACACCGTTCAGCACAACCGTAGTCAGCGGGCGCGTGTTCCCGCCCCGCCGCACGGGTTACCTCACGTTCACCGACACGTTTAAGTTGGACGCGTGGCCCTTCCAAACCTCACCCGGGACCAGGCCGTCGAACGCGCCGCCTTGATCACCGTCGAGAACTACCAGATCAGCCTGGACGTGACCGACGGCTCGGACATCGGCGGCGCGCCCGGCGAGCGCACCTTCCGGTCCACCACCACCGTGGTGTTCGACGCGCTGCCCGGCGCCGACACGGTCATCGATATCGCCGCCGACACCGTTCGCGGCGCCACGCTGAACGGGCGCGCCCTGGATGTTTCGGGGTACGACGAGTCGATCGGCATCCCGCTGCGCGGACTCGACAAACGCAACGTCGTCGTCGTCGACGCCGACTGCCGCTACTCCAACACCGGCGAGGGGTTGCATCGCTTCGTCGACCCGGTGGACGACGAGACGTATCTGTACTCCCAATTCGAAACCGCCGACGCCAAGCGGATGTTCGCCTGCTTCGACCAACCCGATCTCAAGGCGACGTTCGACGTGCGGGTGGTCGCACCCGCGCACTGGAAGGTGATCTCCAACGCCGCGACGGTGTCGATCGAGGAGACGGACGGTGCCGGCGTGCACACCTTTGCCACCACCCCGAGGATGAGCACGTACCTGGTCGCGTTGATCGCCGGCCCGTACGCCCGGTGGAAGGACTGCTACGTCGACGAACATGGCGAGATCCCGCTGGCCATCTACTGCCGGGCGTCGCTGGCCCAGCACATGGACGCCGACCGGTTGTTCACCGAGACCAAGCAGGGATTTGGCTTCTATCACAAGAACTTTGGCCTGCCCTACGCGTTCGGCAAGTATGACCAGCTGTTCGTCCCCGAGTTCAACGCCGGCGCAATGGAAAACGCCGGCGCGGTGACGTTCCTCGAGGATTACGTGTTCCGCAGCAAGGTCACCCGGGCCTCCTACGAGCGGCGCGCCGAGACCGTGCTGCACGAGATGGCGCACATGTGGTTCGGGGACCTGGTCACCATGACGTGGTGGGACGACTTGTGGCTCAACGAGTCGTTTGCGACCTTCGCGTCGGTGTTGTGCCTCAGCGCGGCAACGGAATTCACCGAGGCGTGGACGACGTTCGCCAACGTCGAGAAGTCCTGGGCCTACCGCCAGGACCAGTTGCCGTCCACGCACCCGATCGCCGCCGACATCCCCGACCTGGCCGCCGTCGAGGTGAACTTCGACGGCATCACCTACGCCAAAGGCGCCTCGGTGCTCAAGCAGCTCGTCGCCTACGTCGGGTTGGAGCAGTTCCTGGCCGGACTGCGCGATTACTTCCGCGCCTACGCCTACGCCAATGCCACGTTCGACGACCTGCTTGCCGCGCTCGAGAAGGCGTCCGGCCGCGACCTGTCCACGTGGGGTGCCCAGTGGCTGAAAACCACTGGGCTGAACACGCTTCGGCCGGAATTCGATGTCGACGCCGACGGCAAGTTCACCCGGTTCGCGGTGACGCAGAGCGGCGCGGCGCCGGGCGCCGGTGAGACCCGGGTGCACCGGCTGGCGGTGGGAATCTACGACCTGGATGTTTCCGACCGGGCCGGCAAGCTGGTGCGGGTGCACCGGGAGGAACTCGACGTCGAGGGTCCGGAGACGGAAGTCCCTGCGCTGGTGGGCGTTTCACGCGGAAAGCTGATCCTGGTCAACGATGACGACCTGACCTATTGTTCGCTGCGGCTGGACCCCGAGTCGCTGCGGACGGCGCTGGAGCGCATCGCCGACATCGCCGAGCCGCTGCCGCGCACGCTGGTGTGGTCGGCGGCCTGGGAGATGACCCGTGAGGCCGAACTGCGGGCCCGCGACTTCGTGGCGCTGGTCGCCGGCGGCGTGCAAGCCGAAACCGAGGTCGGGGTGGCACAACGGCTCTTGCTGCAGGCCCAGACGGCGCTGACCTCCTACGCCGAGCAGGGCTGGGCCCGTGGGCACGGCTGGCCCCAATTTGCCGACCGGATGCTGGAATTGGCGCGCGCCGCCCCCCCCGGATCGGATCACCAGTTGGCCTTCGTCAACGCGCTGTGCTCGTCGGTGCTGTCGACCCGGCACGTCGTGACGCTGGCGGACCTCCTTGACCACGACCCCGCCGACCTGGGTGTGCCCGGCCTCGAGATCGACACCGACCTGCGCTGGCGGATCGTGACCGCGCTGGCCACCGCCGGCGAGATCGACGCCGAGGGTCCCGAGACGCCCTTCATCGACGCCGAAGTGCAGCGCGACCCGACCGCCGCCGGTAAGCGACACGGCGCCCAGGCGGCCGCGGCGCGCCCGCAGTCGCGTGTCAAGGAGCAGGCCTGGACCACGGTGGTCGAGGATGACACCCTGCCCAACATCACAGCCCGCGCGATCATCGCGGGCATCGGGGCGCCGGGGCAGGCCGAGTTGCTCAAGCCCTTCACCGCGCGCTACTTCCAGGCGATATCCGGGGTCTGGGAGCGGCGGTCCAGCGAGGTCGCCCAAACGGTGGTGATCGGCCTGTATCCGCACACCGACATCAGCGAATCCGGCATCGCGGCCGCCGATGAGTTTCTGAGCGACCCGGAGATTCCGCCAGCCTTGCGCCGCCTGGTGCTGGAGGGCCAGGCCGGGGTGAAGCGGGCGTTGCGCGCCCGCAAGTTCGACGCGTCCTGACCGAGGCGCGAGCGTGCGTGTTTGTGCAGTGACACGCCGCGTTAGCCGGCATTCTGCGCACGCTCGCGAGCTTGGGGCAGGAGCTCAGACTACGGCGGGGAGATCCCGGAGCTGAGCACGCGGATCGCGCTGACCAGGCCGTCGACCAGGTGGCCCTGCTCGAACGCCGACGCGGCGGCGGCCACCCCCAGCGGGGCGGCCGACTCGGCGCCGCGGCCCCGCACGTGCGAGCCGTAGACCACCTCGATGACGTGCTGGACGGGCGAGACGGCGAGCAATACCGCGTTGTCCGGCGTCGGCACCTTGGCCAGGATCTCACGCGCCCGCGCGGCGGTGTCGCTGCCCAGGTCGCCGAGGTAAATGGCGAACCGCGCCCGGGACGCCCGCGAGCCGTACTTCAGCGCGTCGTCGATGGCGACCAGGTCCTTGATCGGGAAGGGATAGTGCACGGACAGATCGCCGGGCTCGGTGACCCCCGAGATCCGCCCGCTGGTGGTGATCACCGAGCCCTTGGGCAGCTCGCTGCGCTCGATCGTCGCTAGCTCACCACGTGCCACTGGCGCCACCTCCCACTGAGAACTCTGACGTCCCATGCCCGCCATGCGCGCGCCCAACGTCTTCGTCGGTGGCGGCCCACAGGATCGGCGGATGCGTCCAGGTTTCCGACAATTCGTAGGTCGCCGGGTGCGGTCCCTTGCGCGACCAGATCAGCGCCGACAGCACGACCACCAGCAACAGCGGGATTCCGATGAAGTAGAGGTGAATCTCCAGAAGGCTCACGAGGCAAACCGTATCCCACCGGTCATCCAGCGGCACACCAGGACACAGGAAGCGAGACCCGCCCTGCGACGATGCGGCCTGGAACGGGCGAGGAGGAGCTGGGCAATCGAACCTAGGCCGCGCCCTCGCCGAGGTATCGGGCCCACACCGGGTCGAGTTCCTTGACCGTCGACAGCAGCCGCCAGTGCTGTCCGGTCGGCGGCAGCGGCGCCCGGCGCAGGGCCCAGCCCAGTTCGGCCAGCAGCTTGTCGCCCTTGCGGTGGTTGCAGGGGGAACAGCAGGCGACGCAGTTTTCCCAGGAGTGGTCGCCGCCGCGGCTGCGTGGCACCACGTGGTCGACGGTGTCGGCCTTCGCCCCGCAGTAGGCGCAGCTGAAACGGTCGCGGTGCATGAGCGCGGCGCGGGTCATCGGGACGCGGGCGCGGTAGGGAACCCGGACGTAGGTCCGCAGCTGGATCACCGACGGCACCACGATCGAGCTGGTCGCCGAGTGGATCACCGGCCCGGCCGGGTCGTGGTGCACCACGTCGGCCTTGCCGCAGATCACCATGACGATGGCTCGCCGCATCGGCAGCGCGGTCAGCGGTTCGTAGGTGGAATTCAGCAGCAGCACCCGCCGGCGACTCCAGATCGACGCGCCCTCGTGGCGGGTGGGCGGATGGGTGTCGACGCTATGCAGGGATGACGCGGTTGGGGGCCCGGTTAACCCTGCCGCGGCACCGGAACTGCGGTGGCTGCGGCGTCTCTTGCCATGCGCCATAAATCCTCCGCGGATAAGTCCACCATGATTCGCCGCCAAACGCACCCTCATTGCTGGTGCGCCCCGTGTCAAACCGGTGAACAGCCGGAGGGCCCGCGCCCCGGCTCCGGTGGCGAAAGCCGCGATGCACCACAATGGAAGCGATGGATTCCCAGCCACAGTCCTTCTACGACGCCGTCGGCGGTGCCGAGACATTCCATGCAATCGTCTCGCGCTTCTACGCGCAGGTACCCGAGGACGAGATACTGCGGGAGCTGTACCCCGCGGACGACCTGGCGGGCGCCGAAGAGCGACTGCGCATGTTCCTCGAGCAGTACTGGGGCGGCCCGCGGACCTACTCCGAGCGGCGCGGGCACCCGCGGCTGCGGATGCGCCACGTCCCCTTCCGGATCACCCCGATCGAGCGGGACGCCTGGCTGCGGTGCATGCACACCGCCGTGGCCTCCATCGACTCGCAGACCCTCGACGACGAGCACCGCCGCGAGCTGCTCGACTACCTGGAAATGGCCGCCCACTCCCTGGTCAATTCCACATTCTGATACCCAACAAGGAACCGAACGGAGCGATATGAGCCCCGAGCCGTGGTGGTCAAGCGCGGTCTTTTATCAGGTCTATCCACGGTCGTTCGCCGACAGCAACGGCGACGGGGTCGGTGACATCGACGGGCTGGCCGCGCGGTTGGACCACCTGCATTACCTGGGCGTCGACGCCATCTGGCTCAGCCCGGTCACCGTCTCGCCGATGGCCGACCACGGCTACGACGTCGCCGATCCGCGGGATATCGACCCGCTGTTCGGCGGGATGCCGGCGATCGAACGGCTGATCGCGGCGGCGCACGAGCGGGGCATCAAGATCACCATGGACGTGGTGCCCAACCACACCAGCTCGGCGCACCCGTGGTTCCAAGCGGCGCTGGCCGCCGGGCCGGGCACCGACGCCCGGGAGCGGTATTGGTTTCGCGACGGTCGCGGTGCCGACGGGGCGCTGCCGCCGAACAACTGGACGTCGGTGTTCGGTGGGTCGGCCTGGACGCGGGTGGTGGAACCGGACGGCAATCCCGGTCAGTACTACCTGCATCTGTTCGACACCGAGCAGCCGGACCTGAACTGGGAGAACCCCGAGGTCTTCGACGACTTCGAGAAGACGCTGCGCTTCTGGCTGGAACGCGGCGTGGACGGCTTCCGCATCGACGTGGCGCACGGGATGGCCAAGGCGCCCGGCCTGCCCGACGCGAAGGACGACGTCAAGGTGTTGTCCCACAGCGACGACGACCCGCGCTTCAACAACCCGAGCGTGCACGAAATTCACCGCGGGATCCGCAAGATCGTCGACGAGTATCCCGGGGCGGTGACCATCGGCGAGGTGTGGGTCATGGACAACCTGCTCTGGGCGGAGTATCTGCGGCCCGACGAGCTGCATCTCGGCTTCAATTTTCGACTCACCAAGATCGACTTCGACGCCACCGAAATCCACGACGCGATCCAGAATTCACTCGAGGCCACCGCGATCGAAAACGCCGTTCCGACCTGGACGCTGTCCAATCACGACGTGGGCCGCGAGGTCACCCGCTACGGCGGCGGCGAGGCCGGGCTGCGCCGGGCGCGCGCCATGGCCATGGTGATGCTCGCCCTGCCGGGCGCGGTGTTCGTCTACAACGGCGAGGAGCTGGGCCTGCCCGACGTGTTGGACCTGCCCGACGAGGTGCTGCAGGATCCGACGTGGGAACGCTCGGGACACACCGAACGCGGCCGCGACAAGTGCCGGGTTCCGCTTCCGTGGTCGGGCGACACGCCGCCGTTCGGGTTCTCCACGAACCCCGACACCTGGTTGCCCATGCCGGCGGACTGGGCGCCGCTGACCGTCGAAAAGCAGCGTGCCGACCCAGACTCGATGCTGTCGTTCTTCCGCCGCGCCATCCAATTGCGCAGGGAGCGAAGCGAATTCGTTGGCGCCGGCCTCAAGTGGCAGACCGCCTCGCGCGACGCGCTGATATTCCAGCGTCCCGGCGGCCTGGTGTGTGCGCTGAACGCGGGCCGGCGCCCGATGGCGCTGCCGCCCGGGGAGCTGATCCTTGCCAGCGTGCCGTTGGTGGGCGACAAGTTGCCCCCGGACGCGGCGGCATGGCTGGCCTGAGCGCTTTTAACGCAATACCAACGCCGGGTGACCGCGGCGTCGGTACACCGAACCGAATCTGGCGTCGACGCGCAGCCAACTGGGCAGTATCCGGACCCGGACCAGCTCGTCGGGGCCGACGGGTGTCTGCGGCAGGAAACCCATTGCGGTCAAGGCGAATACGCAGCGCATCGGGACGCCCACGCTGACGTCGGCCGAACTGACCCGAATGACCTCCTGATCGAGCAGCGAGGCCGGCGGACCGTAGGCACTGCCGTGATCCTTGGCGAGCTGGGCGCCGCGCTGCGCAAGGTCGAGCATCACCCCGGCCGGCACGTCGTCGAGATGGGTGAAGCCCGATTCCGGCGGCAATGCCCCCCGCCAGGCGGAGTCCATCGCGAAGCCGGGATCGACGTAGCCCGACGCGTCGATCGACGACAGGCCGCGCGCCAGGGCGTCCGCGCCCACCGACAAGTCGTCGGGTCGCACCCTGCCGACCACCACGCGGCTGGCCAGCACATCGAAACCCGTTGCGACCCAAGCGGTCAGCAGCCCGGCCGAGCGCGCGCGCAGCCGGATGACCGCGGCGTCGTCCAGCCGCCGCGCGTGGTCGACGAACGTGGCGAGATCCCCGCGGTGGGCGGCATCACCGAGCCACAGCCCGCGCTCGGCCGGCCCGCCGTTCCCCGCCCCTAGTCCCGAAGCCACCGCTGCAGATACTCCCGGTGATGCGGCGAGAGGCGTACCAGACGCTGCTCCTCGATGTGGACCGCGGCCAGCTGCGACTCGGCTACGACGGCGGGCTTGGACCGCGGATCGGCGTTCACCGACCGCACCTCGTAGCCCAGCGTGAAGTCGACGGCCCGCAGCCGCTTGGTCCAGATGGTCACCTGCAGCGGCGAATCGGCCAGCCGCAGTTGGCCTTTGTACGTCACGCGGACGTCGGCGATCAGCAACCCGATGGTGGTGGTGTCGGCGGCGAACGGTTCGGAGAGGAACGGCACCCGCGCCTCTTCGAGAATCGTGACCATGGTGGCGTGGTTGACGTGCTGGTACATGTCGATGTCGGACCAGCGCACCGGCACTGGCGCGACGAAGCCCACGCTCAACTCGACGAGCCCCTTCCGCTGGTGCGGGTCATGCGGCGGATCTGCCGCGCGGCCACCGACAGCGTCGCGAGGTCCTTGGCGCCACTTTCGTGGATCTCGGTGAGCGTGCGGCGCGCGCGCTCCACCCGTGACGCGCTGATGTGTTCCCACTCGGCGATCTTTTCCTCACCGCTTTCGTCGGGCTCCCCGACCGCTAACACGTCGAAGCACAGCGAACGCAGCGAGGCGTAGATGTCGTCGCGAATCGCCAAGCGCGCCAACGAGTGCCAGCGGTCGTTGCGGGGCAGCTCGGAGATCGCGGTCAACAAGCCGTCGGTGCCCAGCCGGTCCATCAGGGCGAAGTAGGTGTCGGCCACCTCGGCGGGGTCGATCTCGGTGATGTCGGCGATGTCGATGATGTCGAGCAGGCTGAAGCGATACAGCCCGACCGCGACCCGGTAGGCGAGGTCCCTCGGCGCGCCCAGTGACGTGAATTCCGCGGCTTCCTTGTCCACGATGGCCTTGTCGTCGCCGCGCAACCACTCCGACATTCGCGGCGACAGGTCTTTGACCTTGGCGGCGAATCGGTTGATCTCGGCGCCGACGGCCAACGGCTGCGGGCGGTAGTTGAGCAGCCAGCGTCCGGCGCGGTCGATCAGCCGCCGGGTGTCCAGCGTCAGCCGGTCCGACAGGGCGACAGGCAGATTCGCCGCGCGGATGCGCCGCCAGATGTGGCCGACACCGAAGATGGCGTCGGTGGCCATGTAGGTGCGGATCGCGTCGATCGGCCCCACACCGACGTCCTCGGTGATCCGGAAGGCATAGCTGATGCCCGCGGTGTCCACCAGATCGTTGACCAACATGGTGGTGACGATTTCGCGGCGCAGCTGGTGTCCCCGGATCTCCGGGGTGAATCGTTCGCGCAGCGGCCTCGGAAAGTATTGCGGCAAGCGGGATGCGAAGACGTCCTGCTCGGGCAGCTCGGTGGTCAGCATGTCCTCTTTGAGCGCGAGCTTGACGTGCGCCATCAGCGTGCACAGCTCCGGCGAGGTGAGCCCCATGCCGACCTCGGTGCGCCGGTGAATCTCCTTCTCGGACGGCAGCGCTTCCAACTCCCGGTTGACCCCGCGTCCCTCCAGGTACTTGATCTGCATCGCGTGCACCGGCAGCAGGCTGGCGGCGTTGGCGCGGCTGGTGCCGATCAGGTCGTTTTGGTCCTCGTTGTCGGTGAGCACCAGTTGGGCGACCTCGTCGGTCATCGACTCCAGCAGCTCTTTGCGCTCGTTGGCCTCGACCTTGCCGGCGGTGACCAGAGAGTCGATCAGGATCTTGATGTTGACCTCGTGGTCGGAACAGTCCACGCCGGCGGAGTTGTCCATCGCGTCGGTGTTGATCCGCCCGCCCGCCAGGTCGAACTCGACCCGGCCCAACGCGGTCACCCCGAGGTTGCCGCCTTCGCCGATCACCTTGGCGCGCACCTGGTTTGCGTTGACCCGCACCGGGTCGTTGGCGCGATCGCCGACATCGGCGTCGGACTCGGATTCGGCCTTGATGTAGGTGCCGATGCCGCCGTTGAACAGCAGGTCGACCGGCGCCTGCAGGATCGCCTTGATGAGGTCGGGTGGGGCCAGTTCTTCGACGTCACCGTCGACGCCGAGGGCGTCGCGTACCTGCGGGCTGACCGGGATGGCCTTGTGCTCGCGGCTGTACACCCCGCCGCCCTCGCTGATCAACGACTTGTCGTAGTCGCCCCAGCTCGACCGCGGCAGGTCGAACATCCGCCGGCGCTCCTGCCACGAGACCGCGGCGTCGGGGTCGGGGTCGAGGAAGATGTGGCGGTGATCGAACGCGGCGATCAGCCTGATGTGCTTGCTCAGCAGCATTCCGTTGCCGAACACGTCACCGCTCATGTCGCCGATGCCGACGACGGTGAAGTCCTCGGCCTGAGTGTCGACGCCCATCTCCCGGAAGTGGCGCTTGACGGCCTCCCACGCGCCCTTGGCGGTGATACCCATGGCCTTGTGGTCGTAGCCCACCGATCCGCCGGAGGCGAACGCATCACCCAGCCAGAACCCGTAGGACTTGGCGACGTCGTTGGCGATGTCGGAGAACGTGGCGGTGCCCTTGTCGGCGGCCACCACCAGGTAGGCGTCGTCGCCGTCGCGGCGTATCACCTGCGGCGGCGGGCTGACTTTTTTGGTCGCGTGGTCGACGTTGTCGGTGACGTCGAGGAGCCCGGAGATGAAGAGCTGATAGCAGGCGATGCCTTCGGCGCGGCTGGCGTCGCGGTCGGCGGCGGCCTCACCGGACGGCAGCGGCGGTCGTTTGACGACGAACCCGCCTTTGGCGCCGACGGGCACGATGACGGCGTTCTTCACCGCTTGCGCCTTGACCAGGCCCAGGATTTCGGTGCGGAAGTCGTCGCGACGGTCGGACCAGCGCAGCCCGCCGCGCGCCACCGGGCCGAAGCGCAGGTGCACGCCCTCCACGCGCGGCGAGTACACGAAGATTTCGAACTTGGGGCGCGGCAGCGGAAGCTCGTCGATCAGCTGGGCGTCCAGCTTGAGCGCCAACGCGTCACGGGCCCGGGCCGAACCCTCCCGCGTCACAAAGTAATTGGTGCGCAGGGTGGCCTGCACCAGCGACGCGAACGCACGCAGGATGCGGTCGGTGTCCAGGCTCACCAGGGCGTCGATGTCCGCGGCGACCGCCGCGGCGGCCGCTTGCGCGTCGCGACCGGTC
Organism: Mycobacterium sp. 852002-51057_SCH5723018; assembly: GCF_001667035.1. Taxonomy (GTDB): domain Bacteria; phylum Actinomycetota; class Actinomycetes; order Mycobacteriales; family Mycobacteriaceae; genus Mycobacterium. The sequence goes on from NZ_LZIR01000031.1 coordinate 10,991, forward strand.
GGCGACCCCGATGCCCTGGGGTCGAATAGCGCTTCGAACAACGTGACCAGTGAGCGCACCGTCGAGGGGTGTTCGTTGAGCACGGATTCGATGTGGGACTGGCTGTACGGAAAACCCGCCTGCCGTAGGTATTTCGCGTAGGCGCGCAGGAGTACCACCTGCTGCCAGGTCAGTCGCGCGCGCAGCACCAGCTCGTTGAACCGGTCGATCTCGGCGCGGCCCTGCCAGATCGCGGTGACCGCGTCGGCGAATCGCTCTGCGGTGGAGTCGGTTTCGGCCGTCGTCGACTCGAGACGGATCGTCGGGTGGGGTTGGATCTTGAATTGGTAGATCCACACCGGCAACCCGTCCGCGCGGGTGACGCTGAAGGGCCGCTCCTCGAGCACGACGACGCCCATGCTTTGCAGCATGGGTAGCAGCTGGCTCAACGACGCGGTGTGCCCGCCCAAGAACCAGGTCAGCTGGGCGGCCCCATCGTCACCGCGGGCCGAGAACACCAATTTCACCGAATCATCGGACAGCTCTTTGATGATCGCGATGTGGTCGATGGCGTCGGTGGGCGTGATGGCCTGCTTGTAGACCTCGGAGAAGGCGGTGGCGTAATGCTCGGCGTCGGCGTGGTCGACAGTGCCGTCGGTGAGGTTTGCCGCGGCGGCGATCAGGCGGTCACCCCAGGTCCGCGCGGCCTCACTCAGCATGCCCTGGATCCGGACCCGGTTGGCTTCCGAGATGTCGACCGGCGCCGCGGCGGCGGGCTTGTCCGAGGGCAGCCGGACCATGAAATGCATGAGCGCCCAAGGTGATTCGCTGACACGCGCGGTGAATTCGAGCCGCGTCCCGCCGAATTCGCGCACCAGAATATCTTCGATCTGCAGCCGCACCGCCGTGGTGTAGCGGTCGCGCGGCACATAGACCAGGCACGAGACGAAGTACTGCAGGCGGTCGGCGCGCAGGAACAACAACGCGCGCTGTTGGGATCCCAGGTCCAGCACCGCTTTGGCCATCGCCAAAAGCCGTTCGGCGCTCAGGGTGAACAGCTCCGAGCGCGGCACGGTCTGGATGACGTCGAGCAGCAGCTGGCCCGGGTGGATGGGATCGCCGTCGGCCATCGCGAGCGCCTCGCGGACCCGCCGCGAGATCATCGGGATTTCCAGTACGTCGGCGTTCATGGCGGCGACGGTGAAGAGCCCGACGAAGCGGTGCTCGATGACGTCGTCCCCGGCGTATTCGCGCACCGCGATCGCGTACGGGTAGGCGCCGTAGCGCAGGTAGCTGCCGACGACCGACTGGGCAAGGACCAGGAGGTGGTCGTCGTCGGTCAACCGGGGCCGGGAACCGGTGCGTGTGCGCAGGACGCCGAGACCCGTTGCCCCGTCGGCGGACACGAGGCCGTCGTGCACCCGGCAGTGCTGGTAGCCCAGCAGCAGGAAGTTCCCGTTACCCAGCCAGCGCAGCAGCTCGGCGACATCCTCGCGATCCGGCGCCGAAAAGCGGTTGTCGGAATTGGCGTCGACGGCCGCGGCCACCTCGCTCAGGGTGGTGATCAGCGTCGCGGCGTCGGTGGCGACCTGTTCGACGTCGGTGAGGACCTTGGGCAGCAGCTGCTCGACCTCGGTGAGCACCTTGCTGTCCACCGAGGGCGACAGCGGCACGTATATCCAGGCCTCGCCGTCGTATTGCGACGCGCCGGGCGCTTTGGGCTCGACGCTGAGCAGGTCCCCGGTCGGGCTGCGGCGCACGTCGAACACCGGGTTCATGATGCCGGCGTAGGCGACCCCGAGCCGGTGCAGCAACACCGTCACGGAATCCAGCAGCATGCTGCCGTGATGGGTGACCACCTGCAGGGAGGGCCCGAATCCTGCGGGATCGTCTGCCGGGTGGACACACACGCAGCTTCCGGTCTCCGGTCGGCACTGGCCGAGTCGATAGTGGGCGCGCAGCATGGCTGGCGTCACCATGGCCGCGGGGTCAACGGGAGCGGTTTCGGCGGCTCCCGGTTCGTCGCCCCGGGGGCCGCGATAGCTCTCGATGTAGGCGTTGGCGATCCAGTCGGGGATGTCTTCGGTTTTGGTGAAGCTGGTCCACGGCTTGAGATCCTGCTTAGCCCCGGGATCGATCGTCATGCCGTTTGCTCCCAACTAACGACGGACGCAACTGCGCTCTGTCGCCCCGGTCCTCGGCGGCGGCCCGGGCCGCGTCGTCGCGGGGCAGAGCTGACATTAGTCGCGCGTCAGCTTGCGGTGGGTCACCCGGTGCGGCCTGGCGGCTTCCGCGCCGAGCCGTTCCACCTTGTTCTCCTCGTAGGCGCCGAAGTTGCCCTCGAACCAGAACCATTTGGCCTCGTTGTCCTCGTCGCCTTCCCAAGACAGGATGTGCGTGCAGGTACGGTCGAGGAACCAGCGGTCGTGCGAAATCACCACGGCACAGCCGGGGAACTTCTCCAGCGCGTTCTCCAGCGAACTCAGGGTTTCGACGTCCAGGTCGTTTGTCGGCTCGTCGAGCAGGATCAGGTTGCCGCCCTCTTTCAGCGTGAGCGCCAGGTTTAGCCGGTTGCGCTCGCCGCCGGACAACACGCCGGCGGGTTTCTGCTGGTCGGGACCCTTGAATCCGAATGCCGAGACGTAGGCCCGCGAGGGGATCTCGTTCTGGCCGACGTGGATGTAGTCCAGCCCGTCCGAGACGACTTCCCACACCGTCTTCTTGGGATCGATGCCGGCGCGGCTCTGGTCGACGTAGCTCAGCTTGACGGTCTCCCCCACCTTGACCGTGCCGCTGTCCGGCTGCTCGAGCCCGACGATGGTCTTGAACAGGGTGGTCTTGCCGACACCGTTGGGACCGATGACGCCGACGATGCCGTTGCGCGGCAGGGTGAACGACAGGTCCTTAATGAGGGTGCGCCCGTCGTAGCCCTTGTCGAGATGCTCGACCTCGACCACGACGTTTCCCAGCCGCGGCCCGACCGGGATCTGGATCTCCTCGAAGTCGAGCTTGCGCGTCTTCTCCGCCTCGGCGGCCATCTCCTCGTAGCGCTGCAGGCGGGCCTTGCTTTTGGCCTGGCGCGCCTTGGCGCCGGACCGAACCCAGGCCAGCTCCTCGGTCAGCCGCTTCTGCAGCTTGGCGTCCTTGCGGCCCTGCACCGAAATCCGCTCGGCCTTTTTCTCCAGGTAGGTCGAATAGTTGCCCTCGTAGGGGTAGGCGCGACCACGGTCGAGCTCGAGGATCCACTCGGCGACGTTGTCGAGGAAGTACCGGTCGTGGGTCACCGCCAGGATCGCGCCGGCATAGGCGGCCAGGTGCTGTTCGAGCCACTGCACGCTTTCGGCGTCCAGGTGGTTGGTCGGCTCGTCGAGCAGCAGCAGGTCGGGTTTGGACAGCAGCAGCTTGCACAACGCCACGCGGCGCCGCTCACCGCCGGACAGGTTGGTGACCGGTTCGTCCGGCGGCGGGCAGCGCAGCGCGTCCATCGCCTGCTCCAGCTGCGAGTCGAGGTCCCACGCGTCGGCGTGGTCGAGGTCCTCCTGCAGCCGGCCCATTTCCTCCATCAGCTCGTCGGAGTAGTCGGTGGCCATCAGCTCGGCGACCTCGTTGAAGCGGTCGAGCTTGACCTTGATGTCCCCGAGCCCCTCCTCCACGTTGCCGCGAACGGTCTTCTCCTCGTTCAGCGGCGGCTCCTGTTGCAGGATGCCGACGGTGGCGTCGTTGGCCAGGAAGGCGTCGCCGTTGTTCGGCTTGTCCAGACCGGCCATAATCCGCAAGACGCTCGACTTTCCGGCGCCGTTGGGGCCGACGACACCGATCTTGGCGCCCGGGAAGAAGCTCAACGTGACGTCGTCCAGGATCACCTTGTCGCCGTGCGCCTTGCGGACCTTCTTCATCGTGTAGATGAACTCAGCCATGCCGCAGTTATGCCTTTCTGATCCGGATTGGTCTCGCGGACCATCCTATGCACCGCGCTGCGGCCGGGCCCCGCCGCTAAGCGGTCAGCGGCAGCGGCCCCGTGTCGGCGGTCTCGACGCTGTCATGGGCATCGGGGTCCTCACCAGCGGCGTCGGACGCATCCGCTGTGGGTGTGGCGGTCTCGCCGGCGGTCGGACCGGTATAGCCCGGCCGTTCGATGCGCACAATCGCTCGGGACACATCGGGGCCCACGGAGGTCGCACGCATCTCCAGCGACGAGCGGCGGTTGCCGTCGCGGTCCTCGTACTCGCTGGTGTACACATGGCCCACCACGATCACCGGTGCACCCTTGCCCAACGCGGCACCCACGCCAGTGACCAACTTGCCCCAGCAATTGACGTTGATGAACAGCGAGTTACCCGGCTCCCAGCCGCCGTCGGCCGTGCGCCGCCGGGAATTGCTGGCGACGCGAAACTTGATGACCTCCTGGGTGCCGACCTGTCGACGGTCGGGGTTGTTGACGATGTGGCCGACCACGGTAAGCGGGGTTTCGAACATTGTTGGGTCCCTTCTCGGTTGCTATCTCTTCGCGCGGTGACCGCGCCCTATCTGCTCGCCATTCAGCTCGGCGGTACCGACGGATCCGGGCCCAAAACTGGTCCCCGCCGACGCCCCTGTGGAAACAACCGGGACTGTGGATCAGAAGAGGACGGCGGCTGCGCGCTCGCATCGCCACGCCGCTTACGGTGGATGACGTGGCTTCGGTCGGTGCGCTGGAGGTCGTCGACGACCTGCGCGCGGCACGGTGGCTGGCCGAGCACATCCGCACCTTTGCCGTCGACGTCGGGTCGCTCGTTCCTGCCGTCTTCGCCGCCTACGCTCGGGTGCTTCACCCCGCCCGCGACGGCGGGGAATCCGTGCGCTGGGCACAGATCGCCCGCGCCAACCGCAGAACCGTGCACCCGGAGATGCAATTCACGCGCCTGATCGGCTACCGGTCGCGGTACAGCCCCGGCTACCCCGCCAAGCAATCCGGCGTCTTTGACGAAGCGCCGGAGGTGGGGACGCTGCCCCCCGATGTTGCCGCGTGGCTGGCGCGCACCCTGGCCAGGCACACCGCCACCGCCGGGCAATGCTGGTTTGCCGTATGGGACGGCCACGGTTGCCTCGACGAGGCGTTTCAGAGCCGGCCGACGTTCCAGCTACCGAACCGCAACTACCACTTGGCTCGCGGCCCCGTCGCCGCGGCCGCCCAGTCACTGGGAACCACCCCTGGCCGGCACCTGTCTTCTAACTTGTGGTGGCCAGACGACCAGTCGTGGTGCGTGGCCACCGACATCGACCTGGACAGCACCTATGTCGGCGGCTCCGAAGCCTGCATCGAGGAGATCATCGCCAACTCCCAGCTCGAAGCAATGCCGCTCGGCGCCACAGCGGGGATCACCGCCGACAGCGACATCCTCAACCCGGCCTTCGCGCCGGACGGTTTCTAGAGCCGGGGCGTCTGAAGGCCCGCGTCGGGCCGCATCTTCGTCAGCGAGGCTGCGCGCTCCCGGGTTTTTCGCGCCGCGCCAGTTCGGCCAGCATCGCGTTGTAGGCGGCCAGCTCGGCGTCGTCGTCGCGGTCGGCCGCGCGGTCCAGTCGCCGCGCGGTGCGCCGGTCGCTGCGCGCCCACTGCACCAGCAGCGCGAGCATCACGATCACCAGCGGCACCTCGCCGGCCGCCCAGGCGATGCCGCCGCCCAATCGCTGATCCCCCAGCAGATCGGTGTGCCAGCTCAACCCAAGCGAGCGGTAGTAGTCGGCGCCGAGCACCTTCCGGGTGCCCATCAGGACCACCCCGAAGAAGGCGTGCAGGGGCAACGACGCGAAGACGACGGCCACCTTGGCCAACGGCGGGATCGGCCGCGGCGTCGGGTCAACGCCGATGACGACCCAATAGAAGAGGTAGCCGCTGACCAGGAAATGCACGTTCATGGCCAGGTGCCCGGCGTGACTGCTCACCGTGGTGTCGAAGAGATTGGACAGGTAGAGCCCGTAGAACCCGGCGACGAACAGCGCGGTCGCGACGACCGGGTTGGTCAGGAGCCGCGACACTCGGCTGTGCAGCGCGGCCAGCAGCCACTCCCGCATGCCCGGCGGGTCGCCGCGGCCGGCGGCGGGCAGCGCCCGCAACGCCAGGCTGACGGGGCCGCCCAGCACCAGCAGGATCGGCGCCAGCATCGAAAGACCCATGTGGGCCACCATGTGCATGCTGAACATCGCCGGCATGTAGCGGCCGACGCCCGAGGAGGTCACGAAGAGCAGCGCCAGGCAGCCGAGCAGCCAGGCCACGATCCGCCCCGGCGGCCAGCTGTCGCCGCGGCGGCGCAGCCGCACCACCGCCGCCACATACAGCGCGGCGAGGACGATCGCGGCCGTGCCGAAGATCAGGTCGAAGCGCCAGTCAAACAGGATGCGCGCCGCGGTGGGCGGCCCGTCGAAGTCGTAGCCGATCTCGGCCTCCGCGATGGACGGAAGCCGGCCGGTGGGCGGCGGCGGCGCGGTGCGGCCCAGCCCGACGGCGATGCCGAAGGTGAGGCCGAACACCGCGGCCTCGACCAGCGCCAGCCTGATCAGCAGCCCGCGCGCCTTCGTGGGATCCGAATCCGCTTGCAGCGCAAGCACTGTCGATCGTCGTTGGCGCCAGCCCAGAACACCCAGCGCACACAGCGCGACGAATTTGGCGACCACCAGCCGCCCGTAGCCGGTGGTCAGCAGGTCGGACGGCAGCACCCGCACCAGGGCGTTGACCGATCCGCTGAGCGCCATCGCGACCCAGCACCACAGCGCGAGGAGCGAGAAACGCCGCGTCGCGAGGCCGGTGTGGTCGCCGCGGCGCAGCGCATGGGCAAGCAGGGCGAGCAGGCCGCCGGCCCACAGGCTGGCGGCCACCAGGTGGATCAGCAGGCTGTTGGTGGCCAGGTCGTGGGACCCGCCGGCCGACGAATGACCCGTCAGCGCAAGCGGAATCAACGTCACCAACGACCCGGCCAGCAGCAGCGGCGTCCAGGACCAGCGCAGCACCGACAAGCTCGCCAGCATCACCACCGCGGCCAGGATCGCGGTCCAGCGCCACGCCGAGGCCGTGTTGATCAGGTCGGCCAACGACCAGAGCCTGACCGGGTTGAGGTGCTCGACCAACGGTTGACCCGACACGTCGGAGATCGTCAGCGGGACCAGCAGGGCCGCACACACCGCCCACACCCCCGAGGCGACGGTCCCCAGGCGAAGCGCGCGATACCCGCCGGCGTCGAGGACGCCGCTGGCTAGGGGCGGCACCATGAACGCCGCGAACAGGAACGACCCGGCTGCCAATACGGCGGCGATCTCCCCCGCCGCCCGGACGAACGGCAGCCCCAGGGTGGTCGCCGGTCCCGGGTCGGGCAATCCGGTGGCGGTCAATGCGTCCGCCAGCGACAGCGCTCCGATCGCGGCAGCGGTGCAGCCCGCCAGCAGCGCGACGCCGATCAGCGGCGCCCAGACCGGCGCGCGCTGCCGGGCTTTGGGTTGGGCCACCGTCATGCACCCAGCGTATGGCGCGGACCTCGACTACAGAGTTTGGCTGTCCAGGTGCCCCTGGCGGGCCTCGACCTCGCGGGCGATGAACTGGTCGCGCGCGATCCGCTGGACGTGGTCGAAATCGTGGAGGATGTCGCGCAACTCTCGCCGGAATGCGATCCGCCTGTCGGCCAGGTCGGGGGCGGGCCCGATCAGGTCCTGGTCGGCAACCACCTGGCGTGCGGTGGCGAACAGCAGCGTCGACACCGATTCGCTGCTACACACCCGCGTCTGGGCCACGTACTGTCGGCCCACTCCGAGCGCCAACTCGGTCAATTCCTTGGCTCCCACATCCGCCGGTGCGTCGCGCAACACGTCGGCGACGATCCCGTACGCCTCGAAGAACACCCGCAGCATCGCGGGCGCCATCAACGGACGCTTGGCGAACAACATCGCGTCGATCTCCTCGCCGCCGGCGGTGACGTGGGCCTCCCAGTTATCGTGCCACCCCATCTCTTCGGCGATGTTGTGGCGGAACGTCGCCGAGTCGGCGAAGTAGAAATCGAACTTCAGCAGGTCGCGCAGCCGCATCGCCTGGGTCCAGAACGCCTCGACGCGGTCGCCCTCAGCGCGCCTGGCGTAGGCGAGCGCGAGCTCGACGATCGAGGTCTCCAAGAACGCATGGATCAGGGAGTTGCGGTAGAACGCCGCGGCGTGTTCGTGCTCGGGCGCAATCCGCCACACCGGCTCGCGGCCGCCATCCACGCGGGTGATCGGGTGCCCGCTGGACAACGCGTCGAGCGCAAGCAAACCCCGATGTCGACGAGCGCGTTGCGGCTGCGCACCCGCGACGGGGCTGTCTCTTA
>NZ_LZIR01000032.1 GCF_001667035.1 Mycobacterium sp. 852002-51057_SCH5723018
GGTCGCCGACTCCAGGTCGGTGAGGGAGGTGGAGGCATAGCCCTTCTCCCAGAGCAGGTCGCGCGCGGCGCGCACAGCGGCCTGCTCGTCGAATTGTCTGCGCCGCCCCACCGTCACTAGCCGATCCTATGCTCTCGGGTTGACTTTCTGAACCGAACAGTCCAGAATGGCACAAACCGATCGGTCCAGATCTCCGACGAGGTAAGCATGCCTTATGTGACTGTCGATACCCGCCGAACGCCGCTCAGCGCCGAAGCGGTGACCCAGATGATGCACGAGAAGTTGGTGGCGGTCGACATCGCGTTCACCGAGGGCGCTCCGGTCACTCTCGCGGGCACCATCTACGAGTTGGGTGATTTGCAGAAGTTCTCCGTTCACTCCAACGCGTTGAAGGTGGAGCGGACGCCGACGCAGGCCCGCGATGACATGCGCCCGTGCGTGTTCCTGGCGATGCAGCCGTCGGGCACCAGCGTCGTGGTCCAGCATGGCCGTGAGGCGTTGTTGCGTCCGGGTCAGCTGGTGTTGTGGGACACCACCGCTCCACACACCGTGTGCGATCCCGACGGGATACGCCACCACTACTTTCGGCTGCCGATCGACCGGCTTGGCCTGCCGCACAACATGATTAGTCAGTTGTGTGCGGTCACGCTGAGTCCGCAGCATCCAGTCGCCGATCTGACGGCGACCTATCTGCGGCGATTGGGGACGCGGTCTGACATTTTCGAGCGCCCTGATACGGAATCGGTGGCGCAGGCCAGCATCGACCTGGTGCGCGCCCTGATGACCACCCACGCCGACGCCACCAAGCTCGGCCGTGAAGCCATGCATGCAACACTGCAGTTGCGGATAATGGAATACCTGCGCGCCCACTTGCATGAGCCGAATCTCAGTGCGGCGCAGGTGGCATCGGAACATCACATCTCGGTGCGCCAGCTCTACAAGGTGCTCGCGAAGGCACAGATCGGCCTAGGGGATTGGATCCGCACCGAAAGGCTGGCGGCGTGCCGGCGCGATCTGGCTGCGCCCGCTGCACAGACGACAACGATCGCCGCGATCGCTCGGCGGTGGGGGTTCGCCGACCCATCGAGCTTTGCCCGGATGTTCCGCACCGCGTATGGGATGTCGCCTCACGAGTGGCGTGACCTGCGCGCGGACACCGAGGGCGGCAGGATTCGCTCCTAGCCGCGCCCCTGGCTTTCTCGGCGGTCACTGCGTCGGACCGTCGTCAAGGAACGCCGCTGCGGCTTCGACGCCGAGGACGGTCAGCAGGCGCGCCACCTTGCGGTCCAGTTCGCGGCCCACGTCGGTGACGGCGGGATCGTTCAGGCTGGCGAACAAGCTGCTGGGCTGGTCGAGGCTGAAAATGGCATCGCCGCCGGCATCACTGTGGACGAGGATGCGCAGCGGCGCGTAGAGCAGAGCCAGGGAAGAGTGGCGGAACATCTGCTCGGCCACGACGGGGTTGCCCAGCAGGTACTCCACGGCCGGGGT
>NZ_LZIR01000033.1 GCF_001667035.1 Mycobacterium sp. 852002-51057_SCH5723018
GCTGCAGCGCGACGCCGCGCCGCGCTGCAGCACCCCCCGCCCGCAGTCCACCAAAAACACCTGCCCGCCGGCGCGCACCAGGGTGGACGGCCCCGCTCGGTTCGGGTCGGGGAGGGGGCTTCCGGTTCCCAGCAGGGTGATCTCGATCATGGTCCCATCCTGGCAAGCCCGGCGAGCGCGCAGGCGCGTTTGGGCGATCCGCCAAGGTTTGTTCGGTCGGCTTGGGGGTATGGGGGTCGTGGTTGCCGCTTCTCGTATCGGCTTTTGCGCCGGGCGAGTTAGCCGTAGCCTGGTGTGAAGCAGCTCACAACCGGCTGGAGGCCCAGATGCGCATTGCGGACGTCTTGCGGAACAAGGGTGCGGCGGTGGTGACGATCAACCCCGACGCGACCGTCCGGGAACTGCTCGCCGGCCTCGCCGAGCAGAACATCGGCGCGATGGTGGTGGTCGGCGCCGACGGGCTCGTCGGGATCGTCTCGGAGCGCGACGTCGTGCGTCAGCTGCACCGGCACGGGCCCAGCGTGCTGTCCGGCCCGGTCTCCAAGATCATGACCTCGGCGGTGGCCACCTGCACGAAGTCCGACACGGTCGACGCAGTCAGCGTGCTGATGACCAAGAACCGGGTGCGACACGTCCCGGTGCTGGACGGCAAGAAGCTGATCGGCATCGTCAGCATCGGCGACGTGGTGAAGACCCGAATGGAAGAACTCGAGGCCGAGCAGCAACAGCTGCAGTCCTACATCACGCAGGGCTGACCGTCCGGCACGCCGAACGTGTACTCAGCGCGAAAATTTTGCCGTTTTCTCGCAGTGGTTACACGCTGGGCGCAGGGCTGATTGCCCGGGGCTAGCTCCACAAGTACTCGGCGCGCAGCCTCGCGGCCACCGCCTCGAAGATTTCGCGCTCCAGGATCGCGCCCTCGCGCCGAATCCCCTCCTCGGGCACGTCGAGCACCCGGTCCAGCCGCACCCAGCTTTGTCTGCCCTCGTAATCCCATGCCCCAGAGCCGATCCCGACCCAATCCCGGTCGCCCGCATGGCGCTCCTGGCTGGACACCATCAACCCCAGCAGCACGCGGCGGTCACGGCCCACGACCAGGACCGGCCGGTCCTTGCCGCGGGTGGGGTCGTCCTCGTAGGCCACCCACGTCCAGACGATCTCCCCGGGATCGGCCCGGCCGTCGAGGTCCGGGGCGTAGACCAGCTTTCGCGCCCGCTGCGCGGTGGGGAAGCTGGTGCTGGTCACCGGCCGGCCCGCGGTGATCTCGGCGGGTGCCGGCGCGACCGCGGCGATGACGTTCGCCGTGATCTTCACCGCCTGCTGCAATTCGCGCAGGATGGTCTGCGAGTTCTGCATTTGCCGAACCAGCCGCGGAGCCCGGTCGAAAACCAGGTTCTCCGCGAACCGCTGAAACGTCTTCCACTGAGACTTCCGTGCAGACGCCATATTCGGAGCATAGACGCGCCAATTGTGTCCGGGCCGCGACGCGTGGATACGCTGGACCTACCCCCGAACGGCCCGTCTGGCGGGCGCAAAACCCGTCCATCAGGAGATTCCCATCAGCAGTTTGGCCGACAAGACCTTCACCGCGCCGGCGCAGATTCGGAATTTCTGCATCATCGCTCACATCGACCACGGCAAGTCGACGCTGGCCGACCGGATGCTGCAACTGACCGGCGTGGTCGACGAGCGCTCGATGCGGGCCCAATACCTGGATCGCATGGACATCGAGCGGGAACGCGGCATCACCATCAAGGCGCAGAACGTGCGGCTGCCGTGGCGCGTCTCGGACAAAGGCCAAGACACCGATTACGTGCTGCACCTGATCGACACCCCGGGCCACGTCGACTTCACCTACGAGGTGTCGCGCGCGCTGGAGGCCTGTGAGGGGGCCGTCTTGCTGGTCGACGCCGCCCAGGGCATCGAGGCACAAACGCTGGCCAACCTCTACCTGGCGCTGGACCGCGACCTGCACATCATCCCGGTGCTCAACAAGATCGACCTGCCGGCCGCCGACCCGGACCGCTACGCCGGTGAAATCGCCCACATCATCGGCTGCGAACCGGGCGACGTGCTGCGGGTGTCCGGCAAGACCGGCGAGGGCGTGGCCGACCTGCTCGACCACGTGGTGCGTGAGGTGCCGCCCCCGCAGGGCGACGCCGACGCGCCAACCCGCGCGATGATCTTCGACTCGGTCTACGACATCTACCGCGGCGTGGTGACCTACGTCCGGGTGGTGGACGGCAAGATCATCCCGCGCGAGCGCATTTTGATGATGTCTACCGGCGCCACCCACGAGCTGCTCGAGGTCGGCATCGTCTCGCCCGAACCCAAGCCCAGCGCGGGACTGGGCGTGGGTGAGGTGGGCTACCTGATCACCGGGGTCAAGGACGTCCGCCAGTCGAAGGTCGGCGACACCGTGACGACGGCGCGGCGCGGCGCCACCGAGGCGCTGACGGGCTATCGCGAACCCAGGCCGATGGTGTACTCGGGCCTGTATCCCGTCGACGGTTCGGACTACCCGGACCTGCGCGATGCCCTGGACAAGTTGCAGCTCAACGACGCCGCCCTGACCTACGAGCCGGAGACATCGGTGGCGCTGGGTTTCGGCTTCCGGTGCGGCTTCCTGGGCCTGCTGCACATGGAGATCACCCGCGAGCGCCTGGAACGCGAGTTCGACCTGGATCTGATCTCGACGTCGCCCAACGTCGTCTACCGCGTCGAGAAAGAGGACAATACCGAGATCGTCGTGACCAACCCGTCGGACTGGCCCGAAGGCAAGATCCGAACCGTCTACGAGCCCGTCGTGAAGACCACCATCATCGCGCCCAGCGAGTTCATCGGCACCATCATGGAGCTCTGCCAGTCGCGGCGCGGCGAGCTAGGGGGCATGGACTACCTGTCTCCCGAGCGGGTGGAGCTGCGCTACACCATGCCGCTCGGCGAGATCATCTTCGACTTCTTCGATTCGCTGAAGTCGCGCACCCGCGGCTACGCCAGCCTCGACTACGAGGAGGCCGGCGAGCAGGAGGCCCAGCTGGTCAAGGTCGACATCCTGCTGCAGGGCGAGGCCGTCGACGCGTTCAGCGCGATCGTGCACAAGGATTCGGCGTTCGCCTACGGCAACAAGATGACCACCAAGCTCAAGGAGCTGATCCCGCGCCAGCAGTTCGAGGTGCCGGTGCAGGCGGCCATCGGCTCGAAAATCATTGCGCGGGAAAACATTCGCGCCATCCGCAAGGACGTGCTGTCCAAGTGCTACGGCGGTGACATCACCCGCAAACGCAAACTTCTGGAGAAACAGAAGGAAGGCAAGAAGCGGATGAAGACGATCGGGCGTGTCGAGGTGCCGCAGGAAGCGTTCGTCGCCGCGTTGTCCACCGACGCCGCCGGAGACAGTCTTTCCAAGGGCAAGAAGTAGCCATGCGAATAGTCGGACCGGTGGCGTCGCTGACCCTCGTCGTCGCGTTGGCCGCCGGCTGTGGCGGCGTCGTCGAGGGCACGGCCAAGCCGGCGCCCAATCTCAAGCCGCGACCGCTTGCCGGGCAAACCGTCCGGCAGGTGCTGCTCGACGGCGCCGCGCTGTCGCGAATGCTCAACCAGCCCTTTGTATCCCGCAAGCCGGGCGATTTCGGCGGCGCCGAGAAGCTCTACACATCGCTGCCCCCGGGTGATTGCCTGGGTGTGACGGCGATGCTGCAGAAGAGCGTCTACCAGGACGCCGACGTCAGGGACCTCGCGTCGGAGTCGTGGTGGAACAACGGCGAGCCGGCGCAGGTGATCAGCGTGATCGAGGGCGTCGTCGCGCTGCCCTCGGCCGCGCAAGCCCAGGCGCTGTTCGCGAAATTCGCGCAGCAGTGGGACCGGTGCAGCGGCATGACGACGACGGAACAAAGCGGTCCGATCAGCACCACGAACGCCATCAGCGACGTCCGCGTTGCCAATTCGACTGTGGCCGCGACGAATACGGCGACGTCGGTATTGCCGAACATGCCCGCCCTGCGGCCCACGCCGCAGGCGCGCGCCATCGGCGTCCAGTTGAACTGCCTCATCGAGGTCCAGGTGGTGTTCTTCGGCGAGCGACGCTCCTCGGACCCGGGGTCGGCCGACGTCAACACCAGCGCCGTCGACGTCGCGCACGCCATGATGGACAAGGTGAACGCGCTGAGCTGAGGCGTTCCTACACCGGTGCGTTGGCCGGCTGGAACGAGCCGGAGCCGTCGGCTTCCTCCTCGGCGCGGATCACATGGACCACCGCGTTGATCAGCGCCAGGTGGGTGAACGCCTGCGGGAAGTTGCCCAGGTGCCGGCCGGTGCGCGGCTCGATCTCCTCGGCGTACAGGTGCAGTGGGCTGGCGTAGGACAACAGCCGCTCGCACAGCCGCTTGGCGCGAGCCACCTCGCCGATCTCGACCAGCGCGGACACCAGCCAGAACGAGCAGATCGTGAACGTGCCCTCCTCGCCGGACAGCCCGTCGTCGGTCTCCTCGACCCGGTACCGCAGCACCAGGCCCTCCTCGGTGAGCTCGTTGGCGATCGCCAGCACGGTGTTGCGCACGCGCGGATCGTCCGGCGGCAGGAACCGGGTCAGCACGACCAGGAGCAGCGAGGCATCCAGCGCGTCGCTGCCGTAGCGCTGGGTGAACACCCCGCGCGAGTCCACTCCGTGCTCGAGGATGTCGGACTTGATCTCATCGGCGATGGCGCGCCACTGCTGGGCGTAGCTCTTCTCGCCCTGCCGCTCGGCCAGCTTGGCCCCGCGGTCCAGCGCCACCCAGCACATCACCTTCGACGAGGTGAAGTGCTGCGGCTCCCCCCGGACCTCCCAGATGCCGCGGTCGGGTTCGCGCCAGTGCTTGATCGCCTCTTCGACCTGCTTCTTCAGCACCGGCCACAGGGTCTCCGGGATCTGCTCGCGCGATTTGGCGTGCAGGTAGAACGAGTCCAGGATCGAGCCCCAGATGTCGTGCTGGACCTGGTCGTAAGCGCCGTTGCCGATCCGCACCGGGCGGGCGTGGTCGTAACCGGACAGGTGGTGCAGCTCGTCTTCGACCAGGCTGCGCTCGCCCCCGACGCCGTACATCACCTGCAGCGGGTGGCGCTCGTTGCTGTTGGCGCCGGAGACGTCGGCGATGAACGCGAAGAAGTCGTCGGCCTCGCGGTCCAGCCCCAGCGTGTAGAGCCCCCACAGCGCGAACGTCGAGTCGCGCACCCACGCGTAGCGGTAGTCCCAGTTGCGTTCGCCCTGCGGGCTTTCGGGCAGCGACGTGGTGCTGGCGGCCAGCAGCGCGCCGGTGGGGGAGTACGTCAACCCCTTCAGCGTGAGCGCGCTGCGCTGCAGGTACGCCCGCCACGGGTGGTCGGGGAAGTTGCCGATATTGATCCACTGCCGCCAGCACTCGGTGGTCTGCCACATCTTGTCGGCGGCCTCTTCATAGGTCTGCGGCGCCGGGTGCTTGGTCCAGCTCAGGGCGACGAACACGTCGTCGCCCTCCTTCATCCGGGTCCGCGCCCGGGCCTCACGGCCCTCCAGACCGATCCGCAGGTTGGTCGTCAGCCGCAGGGTGGGGTGGGCGTCGGGCTGCCGGCTGCCCCGGGCGATGGCCTCGCCATACGCGTTGGCCGAGTACTCCCAGGTGGCCCCGACGCGGTGGTAGTCGAACGCCGGCTCGCAGCTCATCATCAGCTCGACGGTGCCGCTGACGCAGCGCACGGTGCGCAACAGGATGTGCTCGGCGTCCCAGTCCATCGGGGTGCGCCGATGGGTCCGCGATCGGCGCTCGATGTCGTGCCACGGGCCCATCACCAGCGCGTCGCGCACGATCAGCCACCCCGTGGGGGTCTGCCAGGTGGTCTCCATGATCAGGCTGCCGGGAAGGTAGCGGCGGGCCGAGGGCACCGACACGCCATAGGGGCCCAGCCGGAAGTGGCCGGCGCTGCGGTCCAGGATCGCGCCGAACACGCTCGGGGAATCCGGCCGCGGCACGCAGAGCCATTCCACCGACCCGGCCGGAGAGATCAGGCACGTCGTCTCCCAGTCCGACAGGAACGCGTAGTCGGCGATGGGCGGGAACGGGTTCCGCAGCGACCCGGTGGGCGCAAGGGGCCCGGGAGCGTTGAAGTCGATCGGGGCCAGGGCGGCGTCGGACACCGATTCGAAGCCCTCCTCGGGGGCGCCGTTGGTGGGCTGGTCGGCGGGTTCGGCGTGCAGGACCATCCCGACATCATCGACTGTCGAGCAGCCCCGCGTCCATTTTTTGCGCCAGATGTGGCGCCTATCCGGCCCGCCTGGCGAACGCGGGCGCGTGTTCCGGTAGCGGGCCGATGGCCACCATGTAGCCGATGAAGCGCCGCAACGCCAGCGTCCGGCTCACCAACAGCACGCCGCGCGGCGGTTTCGGTTCCCCTCCGGCGACCGCCGCCGCGATGACGTTGGCGTGGATCATCCGTTGCGCCCCCTGCAGAATCGCCGTCGGCAGCCACCGGCGCAGCTGCACCCGCGCCAGCTGGCGGGTGGACACCGGCCCCGCGCGCAACGGGGCTGCCAGGATCCGGGCCGCGGCCACCGCGTCGGCCACCGCCAGGTTGATGCCGACGCCGCCGACCGGCGACATCGCGTGCGCCGCGTCGCCGATGCACAGCGCACCGTCGGAATACCAGCGGGGGAGCCGATTGAGTTGCACGTCAAGCAGTTTCACGTCGTCGAACGACGTCACCGTGTCGACGCGGTCGGCGACCCAGGGCACCATGCCGACCAGCGCCCGGTGCAGTGCCTCGATGCCTTGGGCGCGCAGCTCGGCGTCGCTTCCCTTCGGAATGATGTAGGCGATCTGGTAGTAGTCACCGCGGTCGATCATGATCGTCGCGTGCCCGGCGCGCAGCAAGCCCGCCAGCCCGCTCGGATCGTCGGGCCGCCGCGGCAACCGGAACCACCACACGTCCATGGGGGCGCCGAAGTTGCGCGGCGTCAGGCCCAGCGCCGAGCGCACCGTCGAGGAACGGCCATCGCAGGCCACCGTCAACTCGGCGCGCATTTCCTTGGTCTCGCCGGTGGGGTCGCGGTAGGCCACGCCCACGACGCGGCCGCCCTCGCGAATCACCCCGATCACCTCGGTGCTGCGCAGCAACGTGAAGGTGGGCTCGGCCTCGGCGGCCGTGGCCACCAATTCCAGGAAATCCCACTGCGGCACCAGGGCGATGTGCTGGTGGGGGCCGGGTAGGCGGGTCAGGTCGAGACTGACCGGTACGCCCTGGATTTCCATGCGGACGGCGTCGATGAGGCGATGCGGAAGCTGGGCGAACTGCGACCCGAGGCCGAGTTCGTCCAGCAGCCGCAGGGTGCTGGCGTGCACCGTGTCGCCGCGGAAGTCGCGCAGGAAGTCGGCGTGCTTTTCCATCACCGTGACGGTTACGCCGGCGCGGGCCAGCAGCAGGCCCATGATCATGCCCGCCGGCCCGCCGCCGGCGACCAGACAGGTCGTACGGTCCGGGGGCATGCGCCGATCTTGACACATTGGTTTTACGGTGTCGGGGCGAATAGGCTGAGCCCGATGAACGGGTTCCTGAACTGGTGGGACGGGAACGAGCTCTGGCTGTCCGGGCTTGCCTTCGTGCTGCAGGCCATGGTGGTGATGCCGGTCGTTTTGGTGGTGGCCTACCTCACCGCCGTTGCGCTCGACGGCCTGCTGGGCAAGGGCATCCGGTTGATGCGCCGCGCCCGGCACGCCGACGGGACGCCCGGGTAGCGCGCATGCCTCGCTCGCACGTGACGCTGATTCTGGTCACGCTCGTCGTCCTGGTGATCGTCGCCTGGTTGCTGACGCACTGAGGGCTGCTTCGGACGCCTTGCGGTGGCGGGCCAACGGATTCCTGTTAGGCTTCGCGACATGCAGGCGGCGTCGGGCGTTTTGGAATGCTCTGTCGTCGTGCACTGTTGTCGCTGACTCCCAACCCCATGCGCGGTCTGGTGTGGAGTCGTGAATTCCTCACGTTTTAGCGCCTTTCCAAACTGGTCCGACGCATCGGGAACATAACCACAAGTCCCGCAGTGAAAGGCCAGCAATGTTCGACGACATCGGCAGCGCGCCCCGCCGGCGGCCTGCCCGGCTTGTCGGGGCGCTCGCGCTGATCGCCGGTGTCGTCGCCGCGTGTCACGGCGGACCCAGCGACGTGGTGGGCGGCGGTGGGCTCGCCAACGCGCACGCGAGCATCACCCTGGTCGCCTATTCCGTCCCAGAACCTGGGTGGAGCAAGGTGATTCCCGCGTTCAACGCCTCCGACGAGGGCAAGGGCGTGCAGGTGATCACCTCGTATGGCGCCTCCGGCGACCAGTCCCGCGGTGTCGTCGACGGCAAGCCGGCCGACGTCGTGAACTTCTCCGTCGAGCCGGACATCACGCGGTTGGTCAAGGCCGGGAAGGTCTCCAAGGACTGGAACACCGACGCCACCAAGGGAATCCCGTTCGGGTCGGTGGTCACGCTGGTGGTGCGCAAGGGCAATCCGAAGAACATCAAGGACTGGGACGACCTGTTGCGGCCCGGCGTCGAGGTCATCACGCCCAGCCCGCTGAGTTCGGGGTCGGCGAAGTGGAATTTGCTTGCCCCGTACGCCGTCAAGAGCGAAGGCGGCACCAATAGCCAGGCCGGCGTCGACTTCATCGGCAAGTTGGTGCGCGAACACGTCAAATTGCGCCCCGGATCGGGACGCGAAGCCACCGATGTCTTCGTCCAGGGCAGCGGGGACGTGCTGATCAGTTACGAGAACGAGGCCATCGCCACCGAGCGGGCGGGCAAACCGGTCGAGCACATCAACCCGGCGCAGACGTTCAAGATCGACAATCCGGTGGCGGTGGTCACCACCAGCCCGCACCTGGACGCCGCCGTCGCTTTCAAGAACTTCCAGTACACCGCCGCGGCGCAGAAGGTGTGGGCGCAGGCCGGCTTTCGGCCCGTCGATCCCGCCGTTGCCGCCGAGTTCCGCGACCGCTATCCCGTGCCGGCCAAGCTGTGGACGATCGCCGACCTCGGCGGGTGGGCGGCCGCGGACCCGCAGCTGTTCGACAAGAACACCGGCAGCATCACCAAGATCTACACGCAGGCCACCGGATGACCAGCCTGATAACGCCGGACCCCGAGGCGATCCGGCCCGAGATCGACGGTGAGGCCGGGCAGCAGCCATGGGGGCGGCGACGCGCGCGCGGCGCCACGTCGCTTCGGGTCGGCGTGGCGACCCTGTGGCTTTCGGTGATCGTGCTGCTGCCGCTGGCCGCCATCGCGTGGCAGGCCGCGGGCGGCGGCTGGCACGCCTTCTGGCTCGCGGTCACGTCGAACGCCGCGCTGGAGTCATTCCGCGTGACGCTGACGATCTCCGCCTGCGTCACGGTCGTCAACCTCATCTTCGGCCTGCTGATCGCCTGGATGCTGGTGCGCGACGACTTCGTCGGCAAACGGCTCGTCGACGCCATCATCGACCTGCCGTTCGCGTTGCCGACCATCGTGGCCAGCCTGGTGATGCTGGCCCTGTACGGAAACAACAGCCCGGTCGGCCTTCATCTGCAGCACACCGCGTGGGGCGTGGCGGTGGCGCTGGCCTTCGTCACACTGCCGTTCGTGGTTCGGGCCGTTCAGCCCGTGTTGCTCGAAATAGACCGGGAGACCGAGGAAGCCGCGGCGTCGCTGGGCGCCAGCGGCCCGAAGGTCTTCACCTCGGTCGTGTTGCCGTCGCTGACACCCGCCTTGTTATCCGGTGCGGGCCTTGCGTTCTCGCGAGCGATCGGCGAATTCGGCTCGGTGGTGCTGATCGGTGGGGCGGTGCCCGGCAAGACCGAAGTGTCGTCACAGTGGATACGGACGTTGATCGAGAATGACGACCGTACCGGCGCCGCCGCGATATCCGTTGTGCTGCTCGCGATTTCGTTCTTCGTGCTGTTCGCCTTGCGGATCGTGGGCGGGCGCGCCGCCAAGCGTCAGGAGTTGGCCCCATGACGTCCTCGTCGGCCCGCGCCCGCTACCTGATCCGGCTCGTCGCGCTCGCCTACATCTTCGTGCTGCTCATCGTCCCGGTGACGCTGATCCTGTGGCGGACGTTCCGGCCCGGGTTCGGCCAGTTTTTGGACTGGGTCAGCACACCGGCGGCGCAATCGGCGCTGGATCTGACGTTGCTGGTCGTCGCCATCGTGGTTCCGCTCAACGTGATCTTCGGCATCCCGACCGCGCTGGTGCTGGCGCGCAACCGGTTTCGCGGCAAGGGGGTGCTGCAGGCGGTCATCGATCTGCCGTTCGCGGTGTCACCGGTCATCGTGGGCGTGGCGTTGATACTGCTGTGGGGGGCGGCGGGGGCCTTCGGGTTCGTCGAACGAGACCTCGGGTTCAAGATCATCTTCGGCCTGCCCGGCATCGTGTTGGCCAGCATCTTCGTCACCCTGCCCTTTGTGGTCCGCGAGGTGGAGCCGGTGCTGCACGAGCTGGGAACCGACCAGGAGGAGGCCGCGGCTACCCTGGGTTCGGGCTGGTGGCAGACGTTTTGGCGGATCACGCTGCCGTCCATCCGGTGGGGCCTGACGTACGGCATCGTGCTGACCGTCGCGCGCACCCTGGGCGAATACGGCGCGGTGATCATCGTGTCGTCCAACCTGGCGGGGAAGTCGCAGACGCTGACATTGCTCGTCTCAGACCGCTACAACCGCGGCGTCGAGTACGGCGCCTACGCGCTGTCGACGCTGCTGATGGGGGTTGCCGTGCTGGTCCTGATCTTCCAAGTGGTTCTCGACGTGCGCCGGGCACGAGCGACAAAATAGGCCCGACAAGGAGACTCGTACATGAGCGATAACCAAGCACAGCGCGACCTCGCGATCGTGGTGCGCGACGCATACAAGCGCTACGGCGACTTCGTCGCGCTCGACCACGTCGACTTCGTCGTGCCCGCCGGTTCGCTGACGGCGCTGCTGGGTCCCAGCGGTTCGGGCAAGTCGACCCTGTTGCGGGCCATCGCCGGGCTGGACCAGCCCGACAGCGGAACGGTCACGATCAACGGCCATGACGTCACCCGGGTGCCGCCCCAGCGCCGCGGCATCGGATTCGTGTTCCAGCACTATGCGGCGTTCAAGCACCTGACCGTTCGCGACAACGTGGCCTACGGACTGAAGATCCGCAAGCGGCCCAAGGCCGAGATCAAGGAGAAGGTCGACAACCTGCTGGACGTGGTGGGGCTGAGCGGTTTTCAGACCCGCTACCCCAACCAGCTCTCCGGCGGCCAACGGCAGCGCATGGCGCTGGCCCGGGCGCTGGCCGTCGACCCGCAGGTGCTGCTGCTCGACGAGCCCTTCGGCGCACTGGACGCCAAGGTCCGCGAGGATCTGCGCGCGTGGTTGCGCCGCCTGCACGACGAGGTGCATGTCACCACGGTGCTGGTCACCCACGACCAGCAGGAGGCGCTGGACGTCGCCGACCGGATCGCCGTGCTCAACAAGGGCCGCATCGAGCAGGTCGGATCCCCGACCGAGGTGTATGACTCCCCGGCGACCACGTTCGTGATGTCGTTCCTCGGCGCGGTTTCCGAGCTGAACGGCGCGCTGGTTCGCCCCCACGACATCCGGGTCGGCCGCAAGCCCGACATGGCCGTCGCCGGCGGG
>NZ_LZIR01000034.1 GCF_001667035.1 Mycobacterium sp. 852002-51057_SCH5723018
CCGGTGGCGCGGGTGGGCACGGTTCAACCGCCGGCGGGGCGGGCGGCAACGGCGGCAACGCCGGCATGCTCAGCCTCGGAGCCGGCGGCGCGGGCGGCGCCGGCGGCGAAAGCATCACCCCGGTCGGCGGCATCGGCGGGGCCGGGGGGGCCGGCGGCAACGGCGGCCTGCTCTTCGGCGACGGCGGCGCCGGCGGCAACGGCGGGTTCGGCCCCCAGACCGGCGGGCGCGCAGGGACGGGCGGCAACGCCGGCATGCTCGTCGGCTCCGGCGGCGCGGGCGGCGCCGGTGGTGACGGCGCCACCGCTCAGGGTGGCGCGGGCGGCGCCGGTGGTGACGGCGCCACCGCTCAGGGTGGCGCGGGCGGCGCCGGTGGCAGGTCCGGGCTGATCGGCAACGGCGGCAACGGCGGCAGCGGAGGCACCGCCCAGACCGGCGCCAGCAGCACCGGCGGGGCGGGCGGGGCCGGCGGCAACGGCATGCTGATCGGCGACGGCGGCAACGGCGGCAACGGCGGGCTCGGCGCGACCCGGGGCACGACCGGCGCCGGCGGCGTCGGCGGTCAGCTGCTGGGCCTGGACGGCTTCAACGCCCCCGCCAGCGCCAACCCGCTGCACACGGTGCAGCAGCAGGCACTCAACGCGATCAACGCGCCCACCGAGGCGCTGACGGGACGACCGCTGATCGGCAACGGCGCCAACGGCGCCGCGGGAACGGGGGCCTCCGGCGGGGCCGGCGGGATCCTGTTCGGCAACGGCGGGATCGGCGGGTCCGGCACGATC
Source organism: Mycobacterium sp. 852002-51057_SCH5723018 (assembly GCF_001667035.1). Taxonomy (GTDB): domain Bacteria; phylum Actinomycetota; class Actinomycetes; order Mycobacteriales; family Mycobacteriaceae; genus Mycobacterium. Next base: position 783 of record NZ_LZIR01000034.1, read on the forward strand.
GGTGCGACCGGCACCGCCGGCGGCAACGGCGGGCTGTTCGCCGGCGGCGGCATCGGAGGGGACGGCGGCTTCGGCCTCACCAGCGGCGCCGGCGGGGCCGGCGGCAGCGGCGGCATGCTCTCCGGCGACGGCGGCGCCGGCGGGGCTGGCGGATTCAGCAACCTCAACGGCAGCAGCGGGGCCGGCGGGGCGGGCGGCAACGGCGGGCTGTTCGGGGCCGGCGGCAACGGCGGGACCGGCGGAAGCGGCCAAACCACCGCCGGCGCCGGCGGGCACGGCGGCAACGCCGGCATGCTGAGCCTCGGCGCGGCCGGCGGGGCCGGCGGCGGCGGGGGGAACAACACCGGCACGGGCACCGGTGGGACGGGCGGCGTCGGCGGCAACGGCGGCGTGCTCTTCGGCGACGGCGGGGCCGGCGGCGCCGGTGGCGGCGGCGGGTTCACCGGCGCGGCCGGCGGGGCCGGCGGCAACGCCGGCATGCTCACCGGCTCCGGCGGGGCCGGCGGCGCCGGCGGAAACTCCGGCGACAGCGCGCTGACCACCGGTGGCGCCGGCGGGGCCGGCGGCAAGGGCGGGGGGATCGGCAACGGTGGTGACGGCGGCGCCGGCGGAGCCGGCAACGGCAACACCGGCGGCGCCGGCGGGACCGGCGGCAACGCCGTGGTGATCGGCGACGGCGGCAACGGCGGCAACGGCGGGACCGGTACGCCGCCCGCCACGTCCGGCGCCGGCGGAGCCGGTGGGTTGCTGCTCGGCCAGAACGGGCACAACGGGACGCCCTAGGTGTACCTAGGCGGTGCGCGTACGTAACGCCCTGGCGAAAAATGTGGCTGAGTTTCGCCGTGGCGTTACGCCAGCCGCGGCCAATCCGAGGAGCGGCGGCGCCTATCCGGCTTGCTTGACCGGCGGCCGGTAGAAGATCACCAACTGGCCGAGCGCACCGGCCAGACCGAGGCCCGCCGAGATCAGCAGGCCGGGCCAGCCGTCGAACCAGTTCTTGCCGAAGATCAGCCAGTCCAGGCTGAGTCGGCCGGCACCTAGCGTGGCCACCACGACGGCGCTGACCGCCAGCACCAGGTTGTATTCCCAGCCTTCCTTGACGATGAAGAAGCCGTTCGCCCGGTGCACTGTCCACGCCGCGACCAGCATCAGCGAGACGAAGCCGGCCGCCGGGATCGGGGTGAGCAGCCCGGCCGCCAGGCCCAGACCCGCAGAGACCTCGGTGGTGGCGGCGACGGTGGCGTGGAACCGACCGGGTTTCATGCCGATGCTTTCGAACCAGCGCGCCGTGCCCGGGATGCGACCGCCGCCGAAGAACTTGTTGAAGCCGTGCAGGGCCAACGTCACGCCCAACGCCAGCCTCAGAATCAGTAACCCGACGTCATAGGGACTCATAGGTGCAAACCTAGATCATGGCAGCGTCGACCGAGAGGAGCGCCCATGAAGATCGCGATCATCGGAGCCGGCAACGTCGGAACCACGCTGGGCACCGCGTGGCGCAACCGCGGGCACGACGTCACGTTCGGCGTCCGCAACCCCGATGACCCGAAGTACGCGGCGCTCGGCGCCGTCGAAACGAACGAATCGGCCACGGCCGCAGCCGACGTCGTGGTGCTCTGCACGCCGTGGCAGACCACCCAGGCGGCGGTGCAGGGCTGCGGCGACCTGGGCGGCAAGACCCTGATCGACTGCACCAACCCGCTGACACCCGACTTCGCCGGCCTCGAGGTCGGACACCACACCTCCGGGGCGGAAGAGATCGCGAAGTGGGCGCCCGGCGCGCGGGTCTGCAAGGCGATGAACCAAATCGGCGCGCCGATGATGGACGCGCCCGAGCTGCCGGGCAAACCGGTCATGTTCGTCTGCGGCGACGACGACGCCGCTCGATCGGTGACCGCCGGACTCGTCTCCGAGCTCGGGTTCCAGACCGTCGACGTCGGCGACCTGGCGCTGGCGCGGCTGCTCGAGCCCTACGGGCTGCTCTGGATCCACCTGGCGCTGCGCCGCGGGCTCGGCACAAACTTCGGCTTCGGGCTGCTGCGCGGACAGTCCTGACATACTCGTCGGGGCCTGCCGGGACGGTCCTGGCGGGGGGCCGCACGACGAGGGGGTGTAGCACGACTCGCATCGACCGAGGCGTCGACCCCGCTCGGGGCGTCCCTGAAAGCGCCGCCGTGGTGCCCCTGACCGGCGACGCCGGTCACCCGCGAGAGCTGCTGGGCAACAAGGGCCACGGCATCGACGCGATGCGCCGGCAGAACCTGCCGGTGCCCCCCGCGTTCTGCATCACCACCGAGGTCGGCCTGAGGTATCTCGCCGATCCGACCGCCACGATGGACGCGATCTGGCACCACGTGCTCGACGGGATCCGCTGGCTGGAAGCCGAAACGTCCCGCACGTTCGGACGGGGCCCGCGCCCGCTGCTGGTCAGCGTGCGCTCGGGTGCCGCGCAGTCTATGCCGGGCATGATGGACACGATCCTGGATCTGGGCATGAACGACGCCGTGGAACAGGCGCTGGCATCGTCTGACACCCCCGCGTTCGCCCGCGACACCCGCCGGCGGTTCGACCGCATGTATCGACGAATCGTCGGCGCCGCAGACCAGGCCTTGGCCGCCGACCCCTACGCGCAGTTGCGCTCGGGCATCGAGGCCGTGTTCGCCTCATGGAATTCTCCGCGCGCGGTGGCCTACCGCGCCCATCACCGCATCGACGATCGGGGCGGCACCGCCGTCGTCGTGCAGGCGATGGTGTTTGGCAACCGCGGCCCGGATTCCGGTGCGGGAGCCCTATTTTCGCGCAACCCGATAACCGGCGCCGACGAACCGTTCGGCGAATGGCTCCCCGGTGGGCAGGGCGACGACGTGGTGTCGGGCCTCGTCGACGTCGAACCGATCACGGCCCTGCGTGACGAGCAACCGGCCGTCTACGACGAGTTGATGGACACCGCCCGCCGACTGGAGCGGCACGGGTCCGACGTCCAAGAAATCGAGTTCACCGTCGAGGACGGCACGCTGTGGCTGCTGCAGACGCGGTCGGCGGAGCGATCCGCGCAGGCGGCGGTGCGACTGGCGCTGCAGCTGCGGCGCGAGGGGCTCATCGACGATGCCGAGACGCTGCGTCGGGTGACCCCGGCGCACGTGCAGTCGTTGCTGCGACCCGCCCTGCAGCCCGAAATCCGTCTGACCGCACCGCTTTTGGCTAGCGGCTTGCCCGCCTGCCCGGGCGTTGCATCGGGGATGGCGTACACCGACGTCGACGAGGCGCTGTCCGCCGCCGAGCGTGGCGAGCCGGTGATTTTGGTGCGTGATCACACCAGGCCCGAGGACGTGTTGGGCATGCTGGCCGCGCAGGGCATCGTCACCGAGGTCGGCGGCGCCGCCAGCCACGCGGCCGTGGTCAGCCGTGAACTCGGCCGGGTGGCCGTGGTGGGCTGCGGCCGCGGAGCCGCGGCGACGCTGGCCGGCAGGCAGATCACCGTCGACGGCTACGAAGGCGAAGTGCGCGAAGGCAATCTGACGCTGTCCGCATGGTCGGAGAAGGATACGCCGGAGCTGTGCGAGGTGGCCGACATCGCGCGACGGATCAGCCCGCTGCGCGCGCACGCCTCCGGCGACCACCCGAGGCTCGAAGACGCCTCCGACGCCGCGGTCCGCGCGGCCCTGGGCGCCGGGCACACCGACGTGGTTTCGGCCACTCCCCTCATCGTCATGCTGACCGCGCTGCGGCTGGCGGACGAGGCCGCCCCGTGACGGAATTGGCTGTGCTGCAGGCGGTTCGGCTGAAGGGCCGCGTCCGCCCCGCCGACCTGGCCGCCACTTTGGGCCGCGAGCTCGGCGAGATCATCGGCGTCGTCGAGCGGCTCACCGCAGCGGGCCTGCTGGTCGACGGCGCGACGCTGCGGATCAGTCCCAGCGGGCGCGCCCGGCTCGACGCGTTGCTCGCCGAGGAGCGCCTGGGCGTCGATTCGGCCGCGATGGCCGCCGCCTACGACGAATTCCGCTCGGTGAACGCCGATTTCAAGTCTCTGGTCACCGACTGGCAGCTCAAGGGCGGCCCGCAAGGCACGCCCAACCCTCACGACGACCCCGGATACGACGCCGCGGTCCTGGCCCGCCTCGACGGCGTGCACGCGCGGGTGATACCGATCGTCGAGGTGGCCGCCACTCAGGTGCCGCGGCTGGGTGCCTACTCGACGAAACTCGTTGCGGCACTGGACAAAGTCAAAGCCGGCGAGACGGAGTGGCTGACCAGGCCGCTGATCGACTCCTACCACACCGTGTGGTTCGAGCTGCACGAGGAGCTGATCGGCGCCGTCGGCATGACCCGCGAACAAGCGGCCAGATCGGGTGACGCGCAGTAGCTCACAGCGCCGCGTCGAGCAGCCGCAGGTAGGCGTCGATGTCGGCACCCCCTGGAAAGGCCGACTCCGCCGCGTGCACGCTGATCGCGACGGTGTCGCCGATGCCGTGCACCCCATGAGTCAGGCCCATCACCGGCGAGAGCGCCGGGTATCCGGCCGTCAGCACCACCCGCGCATCGCCGAAGCTCAGATCGGCCGGGCCCCGGTTGACGCTGGACACCACCGTGTTGCCGGCCACCTGCGTCGGCCGGGCATCGGGATCGAACTGTGCGACGCCCCAACGCAACAGCGCCGCCGGCACCGCGGCGAACGCCCGGTCCGCGGCCCGCGTGGCCGGGTGTTCGAAGCGCCGCCGCCCGTTGGCCAAGTCCGTCCCGATTCGCTCGACACGCGCGTCGATGTCCAGCTTCGGGTACAGCCCGACCCCGACGTTGCCGAAGTGGTTGTGCGCTTGTGGCACACCGGGTTTGGCCATCGGAACCTCGGCGCCCAAGGCGTCGGCCCCGTCGCCGAGCAGGGTCGACAGCGCCTCGGAGACCCCGGCCAGCACCCCGGCGGTGACCGTGGGACCGCGCAGTTGCGAGCGGCGCCGCACCACGGTGCGCACCGAGCGGGCGCCCGCCGGGCGGGCGTTGGTGGTTTGCGGCGGAGGCGACCCGACCCCCGGCGCCAGCAACCCGGCGCGCATATCGCGCACCAGCCCTCGGTGGGCGCGCGCCGCATCGACGGCCCGCCACGGAAAGAACCCGGCCGACTGCCGCGCCGGGCGGGGTACCGGGGCGTCCCGGCCGAAGAGCCACGCCGCCATCGCCGAGGCGCGCGCGCCGTCGCCCAGGGCGTGCGCGACCTGCATGACCGCGACCGCGCCCGCGCCGGGGACGCCCGGGATCCCGAGCACCGGGGCGAAAATGTGCAGCCGCCACGGCATCCGGCAAACGTCCAGCTGATCGTCGGCGAGGCGGACGACGGCCTCCAGGCACAGCGGCCACGTCTGCTCGGCCGGCTCGTGGTGGACCACATTGGGCGGACCGACGTCCGCCGGCACCCACAGTGGATAGGTCAGCCTGCTCGTCTCCCGGACGCGCATCGCCAGGTCCGGGCACGCGCGCGCCCGTCGGCGCACCCGCTCGATGGCGCCCTCGAGATCCGCGGGCACACCATCGAACGCGTACAGCAGGAACTGGTCGTTCGGGACCTTGGCCGACATCCAGTAGAACTGCGCATCGACGGCCCCCATCCGGTGCCTGAATACCATCAAGCCATCGGCTCAGCCGGGTTTGCCGATGAACGCCAGCACCAGGTCGGCGACCTTGTCCGGCTGTTCGAGCTGCAGGAAGTGCCCGGCGTGATCGACGACGGCGACCTCGCTGCCAGGCGGCAGCACCTTTTCCGTCCAGCGGGCGAAAACCGGTGTCATGCAACGGTCGTCGCGCCCATGCAGGTAGAGGCAGGCCAGTACGGGCACCTCGGTCCACAGCCGGTTCAACGCGGCGTAGCGCGCCGGCGGCCGCGGGTTGCGGATGGTGGCCCGGTACGGCCCCAGCGCCGCCCGCCAGCTCTCCGGTGTGCCGATGGCGGCGTCGACGTGGCGCAGGTCCTCGTCGGCGCGGTAGCCCGGCGACCACCGTCGCCACAGCAGCGGCAGCACCCAGGACGCGGAACGCTCGGGCAGCCAAGGCAATTGGAAGTACAGGACGTACCAGAAGCGCAGCAGCTGCGCAGGCAGGTGGCCGAGCAGCCGCACCCGGTCGGCCACGGGGCCGCGCCGACGGAAGCCGGCCGGGACCGGCCCGGACATGATGACCGCCTTGGCGAACGGGCTGTCGGGCATCGCGGCCAGGCCGGTGGCGGCGAACGCGCCCCAGTCGTGTCCGATCACCACGTCGTGCTCCGTGCCGCCCGCGGCCTCGCGCACCCGCAGCGCGTCGTCCATCAGCGCGCCGACGTGGAAACACCCGTCGGAAGGGATCGACGACGGCGCGTATCCGCGCATGAACGGCGCGACGACCCGCCACCCCGACTCGGCCAGCCGCGGCGCCATCTTGCGCCACCCGTAGGCGGTGTCAGGGAAGCCGTGCAGGCACAACGCGATCGGGGCATCCGGCGGTCCCCACGTCAGAGCCTTCAGGTCTCCGGCGCCACCGGGTACGTCGATCCAGCCTGGTCCACCCATGTCCACTCCATGCTCGGCGCGTCTCGCACGGACCAACCTAACGCGTGTGGGCCCAGGACGCACCGACCGTGGTGCCGGATGGACTAAATGACCGAGGCTGCAACGGATTTCGGGCCGCGCGCTACGGTGTGAGCGCTGAATCCGCCGCGGCCTCCATCTCGGCGATGACGATCTTGCGCATGCCATACATCGCCTGGGTGGCGGCCGCAGCCCTGGCCCGATCCGGATCGCTGATCAACTCGAAGAGCCGGTCCGGGATGATTTGCCAACTCAGCCCGAAGCGGTCCTTGAGCCAGCCGCATTGCGATTCCTCGCCACCGTCGGTCAACCGGTCCCAGTAGTAGTCCACCTCGTCCTGGTCCTTGCAGCTGACCGTGAAGGACACGGCTTCGGTCATTGGGAACTGCGGGCCGCCGTTGATGCCCATGAAGCGGGTGCCGTCGAGCACGAAGCTGCCAGACAGGATCGTGCCGGGCTCGCCGGGTCCGGCTTCGGTGGTTCGGTTGAGGCCCTCGACGTGCGAGTTGGGGAACACCGAGGTGTAGAACTCGGCCGCTTCCTCGAGGTTGTTGTCGAACCACAGCGTGGGCGTAATCGATGGCATGCCGCCTCCTTTATGTCAGAGCAATGTCTTAGTGATTGACCCCGGCCCCCGTGAAAACTCACCGCGACCTGGGCCCCGCTCCCCGGTGAATAGTTGGCCTAGGTAACGTCGGAGCGAACGACGAAAGAGGGCGCCCGTGAGCACCGTGAACAGCATTCCCCAGACGGTCGAGTTCGCTGGCGTCGACGGGATTACCCTGGTCGCCGACGAATGGAACCGCGGCTCGGTCGCGGCGGCCGATCACCCCACGATCCTGATGCTGCACGGCGGCGGCCAGAACCGATTCTCCTGGAAAAACACCGGCCAGATCCTGGCCGACGAGGGGTTTCACGTCGTGGCCCTGGATTCCCGCGGGCACGGCGACAGCGATCGCGCCCCCGGCGCCGATTACGCCGTGGAGACGCTGACCGCCGACGTCATGGGTGTCCTCGACGCGATCGGCCGGCCGGTGATGATCATCGGGGCCAGCATGGGCGGGTTGACCGGCATCCTCGCCGCCCACCGGGCCGGCCCCGAGAGGGTGACACAGCTGCTGCTCGTCGACGTGGTGCCCCGATTCGAGAAGGGCGGGAGCGCCCGCATCCGCGACTTCATGTTCAGCGGCCTCGACGGGTTCGACTCGCTGGACCAGGCGGCCGACGCCGTTGCGGCCTACCTGCCGTACCGGAAAAAGCCCCGCAGCCCGGAGGGGCTGAAAAAGAACCTGCGCCTGCGCGACGGCCGCTGGTACTGGCACTGGGACCCCGCGTTCATGACCAAGCCGGGCGACGACCCCGAACTGCGCACCGAGAAATTCGAGCACGCGGCCGCCGGCCTGACCATCCCGGTCCTGTTGATCCGCGGAAAGCTGTCCGACGTCGTCAGCCCCGAGGGTGTTGAGCACTTCCTGACCCAGGTGCCGCGCGCCGAGTTCGTGGAGCTTTCCAACGCCGGGCATACCGCCGCCGGCGATGACAACGACGCCTTCAGCGACGCCGTGGTGGCTTTCGTCAACCGCGGGTGATTCCGATGGTGGCGACCCGCTTCGCCCGGCTACGCCGCCCTCGCGATCGCCACTAGTCCGATGGTGGCGACCCGCTTCGCCCGGCTACGCCGCCCTCGCGATCGCCACTAGTTGGCCGGTTTCTCAGCGTGGCCACCGAACTGCTTGCGCATCGCCGAAAGCGCCTTGCTGGCGAAGTCATCGAGCTGACGCGAGGCGAATCGAGACTGCAGCGCGGTGGTGAGCACCGGCGACGGCACCCCCTCGTCGATGGCCGCGATGGCGGTCCAGCGGCCCTCCCCGGAATCGGAGACCCGGCCCGAAAACTCCTTCAGGTCAGGCGAATCGTGCAACGCGCTCGCGGTCAGATCCAGCAGCCAGGAGCCGATGACGCTGCCCCGGCGCCACACCTCGGCGACGTCCGGGATGTCGAAGTCGTACTCGTAGCACTCGGGATTGACCAGCGGTGCCGTTTCGGCGTCGGACTCTTGGATGCGGGTGCCGATGTCGGCGTTGCGCAGGATATTGAGCCCCTCGGCGAGCGACGCCATCATCCCGTACTCGATGCCGTTGTGCACCATCTTCACGAAGTGGCCGGCTCCGGTCTTGCCGCAGTGCAGGTAGCCCTTCTCCGGTTGGGCGACCTCGCCTTCCCGGCCGGGCGTTCGGGGTGCGGCGTCGAACCCCGGCGCGATGCTCACGAAGAGGGGCTCCGCGTGCTCGAAGGCGTAGTCGTCGCCGCCGATCATCAGGCAGTAGCCGCGCTCCCGACCCCATACACCGCCGCTGGTGCCGCAGTCCAGTAGGTGAATCCCGTTCTCGGACAGGGTCTTTGCGTGCCGCAAGTCGTCTCGGTAATACGAGTTGCCACCGTCGATGACGATGTCGCCGGAGTCCAGGGTCTTGGCCAGCTCGTTGATCACTCCCGTGGTGATGGTGCCGGCCGGAACCATCACCCAAACCACTCGCGGGGCGGTGAGTTTCTCGGCGAGCTCTTGCAGCGAAGCGACGCCGGTCGTCCTCTCGTCGCCCGCCATCGCCTTGACCGCGTCCGGGTTGTGGTCATAGACCACGCATTCGTGCCCGTCCGTGGTCACCCGCCGTGCGATGTTCGCGCCCATGCGGCCCAGACCGATCATCCCTAGCTGCATTTCTCTCCTGTCTCCTTACTGTCTTGGATGCGTGTCTTGCGGCAGCCACGGCTGTTGCCAGCCGTGGTGACCGCGCAGTAGCGCGTGCGCGGCGTCGGGGCCCCAGGTGCCGCAGTCGTAATAGTGGATTTCGCCCGGTTCGTCCAGCAGAGGCTGCACGATGCGCCACGTCTGTTCGATGCCGTCGATGCGCGCGAAGAGCTGGCGATCGCCGGTCAGCGCGGCATGAAAGAGGCGCTCGTAGGGCCGTTCTGGCTCGCCCAGGTCGTGGGCGAACAGGGAATCGAGGTGGATGTCGTGCCACGCGTCGCCGACTTGCGCGGATATCTGCACCCTCATCCCCGGGTCGGGGTCGATGCGCAGCACGATCTGGTTGGGCTCCGCCGGTCGGCATTCGGGCAGAAAGGCCATCGAGGGAACGCGACGCAGGAAGAGCCGCACCTCGGTGACCTTCTCCGGCAGGGCCTTGCCGGCCCGCATGAAGATGGGCACCCCGGCCCAGCGCCAGTTGTCGATCTCGGTGTGCAGCGCGATGAAAGTCTCGGTTTGCGAATCCTTGGACACCTCGGGGATATCGGTATAGCCGCGGTACTGACCGCGCACGCACCGTTCGGGCTTCAGCGGCGGCATGGCGCGCAGCACCTCGGCCTTCTTGTCGTTGAGGTCGTCGGCGCTGGGGCCGACCGGGGGCTCCATCGCCGCCATCGCCAGCACCTGCAGCAGGTGGTTCTGCACGACGTCGCGCAACGCGCCGACCGCGTCGTAGAACCGGCCCCGGGTCTCGACCCCGAAGTTCTCGGCCATCGTGATGTGGATCTCCGAAACGCTGCGCCGGTCCCACAATTCGGCGAGCGCGTGGTTGCCGAAGCGCAGGCACTCGAGTTCGACCACGGGTTGCTTGCCCAAGAAGTGGTCCACCCGCAGGATCTGGTCTTCTTCGAGCACCGCCCGCAGCCTCGTGTTGAGCTCGCGTGCCGACTCCACGTCGTGGCCGAACGGCTTCTCCACCGCCACGTGCGCCCGCTCGAGCAGGCCAACCTTGCCGAGGTTCTCCACGATCGGCGCGAACAACGCCGGCGGCATCTCCAGGTAATACAGCGGGCGGTAGTCCGACCCGATCAGCTCGGCGAGCTTGCTGTAGAGCTCGCCGTCGGTCACGTCGCCGGACATGTAGTCCAGTCGGCCCGCCAACCGGTCGAAGACCGCGTCATCGATCTTCTCGCCCGCTCCGCTGATGGCGTCGCGGGCCAGCGCGATCACCTTCTCGACGGGCATGTCGTCGCTGGCCACGCCCAGGATGGGGCAGTCCAAAAGCTTGCGGGATTCGAGCCGATACAACGCCCGGAACGTCATCTTGCGGGCCAGGTCGCCGGTGATACCGAAGATCACCAGCAGGTTCGAGGAACCATCACCGCCGTCGGTCAAGACCCCACCTCCCGAAAGTCACCCAATCGGCTCATGTGAAATCCACTACCCGCGGCGGCCGACCTCAACACTAGACAGCGTGCATAGGCCCGACAACCGGTAGCCATCGCGACCTTTGGCAGGATGCCTGGAGTGGGTGACGCCATGCATGTCGCGGTCTACGCCTTGGCCGCGCTCGCCGCAATCGAGGCCGGCGCGCTCGTCGTGCTGTCCGTCCTGCTGGTGCGCGGCCGGCGCGAGCTCGACGAGTTGCGACAGCGGGCCGACACCCGCAGTCGGCTGCTGTCGGGCGGCCGCGAGGCCGTCAAGACGGTGTGGAACACGGCCAACCTGATGCGCAAGGAGGGCTTCGGTGCGGTGGTGCGCAGCTCGATCGAGGAGCTCGCCGACTGGGCCGAGGTCGAGCGCCCCGACCTCGCGCGGGTCACCCCGGACGGCCGGGTGGTGATCCTCTTCTCCGACATCGAGGAGTCCACCGCCCTCAACGAGCGGATCGGCGACCGGGCCTTCGTCAAGCTGATCGCCTCGCACGACAAGCTCGTTCACAAGCTCGTAGAACGGCACTCCGGACATGTCGTGAAAAGCCAGGGCGACGGCTTCATGATTGCCTTCTCGCGCGCCCAGCAGGCGGTGCAATGCGGCCTCGACCTGCAGGACGCCCTGCACGGTAACGGAAAACCCAAGCGGCACGAGGAGATTCGCGTTCGGATCGGCATCCACATGGGACGCTCGGTACGCCGCGGCGACGATCTGTTCGGGCGCAACGTCGCGATGGCGGCCCGGGTGGCAGCCGAGGCCGTGGGCGGACAGATCCTCGTGAGCGAGCCGGTGCGAGACGCCCTTCGCGACTGTGACGACATCGCGTTCGACGACGGCAGCGACGTCGAGCTGAAGGGCTTCTCGGGCAGCTATCGTTTGTTCGCCGTCGAACCCGCGGCCGACCCCGACTTGGATTGAAAGCTTTGCCCGTTGGATTCGGCCAGCCGCTGATGTAGGCGGGCCCGGACCTCGTCGGCGGTGTAGGAGCGTCGCTTGCGTTGATCGCGAACCACCAGCGCGCCCCCGGCGACGACACCGGCGACACCGGCCAGGCCGAGCCACTTCCAAATGCTGCGCATGGTTGACAGGCTATTACCGCAGCCGGACCGCATGTGTCCGATCCCGGTAGGAGGCGCCCGATCGACACCGTTTGCGGGCAGGCCTCCGTGCTGGACGACCGGGACGGCTAACTATCCGATCTCACACGAACCTCGAAAATGGAAGGCGGACAACGATGGCCGACCACCGCGCCAAGGGTCATAGATGCTGACGTTGGACCAGGCGGCCCAGGAGACGCGGACGGGCGACCTTTGGCTGTTCCGCGGCATTTCGGGGCCCGATCGCGCCATCCAAACCCTGACCAACAGCCCGGTGAACCACGTTGGGATGACGGTGGCGATCGACGATCTTCCGCCGCTCATCTGGCACGCCGAACTCGGCGACAAACTCACCGACATGTGGACCGGCACCAACCACCGCGGCGTGCAGCTCAACGATCTGCGCGACGCTGTCCTGCAATGGATGGAGCGCTACCACCAGCGCTGCTGGCTGCGACAGCTGATGCCGTACGCCAATCGCCGACAGGAGAACGAACTGCTGCGAGTGATCGCGCGCATGGACGGGACGCCCTTCCCGGCCACCGCGCGCCTCACCGGCCGCTGGCTGCGCGGCCGGCTGCCCACCGCCTACGACTGGACGCGCGGAATTCCCGTCGTAGACAAGAAGATTCGAGAATCGACACAGCGCCGCAAGGCACGGCAACGCGTCGGCCTGGAAGCGGCGTACTGCGCGGAGACGGTGGCGATCACCTACGAGGAAATGGGCTTGCTGTCCACGGAGAAGTACTCGAACTGGTTTGACCCGGGCTCGTTCTGGAGCGGCGACACGCTTCCGCTCGCGCCCGGCTACCGGCTGGGCGAGGAAATCGCCGTCGTGGTCGGCTAGTCGACCGACATCTCAGCCAACTCCGACCAGCCGGTCGCATCGATCGCCTGGTTGATGATTTTGGGCGTGGACTTCAGCGCCTGCGGCAGCTCCCGCATCGCCTGCTTGAAGTGATCGCTGTTGACGTGGACGCCGCCGGCGTCGCCGTCGCGGAACGCCTCCACCAGGACGTACTCCGCAGGGTTGTCCAGACTCCGCGACCATTCGAACCACAGGTTGCCCTCTTCGGCGCGGGTGGCGGCGGTGAACGCGGCGACCAGTTCCGGCCAGCGCTCGCTCCACTCCGGTTTGGTTTCGAACTTGACGACGATGAAGATCATGCCGGTCCCCCGCCTATGCTTGCCGCTTCCAGTTCGCCCGCAGGATCGGTGACCGACCCGGAGCGGGCAGCGTCAGGATACGTGCGCCGGGCCCGCCGCGGCCTTCGCCTGGCGGCGGTCACCGTTGTTTTCCACATCCAGCAAAACTTGGCTAGGCGCCTTAACTGACGCCTGGCAAGCTTTGCTATTGACCTTCTTGTCAGGCGGTGCTCTCGAAAGCTAACGGCTGTGACGAATCACACAGACCGGCTTCCATCCGGATGAGTTCACCATCCGCCGGTTGTGAATTCGCTCATCGCTGATGAACACATCCGCAATTTGATTTGTTATGGATTCGGGATCGCCGGGTCACCCGGCTGCAGTACGTCGGGGGCCGGCGGCGTCGGTGGGGCCGGAGCCGCGGCATCGACGAGCACCGGCTGCGCGTCCGGCGGCGGAAGCGGCGCATCCGCCGGCGGGGGCGGCGCGTCCGGCGGCGGCGGGGCAACGTCACCCTCGGGCGGCATCGGAAGGAACATGTGGTGCGTGAATCCGGCCTGGTAGGCGCCCGGACCACCGACGTGCACCCCTCCGCGCTCACCGCTGGACACGGACGTCCCGTCCGGCAAGGTCACCGCCGTGTGGCCACCGTTCCAGCCGATCACCAGCGCGTTGGGAGCGGTTCCGTACTGGAAGCCCCGCGCCAAAAGGGCGGCTTCCTCGTTGCCCGTGTTGAACCTGTTTCCGAAAACCGGCCGATCGGTCGCCGCGTTGGCAACCCACGAAGCAAGCCCAGAGCAATCGGTCCCGGCGGGCGAATCGCCACCAGTGATATAGGGCGACCCGGAGACCTGATTGATGAGCGTCATCAACGTTGCAAGTACAACCATGGGCAGGCACGCTAGCAACGCCATTCATAGAAAGCCAAAATTTGTGGCCTGCGTCATGCGCAAATCCTGTAATGGCGGCCGCCACATACCTAGCAAATTCATTATGTGAAATGTGGCTTCACCGAACCGCCCTGAAAGAACTGGACGACGGCCGCCGGGCTGCTTCGGTCCGGGACTTGATTCAGGCCGAGGCCGTGCCGAGCGGCCGGGAAGGGATCAGCGGTGGTCGCTGAGTCGTTCGGTTTCGGCTATCTCGCGGTCGATGTCGGCTTGGTCCCGTCGAGCACCAGCCGTTGTGCGCTTGCTTTGTTCGTCCGCGCGCCGAAGTCGCTCGCGTTCCCGCTCGGAGGCCGTGCCCTCGCGTTCGTCGGCGCGGCGCTCTCGCTCGTCCGCCACACGCTCGCGATCGTCTGCGATCTGCTCACGCTGGTCAGCGATCCCGTCTCTTCTGTCAGCGAGGAAGTCGCGTCGTGAGACCTCGGCCTCGCGATGCATAACGTCGTCCTCGCGCTCACCGAGCGCGGCGTTTCGGCGTTCGAGCTCGCCGGACGTGTTGGCACGATCCTCAGCGGCCACACCCCACCTTAGCGCTCGAACTTGGCACGAGCCCCGGCCGTAACCGGCGTAAACAGGTTGACCAGGTTTCCATCGGGATCCCGGAACAGCAGCGCGCGGTTGCCCCACGGCATGGTTGTCGGCGTCGTCACGACGTCGTCGAGGCGCTCGCGGAGGCGCTCGTATTCCGCGTCCACGTCGTCGACAAGAAATTCGACGATCGCGCTTCGGTTGGCCGAGGGCTCGGCCGATCCCTCTCCGAACAGCGGGACGGTCTTGTCGCTACCGAGGGCCAGGGTGCCGATTGGCGTCGGTATCTCGGCGAAGAGTTCGTTCCCCCATACCGCGGAAATTTCGGTGACCATCTCATAGAAAGCGACGAGCCGATTGACATCGGCCGTGATGATGCGGGTCGAGATGAACTTCATGCGGTCCTCCCCGTAGGCGTCTGACCCGAGGAATGCTAGGGACCGCCACCGACAGGCTCGTGCCAGAGCCGGCGTAGGACTAGATCGGGGTCCACACCCCGTTGTTCCAGAATCCCCAATTGCCGGCGGTGGGGTTCCACATCAGGTTCGCCCCAGGCGCCCACGGCGCCGGTGGTGGTTGCGGCGGCGCCCACGGCGGCGGTGGACCCCAGGGCCCCCAGCCCGCCGGACCGAACGGGGCTCCCGGGCCCAGCCAGTCATGGCAGCGATTCCAGTCCCAGTCCGAGACCTTGCCCCAGCCCGGGTTCCATGAATCGCCCGGGCACCAGTGGGCGCTCGGCGCAGGGCCCGGCGAGGCCTGGGCCCAGGGGCCGGCGCCGCCGGCCAGCCCGAGAGCGGACAACACCACCAACGCGCCACCCGCCAGCGCGCTCCCAACCCGCCGGACCCACCGTCTCGTTTGGTTTGCAGCCGCCATCCCCCAAGGATTTCCCTTGGACCCGAGCGAAATCAAGGCCACCGTAGTTCTGGCGTCACAACGGACCGCGCCTGGCCGCCTCGGACCTCCGGCGACCGCCGTTTAACCGCGAAGTGTCCAGGGTACTTAACCGGCGTCGAACAAGCCGCCACAGGAGGTGCAAGCTCCATGCTGTCCGGCGCTATTAACTCCCTCGTATGGATATTGATCCTCATCGCGATCGTCGCGGTCGTGGTTGCCGTCGCCCGAGCTATGGCGAGGCCGAGGGATGCCACCGTCGTGGAGCGGCCAGTGGAGCAACCAGTGGTGCGCCAAGCGCCGCCGGTCGCCAGTGGTTTGGCACCCGGTTGGTACCCGGACCAGAACGATCCGAGCCTGATGCGCTACTACGACGGTCGAGTCTGGACCGCGCAGACTCAGCCTCACGCTTAATCGATTGCCCCGCTTTGTGTTTGGTGATCGCCCAGGTTGAAGCGGCACTTGGCCACGTCGCCGCTGAAACGGGACACCGCGTCCAGCCGCTACTGCTGCTTCCCCAGCAGGTGCGCGTAGGGGTCGCTGTCGGCGTCCACTGATTCGGGCATCGGGTAGTACGTCTTGATCAGGAGATTGCCGTCGTCGTCCCACGCGAATGTCTCGATGCTGTACGCCATTTGGACGTTCGGCTCGGTCCCGAAGCGGTTCTCGCACACCCAGGCCATCTCGCTTCCGTTGACCTGAACCGTGACCATGTTGATCTTCAGGATCGACTGGAACATGTCGAACGCATCGGAAGTGGCGACCTCGAAGCCATGCTTTTCTTCCGTGCCGACGGGGTCGAACATGCGGACCTCGCCGGGGCAGATCGTGCGCCACGACGCGACCCACTCGTCCTTGTTGCCCGCGTTCCACAGCTCGGCGTGTTTGGCGGCATGCGCCAGGCGCGCATGACGACTTGGAACCTTGCTCATCAGCCCCCACCTCCGCTCGCCTACGGTTGACGCTGTCGCCACGATAGCTGGACACCTGTCCAGCCGGAAGGGCCTGAGCAGAGTTGGGTAGCCGGAGGAGCCCCACTTCGTCGGCTGCTCCATACTCCGACGTTGAACCGGAACTCGACCCGAATGCGTTGCCGCACTTGGCCAGGCGTCGAACAATGCGCCGCGCAGATCGAGGTACGCAGATGACAGTCGACCGCACCCAGTGCGATCTCGTCACGCCCAATCACTTCTGAGCAACCGAAGCGTCGTCGCTGCGGCTTCGTCTCCGACCATGTTTCCGGTCGAACCGCCGCCGTACTTGCCACGGTAGGCGGCGTCCACGTCCTCCCGCAGTCCCGACGGGCCGACCCCGACGTCCTCGATGCGCACGTCGACTTCTACGCCGGGGACGCGCACACGCGCGCGTCTCGTGCTCAAGGCAAGGCCAAACCACCCGGTATCTCTGCGGTACCAGGTGCGGACATACACGTCGCCGACGACGTGCACTACCCAAATCGGCGTCCACGGCCGAAGTGTTCCGTCCGCACGGCGTACGGCGATTTCGAGTTCGCGGGCAGCGTCGAACCGAGCGAGCTGCTCAGGTGTCCAGCTCATGGTTCCGGAGCGTACGCATCGAGCCCGTCATTGCTGGCTGACCGTTACTTCCGCTGACCAGACGTTGCTTTAAACCGGAACTCCACGACGTCGCCGTCGGCCGAACCCTGCTCACCAGTCGGCACAATGAGTGTCACCGCAAGACACCGACGATGAGAATGACGCTGGCTGCGATCATCGCAGGCGCCAGCGATACGAGCAGGACGTCGACGATGCTCTCCTTGGCGGCAGATGCGACATGACCGCCCGCCGCGCCCGGCGCGAACTTTCGACCGGCGCCCCAGATCGCTGCGAGTTGTGTTGCCAACCAGTTTGCGTACGTGCCGTAGGCCAGCAGAGCCACCGTGACGACCTGCCACACGTGCGCCAGATCGAGGTGTGGCCACAGCAGACCGATGACGATGAGAAACGGGCCGTTCGTCATGCCTTGCAGGTGACTGGCCAGCCCCATCCGCGGGTTCTTCAGGGCCGGGATCACCAACCCCGTCACGAGACCGAGGAGGAAGAGGATCAGCCCCAGAGCGAAGAGGAGCGTCTGCATGGTCGGATACTAAGAGAGCGCGCCACCGTCGACATCAACTCTTGCTCGTAGACATTGATCCGAACCGGAATTCGACCACGTCGCCGTCGGCCATCACGTAGTCCTTGCCTTCCATCCGAACCTTGCCGGCCGCCTTGGCCGCCGCCATCGACCCGGCCGCCATCAGGTCGTCATAGGAGACGATCTCGGCTTTGATGAAACCCTTCTCGAAGTCGCTGTGGATCACCCCGGCGGCCTTGGGCGCGGTGTCGCCCTGATGAATGACCCACGCCCGCGCCTCTTTGGGTCCCGCCGTCAGGAACGTCTGCAGCTTGAGCGTGTGGAAGCCCGCCCGGGCCAGGGCGTCGAGCCCGCGCTCGGTCTGCCCGATGGACTCGAGCAGTTCGGCGGCCGACTCGTCGTCGAGTTCGACCAGCTCGGATTCGATCGCCGCGTCCAGGAACACCGCGTCGGCGGGCGCAACCAGCTGGCACAGCTCGGCGACCCGCGCCGCGTCGGTCAGCACCGCCTCATCGGCGTTGAAGACATACAGGAACGGCTTGGTGGTCAGCAGGTTCAGCTCCCGCAGCAGCGAGACGTCGGCGCCCGCGCTGAACAGCGTCGTCCCGCCGTTCAGCGTGGTTTGAGCGGCCTGCGCCGCGTCGTACACCGGCTTGCGCTCCTTGTGGGTGCGAGCTTCCTTCTCCAGCCGCGGCAGGGCGCGCTCGAGGGTTTGCAGGTCGGCGAGGATCAGCTCGGTCTCGACCACCTCGATGTCGGATTTCGGATCCACCTCCCCCGCCACGTGCGTCACGTCGTCGTCGGAAAACACCCGGACCACCTGGCAGATGGCGTCACATTCGCGGATGTGGGCCAGGAACTTGTTGCCCAGCCCGGCCCCCTCGGACGCGCCCTTGACCAGGCCGGCGATGTCGACGAAGGTCACGGGCGCCGGCACGATGCGTTCGGAATCGAAAAGTTCGGCGAGCTTGGCCAGCCGAGGGTCCGGCAGCGACACGACGCCCTCGTTCGGTTCGATCGTCGCGAACGGATAGTTCGCCGCCACCACATTGTTTCGGGTCAGCGCGTTGAACAGCGTCGACTTGCCGACGTTGGGCAGACCCACGATTCCCAGGCTCAGGCTCACGGGGAGTCAAGTCTATGCGCAGCGAGGGCATCGCCGTTTCCTGCACGAACCCGTGGCACGCCCGCGGTCCCTAACGAGGTCTTTACGGGCCTTTCGGCTCATTCCCGGTACGGTCTACATGTGTCAGAACAGCGGGCAAGGTCGGCGGTCGAGGCTTCCCACCGTTCGGCCCACCCCAACATTCCAGGTGTGCCGTGGTGGGCAGCCCTGCTCATCGCCATAACCGCGACTGCCATCGGGTACGGAATCGACGCCGCAGGGGGTCACAAGGAGCTCACCCACGTCTTCGCCGGCCTCTATATAGCCGGCTGCGTGGCCGGGGTGCTGGCCGTGCGCCAGGACGGCGTATTCACCGCGGTAATCCAGCCGCCGCTGATCCTGTTCTGCGCGGTGCCGGGGGCCTACTGGATGTTCCACGGGCGCAAGGTCGGCAATCTCAAGGACCTCCTGATCAACTGCGGCTACCCGCTGATCGAGCGCTTCCCCCTGATGCTCGGCACCGCCGGCGGCGTCCTGTTGATCGGCCTGGTGCGGTGGTATTTCGGGATGTCACACGGGACGAAGGCGGGGGCCGACAACAACGACGACGCCGCGGCAGTGAAGTCCGGCTCGTTCTTCAGTGGTGTTGCGGGGAAACTGAATTCGCTTCTCGGCCTGGCTTCCGGCGACGACGAGTCCGACGAGGAGGCCCCGGCCGAGCGGAAACGGACCCGCGCTTCCGGTCGCTCGACGAAAGCCGCCCCGAGGACCGGCCGGACGTCGCGCAACGGTTCGTCCGCCTCGCGTGCCAGCCGCTCCCGGCACGGTCGGCCACCGCTGGAGGCCGAGCAAGACCCCACAGACGCCACGGCCGAACGTCCGCGGCGCACCGGTCGCCGGGGTCAGGCGTCGCCGCGCGACTTCGACCCGGCCGACCCGCCGCGCCGCTCGCGCCGCCGCCCCAGGCCGGAGGGCGACCCGGACACGCGCTCCCAGCCGCCGCGGGACTCCCGTCGCGATCGGCGGCAAACCCGCAGGAACCCGTACGAATGGCCTTACGACGGGCCGACATCTCGCGGCAGCCGCTTGGACGGGTACGACAGGTACGAGCCGCCCGCGGCGCCCGACGGCTTCGATCGGTATGAGCCGTACGAGCCGAGCTACGAGCCGCGGCGCCGTCGCACCGCGCCGGGCGGCAACGGCGCCAACCCGACACACCACCCGATCTCGCGGGTCCGCTACCGCGGCGATGCCCCACCAGACGAGCTGAGAGACGAGCCACGAGCCGAACCGCGAGGTGAGCGCCGGGGCCGGTCACGCTCGGCACGGCCGTCGGCGGAGTCCTGGGAGTACGACGTCTAGCGAACCGAGCGGATTTCTCGGGGCAGCGCGAAGACCAGCGTCTCCTGGGCCGTCGTCACGGGCTGTACCAGGTCGAAACCGCAGTCGGCGAGCCGCTCCAGCACGCCGCGCACCAGGACCTCGGGGACGGACGCACCGGAGGTGACGCCCACCGTCGTGACACCCTCGAACCACGCCGGGTCGATGTCGTCCGCCCAGTCGACCAGGTGGGCGGCCGCGGCGCCGCCGCCCAAGGCCACCTCGACCAGCCGCACCGAATTCGATGAGTTGCGGGAGCCGACGACGATGACGAGCTCGCATTCGGGCGCCATCGCCTTGACCGCGACCTGCCGGTTCTGGGTGGCGTAGCAGATGTCGTCGCTGGGCGGGTCCTGCAGCTTGGGGAAACGCTCCCGGAGCCGCTCGACGATCTCCATCGTCTCGTCGACGGACAGCGTGGTCTGCGACAGCCAGACCACCTTGTCTTCGTCGCGGACCGTCACGTTGTCCACCGCGGCAACGCCGTCGACCAGCTGCACATGCTCGGGCGCTTCCCCGGCGGTGCCGATGACCTCCTCGTGGCCCTCGTGGCCGATGAGCAGGATGTCGTAGTCGTTGCGGGCGAAGCGCCGGGCCTCGTTGTGCACTTTGGTCACCAACGGGCAGGTGGCGTCGATGGTGTGCAGGTTGCGTGCGGCGGCCGCGGCGTGCACCGTCGGCGCCACGCCGTGCGCGGAGAACACCACGATGGCGCCCTCGGGAACCTCGTCGGTTTCCTGGACGAAGACCGCGCCGGCCTTCTCCAGGGTGTCGACCACGTGGCGGTTGTGCACGATCTCGTGGCGCACGTAGACCGGGGCGCCGTGCTTTTCCAGCGCGCGTTCCACCGTCTCGACGGCCCGATCCACGCCCGCGCAGTAGCCACGCGGCTCGGCCAGGAGCACCCTCTTGCTGATTGGGTCGGAGGCTACCGATCGGGACGCGCCGGGAATTCCCATGTCGACGGTCGGCGGCATGGCATCCAGGGTACGTTCCCGCGCGCCGGAGGGCACATGGCGCGCGTGGCTTGGTACTCAGCCGCCGGTTGAGGCAGGCTGGGAGCCATGGCTACTGCACCGTATGGAGTTCGGCTACTGGTCGGCGCGGCGACGGTCGCCGTCGAGGAGACCATGAAGCTGCCGAAGACCATCCTGATGTACCCGATGACGCTGGCCAGCACGGCGGCACACCTGGTGATGCGTTTTCAGCAGAACCTGGCTGAACTGGTGATCAAGGGCGATAGCACCCTGGAATCGATTTTCCCGCCCAAGGACGAAAAGCCGGAGTGGGCGACGTTCGACGAGGACCTGCCCGAGGACGCCGACGGGGGCCCCGCCGCACTGGCGGAGGGCGGCGACGGCGACCGCCGGGCCGAGGGACGGTTCGCGCTGTACTCGGTGGCCGACGCGCACGAAGACGCCAGCGCCCTGGTAAAGCCCACCCGGCCATCCAAGAAGTCCGCGGCCGGCCCCGCGGTGCCGCAACCGGCGGTCGCGGCCGAGCTCGACTACCCGACGCTGACGCTGGCCCAGCTGCGGGCCAGGCTGCAGTCGCTGAGCGTCGACGAACTGGAAGCTCTGCTGGCCTACGAGCAGGCCACCAAGGCCCGCGCGCCGTTCCAGACGCTGCTGGCCAACAGGATCACCCGCGCGAACGCGAAGTGACCCGAGCGGCGAATTCCGAACCGAACTCCGCCGAGAATCCCTTTCCGGTGCGCGCGGTGGCGATCCGGGTGGCCGGGTGGATCGACAAGCTGGGCACCGTCTGGGTCGAGGGCCAGTTGGCGCAGGTCACAGTGCGGCCCGACGCCAAGACGGTGTTCATGGTGCTGCGTGACCCGGCCGCCGACATGTCGCTGACCGTGACGTGTTCGCGCGACCTGGTGGCCAGCGCGCCGGTGAAACTGGCCGAGGGCACCCAGGTGGTGGTGTGCGGCAAACCCACCTTCTACACAGGGCGGGGCACATTCTCGTTGCGGCTCAGCGAGATTCGCGCGGTCGGCGTCGGCGAGCTGCTGGCACGCATCGAGCGGCTGCGCCGGCTGCTGGACGCCGAAGGCCTCTTCGATCCGCGGCTCAAGCGACCAATCCCGTTCCTGCCCAACATGATCGGCCTGATCACCGGCCGCGCGAGCGCAGCCGAGCGCGACGTGATGACGGTGGCTCACGCGCGCTGGCCCGCGGCGCGGTTCGCGGTGCGCAACACCGCCGTCCAGGGGCCGAACGCGGTCGCGCAGATCGTCGAGGCGCTGTCCGGCCTCGATCGCGACCCTGAGGTCGACGTCATCGTGCTCGCGCGCGGCGGCGGCAGCGTCGAGGACCTGCTGCCGTTCTCCGACGAGACCCTGTGCCGGGCGATCGCGGCGTGCCGCACGCCGGTGATCAGCGCGGTCGGGCACGAACCCGACAACCCCCTGTGCGACCTGGTGGCCGACCTGCGTGCGGCCACCCCCACCGACGCGGCCAAGAAGGTGGTCCCCGACACCGCCGCCGAGCAGCGCCTGATCGACGAGCTGCGCCGGCGTAGCGCGCACGCGCTGCGCAGCTGGGTGTCCCGCGAGCAGCGCGCGCTGGCCCAGCTGCGCAGCCGGCCGGTGCTGGCCGAGCCGCTAACGGTCCTGACTGCGCGCACCGACGAAGTTCACCGCGCGCGAACGGCGGTCCGCCGCGACATCCGGCGGCTGGTCGCCGCCGAGACCGACCGCATCGGTCACCTCGGTGCCCGGCTGGCCACGCTGGGGCCCGCGGCCACGTTGGCCCGCGGCTATGCCGTGGTGCAGACCGTTCCGGCCGCCGGGTCGGCGGCGGTGCTGCGGTCGGTTGACGACGCACCGCCGGGCACCCGGCTCCGGGTTCGGGTCGCCGACGGCGCCGTGGCGGCGATCAGCGAGGGGCCGACAAATGGCGGCTAACGATGAGGAATCGATGCAGTCGATTACGCCTATTAGTCAGCTCGGCTACGAAGCCTGCCGAGACGAGCTCATCGAAGTCGTGCGGCTCCTGGAGCAGGGTGGACTGGACCTCGACGCGTCGCTGAAGCTGTGGGAAAGGGGCGAGCAACTCGCCAAAAGGTGCGAGGAGCACTTAGCTGGCGCCCGCAAGCGGATCGAGGACGCGCTGTCGGCAGGCCAGTCCGAGGAGGGCTGATCGCCGGCCGGCCCGGGCGGCGAGTTGACACGTGTTCTTAAAAGTGGAACACGTTTCAGTTATCCTTCCCGCATGGGTGATGCATCGTTGACAACCGAACTCGGCCGCGTCCTGGTCACCGGCGGCTCGGGCTTCGTCGGCGCCAACCTGGTGACCACCTTGCTCGACCGCGGATATCAGGTGCGTTCGTTCGACCGCGCCCCGTCGCCCCTGCCGGACCACCCCCAGCTGGAGGTGCTGGCCGGCGACATCACCGACGCGGGGGTGTGCGCCACGGCCGTCGACGGCATCGACACCGTGTTCCACACCGCCGCGATCATCGAGCTGATGGGCGGGGCGTCGGTGACCGACGCATACCGCCAGCGCAGCTTCGCGGTCAACGTCGGCGGAACGGAGAACCTGGTGCACGCCGGGCAGGCGGTCGGCGTGCAGCGGTTCGTCTACACCTCGTCCAACAGCGTGGTGATGGGCGGCCAGAACATCGCCGGCGGCGACGAGACCCTGCCCTACACCCACCGGTTCAACGACCTCTACACCGAGACGAAGGTGGTTGCCGAGCGATTCGTGTTGTCGCAGAACGGGGTTGGTGGCCTCCTGACGTGCGCCATCCGGCCCAGCGGCATCTGGGGCCGCGGCGACCAGACGATGTTCCGCAAGATGTTCGAGAGCGTGATCGCCGGCCACGTCAAGGTGTTGATCGGCCGCAAGTCGGCCCGGCTGGATAACTCCTACGTGCACAACCTGATTCACGGTTTCATCCTGGCCGCCCAGCATCTGGTGCCGGGCGGGACCGCGCCAGGTCAGGCGTACTTCATCAACGACGCCGACCCGATCAACATGTTCGAGTTCGCCCGGCCGGTGATGGAGGCCTGCGGGGAGAACTGGCCGCGGATCCGGCTCCACGGACCGATGGTCCGCGCGGCGATGACCGGTTGGCAGCGAATGCATTTCCGGTTCGGTATACCGGCGCCGCTGCTGGAACCGCTGGCCGTCGAGCGGCTGTATCTGGACAACTACTTCTCGATCGAGAAGGCGCGGCGCGACCTCGGCTATGAGCCCCTGTTCACCACCGAGAAGGCGATGGCCGAGTGCCTGCCCTACTACGTCGACATGTTCAAGCAGATGAAAAGCCAAGCGCGGGCGGCCAAGGCGACGGCCGGCGGCGCGAAGTAGCAGGAACCGTCTCGCCGAGCGCGGCCCTCCGGTTAAGGTTCAGCTGAGCAGCGACGACGCGGAGGGCGGCCCGGTGGGCATGAACACTGAATTCACGCTCACTCAACGACGCGCCCTCGCGGTCCTCACGCTGTTCGCTCTGCTGTTCAGTGCGTATTTCTTGCGGAACTACTTCGTGCTGATCGTGGTGGCCGCGGTCGGCGCGTATTTGTTCACACCACTGTTCAATTGGTTCAACAGACGCCTCGGCACCGGGCTGTCGGTCACCTGCACGCTGCTGTCGGCGCTGGCCGTCGTCATCGTGCCGGTGGGGCTCCTGGTGGCCCTGGCATTCGTTCAGATATCGCGCATGCTCGACAGCATCGCCGGATGGGTCAAGACCACCGATCTGAGCGGGCTCGGCGACAAAGCCCTGCATGCGGTCAACGATGTCCTGGCCCGGGTTCCGTTCGTGCACACCACAATAACGACGGAGACGCTGCGGAAGGCGATGGTCACGGTGGGGCGCAGCGCCGGTGAATGGCTGCTGCACTTCCTGCAGGGCGCCGTCGGCGGCATCGCCGGCGCCGTCGCGTCGGCCGTCGTCTTCCTCTACGTCTTCGTCGCGCTGCTCGTGCATCGCGAAAGGGTGCGAACGCTGATCGGCCAGCTCAACCCGCTCGGCGATGAAGTCACGGAGCTGTACTTGAAGAAGGCCGGGGCGATGGTGCGCGGCACCGTCAGCGGCCAGTTCGTCATCGCGTTATGCCAAGGCGTGGCCGGAGCCGCCTCCATCTACGTCGCCGGATTCCACCACGGCTTCTTCATCTTCGCGATTGTGCTGACCGCGTTGTCGATCATTCCGCTCGGCAGCGGCATCGTGACGATTCCGTTCGGCATCGGGATGATCTTCTTCGGCAATGTCGCCGGTGGCGCGTTCGTCGTGCTTTGGCATCTACTGGTGGTCACCAACATCGATAACTTCTTGCGCCCGATCCTCGTTCCGCGCGACGCACGGCTGAATTCGGCGCTGATGTTGCTGTCGGTGTTCGCGGGCATCGCCATGTTCGGCCCCTGGGGCATCGTGATCGGACCGGTGCTGATGATCCTCATCGTCACCACCGTCGACGTCTACCTTGCCGTGTACAAAGGTGTCGAACTCGACGTGCCCGACGAAGAACCCGTCCGCCGCAGTTGGCTCCCGCGCCGGAAAGCGAAAACGCAAGGGAGCTAAGGCCGTTTACCGGAAGCTCACCATCTCGCTGCCCCAGGCGCCCCGGATTTGCGCGTCGACGTCGTGGGCGACGGTGTCGCGCTTCCCAATGACCAGGCAGGCGCGATCGGCCTCCCGATAGGGCGCCCAGTCCGGCGCGCCGGCCGGGCCCGCGGGCTTGGCGTGCGTGGCGAAGTTGATCCACCTGGTGCGCACCCTCTTTGAGACCGCCTTCGCGGTTTTGGCGCCGCCGAGCTTCAACGTCGGATCCTTCGGCGCGCCGAGATTGCCCCACACGTAAGGCAATTCGGTGGCGTGGGCGGCGCGGACCTGCAGCAACTTCAACAACGGCGTAGCGTAGTCGAACCGGTACAGATAGACCGGTGCCACCCCGCTGTGTCCCTCGGCCAGCCACACCGACGGCATCCGGAACCCGACGTCGGTGGCGATGCTCAAAGAGCGTGCCCTGCGCCGCGATCGCGAATACGCCGACCCGATCTGCTCCGGGCTGGGCAGCTGCAGGTCGGGCTGCTCGGCGGCGATCTGGGTGAACATCGACGTCAGCGCGTTCGGGGTGATCGGCATCAACGGCGATCTCATCAACCGGAACAGCGCCGCCTCGTGCTTGTTGGTGCCGATGATCAGCGGGACCGGATGGGAGCGCCCCTGTTGCGCCAGCTTGACCGGGTAGTCGTGCAGCAGATCGCCGTCGACGATGGGGACGAACGCGAGTGTGCCCGGGTTGCGCACGGGCACCTCGTCGAACACCCGCTGCGACGCCGCCAGGATCGCCGCGATCGGCACGTCGACCAACCGGTCCGCGTCCGACGGCGTCATCGCCAGCTTGTCGAGAAGGCTCACCGCGACGCGGCGCGCCCGTTCTCGGTCGTACACCGATGTGGCCGGCGAGCTTTGGGCGATCGCGGCGGCGAACAGTCCCTCGGCGGCCGGGGCGGCGAGCAGGCTGGTGACAATCCCCGCACCCGCGGATTCCCCGAACAGCGTGACCCGCCGCGGGTCGCCGCCGAACGCCGCGATGTTGTCGCGCACCCAGCGCAGCGCCGCCAGCACGTCGTGCAGACCGGTGTTCGAGTCGAAGCGCCGCCGCGCGGTGTCGAACGACGACAAATCCAGAAAGCCCAGCGCGCCGAGCCGATAGTTGACGGTGACCACCACCACCTCACCGCCGCCGACCAACCTGCGCCCGTCGTAGAGCGCCTGGCTGGCCGATCCCAGCACGTAGGCTCCGCCATGCAGCCAGACCATCACCGGTTTCGCGTCGCCGGGTTCGGTGTCCGACGACGCCCAGACGTTCAGCCTCAGGCAGTCTTCGCCCTGCGTCGCCCCCAGGTCCAAGGGCATCGTCGGGAAAGACGGTTGCGGGCAGGCCGGCCCAAAATTGGTGGCATCGGCGACCTCGGTCCAACGTTGCGGCGGCTGCGGCACCCGGAAACGCAGCTCACCGACGGGCGGCGCCGCGTACCGAATGCCCTTCCAGGCCTTGACATGTCCCCCTGACCAGGCCGCGTCGGCGCCGCGGACCGGGCCGTAGCTGGTTACGACCACGTGGTTGTCGATCGCCATGCCGGCCCTAATTCAGCCGCACGGTGAGGAATTCCACTACCCGCTTGCGGGCCTCGTAGGCCGGCTGCCCATCGACCTCGCGGACCTCGTCGGTCAGCACCGAGTGCGCCCTCTTGCCGAAGCCGCCCTCGTTGCCGGGGCCCGAGTCGATCTCGATGACTTCGAATGCGTCGCCGAGCCGCTCCTTGAGCGCGGCGAACCGTTCCCGCGGCACGATGTTGTCCGCGCTGAACCGCAACCCCATGGCGCACAGGCCGTCGTTGGCGCAGCGCTCGGCGACGGTGGCCAGTTCGGCCTCACTCAGTCCCGGATCGGCACGTCGCGCACGGCCCAAGGGCAGCGGCACCGACGGCTGGCTGAGCACCGGGGCCAGCACGCTGTCGTCCACCGCGGCGGCCAGCGCGAAGCCGCCGGTGAAGCACTGCCCGATGACGCCGACGCCCTTGCCCGGAGTGGACGCGTTGAGGTCGCGCGCCAGCGCGCGCAGGAACAACGACACCGGCCGCTGCTTGTTGGTCGCGAAGGCCGCGAATTCCCTTGCGACGCAAGCCCGGGCGATGGCTGCCGCGGTGTAGCCGACCGTCGCAGGCCTGCCGGGCTCGCCGAAGAGCGAAGGGATGGCGACGGTGAAGCCGTTGTCCACCAGGTGATTACCCAGGCCCAGTACGCCGGGATGGATGCCGGGGATCTCCGGGATCAGCACCACCCCCGGGCCGCCGCCCTTGCGGTAGACGTCGTGGGTGTAGCCGCCGCCGGTGAACGGGGCCGCAGACCATCCGGACAGGTCGGTTTCGGGTGCGGTCACGCTCTCCCTTTCTTCGAGCCTTCTTCAGCGTCCAGGTAGGGGCGGCTGCGATTGCGTCGCCGACGCCAGCGTACGGAACTGTTCGGTGCTGCCAGCGCCGGTGATCGCGATCTGCGTGGCCCCGACCGGGCCGGCCAGCCGGGTGGTCCATATCGGCTCGGCGTCGGCGCCGCTGTCACCGGCACCGCGATAGACGACCCAGTGGGTGCCGTCGACGTCGACCGCCCCGGTCGGATAGGCCGACGGATGGATCGAGGCGACCAGCTTGTCCTCGTCGGCGTTGCTCTGGGTCAGGCTCAGGTACATGCCCGTTGGGCTGAGGTATCCCACGGTGGAGGTGGCCGCGTCCAGCCGTTGGCCGGTCGCGGGGTCGGTGCGGCCATTCTGGATGCCGCCGCGGCCGCCGGAGTTGGCCTGCCAGCCCGCGGGTAGGCGGGGCAACCGGACCGGGAAGCCCAGCGTCTGGGCGTCGGCGCGCAAGGCCGCCGCCGCGTCGTAGGACGGGACCACGCCCTTGTCCGTCCCACCGGGCTGGAACGAACACATCCCGACCAGCCCCGCCAGCACGATGCAGCCCACCACCAGCGGGATGAGGGACCAGAACATGTCGCGGCCGTCCTGCAGCAAGCGCGGCTTGGCCGGTCTGGGCACAGGAGCCGGCTCGCCCGCCTCGGCGTAAGGTTGCGGCTCCTCGGTCATCCCCCGAGTATCCCAGCCGGCCGTCACCCGCCACAGCCCAGCTCCAGCGCACCGATGCGCTTCTGGGACAATCAGCAACCATGACAGCTGAGGGTGACCGCTCACCCGGACCCCGTTCGTCGCCGGCGCGGTCGCGCGGTGAAGCCCCGGACCGCAACCTGGCCCTGGAGCTGGTCCGGGTCACCGAAGCCGGTGCCATGGCAGCCGGCCGCTGGGTGGGCCGCGGTGACAAGGAGGGCGGCGACGGCGCGGCCGTCGACGCCATGCGCGAGCTGGTCAATTCGGTGTCGATGCGCGGAGTGGTCGTCATCGGCGAGGGCGAGAAGGACAACGCGCCGATGCTCTACAACGGCGAGGTGGTCGGCAACGGCGACGGCCCCGATTGCGACTTCGCCGTCGACCCCGTCGACGGCACCACGCTGATGAGTAAGGGCATGCCCAACGCCATCTCGGTGCTGGCGGTGGCCGACCGGGGCGCGATGTTCGACCCGTCCGCGGTGTTCTACATGAACAAGATCGCCGTCGGGCCTGAGGCCGCGGACGTGCTCGACATCACCGCGCCGATCGCCGAGAACATTCGGGCCGTCGCCAAGGTCAAGGCGTTGTCGGTCCGCGACATGACCGTGTGCATCCTGGACCGGCCGCGGCACGCCCAGCTGATCGAGGACGTCCGGGCGACCGGAGCCCGCATCCGGCTGATCACCGACGGCGACGTGGCCGGCGCCATCTCCGCCTGCCGCTACCTGTCGGGCACCGACATGCTGGCCGGCATCGGCGGCACGCCGGAGGGCATCATCGCCGCGGCAGCGATCCGCTGCATGGGCGGCGCCATCCAGGCGCAGCTGGCGCCGAAGGACGACGAGGAGCGCCAGAAGGCCATCGACGCCGGCTACGACCTCGACCAGGTGCTCACCACCGAGGACCTGGTCTCCGGTGACAACGTCTTCTTCTGTGCCACCGGCGTCACCAACGGGGACCTGCTCAAGGGCGTGCAGTACTACCCCGGCGGGTGCACCACGCAGTCGATCGTGATGCGGTCGAAGTCGGGCACCGTCCGCATGATCGAGGCCTACCACCGGTTGTCCAAGCTCAACGAATATTCCGCCATCGACTTCACCGGCGACAGCTCTGCCGCATATCCCCTGCCCTGACCCATCCCAACCAAGGAAGCCCGATCTATGGCGCTAAATTCTGACGACGGCTCCGAAGACGACACCGAGTACCGCATCGAGCACGACACCATGGGCGAGGTCCGCGTGCCCGCAAAAGCGTTGTGGCGCGCCCAGACCCAGCGCGCGGTCGAGAACTTTCCGATCTCGGGCCGCGGCCTGGAGCGTACGCAGATCCGCGCGCTGGGCCTGCTGAAGGGCGCCTGCGCGCAGGTGAACAAGGACCTCGGGTTGCTGGCGCCGGAGAAGGCCGACGCGATCATCGCCGCGGCGGCCGAGATCGCCGACGGCCGCCACGACGACCAGTTCCCCATCGACGTCTTCCAAACCGGTTCGGGGACAAGCTCGAACATGAACACCAACGAGGTGATTGCGTCCATCGCGGCCGGGGCCGGCGTCACGGTGCACCCCAACGACGACGTCAACATGTCGCAGTCGTCCAACGACACCTTCCCCACCGCCACCCACATCGCGGCCACCGAAGCCGCGGTGCGTCACCTGATCCCGGCGCTCGAGATCCTGCACGACGCGCTGGCCAGCAAGGCGCGCGAGTGGCACACCGTGGTCAAGTCGGGCCGCACGCACCTGATGGACGCCGTGCCGGTAACCCTGGGGCAGGAATTCAGCGGGTACGCCCGCCAGATCGAGGCCGGGATCGAACGGGTCCGGGCCGTCCTGCCGCGGCTGGGTGAGCTGGCGATTGGCGGGACCGCGGTGGGCACCGGCCTCAACGCCCCCGACGGCTTCGGCGCCAAGGTGGTCGAGACGCTGGTCGCGTCCACCGGCCTGAGCGAATTGCGCACCGCGGCAAACTCCTTCGAGGCCCAGGCTGCCCGCGACGGGCTGGTCGAGGCATCTGGCGCGCTGCGCACCATCGCGGTGTCGTTGACCAAGATCGCCAACGACATCCGCTGGATGGGCTCGGGACCGCTGACCGGCCTGGCCGAGATCCAGTTGCCCGACCTGCAGCCGGGCAGTTCGATCATGCCGGGCAAGGTGAATCCGGTTCTGCCGGAGGCGGTTACCCAGGTCGCCGCGCAGGTGATCGGCAACGATGCCGCCATCGCCTGGGGCGGCGCCAATGGCGCCTTCGAGCTCAACGTCTACATCCCGATGATGGCCCGCAACATCCTGGAGTCCTTCAAGCTGCTGACAAACGCCTCGAAGCTGTTCGCCGAGCGCTGCGTGACCGGACTGGTCGCCAACGTCGAGCACCTGCGGGAGCTGGCCGAATCGTCGCCGTCGATCGTGACACCGTTGAACTCGGCCATCGGCTACGAGGAGGCCGCCGCGGTGGCCAAGCAGGCGCTCAAGGAGCGCAAGACGATTCGTCAAACCGTCATCGACCGCGGCCTGATCGGCGACAAGCTGTCGCTCGAAGAGCTGGACCGCCGCCTCGACGTGTTGGCGATGGCCCGCGTTCAGGACCAGTGAAACCGGAGGACTAGATGACGGTGGTTCAACGATGACGACTCCGCCCGGGGGTCCCTACGGTCAGGATCCCTACGGCGCCAATCCCTATGGCCAGGGCCAATATTGGGGTGGCCAGCCGCAGGGCCCGCCGCAGGGCGGCCAACCGCAGGGCCCGCCGCCCGGCGGCGGCTACCCGTACCCGCCACCGGGCGGTCCCTACGGCACTCCCCAAGGCGCGCCGAATCCCTATGCGCCGGGCGGCTACCCGCCTCCGGGCCAGCAGTTCCCCCCGCCGGGCCAGCAGGTGCCCCCGGGGTGGCCGGGTGGGCCGTACCCGCCCGGGCCGCCGCCGGGCGGACCCCGCTCGAAGGCGCCGTGGTTTATCCTGGCCGGCCTGGCGGTGCTCGGTGTCATCGTTCTGGTGGTGATCCTGGTCATCGGGCTGAGCGGCGGGAACAAGTCGAGCAAGGCCGGGCCGTCGTCTACGACGAGCGCCCCGAGTTCGACGTCGCAGC
Source organism: Mycobacterium sp. 852002-51057_SCH5723018 (assembly GCF_001667035.1). Classification (GTDB taxonomy): domain Bacteria; phylum Actinomycetota; class Actinomycetes; order Mycobacteriales; family Mycobacteriaceae; genus Mycobacterium. Next base: position 32,410 of record NZ_LZIR01000034.1, read on the forward strand.
CGAACAATTCGCAGCAGACGGCGACCGGGTGCACGCCCAATGTGTCCGGCGGTGACAAGCCCACCGGGGACACCATCAGCGCGGGCAAGCTGTCGTTCCCGGCCAGCGCGACGCCTGGCTGGCAAGGCTTTTCCGACGACCAGACCCCCAACCTGATCGGCGCCGTCGGCGTCGGTGCCGAGGTGCCCGGCGCCAATCAGTGGATGATGCAGGCCGAGGTCGCCGTCACCAACTTCGCCTCCAGCATGGACGTCGGCGCGCAGGCGTCGAAGTTGATGGAGTGCGTGGCCACCGGGCCCGGCTACGCGAACGCGACGCCCACGCTGGGCCCGACGAAGACGTCGTCGCTCACTGTCGACGGGGTCAAGGCCGCCCGGGTGGACGCTGACATCACGATCGCCGACCCGGCGCGAAACGTCAAGGGCGACTCGGTCGTCATCATCGCGGTCAACACCAAGCCGGTCACCATCTTCATGGGCGCGACGCCGATCGGCGATGCGGGTTCGGCGGGCATCATCAACAAGGTCATCGGGGCGCTGAAGGTCAGTAAGTAGCCGGGCCCGCCGGCGCCGAGACGTGGGTGGCTTCGGAGCGCCCGCGCAGCACGGTGGAATAGCATTCGGCCCAGTGCGACCGCTCGGCCTCGTCGGCCCGGTCGATGGAGGCCGCCGAGCACAGGATTCGCCGGTCGGCGGTCTTAGCGAGGTCGGCCAGCCGCGCGGCCTCGTTGACCGCGTCGCCGATCACCGTGTACTCGTAGCGGTTTTCCGCGCCGACGTTGCCGGCGAAGACCCGGCCCGCCGAGACACCGATGCCGAAATCTACCGGCAAGCGCCGCAACTGGGTGCCCAACGCACGCGCGGTCGCCAGCGCCGCGGATGCCGGTTCGCTGATGCGCAGCGGCGCCCCGAAGACGGCCAGCACCGCGTCGCCGGCGAATTTGTTGATCAGCCCGTTGTTTTGGTCGACGGCGTCGACGACGATGCGGAAAAAGTCGTTAAGCACCTCGGCAACCTCTTGCGGGGGGCGGCTTTCCGCGAGCTGCGTCGAACCCACCAGGTCGATGAACAAAACGGCCGCCTCGAGCACATCCCCGGACAGCGACGCGCCCTCCTGAATGGCGCGCTGGGCGACGTCCGTTCCGACGTGTCGTCCGAATAGATCCCGCAGCCGGTCCCGTTCGGCGAGGCCAGTGACCATGCGGTTGAATCCCATTTGCAGGCGCCCGATTTGGGAACGTTCGTAGGCGCCGACATAAGTTTCCATGCGGCCGTGCTCGACCTCTGCCATCGCGTCGACGACCTCGCAGAGCGGATCGGAAATCGATCGCGAGGTCAGGAGCATCGTCGGCAGCCCAAGCAGCAGCGCCGCCAGCGACACCACCAGCACGGGCGCGTCGAGCGAGGCGGATCTCTGGATCAACCACCCGTGCGAGCGAAGAACGACGAAGGTCGCGATCAACCCGATGGGAAGCGCGCTGCATATGAACCACAGCAGGACCAGCCTGGCGTAGACGCCGGGCACCGCCAGCCGGGGCTCGCGACCCCGCGTGGCGGCACCCATGATCGGGCGCAGCGTGCGCTGCCCGAGCAGCATCCCGATGCCGGCGGCGCCCGGTCCGCCCAGCACCACGCCGAGCAGGAGTGGCAGCAGCAGCTGCGTGCCGCCGGCCAGATTCAGCGCCGCGAAGACGGCCCCCACCACTCCCCAGGCCCCGAGGAGGATCGCCGACTGGCGTCCGGGCATCTTCATCGCCGCTTGCCGTTGCTCGTCGGTCGGTTCGTCCCCGGCGACGTACCAGCGCAGCGTGGGCGCCAGGTTCAGGACGCCACCCACCGCGACGCCTGCCATGCCCAACGCGACCAGCGCCAGCACCGCAACCGTGTTCTTCTCCACGAAATCGGTGCTGACCGCGACCGACGTGTGGCCCCGAAGCGGGATCAGGATCGCGGCCGCGTCGATGACGGCCACGATGTAGGCGATGTCGAGGGCCGCCGCGTATTCAATGGACAACCTGCGCGCGGACTTTCGTTTCCCCGCAGCGTCGGCGCGTGATCGTGAGGGGGCCCATGCGCGAAGCCATTCGGCCTTGATCACCCTCTAACGGTAACCGTGGGTAGGCCCGACTTCGTGCTACGCCCCGTTGTTCGGCCCGCCCGAGTTCTGGCCCGGAATGTCGGTGATCGGAAAGTTGGGCATCGGCCTGGGCGAGGACGTGTTGGGCAACGACGGGATCTCGCTGGCCGGAATGTCGTGGAGTTGGTTGGCGGGGGGCCCGTTGTCGCGGCCGCCGTAACTGCTGCCGGGCGCGCGCGGTCCCAGCAGTTCGCTGACCGTCACCAGGCGGTAGCCGTTGGCCTTGAGCACCGGGATGAACTGGTACACCAGGTCGACCGTGCTCGAGTAGGTGTCATGGAACAACACCACCGAGCCCGGCTTGATGTACGTCATCAGCATGTACCGCGTCGCGGCGGTGTTGGCGTCGTTGATCCAGTCGAAAGGGATGACATCCCAAAGGATTTCGGCCAGCCCAAACTTGCCCGCGGTCTGGCGCACCATCGGGTCGGACAGCCCACCGGCGGGACGCCACAGCGACGGCGCCTTGCCGGTCGCGGCGGTGATCGCGTCGTTGGCGCGCGAGAACTGGCCGGCGATGTCCTCGGGCGGGATCGTCGTCATGTTTGGGTGTTCCCACGTGTGGTTGCCGTACTCCATGCCGGCGTCGGCGATGCGCTTGGCGCCCGCCGGGTTGGCGGCGACCTTGTTGCCGATCAGGAAGAACGTGGCCTTCGCGTCGGCGTCCTTCAGAACCTGCAGCAGCCGGTCGGTGTAGGGCCCCGGGCCGTCGTCGAACGTCAGCGCGACGCACTTGACCACCGCGCAGCTGAGGTTGTCCGCGCGCGTCACGTGACCGGTGAGCCCGCCGATCACCAGCACCGCGGCGGCCGCCACGACACCCAAAACGGTCCGCCAATAGCGCCAGGCCTGGCTATCGGGTCGTTTCGGCACGTGGGCAGCCTACCCGCGATCGAGGGTGCGACCTTGGTGTCGAGTGTGCACTGAGGGCTTTCAGTGGGCGTACCGGGCGGGATCCGCGCGATTTTCCCGCCCTGGAAGCACTCTCAACGCCGAGGAAGCACACTCAGTGCGGCCCGGCGATCTCCTCGAGCATCTCGGTGACCAGCGCGGCGATCGGGGACCGCTCGCTGCGCAGCAGCGTGATGTGGGCGAACAGCGGATGGCCCTTGAGCTTCTCGATCACCGCCGCGACCCCGTCGTGGCGCCCGACGCGCAGGTTGTCGCGCTGGGCGATGTCGTGGGTCAGCACCACCCGCGATCCGGTCCCCAGCCTGGACAACACGGTCAGCAGGACGTTGCGCTCCAGCGACTGGGCCTCGTCGACGATGACGAACGAGTCGTGCAGCGAGCGGCCGCGGATGTGGGTCAGCGGCAACACCTCGAGCATGCCGCGGGAGAGCACCTCCTCCAGCACCGCCGGGCTGGCCAGCCCCTCGAGGGTGTCGAAGACCGCCTGCGCCCACGGGCCCATCTTTTCGCTCTCGCTGCCCGGCAGGTAGCCCAGTTCCTGGCCGCCGACGGCATACAGCGGGCGGAACACCACCACCTTGCGCTGGGTCCGCCGTTCCAGCACCGCCTCGAGCCCCGCGCACAGCGCCAGCGCCGACTTGCCGGTGCCGGCCTTGCCGCCCAGCGACACGATGCCCACCGACTCGTCCAGCAGCAGGTCGAGCGCGACCCGCTGCTCGGCCGAACGGCCCCGCAGCCCGAAGACCTCGCGGTCGCCGCGAACCAGCTGGACGCGCTTGGCGGGTGTGACCCGGCCGAGCGCGTGCGAGCTGCCGCCCAGCAGCCGAACTCCGGTGTGGCAGGGCAGGTCCCGGGCGTCGACGAGGTCGATCTCACCTTCGGTGAACAGCGCGTCGATGTCCTCGGCGGCGGTTTCGATCTCGCGCATCCCCGACCAGCCGGAGGCCACGACGTCCTGCGCGTGGTACTCGTCGGCGGACAGGCCCACCGCGGCGGCCTTCACCCGAAGGGGAATGTCCTTGCTTACCAACGTAACTCGCCTGCCTTCGGCGGCGAGGTTGGCGGCGCAACTCAGGATGCGCGAGTCGTTGCTGTCGGTGCGGAATCCCGCGGGCAGCACCGTGGGGTCGGTGTGATTGAGCTCGACGTGCAGCGTTCCGCCTTGTGTCCCAACGGGGATCGGCTGATCCAGCCGTCCGTGCTCGAGCCGAAGGTCATCGAACAGGCGCAACGCCTGCCGGGCGAACCAGCCCAGTTCGTGGTGGTGGCGTTTGGCCTCCAGCTCGCTGATTACCACCAGCGGAACCACCACCTCGTGTTCGGCGAACCGACTGCACGCCCACGGGTCGGACAGCAGCACGGAGGTGTCGAGCACATAGGTCCGGAGATCGGTCACGAAGCGCTCCTCGAGCGGGTAAGCCCGCGCGGACCCGCACGGGCATGTCGGCGGGAGCCGCAGCACCAGGACCGGGGCCGGTCCTGCCTAGAACCACCTGAGTGGTGACGGGAGGTGCCGCCCTGGCAGCTGAGCAAGTCGCTGGCCATCGGCAACGACGCTACTCTCGTCGCCGCTCGGCCGCCGCGCAGGCGCGCCGAGACCGGCACGGCGACACCAAATGACGGCCGTCTGCCGCGCGCAAGCGCGTTGAGAGAGGCCTAACCGAGGACGAATTGCCTGAGCGCGGGCTCCTTGCCCACGCCCCACGCGGTGATGCGGTCCGAGATCGCCTCCCGCAGGTCCGCGGGGCCGAAGATGCCCGCGTCGGCCACGTTCTGGACCTTGTCCTGGTAGGCGTCGATGTCGGCGCCGACGACCTGCAGGTCGGCCGCGCGCGCGGCGATCGCGGCGATCGTCTCGTCGCGGGTGTACTCGAGGCAGTGCGCGACAAGCTTGGAGAACATCTCCTCGTGGCGTTCTTCGTCCCGGGCGATGCGGTCGATCAGCCCGGCCAGGATCGGCTCCTCGAGCCGAGCGGCCAGGTGGCGGCAGAACACGGCGTGGCTGCGCTCGGTGAACGCCATGTACACCAGGGTCTCGACCTGGCTGTAGGTGTCGGCGCGGTAGCCCTTCATCACGTACTGGACCCGCGCCTCTTCGTTGGCGACGGGATCGACCTCGCGGGTCACCACCAGGTATTGGCGCAGCGCGATGGCGTGCAGGTGCTCCTCGGCGGTCCACCGGCCCAGCCAGCGACCCCACCACTCCTCGAGGATGAAGTGCTCGACGAGCTCACGGTGATGTCCGGCGAGATTGTCCTTGAGTAGCAGCAGGATCTCGCAGGCGTCGGTGAAGACCCTGGGCAGCGAGGCCTGCGACGGGTCCCAGTCGCGCCCGCCGAGGAAGGCGAAGTTCTCGCCCCGGTCGAACGGCACGTAGTCGTGTGCGAACCAGAGTTCCTCGGTGTTGAGGTGGTGGTCCATGAGCTGCTCGACGACCGGCTCGAGTTCGAGGGTCAGGGCGTTAGGAACAGGTTTCTGTGCCATGAAGTAACCGTAACCCGTGGACACAGATGCTGTGAAATCGCCGGCGTGTGTCGAGGCTAAACGGTGACTTTGTACCCCGGCCGGCGCGTTAGCGGTCGACCAGCGTCCAGCTTTCGAGCCCCTCGTAGAGCGGGAAGTCGCGGGCCAGCCGCGTCACCCGCTGCCGCAGCGCGGACACATCCGCCGAGGTGCCCGCCGCCAGCGCCGTGCCAATGATGTCGGCGACCTCGGTGAACTCGTCGTCGCCGAAGCCGCGGGTCGCCAGCGCCGGGGTTCCTACCCGAAGGCCCGACGTCACCATCGGGGGCCGCGGGTCATTCGGGACGGCGTTGCGGTTGACGGTGATGCCGATCTCGTGCAGCAGGTCCTCGGCGGCTTTGCCGTCCAGCGGCGAGTCGCGCAGGTCGACCAGCACCAGGTGCACGTCGGTGCCGCCGCTGACCACCGACACGCCGGCCTGCCGGACGTCGGCGGCCAGCAGCCGGTCCGCGACAATGCGCGCCCCGGAAAGCGTGCGCTGCTGACGGTCGGCGAACTCGGGCGTGGTGGCGATCTTGAGCGCCACCGCCTTGCCCGCGATGACGTGCATGAGCGGGCCGCCCTGCTGGCCCGGGAACACCGCCGAGTTGATCGCCTTGGCGTACTCCTGCTTGCCCAGGATCATCCCGGAGCGCGCCCCGCCCAGCGTCTTGTGCACGGTGGTAGACACCACGTCGGCGTGTGGCACGGGCGAGGGGTGCAGGCCCACGGCCACCAGCCCGGCGAAGTGCGCCATGTCCACCCACAGCTTGGCGCAGACCTCGTCGGCGATCGACCGGAACGCCGCGAAGTCGAGGATCCGCGGGTAGGCCGACCAGCCGGCGATGATCACCTTGGGCCTGAACTCCAGCGCCTTGGTCCGCACCGCGTCCATGTCGACCAGATGGGTCTTGGGGTCGACACCGTAGAAGCCGGCGTCGTAGAGCCGGCCGGAGAAGTTGAGCTTCATGCCGTGGGTCAGGTGGCCGCCGTTGGCGAGGTCCAGGCCGAGCAGGTGTTCCCCCGGCGTCATCAGCGCGTGCAGCACCGCGGCGTTGGCCTGGGCACCCGAATGCGGTTGTACGTTGGCGAACTCGGCGCCGAACAACGCCTTGGCCCGGTCGCGCGCGATGTTCTCCACCACGTCGACGTGCTCGCAGCCGCCGTAGTAGCGCCGGCCCGGCAGGCCTTCGGCGTACTTGTTGGTCAGGACGCTGCCCTGGGCCTGCAGCACCGAGCGCGGCACGAAGTTCTCCGACGCGATCATCTCCAGGGTGTCGCGCTGCCGGTGCAGCTCCTTGTCCATCAACTCGGCGATGTCGGGGTCGACCTCCGCGAGGGGCGCGGACATAAGGGAGGCGTTGGCGGGGATACGGGTGCGAGCGTCGGGTGCAGCAGTCACGGGCGCCAGTCTATCCAGCGGCGCTTTTACCCAGCCCAGCCGTCGGGGGCGCGTCCGTCCCTGCAAGACTGGCACCATGCCGCGGCTTAGCGAGCCGAGCCCTTATGTGGAGTTCGACCGAAAGCAATGGCGTGCGCTGCGCATGTCGACGCCGCTGGCCCTCACCGAAGAGGAACTGGTCGGCTTGCGCGGCCTTGGCGAGCAGATCGACCTGCTGGAGGTGGAAGAGGTTTACCTGCCGCTGGCCCGGCTGATCCACCTTCAGGTCGCCGCCCGCCAGCGGCTTTTCGCTGCCACCGCCGAGTTCCTCGGCGAACCGCAACAGAACCCCGACCGGCCGGTGCCGTTCGTCATCGGCGTGGCCGGCAGCGTGGCGGTGGGCAAGTCGACGACCGCCCGCGTGCTGCAGGCGCTGTTGGCCCGCTGGGACCATCACCCCCGGGTGGACCTGGTCACCACCGACGGCTTCCTATACCCCAACGCCGAGCTGGATCAGCGAAACCTGATGCACCGCAAGGGTTTTCCCGAAAGCTACAACCGTCGGGCGCTACTGCGGTTTGTGACCTCGATCAAATCCGGTTCGGACTACGCGTGCGCGCCGGTGTATTCGCACCTGAAATACGACATCATTCCGGGGGCCAAGCAAGTGGTCCGCCACCCCGACATCTTGATCCTGGAGGGCCTCAACGTATTGCAAACGGGTCCGACACTGATGGTGTCGGACCTGTTCGACTTTTCGCTTTATGTGGACGCCCGGATCGAGGACATCGAGCAGTGGTACGTGTCGCGGTTCTTGTCGCTGCGCGGCACGGCGTTCGCCGACCCGGAATCCCACTTCCACCACTATTCGGCGCTCAACGACACCAAGGCGGTCGCTGCCGCGCGCGAGATCTGGCGGTCGATCAACCGGCCCAACCTGGTCGAGAACATCCTGCCGACCCGTCCCCGCGCCACCCTGGTGCTGCGCAAGGACGCCGACCACTCCATCAACCGGCTGCGTCTGCGCAAGCTGTAGCGGCGCCCGGAGCGGGGCCCCCGCTCCAGAGGACCCCGCTCGGCCGGTTGGTTACGCCGCGAGGCGACGCACCCCCAGGTACTGCAGGCCGGCGAACCCCGCGGTGTAAACACCGGTGGCCAGTGTGGCGGCGACGCCGGTCGGCGTCATAGGCACGGCTTCGTCGGGCAGGAAGCCGGCCAGGAAGGCGGCCAGCGTGTACACGATGTTGGCCGCGACGACTCCGATGCCGGCGCGCCGCAGGTTCGGCATCGCCGCCAGGCTGAACACCGCCAGGCCGTAGAGCACGAAGAACGCGCCCAGGGCGTATTCCTGCCCCGCGGCCAGGCCGGTGAGCGACGAGATCGGGTCGGCGAAAAAGGCGACGGCCAAGCCGCAGAATCCCGTCAGCGTGGCATCGGCGCGCATGGCGAAACGCAGCAGGGAGTCGGTCGAGTCGTATAGGGGTCGGGTGTGCAGACCAGGTGCATCAGAAGCAGATGTCATGTGATTACTCCTCGGCGATGGCGGGAATGGGGCGGTCGAACAGGTTTGAGCGTGCCGCCGAAGCACTGCCATATCGACTCGTGGCACTGCCAACTACTGCCACGTGTACAACTACGGGTCATTTCCCCGGGCTATTCCCGGATGCCGGGACAATTTTCGCTAAATTGCGATCGCCTCGACCACGCTGAACGGTGACGCCGTTTTCACTACCCGGCTCATGCGGAAGCCGGCGCGGTCGAGCAGCCGGGCATATTCGCCAGTGGAGCGCTCGCGGGCACCGGCCACGACGAGCATTTCCAGGTCTGCCCACTTGCCGAAAAATTCGCGCTTGTGGCGCGGAATGACGAATTCGACAAGCAATACGTGATGCCCGGCGGCCGCCGCTTTGCGCACGTTGCCGAGAATGTGCGCAGCGTCGTCGTCGGGCCAGTCGTGTATCACGTTCTTCAGCACGTACGCGTCACCGCCGTCGGGTATGGCATCGAAGAACGACCCTGCAATAACTTCCACCCGGTCTCGGACGTGGCGTTCGGCAAGGATGTCGTGAGCTCCTGCGACCACTTGTGGCAGGTCGAACAGGATGCCGCGGGCGTGCGAAGTGGCTTCCAGAATTGCGGCCAGCAGCCGCCCGTGACCGCCGCCGACGTCGACGATGGTGGCGTAGCGGCTGAAGTCGTAGGCCGCAGTCACCGCCGCGATCGCGAGCTCGGACATGCTCGTCATCGCGCTGTTGAAGATTGCGGCGAATTCCGGCTCCTCGGCCAGGTACTCGAACACGGGTTTGCCGCGCAGTTCGGGGACGACTGCCCGCCCGGTACGAATCGCGTCGGTGAGGTGACTCCAGTGTTCGCGCTGCTGGGGCGAACCCAGAAACCGGGCGAGGGCGCGCAGCGACACATCACCGCCGGTGCCCAGCGTCTCCGCCAGCGGCGTGAGCTCGTAACGCCCGTCGCGACGCTGACGGAAAACGCCCCGGCTGATCAAGGCCCGCAGCAGTCGGCTGACGGTGTCAGCGTTGGCGTTGACCGCAGCGGCCAACTCGTCGGCCGACAGCGGCCCCTTGGCCAGCGCATCGGCAATGCCGAGGTCCGCCGCCGCGGTAATCGCCTGCGCCGCCCAGGCATTCGTGATCATTTCCAACATCGCGGCCGGTGGCGGGACCATGCGCCGGCTCAGCTGACCGATGCGATGCCGGATGATCTCGATGACCGGCACGACCTGGGCGGGTGGCAGCTTCAACGAAAACATAGTCCTCCCTTGCGAAATCGAGCGTCTGGTTAGATGGCAACCGCTTCAACGATGCTGACCGGTGAGGCCGTTTCCACCACCCGCGTCATGCGAAAGCCGGCGCGGCTGAGAAGTCGGCCATATTCGGGGGCGGTGCGATCGCGCGCGCCTGCGTCGACGAGCATTTGCAGATCCACCCACTTACCCACGAATTCCCGGTTGTGCCGCGGAATGACGAATTCGACAAGCAGCACGTGTTTCTCGGCCCCGGCCGCCTTGCGCACGTTGGTGAGAATTTGTACCGCTTCTTCGTCGGGCCAGTCGTGGATGATGTGTTTGAGGACATAAGCGTCGCCACCCTCAGCCACGGCGTCGAAAAACGAACCGCCGACCACCTGGACGCGGTCGGCGACCAGAAGTTGCTCGAGCAGCGCCGGGGCGCCCGCGACAACGTGGGGCTGGTCGAAGAGAATGCCGCGGGCTCCCGGCGTGGCGTTCAAGATCGTTGCCAGAAACCGGCCGTGCCCACCAGCGACGTCGACGATGGTGGCGTACCGGCCGAAGTCGTAGCCGGCGGTCACCGCCTCGATCCCGAGCCCGGATACGCCCGTCATCGCGTCATTGAAAATCTCGTCGAGTTCTTTGTTTTCAGCCAGGTACTCGAAAATCGATTTACCGCGCAGGCCGGGAACAACGGATCGGCCGGTGCGAATCGCTTCGGTGATGTGGCTCCAATGCTCTCGTTCCTGGGGTGAGCCCACGAACCGGGCGAAGGCGCGCAGCGAGACATTGCCGTCGGTACGCAGGGTCTCCGCCAGCGGGTTGAGATCGTAACGGCCGTCGCGCAATTGGCGGAAGACGCCGCGGCTGATCAGGGCCCTGAGCAGTCGACTCACGGTGTCAGCGTTGGCGTCCACCACAGCGGCCAACTCGGCGGCCGACAACGGCCCCTTGGCCAGCGCGTCGGCGATGCCGAGGTCCGCCGCGGCGGTAATCGCCTGTGCGGCCCAGGCGTCTGCGATCATTTCCAGCATCGCCGCCGGCGGAGGCACCATCCGCCGGTGCAGCTGACCGAGATGATGTCGGATCATTTCGATGACCCGCACGACTTGGGCGGGCGGAAGGGTCGACGAAAACATAGAGCCCCCTTGCATATTCGGGTTGGCGCATGCGGACCGGTTAGTCGCACACCACGTATTCGGCGCCGTGCCACTGCAAGACTGATCGACCCGGACGGAATTGACCACTACAACCGACGTTGTCATTCCGATGCCACATCTTGGCGAGCCGCGGACGTAACGTCACGGTGAAATTTCGGGCGATTTGTCGCAGCGACGTTACGACGGCGCGCCCTACCGCACTTGCGCGCGGCTATTCGCTGGGAACCGGGACCCGCCCGCGCAGGTCCGCGGCGATGAGCCGGGCCGCGGCGTTCTGCCAGTTGTGCAGCGAGCGCTGCGGGACCTCGGTCACCAGCCACTGCCAAGCCTGCCGGGCGATCGGATCCAACCCGGCGGCGGTGGCGTTCTGCGCGTACGCACGCACCCCGACGACGTAGGGGAAATACAGCGAGTTGTAGTACCGCCACTCCTCGGTGGTTCCGAACTCACCACCGTCGCGGGGTTTGAGCCGCGCGATGCCGTCGGCGAGAACGGCCTTGAGCTCGTTGGCCCGCTCCAGCGGGTGATCGGGCGCATCCCGCGCCGCCAGCCGCTGGTCGATCACCGGCAAAGCGGTCAGGGGGCTGGCGACCAGCTTGGTCAGGTCACCGTAGTGGCCGAGCGCCCGGCGGGTGAGCCGGGCGAAGGCTTCGTCGTCGACGTCGACCAACGGGTCCTCCGAGCGCAGCGGCAACGCCGCCCCGGTGTGCCGCAACGCGGCCCGGTCCGCCCGCAGGGTCGGCGACTTCCAGAAGGCCAGCCGGTCCAGCAGCCCGGCTAGCGGGTCGGCCAGCACCTGCACCGTGATGGCGATGGCCAGGGTGGTGAACAACAGCACGGTCAGCACCGTCCGGGCGGTGTGCTCGTGCCGCGTCAGGGCCAGGCCGATCAGCGCCTGGCCGCCGAACAGGAGTGCCACCACCGAGCAGCCCGCGAAGGAGCGAAGCATGTCTGCGCGCAGCGCCTGGCCCTCGTCGAACGCGTCCCACAGGGCCACGGCCACACCCAGCATCAGCACGTCGAAACCGGTGGACGCCAGCGCCAGCCAGCTGGGCACCAGGCCCAGCGGAATGATGAGGATGGCGTTGGCCAGGGCGAAGAACAGCGTCGCAACGACGACCAGTCCCAAACCGCGCCGGCCGACGGACACCGGCTGGTCGGATCGCCGGACCGCGAAGACCATCGCGCCCAGGGTGGACACCGAGATCACCGCCATCATCAGCACATGGCCCGGCCGCAGCGGCCCTTCGACGCTGCCCGCCATCGTGGCGCCGACCAGGGTGAGCGCGGCGACGCCGACGATGAGCAGCACCTCGCGGCTTCGCGCCCGCCAGCTCTCACACGGAACGGACAGTTCGACGAGCACCGCAAACCACGCCACGCTGGGCACGGCGGCCAGATAGATCTCCAGCCGGCCGAGCAGGACGGCATGCGAAGCGCCGCCCGTGCGCACCGCGTCCAGCGCCACCACCAGCGCGAAACCGCAGAGTCCGATCGCCGCCAACGCAAGCACCGGCTTGCGGGGATCGCGGGCCAGTAGATACAACCCCAGCCACCCGCTCAGCGTGAAAACCACCGCCGACAGCGCAGCCATGCATCCAGTGTGGCACGGGTCTAATTCGTGCCGGCCCGCACGCTACTTGCCATATCTGCGGTGCCGCTGGCTGTAGTCGCGCAGCGCGCGCAGGAAGTCCACGCGGCGGAACGCGGGCCAGTGCGCCTCGGTGAACCACATCTCCGAGTACGCGCTCTGCCACAGCAGAAACCCGGACAGTCGTTGCTCGCCCGACGTGCGGATCACCAGATCGGGGTCGGGCTGCCCGGAGGTGTAAAGGTTTTCGGAGATGCCATCGGCGGTCACCGCGTCGATGAGCTCCTCGGCGGTGGCCCCGTTGGCCAGTTCCTTGCTCAGCAACGCGCGCACCGCATCGACGATCTCGCGGCGCCCGCCGTAGCCGACGGCGACGTTGACGTGAAACGGCGCGACGGCCGGGGTGGACTCCACCGCGCCGCGCAGCCGGCGGGCCGGTTCCTCACCGATCAGCCCCAGATCCCCTACGGTGCGCACGCTCCAGCGGTTGGCGGGCGCGCAGATCTCCTCGACCACGTCGGTGATTATCTCTATGAGCCCGGCCAGCTCGTTGGGATCGCGCTGCAGGTTCTCGGTGGACAGCAGGTACACGGTGGTCATCTCGATGCCGGCCTCTTGGCACCAGCGCAGCATCTCGGCGATCTTGGCCGCACCCATCCGGTAGCCGTAGTTCACGTCGTCGTAACCGGCGTTGCGCGCCCATCGCCTGTTCCCGTCGCACAGGACCGCGATATGGCGGGGCAGCTCGGATTTGGAGGCGGCCAGACCCTGCCTCAGCCGCAGCTCGTAGACGCGGTACAACGGCTCTTTGAGCCGTGGCGGGATGATCTCCACGAAGCTCCACCCTACTGTGAGCGGCACCAGTTTCCGGTCCACATCGCACGCAATGTCACCGCACGGCGACGCCGTGTCGTGACTATTCCCTATTACTCTGGATTGAGAGCAGCCACCGGCAATTCCCGACCTGCACGACAAGGCAACAGGAGAACATGAGCACCCAGACCAGCGCGTTCAAGAATTCGGAGGCCGAATCGCAGGCAATCATGCCGGGCAACACCGTCGAACAAGTCGTCGAAGGTGCTGCCCAGACCCTGGAAAAGCCCCGCATGCGCGGCTGGATCCACTTCTACTCCGCGTGGCTGGCGGTCATCTGCGGAGCGACTCTGGTGTCGGTGTCGTGGCCGGTGGCATCCACCCGCGCCGGACTTACGACGTTTGCCTACGCCCTGACCACGGTGGCGATGTTCGCCGTGAGCGCCACCTACCACCGCGTGAACTGGAAGTCGGAGGCCGCCCGCAAGCGGATGAAACGGCTCGACCATTCGATGATCTTCCTGTTCATCGCGGGCAGCTACACGCCGTTTGCGATGCTGGCGATGCCTCCCGCCGATGGGCGATTGGTGATGTGGATCGTGTGGGGCGGCGCGCTGGCGGGCATCGCGCTGAAGGTGTGCTGGCCCGCTGCGCCGCGCTGGGTCGGCGTGCCGCTGTATCTGCTGTTGGGCTGGGTGGCGGTGTGGTACGCCCCCACCATCATTCACACCGCCGGGGTGGCCGCCATGGTGCTGCTGGCCGTCGGCGGCGCGCTGTACAGCATCGGTGGCCTACTGTATGGACTGCGCTGGCCGGACCCGTGGCCGAAGACGTTCGGGTATCACGAGTTCTTCCACGCCTTCACCGCGATCGCGGCGATCCTGCACTACATCGCCATGTGGCTCGCCGTTTTCTACGTCGGCCACCCGGCCTGATCCCCGCTAAAGCTGCCTGACGTCGGCCGCCGACCAGTAGGCCTTCATCGCGGTGACCTTGCCGCGGTCGTCGAAGACCATCACGTCGATCGGCTCGATCACCATCCGGTGCTCGCCGGCGGTCGCGGTCACCCGGAACTGGAAGGCCGCCTCGTTGCCGGCCACCCGCAGCGACAGCAGCTCGCATTCGCGCTGCACGTCGTTGACCGCGGAGTAGAAGCGGCGGATCGCCTGATGCCCGATGTGCACCTCGCCGCCGACCGGATCCTCGACGGTCGCGTCGTCGGCGTAGAGCTCGACGAGCTCGTCGGCGCTGCCCTTGGCGACCAGCTCGATGTAGCGGTTGACGGTCTCGGTGATCGCGGGGGCCCTGTCGGCATTCGGCATGGGCGCAGGGTAGCCGCCGGGCTACCGGCCCGAAACACCCAGGGCGGCCGCCAGTTCGGTGGCCCGGGACACCGGTAGGTCACAGATCCGCCCGCGGCACACGTACGCGGCGTCGGCGCCGTCCAGCCGGTCCCGGCCGACCAGCAGCGCCGACGAGTCCGTCTCCCCGCCCACGACGATCGCCCCGCCGGGCGCCAGCCGTCGCGCGTCGGCCAGCAATGCCGACCGCGCCGGGTCACAGACGACCGCGATCTGCAGGGGTCCGCGCACGGCGGCCTCGGCGACGGCCAGCCAATGTCCGGCGGAGCGCGCCGCGCGCTCGAGCAGCACCGCATGTGCGCTGAGGGAGTCGTCCGCCGCCTGCAGGTATCGCCCAGCGCTGTCGCCGTCGACCAGGTGCGCCGCCGTCAGCAGCGCTTCGGTGATCGACGACGCACCCGACGGCGTCGCCCCGTCCAGCGGGTCGGCGGGCCGCAGCACCAACCGCTCGGCGTCGTCGGCGGTGTCGAACCAGCGGCCGGGGCGCTGCGGGTCGGCGAAGTGGCGCAGCGCGGTGTCCAGCAGCTCGGTCGCCGCGGCCAGCCACGGCGCCTCCGGGTTCAGCTGGTACAGCGCGAGCAGCCCGGTGGCCAGCATGGCGTGATCCTCCAGGATGGCGGCGCTGTCGCCGACCACTCCGGCGAGGCTGGCGCGCCGCAGCCGGCCGTCGACGACGTGGGTGTCCAGCAGCGCCGTCGCGCAGCGCCGCGCCGCTTGGGCCAATTCCGGTTCCCCCAGGGCCACGCTGGCCTCGGCCAGCGCGGTGACCGCCAGCCCGTTCCAGGAGGTGACCACCTTGTCGTCGCGGCCGGGCTGGGGGCGGGTGAGCCGGGCGGCCAGCAGCGCGGTCCGCACCCGCTCGAATCGTTGCGGATCGTCGGGGTCGGCGCGCAGCTGCAGCACCGAGCTGCCGTGTTCGAACGTGCCGGTCCGGGTGACCGCGAAAACCTCTGCGGCCCAGCGTCCGTCGTCGGCGCCGAGCACCTCGGTCAGCTGCCCGGGCGTCCAGACGTAGGTCAGGCCCTCGCGGCCGGCGGCGTCGGCGTCCAGCGACGAGATGAACATCCCGCCGTCCGCCAGCTCGTCGAGCAGGAACCCCGCGGTCTGGGCGGCGACCCGGCGCGCCAGCGGATCTCCGGTCCGCCGGGCCCAGTGGG
Source organism: Mycobacterium sp. 852002-51057_SCH5723018 (assembly GCF_001667035.1). Taxonomy (GTDB): domain Bacteria; phylum Actinomycetota; class Actinomycetes; order Mycobacteriales; family Mycobacteriaceae; genus Mycobacterium. Next base: position 48,172 of record NZ_LZIR01000034.1, read on the forward strand.
CGTAGCAGCGCAGCAGCAGCGCGTTGTCGTAGAGCATCTTCTCGAAATGCGGCACCACCCAAGCGTTGTCGACGCTGTAGCGGGCGAAGCCGCCGGCAAGCTGGTCGTAGATGCCGCCGCGGGCCATCGCGTTGCCGGTGCGCTGCACCGCCTGAAGCGCCGCCGCCGATCCGGTGCGCTCGTGGTTGCGCAGCAGCGCCTCGAGAAGCGCCGACGGCGGGAACTTGGGCGCGCCACCGAACCCGCCGTGCACCGTGTCCTGGTCGCGCAGCGCGGCCGCGACGGCGTGGTCACACAACGCCGGCTCGACGCGGGGTCCGCCCCCAGGCAGTCCCGAGGTCATGTCGCGCAGCTCGCCGGCGATCCGGTCCGACGCCTCTTCGACCTCGCCCCGCCGGTCCCGCCAGGTGGCGGAGACGGCCGAAAGAAGCTGCAGGAACGAGTCTTTCGGGTAGTACGTGCCGCAGAAGAAGGGCCGGCCGTCCGGCGTCAGGAAACACGTCATCGGCCACCCGCCGTGGCCGGTGAGCGCGACGGTGGCGTTCATGTAGACCGCGTCGATGTCCGGCCGTTCCTCGCGGTCGACCTTGATGCATACGAATCCGGCGTTCATCACGGCGGCCACCTCGTCGTCTTCAAACGATTCGTGGGCCATGACGTGGCACCAGTGGCAGGCGGCGTAGCCGATCGACAGCAGGATCGGCACGTCCCGCGCGGCGGCATCGGCCAGCGACTGCGGCGTCCACTGCTGCCAATGCACCGGGTTGTCGGCGTGCTGGCGCAGATACGGGCTCGTCGCCAGCCCGAGGGTGTTCGTCGACGAAGATTCAGCCGGGCTCATCGCCGGGTCCCGGTCCCCGCGCCGGCCCATTCGGCTGCCCGGGGGGCTGCTCGGGTCCCTCGTCGCCGACCGCATCGGTGCCCTCGTCGGCGGCCTGGTCCGGCTCGGGGTGCTTGGGGTCGAACGAGTCGGGCACCTTCTTCAGCTGGCGGTTCATCGATCGCAAAAGGAACAGGGTGGCGATCAACAGCAGCACCACGACCAGCAGCCCCACCGGGCTGGCCTTGCCGAAGTCGGGGCCGTGATTGTGGGGTGCGTCGGCGATCGCCCGCAGCAGATGGTGGTTCACTCGTCGCCCTCGATTCCGGCGAACAGATCGTCCTCGGGCAGTTTGACGGGAAGGCGGGAACGGGCCAACTCGAATTCCTCGGTCGGCCATAGCCGCTGCTGCCATTCGATCGGGGCGGCGAAGAACTCGGCGTTCGGGTCGATCTGGGTGGCGTGCGCGCGCAACGCGTCGTCGCGCTGGCTGAAATATGCCGAGCACTCGACGCGCGTCGTCACCCGCGACTCGAACGGGTCATGCTCGGGATCCCAGTGCTTGAGCCACTTTTGGAACGGGCCCTGCTGGCCGTGTTTGACGAATTCGTCGTGCAGCAGCTGCATGCGCGCCCGCAGGAAGCCGTGCACGTAGTACAGCTTGGACACCGCCCACGGCTCGCCGGCGTCGGGGAAGCGGGCGTAGTCGCCGGCCGCCTCGAAGGCGCCGACCGAAACCTGGTGGCAGCGAATGTGATCGGGATGCGGGTAGCCGCCATTTTCGTCGTAGGTGGTTATCACGTGTGGCCGGAACTCGCGGATCACCCGCACCAGCGCCTCGACGGGCTCCTGCAGCGGCACCAGCGCGAAGCAGCCCTCGGGCAGCGGTGGCGGCGGGTCGCCCTTGGGCAAGCCCGAGTCGACGAATCCCAGCCAGGTGTGTTCCACGCCGAGGATCTCGGCGGCCTTGGCCATTTCGTCGCGGCGGATCTCGGCCATGTGTTCCAGCACGTCGGGCAGGTCCATCGCGGGGTTGAGAATCTCGCCGCGCTCGCCGCCGGTCAACGTCACCACCAGCACCCGATGACCCTCGTCGGCGTAGCGGGCCAGCGTCGCCGCACCCTTGCTGGACTCGTCGTCCGGGTGGGCGTGCACCGCCATCAACCGCAGCTTGCTCACGTGCCCCCTTGTCGATTCCCTGGTCTTCACTGAAGAGCTAGAAGCGACCCTATAATTCCAGTTTCGATCGTTGCATTCTGTCGGCAGGCGTCCGGCAGCCACAGTCCAGGCATACCCAGGCATGAGCGAAACTCCCCTTCGGCGCCCCGAGGCCCGCTACGGGCGTTCGCGGCTGTCGCGCGTCTCGCGGCGCCGCGTGGTGATCGGCCTGGGGGTGCTGGTCGTCGGCGCCGGTGTCGTGGTGGCCGTCGTCGGCTACCAACGGCTCGGCACCAGCGAGGTCGCGGGCTCGCTGGCCGGCTACCAGGTGATCGACGACGAGACGGCGTCGGTAACGATCAGCGTGACGCGATCCGACCCGTCGCGGCCGGTCGACTGCATCGTGCGGGTGCGCGCCAAGGACGGCAGCGAGACGGGCCGGCGCGAGGTCCTGGTCCCGCCGTCAGACCAGGGAACCGTGCAGGTGACGACCACGGTGAAGTCCAGCAAGCCGCCGGTGATGGCGGACGTCTACGGGTGCGGCGCCGACGTGCCGGGCTACCTGCGCCCGGGCTGATCAGCGGAGGCCGAACTGCGAATATGGCGTCATCAATTGTTTGCGCGGTGGTAACATGGGTGAATGCACGGTTCCGTATGGGACCGTGTATTGCTGCATTAAAGGCCGCGAGCAGAACGGAGCGGCGGTAGGCGGGGTGGGACCCGGGCACTCCGGCGGCGGGGATCTTGAGGCTTGCGCGAAACGCGGAACGACAATAACGAGGAGCACGACGAGATGACGGATATCCAGGTGACCTGGCTGACCCAGGAGTCACATGACCGACTCAAGGCCGAGCTCGAGCAGCTGATCGCCAATCGTCCGGTCATCGCCGCGGAAATCAACGACCGCCGCGAGGAGGGTGACCTGCGCGAGAACGGCGGGTACCACGCGGCGCGTGAAGAGCAAGGTCAGCAGGAGGCCCGCATCCGCCAATTGCAGGACTTGCTCAACAACGCCAAGGTCGGCGAGGCGCCCAAGCAGTCCGGCGTCGCGCTGCCCGGTTCGGTGGTCAAGGTGTACTACAACGGCGACGAGTCCGACACCGAGACGTTCTTGATCGCCACCCGCCAGGAGGGCATCAACGACGGCAAGCTCGAGGTGTACTCACCGAATTCGCCGCTGGGTGGCGCCCTGATCGACGCCAAGGTGGGCGAGACCCGCAGCTATACCGTGCCCAACGGCAACACCGTCGAGGTCACGCTGGTCAGCGCGGAGCCGTACCACTCCTAGCGTCTGCTCGCCGCTAGGCCAGCGCCTGGTCGAGGTCGGCCAGCAGGTCCTCGGCGTCTTCGATGCCGACCGACAGGCGGACCAGGTCGTCGGGCACTTCCAGCTGAGAACCGGCCGTCGACGCGTGCGTCATGGCGCTCGGGTGCTCGATCAGCGACTCGACGCCGCCCAGCGACTCGGCCAGGATGAACACCTCGGTGCGGGCGCACAGATCTTCGGCGGCTTGCCGGCCGCCGCGCATGCGCACCGACACCATGCCGCCGAAGCCGCGCATCTGCCGCGCGGCGACGTCGTGCCCCGGGTGGCCGGGCAGGCCCGGGTATAAAACCGTGCTCACCGCGGGATGCCCGGCGAGGAATTCCGCTATGGCCAACGCGTTTTCGCTGTGTCGCTGCATCCGCAGCACCAACGTTTTCAGGCCGCGCATCGTCAGGTAGGCGTCGAACGGCCCCGGCACCGCGCCGGTCCCGTTCTGCAGGAAGGCGAACGCGTCGTCCAGCTCTTGATCGTTGGTGATCAACGCGCCGCCCACCACGTCGGAATGGCCGCCGATGTATTTGGTCGTCGAGTGCAGCACGACGTCGGCGCCCAGCGGCAACGGCTGTTGTAGGGCCGGTGAAGCAAACGTGTTGTCCACCAACACCTTTGCCGAGCGTTGTGTGCCGAGCTCGGCCGTCAGCCGGACGAGGCCCGCGATGTCGGCGATGGACAGCAACGGATTGGTCGGGGTTTCCACCCACACCAGCCGGGTCTGCGGCGTGATGGCGGCGCGGACGGCGTCCAGGTCGGACAGCCCCACCGGCGTATAGGTGACATTCCACTGCGTGAACACCTTGTCGATCAGCCGGAAGGTGCCGCCGTAGGCGTCGTTGGGGATGACCACGTGGTCGCCGGGCCGCAGCAGCGCCCGCAGGGCGCAGTCGGTGGCGGCCATCCCCGAACTGAACGCCCGACCGAACGCGCCGTCTTCGACGGCGGCCAGCGAAGCCTCCAGCGCGGCCCGGGTCGGGTTGCCGGTGCGCGCGTATTCGAATCCCCCGCGCAGGCCCCCGACACCGTCCTGGGCGAAGGTGCTGCTCGCATAGATCGGGGCGTTGACCGCCCCGGTCGCCGGATCCGGACGGTAGCCGGCGTGGATGGCCTTGGTGGCTAGCCCGTTGAACCCGTGGTGGCCGTTACGGTCGTCGCTCATCGACGACAAGCCTAGTGACAGCCGCGGCCCCGGCTCCGTCACCACGCAACGCCGTCATTGTTCGATCGGCAGGACCACCGTCGACATGATCTTGTCGGCCAGCGTCTGCCGCTTGGAATCCCACAGCGGCAAAAGGAAACCGATGAAGCAGACGATCGCGTCGACGATGTGCGCGATCTGGCGAACGACCGACATCCCGAAACCGATGGGGTGGCCGGTGACCTCGCTGACCACTTTGATCTTCGTCACCGATTTGCCGACGCTCGACCCCGTGGTGCCCTGGCGGTAGCCGTAGTTCCACACCAGGTAGCCCAGACCGATCAGCGTCGCCAACCACTGCGCCAGCACGCCGGTGGTGGAGTCCTGGGTCGCGCAGTACTGGTTCACGGTGTACTGGGTGACATCGGTGACGCACCCCGACTGCTGGGTGGCGAACATGATCCACGACCCGATGGCCTGCAGGACGACGTACGGCAGGTAGTCGATGACGAAGGCCAGCGCTCGCGAAACCCACGGGGCGTAGGCCTCCGTGGGCAGGGTGCGGATCGCTGGCCCGGGCGGCGGCGGTGCGTAGC
>NZ_LZIR01000035.1 GCF_001667035.1 Mycobacterium sp. 852002-51057_SCH5723018
GGGCGGCCGCCGCGCCCCCGGCCGCGCGGGGCGGCGCAGGTTGGGCGCGTCGAAGTTGGCCAACCCGGGCCGGCGCCCGCCCCACCCGGCGGCTACGGGCCGCCCCCTTATCCCGGTGGGTATCCGGATGGCTATTACCCCGTACCGGACTACCAGGGAGCGATGCAATCCGGGACGAACGCGCTGGCCATCGCGTCGCTCATCTCGTCGTTCACCGGCTTCCTGTGCTGTTTCATCGGTTCGATCGTGGCCATCGTGCTGGGCGTGATCGCGCTGAACCAGATCAAGCAGACCCGCCAGGCCGGCTACGGCCTGGCGATCGCCGGCATCGTGATCGGCATCGGCACGCTGGTGGTCTTCTTGATCATCGCGATGTTCAGCATGCATTCGCGTTAGCGGGCACGCCGCGGCATGGCCGCCTGCCAACCGGCCGGCGGCTGCTTAGGCTCTCTTGCATGGCATCGGTCAACAGGGTGTACATCGCGCGGCTGGCGCGGATGTTGGTGTTGGGACCGCTCGGCGAAAACTTCGGGCGCATCCGGGACGTCGTGATCAGCATCAGCATCGTGCGCCAGCAACCGCGCGTCCTGGGACTGGTTGTCGATCTGGCCACCCGCCGCAGCATTTTCATCCCGATGCTGCGGGTCGCGGCGATCGAGCCCGACGCGGTGACGCTCAACACGGGGAACGTCTCGCTGCGCCACTTCGAGCAGCGCCCGGGCGAAGTGCTGGCTATCGGCCAGGTCCTCGACACCCAGGTGAAGGTCAACGATCCCGAACTGCCGGAACTGGCCGGGGTTGACGTCGTGGTCACCGACCTGGGCATCGAGCAGGCCCGGACCCGCGACTGGCTGGTGACCCGGGTCGCCGTCCGCACCCAGCGGCGGCTGCGGCGCCGAGGCCCCGTGCACGTGGTCGACTGGCAGAGCGTGCAGGGGCTGACCCCGTCGGCGCTGGCAATGCCGGGCCAGGCGGTGGCGCAGCTACTCAACCAGTTCGAGGGACGCCGCGCCGTCGACGTCGCCGACACCATCCGCGGCCTGCCGCCCAAGCGGCGCTACGAGGTGTTCAAAGCGCTCGGCGACGAACGGGTGGCCGACATTCTGCAGGAGCTGCCGGAGTCCGAGCAGGCCGACGTGTTGTCGCAGATGGGCACCGAACGCGCGGCCGACGTGCTCGAGGAGATGGATCCCGACGACGCCGCCGACCTGCTCGGCGTGCTGAATCCGACCGATGCCGAGATGCTGTTGACCCGGATGGACCCGGACGAATCCGCCCCGGTGCGAAGGCTGTTGAAACACTCCCCCGACACCGCCGGCGGGTTGATGACCTCCGATCCGGTGGTGCTGACCCCCGACACCACCGTCGCCGAGGCGCTGGCCCGGGTCCGCGACCCCGACCTCACCGCCGCCCTGTCGTCGATGGTGTTCGTGGCGCGCCCGCCGACGGCCACCCCCACCGGGCGCTACCTGGGCTGCGTGCCGCTGCAGCGGCTGCTCCGCGAGCCGCCGAGCGAGCTGGTCGGCGGGATCGTCGATAGTGACCTGCTCACCCTGACGCCGGAGACTCCCCTGGCCGCGGTGACCCGCTACCTCGCTGCGTACAACCTGGTCTGTGGACCGGTGCTGGACGGCCAGAACCACCTGGTGGGGGCGGTCACCGTCGACGACCTGCTCGATCACCTGCTGCCGCACGACTGGCGCGCGGATGTCCAGCAGCTCGACACCGGCGGCCGGCTCGAAAGACTGGGAGGCTCCGCGTGAGCAGATCAACCGCACCGCGACGGCTGAACACCCCGCGGACGTCGCGCAGGTACTCCCCGCGCGTCGATCCCGATGCCGTCGGGCAGATCACCGAGTCGATCGCACGGTTCTTCGGCACGGGCCGCTACCTGCTGATTCAGACGGTCGTGGTGCTGGTCTGGATAGCGGTGAACATCTTCGCGCTCGAACTGCGCTGGGACCCTTACCCCTTCATCCTGCTCAACCTGGCCTTTTCGACGCAGGCCGCCTACGCGGCGCCGCTGATCCTGCTGGCCCAGAATCGCCAGGAGAACCGGGACCGGGTAGCGCTCGAAGAGGACCGCCGTCGCGCCGCGCAGACCAAGGCCGACACCGAGTATCTGGCCCGTGAGCTGGCCGCCTTGCGGCTGGCCGTCGGCGAGGTGGTGACGCGTGAATACCTGCGGCACGAGCTGGAAGACCTGCGCACTATGCTGACGGCGCTACAACCGGAAAGCACGGATGGGGCGGCGGTACCGACGGGTGACGACTTGGAGCGGTCCGCAAAGAAATCCCGGTAATTATCAATTCGCCATTGCGCCACTCCCGTCACGCGGGTTATGTATTGTGATCTGGTTCACGAAGCTAAGCCGGTAGTTTCCCGACCTTAGGACGGCCGAGTGCGCATTGGGGGACGGTGGGGTGCACGCCCGGCCGCTGCGGCGGTCCGGCAGCGAACACTTCGCTTGACGCGGACGCCGGCTTTCGGCGTGGCGGCGATTACCCCGTTGGTGCTCGCGGGGGCCGTCGGGGGCGCGGCGCCCCCTTTTCACGGACACCTCCCGCCGGTTCACCGCCCCTCGGCGGTTAGCGCGGCCGTCGCCCCGGTCGCCGCGGTGTCTCCGGCGCTCCCCGATGTTTCCGGCCCGGTCGTCATCTCCATCGAGCGTTCGCCGACCGCGTTCCACGTCGCCGAGGCCGCGCCGTCCGCGCCGCCGCCGCCGATGATCGTGAATGCCCGTGGGGCGCTGGGCATTCCGTCCATCGCCCTGGCCGCCTACCGCAGCGCCGAACAGAAGATGTCCATCGCCGCGCCGGGCTGCGGGGTCAGCTGGAACTTGCTGGCCGGGATCGGGCGCATCGAGTCGGGCCACGCGGGCGGCGGCGCCGTCGAGGTGCGCGGCACCGCCGTCGTCCCCATCTACGGCCCCGCGCTGGACGGCTCGCTGCCGGGCAACGAGGTGATCCTGCAGAGCAGCGTCGGCAATCGCCCCAACTACGCGCGCGCCATGGGGCCGATGCAGTTCTTGCCCGGCACGTGGGCGCGCTACGCGGTCGACGGTAAGGGCGACGGGACGGCCGATCCGCAGAACCTGTTCGATTCCGCGCTCGCGGCGGCCCGCTACCTGTGCAGCGGTGGGCTGAACCTGCGCGACTCGACGCAAGTGATGTCCGCGATCCTGCGCTACAACAACTCGATGGCCTACGCGCAGAACGTGCTGGGCTGGGCCGCGGCGTACGCCACCGGCGTGGTCCCGGTCGACCTGCCGCCGATGACCGGGCCGCCCCCGCCGCTCGGCAACGCGCACGACGAGAATCCGGAGGGACTCGGGCCGAACCTGCCGATGAACGTCATCGGCCTGCCGTCCGACGATCCGTTCGCGCGGACCCCGATCATCGACCTGAGCGGGGCGCCGCCCACTCTGACTCAGCAGCCGATGTTCCCGTGGATGCAACCCACGCCGCAGCAGGCCCCGACGCGGCTGCCCGGCTGCACGGTGATCTGCATCGGTCCGCAAAGCCCGGCGCCGGGCATGCAACCGGATGGGCCGCCACCGCCGTTCGGGTCGCCGCCGTTCGGGTCACCGCCGTTCGGGTCACCGCCGTTCGGGTCACCCCCTCCGGCTGCCATCCCACCGGCCGCCATCCCGCCGGCCGCGATGCCGCCGGCCCCGGCCGCCGGTGCGGGTGCCCCGGGACCCGCCGCCGGAGCGCCGCCATCGCCCAAGCTCGCCGGCCCCGCCGCGGGCGGCTGACCGGCCGGCAATCGCGCACGCCTACACTCGGCGTGATGCCCCGTCCTGACTCTCCTGGTTCGAAAGCCGACCTCAGCGCCGCCATCCGCGCCGCCCTGGGGAAGGTCATCGACCCCGAATTGCGCCGCCCCATCACCGAACTCGGGATGGTCAAGAGCGTCGATGTCCAACCGGACGGCGGCGTGCACGTGGCTATCTACCTGACCACCGCCGCCTGCCCGAAGAAGTCCGAGATCAGCGAGCGCGTCACCAAGGCGGTCAGCGACGTACCGGGCACCGGGGCGGTGAAGGTCAGCCTGGACGTGATGAGCGACGAGCAGCGCACCGAGCTGCGCAAGCAGCTGCGCGGGGACGCGCGCGAACCCGTCATCCCGTTCGCCCAGCCCAACTCGCTGACCCGCGTCTATGCCGTCGCCTCAGGCAAAGGCGGGGTGGGCAAGTCCACCGTCACGGTCAATTTGGCCGCGGCGATGGCCGCCCGCGGTATGTCGGTCGGCGTGCTCGACGCCGACATCCACGGCCACTCCATCCCGCGGATGATGGGCAGCACCGACCGGCCCACCCAGGTCGAGTCGATGATCTTGCCACCCATCGCCCACGAGGTGAAGGTCATCTCGATCGCCCAGTTCACCGAGGGCAACACCCCGGTCGTGTGGCGCGGGCCGATGCTGCACCGGGCGTTGCAGCAGTTTTTGGCCGACGTCTACTGGGGTGACCTGGACATCCTGCTGCTCGACCTGCCACCGGGAACCGGCGACGTCGCCATCTCGGTGGCCCAGCTGATCCCCAACGCGGAGATCGTTGTGGTCACGACGCCGCAGCTGGCCGCGGCCGAGGTCGCCGAGCGCGCCGGCAGCATCGCGCTGCAGACCCGCCAGCGCATCGTCGGCGTGGTGGAGAACATGTCCGGGCTGACGCTGCCCGACGGCACCACGATGCAGGTGTTCGGCGAGGGCGGCGGCCAGCAGGTCGCCGAGCGCCTGTCGCGCGCCGTCGGCGCCGACGTGCCGCTGCTGGGTCAGATCCCGCTGGACCCGGCGCTGGTGGCCGCCGGCGATTCGGGCGTTCCGATCGTGCTCAGCGCCCCCGACTCCCCGGTGGGCAAGGGACTGCGCGGCGTGGCCGACAGCCTGTCGTCGCGGCGGCGCGGGCTGGCGGGCGTGTCACTGGGGCTGGACCCCACCCGCCGCTGACGGGTCAGGTCGCGTCGGCGTCGAACGGCGCCGGCCCGGTGTGGTTCTCGGGCTTCGCCGGCTGCGGCGGCGCGACGGGTTGCGCCGGGGCCCCGTTGACCGGCCGGTCGAAGTTTCCGGTCAAGAACGAGTCGTCGCCGTCCAGCAGGTGCTTGGTCAGCGCGGCGCGCGGCGTCATACCTCGCAGCTTCTGCAGCTCTGAGAGCGGGGCCCGCAGGTCGTCGAACTCGGGCCCGATGTCCTCGCGCAGCTGGTTGGTCACGCCGCTGAGGTAGTCGCGCGCCTGCCGCAGCGCGGTCGACGTCCAGCGGATGGCGCCCGGCAGCCGCTCCGGGCCCAGGATCACCAGGCCGACCACCACGAGGACGAAGATGTGCTCCCAGCTCAGGTTGCCGAACACTAGCCGCCGTCCGGGTCGGGTTTCACGGTCAGCGTGACGTGGCGACCGTCGCGGACCACCTCGATCGGGGAGTCCTGGCCGATGGTCAGCAGTCGCACCGCGACGACGAACTCGTCGGCGTCGGCGACGTTGCGGTTGCCGACCTTGACGATCACGTCGTTCTCCAGCATCCCGCCCTTTTGCGCGGGGCTGCCCGCCTTGACGTTGGCGACCTGGGCGCCGGACGCGATCGCGTTGCTCACCGACCGGGTGCTGACACCGAGCGTCGGGTGCACGATCTTGCCGTCCTTGATCAGCGTCTGGGCGACCTGCTTGGCCTCGTTGATCGGGATCGCGAAGCCCAGCCCGCTCGCGCTGTCAGACAGCGACTTGCCCGCGGTGTCGATGCCGATCACCTGGGAGTCCATGTCGATCAGCGGGCCGCCGGAGTTGCCGTGATTGATCGACGCGTCGGTCTGGAGGGCATCGATGACGGTGTCGGTGTCGGATCCCTCCCCGGACAACGGGACGGGGCGGTGCAGCGCGCTGATGATGCCGTGGGTCACCGTGCTGCGTAGCCCCAGCGGCGAGCCCGCGGCGAGCACCTCGTCGCCGACGCGCACCTTGTCGGAATCACCGAGCCGGGCCACGGTCAGGTTGTCGACGTTGTCCACCTTGAGCACGGCCAGGTCGGTCTTGGGGTCGCGGCCCACCAGGTTGGCGGGCACCTCCTTGCCGTCGTTGAAGACGACGGTCGTCTTGAACTGGCTGGGATTGTTCGCCGCCTCGGAGATGACGTGGTTGTTGGTGACGATGTAGCCGCGGCCGTCGATGACGACGCCGGAGCCCTGCATGCCCTCCTGGTCGCTCTTGGACTCGATGGTCACCACGGCGCCGGCGGTGGCGGCCGCCACCTTCGCGAACCGGCCCGCCGGCTGTTCGGTGTTGCCGCCCGTCGACAGCGTCACCTTGGAGGTGGTGAACGCCTCGACCACCTCGGCCGTCTTGTTACCGATCACGCCGCCGAGCGCCCCGATCAGCAGCGCGACCAGCAGCAGCACACCCAGCGCCAGGTAGGACACCTTGCGCCCGAACAGCACGTCGCGCACCCCGAGCTTGCCGCCGTAGCCCAGCGCGGTCCGCGGGGCCGGCGGGGCTACCGCCGGCGTCCCCAGGGCGGCCGCGGCCGCGGGATCCCGCCAGGGATCGTCGGCCTCGTCGGTCTGGGCGCCGTCCCGCTCGGCGGCCAGCGCACCCGAATCAATGGGGTGCCGCTGCAGCGTATCCACGGTCCCGACGGGCCGGCTGAACGCTTCCTGAAGGACCGGGTCGGCCGGTTGGTCGTAGGGCGCGAACTCGGACTGGTCGCGGTACTTCGGCGGGCGAACGCGCTCGGCCACAAAGGATCCCTGCAGCCCGTCGGGGCGGCTGAACAGCTGACGCGATGCGGGGTCGACCGGTGGCCGGGAGATGGGACGCGGCGCTAGGCGCTGTCCGCCCCTGGCGTCCGCGTTGCCGCTGTCGTTGCCGCTGTCATTGCCGTCGGAGGTCACGTTATCCCTCTTGGATTCTCTTCTTGAGCGCTCGAGACAGGCCGTTTACCGGGCGCGTTACGCCGCCCCGCCGTTGTCCGTGTCCACCCTAGTATCCACGGGACGGCGCTGATGAGCATGAATGTGCGGCTGCGCGCGGCGACAAGGCTGTCAATTACCGGCGCTTGCGCTGATCGCGGGGATCGCGCGCGGCGAAACGGTCGGCCGCGCGGTGCTCCGAAGGGCTCCCGGCGTCGTCGTCGGCCGGGTAGTGCGGGATCTCGGAGAGCAATCCGAGCAGCGTGCTGGGGATGCGGATCGGGCGGGAGTCACGCAGAGCGGCGCGGGCCCGGCTCTGGTCTTCGACCTCGGCCGCGCATTCGGGGCACAGCGAGAGGTGGTGCGCGGCGCGCAAGTGTGCGTTCATCCGCAGCTCACCGTCGACGAACGCTGCGATCGCCTCGGTGGACAGGTGCTCGGTGGAACCGAAGCGGCGCGGCGCGCCGACCGGTGCATCGCTCTGGGAGGCGAACTGGGCGGGCAGCCAGGAGAACGCGCGGCGAAACACCTCTCCTCGGTCGGCCATCACCAGCTCCTTTCGCGCGACCTAACAGCCGCCTACCCACGAATGTAGCGCGAGGCGGTGCCCGATACCGCGCCTCAGCGCGTGAAACCGCTGGATTTCGGTCCGGCTATGTCGTGCTGTTACGCCGATTGCGCGCGCAGGGCGCCGGTTTCGGGGTGCGCGGCCAGGTAGTCACGCAGCGCCTGACGTCCACGGTGGATGCGGCTGCGCACGGTGCCCAGCTTCACACCCAGCGTGGCGCCGATCTCCTCGTACGACAGGCCCTCGATGTCACACAGCACCACCGCGGCGCGAAACTCCGGCGGCAGCGAGTCCAGCGCGGCCTGCAGGTCGGGCCCGAGCCGTGCGTCGTGGTAGATCTGCTCGGGGTTGGGCTCGTCGGCGGGCACCCGGTCGTAGTCCTCGGGCAGCGCCTCCATTCGGATGCGGGCGCGCCGGCGCACCATGTCGAGGAACAGGTTGGTGGTGATGCGGTGCAGCCAGCCTTCGAAGGTCCCGGGCTGGTAGTTCTGCACCGATCGGAAGACCCGGATGAAGGTCTCCTGGGTGAGGTCCTCGGCGTCGTGCTGGTTCCCGGAGAGGCGGTAAGCCAGGCGGTACACCCGGTCGGCGTGCTGGCGTACCAGCTCGTCCCATGACGGCATCGTCGCCTTGTCCCCGGTCGCGTCGAACACCGCGGTGCCCTGTAACGCGTCCGTGTTTTCCACCACCCATTCGTCGTCCCGGCGGTCCTGGGCGTGCGACATCGTGGTCGGGCTCAAAAGGGATGTGTTGATCGGATCCTCCGGATTTACCCTGCCGCCCAAACTCGGCAGTTCGTCGACGACGTCAACGCGCAGCTGCAACCCGGTATTCCCATTCCGGCGCGGTCTATTCCCGTCCCGGCGCACCCCGCGTTCCATACGGATACCGTCGCGCACCGGCGTATGCGGGGCATAGGAGCAATCTGAGGTTTGGCTGAGAAATGAGATCGTAACCTGTGTTGAACAGGGCGGATCGGGTGCCGGGTGAGCTTCGTCGCCCCGCGGGCGCCGGGCGTGTCGTCCGAGCCCCCAATCTCCGCGCGCCTGCCTGACGGCGCCGCGAATTGGAATACGCTGCGGGGCATGGACGCCACCGACTCAGCAACCCCCGGCCAGGCGGCCCCCAGTCGAGCCGATTCACTCTGCGCGCACGCCGAGGGGTCGATATCAGAAGATGCGCTGTTGGCCGCCGCCCGCGAGCGCGCCGTGGAAATCGGCGCCGCAGCGGTGACGCCTGCGGTCGGGGCGCTGTTGAGCCTCCTCGCCAAGCTCAGCGGCGGCAAGGCCGTCGCCGAGGTGGGCACCGGCGCAGGAGTGAGCGGCCTCTGGCTGTTGTCGGGCATGAGCGACGACGGCGTGTTGACGACCATTGACATCGAGCCGGAGTACCTGAGGATCGCCAAGCAGGCGTTCGCCGAAGCGGGCATCGGGCCGTCGCGCACCAGGCTGATCGGCGGCCGCGCCCAAGACGTGCTGACCCGGCTCGCCGACGAGTCCTATGACCTGGTGTTCATCGACGCGGATCCGATCGACCAGCCGGACTACGTCGTCGAGGGGGTGCGGCTGCTGCGACCGGGTGGCGTCATCGTGGTGCACCGGGCGGCGCTGGGTGGCCGGGCCGGTGATCCGTCGGCGCACGACGCCGAGGTGACCGCGGTGCGGGAGGCGGCCCGGCTGATCGCCGAGGATGAGCGGCTGACCCCCGCGCTGGTGCCGCTCGGCGACGGATTGCTGGCCGCGGTGCGGGACTAGTTCCCCCCGCTCCGTCGCCGGCGCCACACGGCGCCCGCGACGGCGCACACCACCAGCGCGGCCGGCAGCGACTGCAGCCCGAAGATCACGAACGGGTTGACGTCGTGATAGTCGGTCGGGCCCACGCACAGGAAGTCCGCGGTGGTCCCCGACTGCCCCGGCGTGTAGCTGTAGCCCGAGGCTCCGTACGCCAGGTGGTATGGGCCGTTGCACACGATTTCGCTCATCCACAGCGTGCTCGACGGGATCGCCGTGATCAGCAGCGCCGACGTTGCGGCGCAGATGCCGATCACGGCGCCGATCACCCCGGCGATCGTGCCCGCCCGAACCGCACCGGAACGCTTGCGCCGCGGCGGCTCTCCAGCAAACCCCGGTTCGCCCACCATGCCGAGGTCTCGGGTAGGCAGGGTCTGGCGCATCAGCGCGTCTGTGTCGATCGGAGTGTCGAGGCGGCCCGGCACAGCCGACGCCCCGTTCCCCGCGAGCAACGGCAGACCCGCGCGCCTGAGGACGTCGTTGTACTGCTGCTGGGACAACCCCGACTCCGCCGCGACCCGTATTGACTCGTCTCGGAGCCGCCCTACCTGGGCGGCGGACGGCCCACCGTCGTGCAAGGCGTCCCGCAACGCCCGTGCGAACCGGCTGGCGTGGTCATCGACGACTCCGAAGTCCATCCGCAGATGATCCCAGACGCCGATCCCGCTGGCGCGCAAGCGAAACCTTTACGGATTCCTGACGGCGCGGCCCCTTGACGCCCGGCTGAACGACTGTTTAGTGTTCTGAACATGCGTTCAGCCGACCTGACCGCCGCCGCCCGGATCCGCGACGCCGCGATCGAGCAGTTCGGCGAGCACGGCTTCGGCGTCGGGTTGCGGGCGATCGCCGAGGCGGCCGGGGTGAGCGCCGCACTGGTCATCCACCACTTCGGCTCCAAGGACGGCCTGCGCAAGGCGTGTGACGACTACATCGCCGAAGAGATCCGCGAGACCAAGACCGAGGCGCTGCAGGCCAACGACCCGGCCGTCTGGTTCGCGCAACTTGCCGAGATCGAGGAATTCGCACCGCTGATCGCTTACCTGGTGCGCAGCATGCAAACCGGCGGCGACCTGGCGAAGATGCTGTGGCGCCAGATGATCCAGAACGCCGAAGAATACCTCGAAGAAGGCGTGCGGGCCGGGACGATCAAACCCAGCCGTGATCCGCACGCCAGGGCCAAATATCTCGGCATCACCGGCGGCGGCGGACTTCTGCTCTATCTGCAAATGCACGACAACCCAACCGATCTGCGTGCGGTGCTGCGCGACTACGCGCGGGACATGGTCCTGCCCGCCCTCGAGATCTACACCGAAGGCCTGATGCCGGACCGCACCATGTACGACGCATTTCTGGCGGCCGAGAAGCAAGGAGAATCCGATGCCAGTTGATGATTTTGCGCCCATCGAAATCCGGGGCTTGACAAAGAACTTCGGGGCGGTGCGCGCGTTGGACGGCCTTGACCTGACGGTGCGGGAGGGGGAAGTGCACGGGTTCCTCGGGCCGAACGGCGCGGGGAAGTCAACGACCATCCGCGTCCTGCTGGGCCTGGTGAAAGCCGACAGCAGACGCGTTCGGCTGCTCGGCGGCGACCCGTGGACCGATGCCGTGGAACTGCACCGCCAAATCGCCTATGTGCCCGGCGATGTCACGCTGTGGCCGTCGCTGACCGGCGGGGAGACCATCGATCTGCTGGCCCGCATGCGCGGGGGGCTCGACGAGAAGCGTCGCGCCGAGCTGATCGAGCGCTTCGACCTCGATCCGCACAAGAAGGCGCGCACGTACTCCAAGGGCAACCGGCAAAAGGTCTCCCTGATTTCTGCGTTCTCGTCGCAGGCCCGGCTGCTCCTTTTGGATGAGCCCAGCAGCGGCCTGGACCCGTTGATGGAGAACGTGTTTCAGCAGTGCGTCCGCGAGGCCCGCGAGCGTGGCACCACCGTCTTGCTGTCCAGCCACATCCTGGCCGAGACCGAAGCGCTGTGTGAACGGGTGACGATCATCCGGGCCGGCAAGGCCATCGAGAGCGGCTCGCTCGAGTCGATGCGGCACCTCAGCCGCACCTCGATCAGGGCCGAAATGATCGGTGATCCAGGCGATCTCACGCGGATCAAGGGTGTCGAGGACGTCAGCATCGACGGTGCCACGCTGCGCGCCCAGGTCGACAGCGAAAGCCTCGGAGAGCTGATCCGGGCGCTGGGCGACGCAGGGGTGCGCAGCCTGGTCAGCCAGCCGCCGACCCTGGAGGAACTCTTCCTGCGCCACTACCACACGGGCCACAGCGATAAGAAGGTGTCGGCGTGATGAGCACCGCGACCCTGGATCGGCCTCGCCACCCGGCGCACCCGGCACCTCGGGCCGGTTCGAATTTCTCCGGGACGCTTGGGATGCTGCGGCTCTTCCTGCGCCGCGACCGGGTCTCATTGCCGCTGTGGGTGCTGCTGCTCTCGGTTCCGCTGGCCACGGTGTACGTCGGCAGCATCGAAAAGGTGTACCCCAGCCAGGCCGCCCGCGCCGCGTTCGCGGCCTCCATCACGGCCAGCCCGGCCCAGCGCGCGCTCTACGGCCAGGTCTACAACGACGGCCTTGGCGCCGTGGGCATTTGGAAAGCAGGCATGTTCCACCTGCTCATCGCGGTGGCCGTCATTCTCACCGTGATCCGGCACACCCGCGCCGACGAGGAGACGGGCCGCACCGAGTTGGTTGACTCCACCGCGGTCGGCCGGTACGCCAGCCTGAGCGCGGCGCTGCTGTTGTCGTTCGGGGCGTCGATCGCCACCGGCGCGATCGGCGCGGCGGGGTTGCTGACCACCGACGTCCCGGCCGGCGGGTCGCTGGCGTTCGGGGCGGCGCTGGCCTGCTCCGGCCTGGTGTTCACCGCGGTGGCCGCGATGACCGCGCAGCTCTCGCCGAGTGCCCGGTTCTCCCGCGGTGCCGCGTTCGCCGTGTTGGGGGCCGCGTTCACGCTGCGCGCCGTCGGTGACGCCGGTGATGGCAAGCTGTCGTGGCTCTCGCCGCTGGGCTGGTCGCTTCAGGTGCGGCCGTACGCCGGCGATCGCTGGTGGGTTTTGCTGCTGCACCTGGTGACCACGGCCGCGCTCACCGTGCTGGCCTATCGGCTGCTCGCTGGCCGCGACGTCGGCGCCGGGCTCATCGCCGAACGTGCCGGCCCCGCGGCCGCCGGATCGCGGTTACGCGGGGTGCACGGGCTGACGTGGCGGCTCGATCGCGGCGCGCTGCTGCTTTGGACCGTCGGGCTGTGTCTGTACGGCCTGCTGATGGGCAGCGTGGTGCACGGCATCGGCGACGAGCTGGGCGGCAGCACCGTCGTCCGCGACATCGTCGCGCGGATGGGCGGCACCAGCGCGCTGGAAGAGGCCTTCATCGCCGTGGCGTTCACCATGATGGGCATGGTGGCCGCCGCGTTCTCCATCTCGCTCACCCTGCGGCTGCACCAGGAGGAATCCGCTCAGCGCGCCGAGACGATACTGGCCGGATCGGTGTCCCGAACCAGCTGGCTCGCAAGCCATTTGGCGGCGGCGCTGGTCGGGTCCGCGGTCGCGATGCTGGCCAGCGGGGTGGCCGGTGGCGTCGTCTACGGCGTCGCGGCCGGCGATGTCGGCGGCAAGCTCGCCATCGTCGTCGGCACCGCGGCCGCCCAGCTGCCCGCGGTGTGGCTGCTCGCCGCCGTGACGGTCGGGCTGTTCGGTCTGGCACCGCGGTTCACCCCCGTGGCGTGGGGGGTGCTGGTCGGGTTCGTGGCCGTGTATCTGATCGGTGAGCTGGGCCGGTTCCCGCAGTGGTTGCTCGATCTGGAACCGTTCGCCCACACTCCGCGGGTGGGCGACTTCACGCCCGTGCCGCTGCTGTGGCTGCTGGCCATCGATGCGGCGCTGATCATCCTGGGCGCCATGGCTTTTCGACGGCGCGATCTGCGTAGTTAGGGGTGTCATGAAAACCGGTGTTCGACTCACGATCTCCTCGGTGTTGGGTCTTGCCGCATTCGGCTTGATCCTGTTCTTGCCGGCCGGGACGTTGAATTATTGGCAGGCTTGGCTTTTCATCGCCGTATTTGTGGTGGCCTCGATTGCGCCCACGATCTATCTGGCGCGGACGAACCCGGCGGCTCTGCAGCGACGCATGCACGCCGGACCCCGGGCGGAAACCAGGACCGCGCAAAAGGTCATCATCACCGGCTCGTTCCTGGATCTCTTCGCGATGATGGCATTCAGCGCGTTCGATCATCGGATGGGCTGGTCCACGGTGCCCGCGTGGCTGAGCGTGGTGGGAGACGTGTTGGTCGTAGCGGGACTCAGCATCGCCATGCTGGTAATCATCGAGAACAGTTACGCGGCCGCCACGGTGAGGGTAGAGACCGGCCAGAAGGTGGCCTCCGGCGGTCTCTACAAGTTCGTCCGGCATCCGATGTATGTCGGAAACGTCATCATGATGGTGGGCATGCCGTTGGCGCTGGGGTCTTACTGGGGGCTGCTCTTCGTCGTCCCGGGCGTCGCGGTGCTCGTCTTCCGCATCCTCGACGAGGAGAAGCTGCTGACCCAGGAGTTGGCGGGGTACGGCGAATACGCCCGGCGGGTGCGTTATCGGTTGGTGCCCAATGTGTGGTAGCCGGCCAACCGTCGCGCCTAGGGTATTCGCGTGGACCGCAATCCGGCACCAGCCCTCGACCGGCCGTGGCGACGACCCGGTGCCCTGCGATACGCGATAGAGCGGCTCCGCGGCATCGCCAAGCCGCCCGTCACGGTGACCGCTCCCCCGGCCGACGTCCTCGTCGAGCATGACGTCGGGGTCGCGACCCGCGACGGGACGGTGTTGCGCATCAACGTCTACCGGACGTCCGATCAAGACGCCCGACCGGTCATCCTGAGCATCCATCCCTACGGCAAGGACGAGCTGCCGACGCTTCGCGGCAAGAAGTCGACGTTCTCGGTGCAATACCGCGCGATACGCCAGCCGCGACCGGTGAGCTTCTCGACCCTGACCGGGTGGGAGGCCCCGGACCCGTCCTGGTGGACCGCGCACGGCTTCACGGTGGTCAACGCCGACTCGCGTGGCTGCGGGCACTCCGACGGCACCGGAAAGCTGTTGTCGCGCCAGGAGGCCGAGGACACCTATGACCTGATCGAGTGGATCGCGGGCCAGCCCTGGAGCGACGGCCGTGTCGTCATGCTCGGGGTGTCCTACCTGGCCATCAGCCAGTACGCCGTCGCCGCCCTGCGCCCGCCGGCGTTGCGCGCGATCTGCCCCTGGGAGGGCTTCACCGACGCGTATCGCGACCTGACCTTTCCCGGCGGGATACGCGAGTCGGGCTTCACCCGGCTGTGGTCAAGAAACATCCGTCGCGATTCGCGGCAGACCTACGTCCTCGCTCCGATGCAAGAAGAGCATCCGCTGCGCGACGACTTCTGGCGCTCGCTGGTGCCCGACCTGTCGGCGATCACGGTCCCGATGCTGGTCTGCGGCAGCTTCTCCGACAACAACCTGCACAGCCGCGGATCGATCTTGGCCTTCACGGACGGCGGCTCCAGCCACGCCCGCCTCTACACCCACCGGGGCGGCAAATGGGCGACCTTCTACTCCGAAGGGGCGCTGGCAGAACAGCTCAATTTCTTCCGCGGCGTGCTGGACGGCGTGGCCGGCTCCCGCAGCGTCCGGCTCGAGGTGCGCGAGGATCGCGACACCGTCACCGCCGTGCGCGAAGAGGCCGAATGGCCGCTTGCCCGGACCCGTTGGCGGCCAATCTATCTGGCCGCGGCCGGCCTACTGTCGCCCGAGCGGCCGGCGACGGCGGGCGCCGTCACGTTTGAAACCCGTTCCAACGCTGCGGCATTCAGCTGGACCGTCCCGGAGGACGTCGAGTTGACCGGCCCGATGGCCGCAAGGTTGTGGGTTCAACTGCAGGGCTGCGACGACGCGAACCTGTTCGTCGGCGTGGAGAAATGGCGCAGGGGGCGATTCGTAGGTTTCGAAGGGTCGTACGGCTACGGCCGTGACCGGGTAACCACCGGCTGGCAACGGGTCTCGCTGCGCGCGCTCGACCCACAGCTCTCGCGGCCATGGCAGCCCGTCGCGGCATGCACCGAGCCGCAGCCGGTTTCGCCCGGAGAGGTGGTCGCCGTCGATGTCGCGCTGGGCCCGTCGGCGACGTTGTTCCGCGCCGGCGAGCAGCTACGCCTGGTGGTCGCCGGGCGCTGGCTGTGGCCGCGGAACCCCATCACCGGCCAGTTCCCGGCGGCGTACGCGAACTCGGCGCGCGGTCGCGTCACCCTGCACTGGGGCCCTGACCACGACGCGCACCTGCTGATCCCGGAGATGCCCTAGTACGCCGAACAGTCGCAAAAGCTAGATCCAGACGCCCTTGCCCACCGCGACCACGCCGCCGGCGCTGATCGCGAAGCGCTCGCGATCCTTCTCGAGATCCACTCCGACCATCTCGCCGGGCCCGACGACGACGTTCTTGTCCAGGATCGCGTGGCGCACCACGGCCCCCCGGCCGACCCGGGCGCCCGGCATGATCACGCTGCCCTCGACGATCGCGCCGTCGTCGACCACCACGTTCGACGACAGCACGGAGTTGCGCACCGAGGACGCCGAGATGATGCTGCCGGCGCCCACCACCGATTCCTGCGCCGAGCCGCCGTTGACGAACTTGGCCGGCGCCAAGTTCTCCGACTCGCCGCGGATGGGCCAGCGCTTGTTGTACAGGTTGAACACCGGGTGCACCGACACCAGGTCCATGTGCGCGTCGTAGAACGCGTCCAGCGTTCCGACGTCACGCCAGTAGCCCCGGTCGCGGTCGGTGGCGCCGGGCACTTCGTTGTCGGAGAAGTCGTACACCGCGGCCATCCCGTCCTCCACCAACCGCGGGATGATGTCACCGCCCATGTCGTGATCGGAGTGGTCGTCGTCGGCGTCGGCGCGGATCGCATCGATGAGCACCTTGGTGGTGAAGATGTAGTTGCCCATCGAAGCGAACGTCGAATCGGGGTCGTCAGGGGTTCCCGGCGGATCCAGCGGCTTTTCCACGAAATTGCGGATTCGGCCGGAGTCGTCGGCGTCGATGCAACCGAATGCAGTGGCATCCGCCCGCGGAACCCGGATGCCGGCCACCGTTGCGCCGGCCCCGCTGTCGATGTGGAACCGGACCATCTGCTCGGGGTCCATGCGATACACGTGGTCCGCGCCGAAAACCACTATGTAATCAGGATCTTCGTCGTAGATCAGGTTGAGCGATTGATAGATCGCGTCGGCCGAACCGGTGTACCAGCGGGGCCCGAGGCGCTGCTGCGCCGGCACCGGCGTGATGTATTCGCCCGCCAGGCCGGACAACCGCCAGTTCTGCGAAATGTGACGGTCGAGTGAATGCGACTTGTATTGGGTGAGAACGCAGATCCTCAGATAGCGGGCATTGACGAGGTTGGACAACACGAAGTCGATCAGCCGGTAGGCACCACCAAAGGGGACTGCGGGTTTGGCCCGGTCCGCGGTCAGCGGATACAGCCGCTTGCCCTCACCGCCGGCCAGGACAATGCCCAGCACGTGGGGTGCTTCCCTCATGGCTCAAACCTAACGGCCGCCGAGAACCGCTGCCAGGGGAAAGCCCCGTTGTCGCTGTTCTGACGGACTGTCTGTCAAGGTATTTGGCTTAGTTCCCAAGACCCGATACCACCCATTATTGCTCAGCCCCGACTCGCGCCGGTTGCAGCCGCGCCGAACTCGAGCCCGATTGCCCGGATCGCCCCTGCCGCAATGCGCCTAGGAGTACCCACTCAACGCCCCGACATGCGGGGCGCCTCGTCGCCGACCCGGCCCAAACGTCCGCCTCCTCCACGCCCCGACATGCGGGGCGCCTCGTCGCCGACCCCGCCCAAACGTCCGCCTCCTCCACGCCCCGACATGCGGGGCGCCTCGTCGCCGAACTACGGTGCCGATATGCGGGTGGCGATGATGACGCGGGAGTACCCACCAGAGGTCTACGGCGGAGCCGGCGTACACGTCACCGAACTCGTCGCACAGCTGCGCCGCCTATGCCCCGTCGACGTACATTGCATCGGCGTGCCCCGTCCGGACGCCTTCGCCCACCAGCCGGACCCGCGCATGCGCGACGCCAATCCGGCGCTGTCTACGCTGTCCGCCGACCTGATGATGGTCAATGCGGCGTCGGCGGCGACCGTGGTGCATTCGCACACCTGGTACACCGGCCTGGCCGGGCACCTGACCGCGTTGCTCTACGGCATCCCCCACGTCCTGACCGCGCATTCGCTCGAGCCGCTGCGGCCGTGGAAGGCGGAACAGCTCGGCGGCGGCTACCGGCTGTCGACGTGGGTGGAGCAGACCGCGGTGCTGGCCGCCAACGCCATCATCGCGGTCAGCTCCGCGATGCGCGAGGACACCTTACGGGTGTACCCGACGCTGGACCCGAGCCTGGTGCACGTCATCCGCAACGGGGTCGATGCCAACGTGTGGTATCCCGCCGGCCCCGCGGAGAGCGGGTCGGTTCTCGCCGAACTGGGGGTCGATCCGAGCCGGCCCATCGTGGCGTTCGTGGGACGGATCACCCGGCAAAAGGGCGTCGCCCACCTGGTGGCGGCGGCGCATCGATTCAGCCCCGAGGTGCAACTGGTGCTGTGCGCCGGGGCGCCCGATACCCCGGAGCTGGGCGAGAAGGTTCGGGCCGCGGTCGCCGACCTGGCCCGCGACCGCGGTGGGGTGTTCTGGATCCGGGAAATGCTCCCCGTCGGAGAGCTGCGTGAAATACTCTCGGCCGCAACGGTTTTCGTATGCCCCTCGGTGTACGAGCCGTTAGGGATCGTGAACCTCGAGGCGATGGCCTGCGCGACGGCGGTGGTGGCCTCCGACGTGGGCGGGATACCGGAGGTGGTTGCCGACGGGATGACTGGGTCGCTGGTGCACTACGACGCCGACGACCCGGCCGGTTTTCAGGCCGGGTTGGCCGAGGCGGTCAATGAGCTGGTTGCCGATCCCGATAAAGCAAAGCGCTATGGCGAGGCGGGACGCCAACGCTGCATCGAGGACTTCTCCTGGGCCCACGTCGCCGAGCAGACGCTCGAGATCTACCGGAAGGTGGGGGGTGACAGGTCTTAGCTGGTAACGCCCTTGAGTTCGTCACCGAGGGCAGCGGCTTCGTCTGGCGTCAGCTCGACGACCAATCGACCGCCTCCCTCAAGTGGTACTCGCATCACGATGCCGCGCCCCTCTTTGGTTGCTTCCAGAGGACCGTCTCCGGTCCGGGGCTTCATCGCCGCCATCGAGTGCTCCCTCCAGATTCGAGCTGGCCCGCGTTCGCGGACCTGGCCGGCGCCGAGCATGCCCCGCCAGTGGATTTCCAGCCATACCCGACTTTGAACTGCATCGACTGCCAAATCACCCCCCCATTGTTCCCTATTCGCGTCGGCAGTTACACAAAGACCCGCCTCTCGGGACTCAGCTGACGGGCGAAGGCACCCAGCAATCTCGAATATGGTCGTCTACCATGCCGGTCGCCTGCATCAGCGCGTAGGCGGTAGTGGGCCCGACGAAGCGGAACCCGCGCCGCTTCAGTTCGCGCGCCATCGCCTTCGATTCGTCGCTGGCCGACGGGATTTCGGACCCGTCCGCCGGACGGGGCCGCGGTGAGGGCGCGAACGACCACAGCAGCTCCGACAGGTCCTCGGGAGACCCCAGCTCAGCGGCAGCACGCGCGTTGGCGATCGTCGCTTCGATCTTGGCCCGGTTGCGGACGATGCCCTGGTCGGCCATCAGCCGCTGCACGTCGGCGTCGCCGTAGCGGGCGATTTTCTCCATGTCGAACCCGTCGAAGGCGCGCCGGAAGTTGTCCCGCTTGCGCAGGATGATCAGCCACGACAGGCCGCTCTGGAAGGCCTCCAGGTTCATCCGCTCGAAGAGCGCCACCCCGTCGCGCACCGGGCGGCCCCATTCCTGATCGTGGTAGTTGCGGTACAGCTCGAAGTCCGGCCCGGGCCGGACCGAAGCCCAGCTGCACCGAATCAGTCCTTGGACGCTCGACTCGCTCACACTGTGTCCTGACGATCCTCGCCCTCGTGGGGTTCCGCGGGATCGCGCTCGTCCTCGGTGTCGTGGTCGGCGGCCGACGGTGCATGCACCGCGGCGAGCTGGCCGCGCAGCGCCTCGAGCTCACGGGCGAGCCGGTCCAGCACCCAGTCCACCTCGCTGGTCTTGTATCCGCGCAGCACCTGGGTGAATTTGACGGCGTCGACGTCGGCGCCGGTGACCCCGTAGGCGGGCAGCACCGTGGCCGTCGTGCCCCGCGGCAGGGGCGGTAGCTGCTCGCCACGACCGAACAGCAGGCTGGCCGCGCCGAACAGCACGATTGCCACCAGCACCAGCACCACCAGGTAAAGCAACACCAACGCCACGTGACTGATATTGCCCTATAGCGCCGACAACTCGGCGATCAGCGTGGCCTCAAACAGACCTGAGCCCGTTCATCGGCGGCCGGTCCACCAACGACACCGGCGAGGTGTGCTGGGTGTAGCCCTCCCCGTCGGAGCCGTCGGGGCCGTCGGCGAAGAACTGGGTCAGCCCGACCCCGGAGTCGGGGATCCCGCAGCGCGACAGCAGCGTCGCGATGACCTGGCGGCTCATCGCGCCCAGCTCGCCCAGCGGCCGGTTGCGGTGCGCCCGCACGCCCAGGTTGACCTGGGCGATCGCGTCCAGGCCGAGCCGGTCGAAGGTGTCGACCAGCAGGCCGATCTCCACGCCGTAGCCCGGCGCGAAGGGCAGCGAGCTCAGCAGCTCCCGGCTCGCCGCGTACTCGCCCCCGAGCGGCTGCAGGATGCAGCCCAGCTCCGGCCGCAGCGCGGCCAGCAACGGCCGGGCCACCAGCTCGGTGACCCGCCCACCACCGCTGGCCCCCGCGCTGGCACCGGCATCGCCGACGCCCAGCGGTCGCCGGTAGAAGCTCTTCACCAGGTGGATCCGGTCGCAGGTGAGCAGCGGCGCCACCAGCCACGGCACGAACATCGGGTGCGGGTTGATCAGGTCGGAGTCGACGAACACCACGATGTCGCCGCTGGTGGCCGCGAGCGAGCGCCATAGCGCCTCACCCTTGCCGGGCCGCACGGGCACCTCGGGCAGCGCCTGTTCGCGGCTGACGACGCGGGCGCCGGCGGCGATGGCGCGGATCTCGGTGTCGTCGGTGGAGCCGGAGTCCAGCACAATCAGCTCGTCGACCAGGCCGTCGACCAGCGGCGAGATGCTCTCGATCACCGATTCGACCGTTTCTTCCTCGTTGAGGGCCGGCAACACCACCGAGATGGTCCGCCCGGCCTTCGCCTCTTTCAGCTCGCCGACCGTCCAGGCGCGACGGTTGCGGCTGCGGTCGGACAACCAGATGTCTCCCGGCCGCGAGGCGAACACGCCGTCCCTGGCGAGATCGACCAGCTCCGATGCCGTCATGCGAGCCCCCTCACCGTCCGCGCCGGCGGGCGCGTGCCCTGGATCGAGGCCACCATCTCGAGCACCCGCCGGGTGGCCGCGACCTGGTGGACCCGAAACATCCGCGCACCGGCGGCCGCCGCCAGCGCGGTGGCCGCCAGCGTCCCCTCGAGCCGTTCGGTCAATGCCACCCCCAAAGTCTCCCCGACGAAGTCCTTGTTGCTCAAAGCGAGGAGCACGGGCCATCCGGTGTTAACAAGATCGTCCACATGGCGCAACACGAGCAGCCCGTGGAAGGTGTTCTTGCCGAAGTCGTGGGCCGGGTCGATCAGCACGCGGTCGCGGGCCACCCCGCACGCGACCGCCCGCTCGGCCGCGGCGCTGACGCGGCGAATCACGTCGTCCACCACACCGCGCGTGCTGGTCCCATAGCTCACCCGAAACGGACGCGTGCGCGGCAGCGCGCCGCCCGTGTGCGAGCACACCAGGCCCGCCCCGAACTCGGCGGCCACCTCGGGCAGCGCGGGGTCGATGCCGCCCCACGTGTCGTTGATCAGGTCCGCTCCCGCGGCGCAGGCCACCCGGGCCACGCCCGAGCGCCAGGTGTCGACGCTGATCACCTGGTCGGGGTAGGCGTCGCGGAGCCATTCGATGAACGGCACCAGCCGGGCGATCTCCGTGTTCTCGTCGACGGTTTCGCCAGGGCCGGCCTTGACCCCGCCGACGTCGACGACATCGGCGCCCTCGGCGATGGCGCGGTGCGCGGCGTCGCGGGCGGCCTCGTCGCTGAAGGTCGCGCCCCGGTCGTAGAACGAGTCCGGGGTGCGGTTGACGATCGCCATGATCAGCGGGCGATCGCTCGCGACCGGCCGGCCGCACAGAGTCGCGTGGCCGGCCGCCGCCGGCGGTGTCGCAGGGCCGGCCGACGCCGGCGGTGTCGCATGCACGCGTCTATGGTGCCCGGTCTGGTCCTCCAGGGTGCGGCCAGCCGCACCCTGAACGCCGCACCTGCGGCAAGCCGCACATTCGGCGCGGTCAGCGCAAGCCCGTCAGCCTTGCGGTCGCTTACCCGCCGCCACCTCGTCGGGGTATGCGTCGTAGTACGGCACATAGCCCTCATCGCGGCCGGCCAGCACATACAGCGGATCCTTGACGTCGGAACCGTAGCCCTGCTCGCGCAGCTCCACCTTGCGGCTCTTGAACGTGGTGGTGTACTCCAGCGTCTTCACCAGCCGCACGAACAACGGCAGCGCGTAGGGCGGCAGCTCGTCGTACACCGCGCGGGCCAGGGACTTGCCGTCGAATTCGGCGCCGTCGCGCAGCTGGACCGCGGCCATCCCGGCCCGCCCGCCGGTGCGCGGAATCTCCACGCCGAAGACCGTGCATTCCTCGACGGAGTCGTCGGAGGCCAGCGCCGCCTCGACCTGAGTGGTGGCGACGTTTTCGCCCTTCCACCGGAAGGTGTCGCCGAGCCGGTCGACGAACGCCGCGTGCCCCATGCCCTGCGGGCTCATCACGTCGCCCGAGTTGAACCAGCAGTCGCCCTCACGAAAAGCGTTGCGCACCAACTTCTTTTCGGTCGAGTCCTGGTCGGTGTAGCCGTCGAACGGCTGCAGCCGGTTGACCGGGCTCAGCAGCAGCCCGGGCTGGCCGGCGGGCACCCGGCGCACCCGCCCGTTCTCGTCACGCAGCGGTGCGCCGGTGTCGGGGTCGTATTCCACGTAGGCCAGCGGCATCGGGAAGACGCCGGTGCTGCGGGGCACGTTGAAGACGTTGATGAACGCGGTGTTGCCCTCGCTGGACGCGTAGAACTCGCAGACGCGCGCGATGCCGAATCGCTTGGTGAACTCGTCCCATATCTCGGGACGCAGCCCGTTGCCGGCGATCACCCGCACCTTGTGCGCGCGGTCCGTCGGCTTGGGCGGCTGGTTGAGCAGGTACCGGCAGATCTCGCCGATGTAGATGAACGCCGTTGCGTCGTTGGCGATCACCTCGTCCCAGAACTTCGACGCCGAAAACGACTTGCCCAGCGCCAGCGTCGCCCCGGAGTTGATCACCGACGACAACGCCACCGTCAGCGCGTTGTTGTGGTACAGCGGCAGGCAGCAATACAGCGTGTCGGAGCTCTTGAGCCGCAGCCCGATTCCCCCGAACGCGGCGAGCGCCTTGAGCCAGCGCAGATGGGTCATGACGCTGGCCTTGGGGAATCCCGTTGTGCCCGAGGTGAAGATGTAGAAGGCGGTGTCTCGGGCCTGCACGGCCGACACCGACGCCGGGTTGGCGGCCGGCGCGCTCTCGGCGAATCGCTCCAGGTCTTCGACGGTCACCGTCTCGGCGCTGCCCGAGCCGCCGCACTCGGCGACGGCGCTGACCAGGTCGGTCTCCGCGACCAGCACCTTGGCGTCCAGCAGGCCGAGGCTGTGCGCCAGCACCTCGCCGCGCTGGTGATAGTTGAGCATGCCGGCGACCGCCCCGCACTTGACCGCGGCCAGCATCGCAAGCACCGCGTTGGGCGAGTTGCGCAGCATGATCGCGACGACGTCGCCGCGGCCGACGCCGCGCGCGGCCAGCACCGCGGCGTACCGGTTGGCGGCCGCGTTGGCGTCGCGGTAGGTCAGTTGCCGGTCGCCGAACCTCAGAAAGATCCGGTCGCCGTAGCGGGCGGCCCGCTCCTGGAACACCTTGCCGATCGATTTGTGCGAGCCCGGCTGGGCCAGCAGCCCGGTCAGCGCCCCACGCACGATCACCGGCGTGTCGGCCAGGACGCCCGGCACCCGAGATGCGATATCGGTCAGCCTGACCGCCGTGCGGGCTCCCCCGTCGTGATCGGACACGTGATCCCCTCGATTCCCTTCGGCACACTCGGCTGACCTGAGGCCCGCGGTCGTCAGGCGGGTGCGCACACCTCGATTGCGGCACCCACCTTATCCACCAGCACCAACCGGTCCATCGCAGCCTGCGCGATGTAGCCGCTGTCGAGCAATCCGTTCAGCCAGAGCCACAGGCCTTCGTAATGCCCGAAGGGATCCAGCAACACGATGGGTTTGCCGTGCACGCCGAGGTAGCCCGTCGTCCAGGCGTCGAACAGCTCGTCGAGGGTGCCGACGCCGCCGGGGAGGACTACAAACGCATCGGAGCGGGCTTCCATCACCTGTTTCCGCTCGTGCATGGTGTCGGTGACGATCAGCTCGTCGGCTTCGACGTCGGCGAGTTCGTCGCGCATCAGGTGCTGCGGGATGACGCCGACGGTGCGGCCACCGCGGGCGCGCGCCGCGGTCGCCACCGCACCCATCGCCGACACCCGGCCGCCGCCCCACACCAGGGTCCAGCCGCGCTCGGCGATCGCCTCGCCGAGTTCCGCAGCGAGCTCGAGTAATTCGGGATGCTCCGGGCCGGACGCGCAGTACACGCACACTGCCAATTCGCGTTCGGCGCCCATACAACGAAAGGTAGACCACGCCCGATGCGGACCTCACACCGCGCGCAATAAAATCCGGGCGGTGCCGATTCGATGGAACGTCCCCGAGCACGCGGCGGCCTCCCAGCGGCTGGATGCGGCGCTGGGCGCCGGGCGGGCCGGATCATCGCCGGGCGGGGCGGTCGTGCTCGGACCCGACGGCTGCGGCAAATCCACGCTGGCCCGATTGGCGGCCGAAAAGCACGGCCACGCGCTCACCCGCTGGGTAACCGGCACTCCGACCGAGCGCGTCGTGCCGTTCGGCGCCTTCAGCCACCTTGTACACATCGCGGAGGTCGGTAAGCCGGCCGCGCTGTTGCGCGCGGCCCGGGCCTCCCTGGGCGGGGACGATCTGCTGCTCGTCGTCGACGACGCCCACGACCTGGACGTCCTGTCGGCCACGCTGGTGTACCAGCTGGCCCTGGCCGGCACGGCCCGGATGATCGTCACCGCCCGCGCCCCCGACTTCGGGGCCGCACCCGAGGCCATCGCGGCGCTGTGGACCGACGACCTGCTCGAGCGCATCGACGTCGAGGCACCCGGCGGGGTGACCACCGCGGGCCAGGTTGACGCCTTCATCGCCGAGCTACCCGCCGCGGCGCGGTCGGTGCTGGACTATCTGTCCGTCCAGGAGCCGCTGTC
Source organism: Mycobacterium sp. 852002-51057_SCH5723018 (assembly GCF_001667035.1). Lineage (GTDB taxonomy): Bacteria > Actinomycetota > Actinomycetes > Mycobacteriales > Mycobacteriaceae > Mycobacterium. The sequence goes on from NZ_LZIR01000035.1 coordinate 24,788, forward strand.
GCTCGCCGATTTGACCATCCTCGCCGGGGACGGCGCGGTGACGGAGGCCGCGGACTGGGGCGCCGCCGAAACCCGGGTCCGCGGCGGGCGTTCTGACGACCCGGTGGTCTACACGGCGCACCCGCTGTTCGCCGAGCGGGCGCTGGCCGCGCTCGGCGCCGACGACGCGCGGCGGCGGCGGACCGAGGTGGTCAAGCTGCTCTCGCAGCATCCCACCGACCACCTCAGCGACCAGCTGCGGCTGACCTCGCTGGCGCTGGACAGCGACGCGCCCCAGCGGGCCGCCGAGGTCGTCGCCGCCGCGCAGCAGGCGCTGCGGCTGGGCGACCTCGCGCTAGGCGAGCGACTGGCGAGGTCGGCGCTGGAGCGGTCCGGCGGCCTGGCGGCGCGGCTGGCGCTCGCACACGCCCTGGCCTGGCGGGGCCGGGGCCGGGAGGCCGACGCGGTGCTGGCCGCCGTCGACCCCACCGCGCTGGCCGAGCCCGCACTCATGGACTGGACGCTGCTGCGGGCCGCCAACCAGTTCTGGATGCTCAGCGAGCCGGAGCGGGCCACGGCGTTCCTGCGCACCATCCGCAACCGGGTTGCCGACGAGGGCCCGCGCACCACCCTGGACGCGCTGAGCGCCACCTTCGCGATGAACGCGGGCAACGTCGGGCATGCCGTCAAGGTCACCGGCGAGGTGCTGGCGTCCCCGTCTGCCGACGATCAGGCGGTGGCGTGGGCGGCCAGCGCCGCCGCACTGTGTGCGGCGCGGCAGGGCCGTTTCGACGACGTCGAGCCGCTGGCGCAGCGCGCCCTTGGCGCCGAGCATCCCGGGCTGCTGCGCTTCACCATCGGGCTGGGCCAGACCACCTCGCTTTTGATGGCCGGCCGGCTCGAGGAGGCGCGGCAACTCGCCGAGCAGTTCACCGACTTCGCCGAGCTGCAGCAGCCGGGCCGCGCGATCGGCGAGGTGCTGCTGGCGCACGTGCTGCTCGCCGAAGGCGAATTCGCCCGCGCCGCAGCGCTACTCGCACCGGCGGCCGCCACGTTGGATCGTACCGGCTACTCGTGGGGGCCGCTGTCGCTGACGCTGTTGGCCACCGCGCTGGCCCAGCAGGGCGACACCGCCGCGACGGCGAAAGCGTTGAGCAGAGCCGAGTCTCGGCACGGGACCAAGTCGGCGCTGTTCGCCCCGGAGCTCGGTGTGGCGCGGGCATGGCGGCTGGCGGTGATGCGCGACCCGCACGGCGCCGTGGCCGCCGCCCGCGACGCCGCCCGGATGGCCGAGCGCGGCGGGCAGCCGGCCGTGGCGCTGCGCGCCTGGCACGAGGCCGTCCGCCTCGGGGATGTCCGCGCGGTGGATCCGCTGACCCGGTTGGGCGAAATCGACTGCGCCGTGGGCAGAATCGCCCTTGCCCATGCGCGGGCCCTGGCGGCCGGCGACAGCGCGGCGCTGCGCGCGGTGTCCGATGACCTGGCCGCGGCGGGGATGCACGCGGCGGCCGCGAATGCCGCCGAACAGGCGCGGCGGCACGAAACCCGGTAGCCCCCAACGCAAACGGCGCGCCGCATTGTGTGCGAACTGTGACGCCGTCGTGTTACCGCGGTGATTATTACGCCTCACTGTTTGCAGGACCATGCGTATCCGCCCTGCTCGTGTGGCCGGCCTGCTCGCTGCCGGCCTGCTGATTGCCGCGCTGACGACGGACGCATCCTCGGTCGTGGCCCCGCCGGCCGCGCCGGCCGCGCCCACCGGGCCGACGCTGCCGCTGGGCCACGTCGGCCGGTGGATGACCGACACCGACGGCCGCGTCGTGGTGCTGCACGGTCTCAACCAGGTGTACAAGGTGCCGCCCTACGAGCCGTCCGCCGACGGGTTCGGCGACGACGACGCTGCTTTCCTGCAGGCCAGCGGTTTCAACGCGATGCGACTGGGCGTCATCTGGGCGGCCGTGGAGCCGCAGCCGCTCACCTACGACGACAACTACCTCGCCTCGATCGCGCAGACGGTGGCGACGCTGGCCGCACACGGCATCGTCAGCCTGCTCGACTTCCATCAAGACCTCTACAACGAGGCGTTCCAGGGCGAGGGCGCACCGGCGTGGGCGGTGCAATCGGCCGGGCTGCCCAACCCGCAACTCGGCTTCCCCGGCAACTATTTCGCCAACCCCGCCGAGGAGCATGCCTGGCACGCCTTTTGGCGTGACGCGCCGGCGCCGGACGGCATCGGGCTGCAGGACCACTACACGCGCGCCTGGGCGCACGTCGCGTCCGCCTTTCGCGGCAACCCGGGCGTGTTCGGCTACGAGGTGCTCAACGAGCCGTGGCCCGGCTTCATCTGGGAGGGCTGCTTCAACCCGGTCCTGGGCTGCCCGCTGCAGGACCACAAGCTGACCGAGTTCTACCGCAAGGTCGTGCCGGCGATCCGCGCCGCCGACCCGACCACGCTGGTGTTCTTCGAGCCGAACACCTTGTTCGACGAGGGAATCCACACCGACCTCGGCCACATCGTCGACCCGAGCACCGGCTTCTCCTTCCACGACTACTGCGCCATCGAAGCGGTGCTGCACAAAAACATCACCTGCCGCTTCGAGGACGGGCTCACGATCACCAACGCGAGCCTCTACGCGGACTTCAATCACGTCCCGCCGCTGTTGACGGAGTTCGGCGCCACCAACGACCTGAACAACCTCGCAGAGGTGATGCGCCACACTGACCGCCACCGGATGGGCTGGCTGGAGTGGGCGTACACCGGCAACGACAAGACGAGCTCGTCGCCGAACGACCAGGCGCTGGTTTTCGACCCCAGCCAGCCACCGACCGGCGCCAACGTCAACGCGGCCAAGCTCGGGGTGCTCGCCGCCCCGTACCCCCAGGTGATCGCCGGCACGCCGAGGGACTGGTCGTTTCGGTCGGGCGTCTTCCGGCTGGGCTACTCGACCGAGCGGGCCGACCGCGCCGGCCGCTTCGCCCCCGGAGCGCAGACGTTCATCTCGGTGCCCCCGGTCGAGTATCCGAACGGGTATCACGTGAGCGTCACAGGCGGACAGGCGGTTTCGGCGCCGAACGCCCCCGTGCTGACGGTCGTGGCGGACGCCGGCGCGGCCACGGTCGACGTCGTCGTGACGCCGTGAGGCACCGCTAGCGGCTCAGATAGCGGCGCAGCATCTCCACCGCGGCGGTGATGTTGGCGACCGGCACCCGTTCGTCGCGGCGGTGCGTCACGTTCGGGTCGCCCGGCCCGAAATTGACCGCCGGTATGCCCAGCGCGGCGAACCGCGCCACATCGGTCCAGCCGTACTTCGCCCGGACCCGCCCCCCGGCGGCCTCGACCAGCGCCTTGGCCGCCGGTTGTGAGAGGCCGGGCAGCGCGCCCGCCGCGGCGTCGGTCTGCTCGATCTGCACGTCGAGGCCGTCGAGGACGTCGTGCACGTGTTGCAGTGCCCCGGCCACCGACCGGTCGGGTGCAAAGCGGAAGTTGACCGTCACCGACGCCGCGTCGGGAATCACGTTGCCGGCCACCCCGCCGTCGATGCGCACCGCCGACAGGCCCTCGCGGTAGACGCACCCGTCGATGTCGACGATGCGCGCGCTGTAGGAGGCCAGTCGGTCCAAGACGGCGCCCAGCTTGTGAATTGCGTTGTCGCCCAACCAGGATCGCGCCGAGTGGGCGCGGGTTCCGGTGGCGCTGATCAACACCCGCAGCGTGCCCTGGCAGCCGGCCTCGATGTAGCCGGCGGTGGGCTCACCCAGGATGGCCACATCGGCGGCCAGCCAGTCCGGCAGCTCGCGCTGAATGCGCCCCAAACCGTTTGCCGCGGCGTCGATTTCCTCGCAGTCGTAGAACACCAGCGTCAGGTCGTGCGCCGGCTCGGCCACGGTGGCCGCCAGGTGCAGGAAGACCGCGTCACCGGATTTCATGTCTGCGGTGCCGCAGCCATAGAGGTCGCCGTTCTCGCGGTGACTGGGCAGGTTTCCCGCCACCGGGACGGTGTCGAGGTGCCCGGCGAACAGCACCCGCGACGGCCGCTGCCGCCGGGTGCGGGCCAGCACCGCGTTGCCGTTGCGGATGATCTCGTATCCCAAAGCCGCGGGAGTCTGGGCGCGCAGCGCCGCCTCCACCTCGTCGGCAAGGCGCGCCTCGTCCCTCGATTCGCTGGGGATGTCGACCAGCGCCGCGGTCAGCTCGATCGGGTCCCCGCGCAAGTCCAGCACCGTTCCATTCTGCCCAGCAGACGCAAAAGCTCCATTTTCACCGGCGTGTCGGGGGCTTTTGTGTCTGCTCGGCCAGAGAAAGTAACCTTTCCGCCGTGACTGGAGCTGCAGGCATCGGCCTGGCGACGCTGGCCAACGACGGGTCGATCCTCGACACGTGGTTCCCCGCACCGGAACTGACCGAATCGGCCACCAGCGCCACATCGCGACTCGCGCTGTCCGACGTGCCCCCGGAGCTGGTCGGGCTGGTCGGCCGCGACGACGACCGCGGCACCGAGACCATCGCCGTGTGCACGGTCATCGGCTCGCTCGACGACGTGGCCGCCGACGCCTACGACGCCTACCTGCGGCTGCATCTGCTGTCGCATCGGATGGTGGCGCCGCACGGGCTGAACGCCGGCGGCTTGTTCGGGGTATTGACCAACGTCGTGTGGACTAACCGCGGGCCCTGCGCGGTCGCGGGCTTCGAGGCGGTCCGGGCGCGGCTGCGCCGCCACGGGCCGGTGACCGTCTACGGGGTCGACAAGTTCCCGCGGATGGTCGACTACGTCCTGCCGCCCGGGGTCCGCATCGCCGACGCCGACCGGGTCCGGCTGGGCGCCCACCTGGCGCCGGGCACCACGGTGATGCACGAGGGCTTCGTCAACTACAACGCCGGCACCCTGGGCGCATCGATGGTCGAAGGCCGCATCTCGGCCGGCGTGGTGGTGGGCGACGGCTCGGATATCGGCGGCGGCGCATCCATCATGGGCACGCTGTCCGGCGGTGGCACGGACGTCATCTCGATCGGCAAGCGCTGCCTGCTCGGCGCCAACGCGGGGCTGGGCATCTCACTGGGCGACGACTGCGTCGTCGAGGCCGGGCTCTATGTCACCGCCGGCACCAAGGTCACCACGCCCGACGGCGAAACGGTCAAGGCCCGCGAGCTCTCCGGCGCCAACAACCTGCTGTTCCGGCGCAACTCGGTGACCGGCGCGGTCGAGGTGGTGGCCCGCGACGGCCAGGGCATCGCGCTCAACGAGGACCTGCACGCCAACTGAGCTATCGGGGCGCGTCCTCCAGCCCCGATCCGAGGGTCGTGCCGTTGGTTTCCGGCAGCAGATAGGTGCACACCAGGCTCGTCGCCGCGAGGGTGCCCAGCATGAGGCCGATCGCCCAGCTGCCGTAGGTGGCCAGCAGCGTCCCGGATATCAGGGGCGGCACGGCGCCACCCACGACGCCGGCCAGGTTGATCACCAGCGCCGAGCCGCTGTAGCGGTAGCGGGTGGCGAACAGTTCCGGAATGAACGCTCCCGTAGGACCGGAGCCGATCCCGGCGATCGCACACATGCCGGCGATGGCGACCACGTACAGCACGGGGTTGCCGGTGTCTATCAGGGGCATCACCACGAACGCCCACGGCAGGCAGCCCGACCACCCGACCAGCATCAGGCGGCGGCGCCCGACGCGGTCACACAGCGTGGCCGACAGGGACACCGATGCGATGCTCACCAGCCCCGCCAGCACGCCGACCGACCAGATGAAGGTGCGCGAATACCCGAGGTGCGAATGGGCGTACATGGTCAGGTAGGTGTTTCCCATGTACGCGAAGCCCAGCGCGCCCAGGATGCTCCCCGCGGCCAGGACGATCTCGCGGCGCTGCAGCCGCAGCAACTCGGCCAGCGGCGCCCTGGGCACCAGGTTGCGGGCCTTCTCCTCGACGAACACCGGGGTCTCGTCGATGTTGAGCCGCACGTAGAGGGCGATGCCGATCAGTGCCGCGCTGATCAGGAACGGCAGGCGCCATCCCCACTGCATGAACGCGGGGCTGTTCTCACCGATGCTGAAGTTGACGCCCAGGAAGGTCAGGCTGGACAGCACCGCCGCGGTCCCGCCGCCGAGCAGGGTGAACATGCCGTAGCGGCCGCGCTTGCCTGCCGGCGCGTATTCGGCGCTCAGCAACGCCGACCCCGCCCACTCCCCGCCGACGGCGAACCCCTGCAGGAGCCGCAGCGCCATCAGGATCAGCGGCGCGGCCACGCCGATGGTGGCCGTGCTGGGCACCAGGCCCACGGTCACCGTGGACACGGCCATGATCAGCAGCGTGGCGATCAGGGTCTTCTTGCGGCCCAGCCGGTCCCCGAAGTAACCGAACACGGCCGCGCCCAGCGGCCGGGACAGGAACGCCGTCGCGAACGTGCCCATCGACGCGATCATCGCCACCGTGGGGCTCAGGTGCGGGAAGAACACCGTCGGAAACACCAGCGCCGCGGCGGTGCCGTAGATGAGGAAGTCGTAATACTCGATGGCGGAGCCGACGAGGCAGGCGGCGGCCACCCGCCGCATCGGTGTGGACGCGGGGCGGGCTACAACCGCCGCGGCGCCGCCGCCCGGGCGACCGAACTCACCCATGAAGGCCGCCCAGTGCTCGGTTGCGTCTACTCACCTGTACGACGGTAGGTGAAGCTCCGCGGTCTCGCCCGCTAGCGACCCTGGCAAGTTCCTGGATGTCGCGTAAGTCTTCCGGCCGCGACCGTGCGTGTTGGGACGGCGACACGCCGTAAATCGCGTACAACTGCGCACGCTCGCGGTGGCTCATCGCGGCGGGTCAGCCCTCGGAGAGCAGCTGCTTCTTGAGCACCTTGCCCATGGCGTTGCGCGGCAGCGCGTCGACCACGCGCACCTCGCGGGGGCGCTTGTGGATCGAAAGCTCCTGGGCCACATAGTTGATCAGCTCGTCGGGCTGCAGCTCCGAGGAGCCGACGACGAACGCGACGATGCGCTGCCCCAGGTCCTCGTCGGGCAGCCCGACGACGGCGGCCTCCTGCACGCCGGGATGCCCGAGCAACGACGTCTCGATTTCGCCGGCGCCGACGCGGAATCCGCCGGACTTGATCAGGTCCACCGACTCGCGTCCGACGATGCGGTGCATGCCGCCGTCGTCGACGACGGCGACATCCCCGGTGTGGTACCAGCCGTCGGCGTCGAAAACCTCGGCGGTGGCCTCGGGCCGATTCAGGTAGCCGTCGAACATCATGGGCCCGCGAACATGAAGCCGCCCAACGGTTTCCCCGTCGCGCGGGACGGGTTTGTCGTTGTCGTCGAGCAGCCTGGTCTCCACGCCGGCGACCGGCAGACCCACCCATCCCGCACGACGCTCTCCGTCGGCCCGGGTGGAGATGGTGATCAGCGATTCCGAGGCGCCGTAGCGTTCGATGGGCTGGTGTCCCGTGAGCCGGGCCAGGCCGTCGAACACCGGCACCGGCAGCGGGGCGCTCCCCGACACCAGCAGTCGTGCCGGCCTCAGCGCCCCGGCCGCCGACTCGTCGGCCGCCACCCGCGACCACACCGTCGGTACCCCGAAAAACAGCGTGCCGCCGGCCTCCTCGCGGGCCTGGGCGTAGCCGGCCGGTGTCGGTCTTCCGGTGTGCACGAAGCGATTCCCGATGCGCAGCGACCCGAGCAGGCCCAGCACCAGACCATGCACGTGAAACAGCGGCAAGCCGTGCACCAGGACGTCGTCGGCCGTCCACTGCCACGCCTCGGCCAGCGCATCCAGGTCGGCGGCGATCGCCCGACGGCTCAGCAGCACACCCTTGGGCAGCCCGGTGGTGCCCGAGGTGTAGATGACCATCGCGGTGGCATCGGGCGAGGGTTCGGGGTAACGGTGCCAGGATCGGGCGTGCAACCGAACTGGTATGTGCGGCAACCCTTCTGACTCGTCCGGCTCCGGCCCCAGCCAGGCCTCCACCCCGGAGTCGGTCAGCATGTGCCGGCGCTCGGCCACGCCGACATCCGAGGGCACCGGGACGAATGGCACCCCGGCGATCAGGCAGCCGGTGATCGCCAGCACGGTCGACGCGGTGGGCTTGGCCAGCACCGCGACCAGGCGCGCGCCAGCGACGCGCTCGGCCACCGACGTCGCGGCACCGACCAGGTCGCTGCGGCTCAGCGTGGCGCCGTCGATCCTGACCGCGTCGGCGATGTCGGTGGTGGTAACGGCAGCGGGGTTTAGGGATGCCAGCAGCACGAATGCAGGTTACCCGGCGCAGTTATTCTTGCTCGTCCCAGATCTTCATCAGGGTGCACAGGATCTCCTCGCCGCGGCCCAGCCCGGCGAGATGACTTTCGCCCGGCAGCACGAACAGCTCGGCATCGGGCAGCAAGGACACGACGTGCTCACCGTGGGCGAACGGAACGATGTGGTCGCTGTCGCCGTGCCACCAGCGGACCGGGACCTTGACCTCGTCCAGCCGGAAGCCCCAGTCGCGGGTGAACAGGATGATGTCGTTGAAGGGGGCCGCCAGTTGCTTACGGCTGCCGTTGAGCAGGTCGTCGAGGAACATGGCCTTGAACTCGGGCCGGGTGAGCAGGCGCCGGTCGGCCTCGGGTGACACCAGGGCGTAAAGCTCGAGCGCGGACGTCGCGACCGGACGGATCATCCGGATCAGCAGGCTCGCGCCGATCCGCAGCGGGTCGCCTCCCAGCCGCAGCAGCGGCGCCGCCCGCTTGCCCAGGTTCATCAAACCGCTGGTGATCCCTTCCTCGCCGAGGAACGGCGCGACCCCACCGAGCACGCCGGCCGCCACCACCCGATCGGGCAGGACCGCGGCGGACGCGAGCGCGTACGGACCGCCGCCCGACAGGCCGATGACCGCCATCTTGTCGATGCCCAGCGTGTCCGCCATGGTGCGCAAGTCGTCGGCGAACGCCTGGATGTTCTCGTACCGGTGGGGCGTCGACGAGCCGATACCGGGCCGGTCCAGGCCGATCAGCCGGATGTTCTGCTGTTCGGCGTAGACCCGGGCCTCGGTCGGGATCTGACGTCGGGCGCCGGGCGTTCCGTGGAGCCAGAACACCGCGCGACCCTGGGGGTCGCCGAATTCGGCGAAGCCGATTTGGCGGTCCCGACCGACCGCGACGTTTCCTTCGAGCTTGGGGCGAGCAATCGCGAGGGCCATGCCAGCAGCTTTGCATGTTACGAGCAGTTGACGAAAGCCGCACGGGGCTACGCGTTGAGCACCCGCTCACCGATGATCCGTTCGCTGCGCAGGGTGGCCAGCTCCTGCTCCGAGAGGCCGAGCCCGCGCAGGATCTCCTCGTTGTGCTGTCCCAGCGTTGGGGGCGGGGTGCGGTGATGACGAGCCGGCCCGGGGGTGATGCGGAAGGGCCAGCCGGGATAACGGTGGGATCCGGTGATCGGATGCTCGAACTCCTCGTAATAGGCGCGCGCGTCGAGTTGGGCTCCGATCAGGTCCGTGTCGTACATCCGGTCGCCGGTGATGACTCGTTCGGCCGCGATGCCCTGCGCGCGCAGGGTCGCGACGATCGCGGCCGGCGGTTGGGGGCGGGTCCACGCGGCGACCAGCTGGTCGAACACGTCGTGGTCGATCGGCGGTGACCCGTTGTCTACCAACGACACCGCCACCCACACCCCGTCCTCGGCGGTCGGGTACACGCCCTGCAGATAGCCGCGCCGGCGGTTGCCTTCCCGCGCTTTCACGACGCCGTTCATCGAGTACTCGATCACCGGTTCGGCGGTCACGCACGCCGCGACTTCGATCTGGGCGACCTCGACCAGCTGCCCCTCCCCCGTGCGGCTTCGGTGCTCGAGCGCGGCCAGCAGCGCGACCCCGGCGTGCACGCCGACGATCGGGTCGGCGGGACCCTGCGGGTTGCACGGCGGGCCATCGGCGTACCCGGTGACCGCTGACATGCCGGAGGTCTGCTCGATGTTCAGCGCCCAGCCGACGTAGTCGCGCCAGGGGCCCTGCAGCCCGAAGCCGGGCATCCGCACGACAATAACGTCGGGCTTCAGCACCACCAGCGAGTCGTAGTCCAGGCCGAACTGCTCCACCACCCGCGGGGAGAAGTTCTCCACGACGACGTCGGCGTCGGCGGCCAGCCGCCGCGCAAGCTCGAGGCCGCGCCGCGAGGTCAGGTCAAGCGTCAGGTCGCGCTTGTTGAGGTTGGTGCCCTGCCAGATGGCGCTGCGCTCGTACCAGTCGTCGCCCTCGTAGGCGAACGCCCCCGAGTAGCGGTGCCCGTCGGGCCGCTGGATGGACTCCACCTTGATGATGTCGGCGCCGAACGCGCCCAGGTAGCAGGTCAGATACGCCCCGGCCCAAAACGTGGTCAGGTCGAGCACCTTTAGTCCCGCAAAGGGTTCGGGCCGCGAACGTAACGCCACGGCGATTTTCGGGGCGGAATTCCGCCGTGGCGTTACGCTCGCGCCCAACCGAAACGGCGCGCCGGGACGTTGAAATCCCCCGCCCTCGACGAAGAAACCGCGCTTGGCGTACTGCGGACAGTCCAGCACGGTGGCGCCGTCGTTGACCGGGGCGGCTGGAATGCGCAGCGCCTGGCCCAGTTCCACGATCTCGGCAACGGTCTGCCGTGCCAGCAGGGGCTCCGCCTTCGAGAAAAACTCGTCGCGTTCCGGCCCACCCATCATGATCGCGATCTGATGCTCGCCGTACTCGGGCAGGCCGAGCATCGCGCACACGTCCAGCCAGTGCTGACCCGTCAGGCAGTTGATGCCGACCCACCCGTCGGCGGCGCGGACGACACCCAGCATCGGGGCCGACCGCAGGTTCGCGGGCAGGCCAAGGTGTTGCATCCGCCGCGCCATCAGCATCGGGTACGGCAACGTCGACAGCAGCGCCTCCAGCTGGGAGACGTCGACCTCTGTGACGCGGCCGACGGGCGGCACCCGCAGCGCGGTCATCGCACCCAGCGCGCCGTAGGCGCCCGCGACGTACTCGGAGATGCGGGCGCCGACCTGAACCGGCGGGCGTTGCGGATCCCTGGCACTGATCCACCCCGACGCCGCCTGCAAGGTCAGCGGCGTAGCGGTGCGATCGCGCCACGGTCCGGTCTGGCCGAAATGAGAAATGCGGAGCAGCACCAGGTTTGGGTTGAGCCGACCCAGGGTGTCGGCGTCCAGTCCCCAACCCTCGAGCGTTCCGGGCGCGAAATCCTCGACGAGTACATGGGCCTGCGCGAGAAGCTCACGGGCGGCCGCCATGTCGTCGGGCCGGCCCAAATCCAGTGTGACCCGGCGTTTTCCGGCGTTGAGGTACCCGAACAAGCCGCAGCGTTGCGGGTCGGGAACCCCTCCGGGAAACGGACCCCAATGGCGCAGCGGGTCTCCGGCGGGGGGCTCGATCTTGGTGACCTCGGCACCGAGATCGGCGAAAAGCTTTGCGGCGTAAGGGCCTGAAATCTCGTTGGCCAGCTCGACGACGTGGATCCCGGCGAGGGGTCCCGTCATGCGGGGACCCCGATGGCCTTCACCTCCATGTACTGGTGCAGGCCGGTCACTCCGCCGCTCTCACGGCCGAACCCGCTCAACTTGAAGCCGCCGAACGGCGCGTCGCCGGGACCCACGCCGTTGACCGCGACCTGGCCGGTGCGGATGCGCCGAGCAACGCCGACGGCCCGGTCCACGTCGGCGCCCCATACGGCCCCGGACAACCCGTACCGCGAGTTGTTGGCGATCGCGACCGCCTCGTCGTCGTCGCGGTAGCGGAGCACCGACAACACGGGCCCGAACACTTCCTCCTGAGCGATCGTGGAATCCGGTTCGACGTCGGTGAGGATCGTCGGTTCGAAGTAGAAGCCGGCGTCGAGGCCCGCCGGGGGGCCGCCTCCGGTCGCCAGCTTCGCCCCGTCGTTGACCGCCCCGTCGACGTGCGCCTGGACGCGGTCTCGCTGCGCCGCGCTGATCAGCGGGCCCATCTGCGCCTCGGGATCCTTGGGGTCACCGACCTTGATGTCACGGGCGAGCGCGACGAGCCGATCGACGACGTCGTCGTGCAGCGCCTCGGGAAGGAGCAGCCGGCTGTGCAGGATGCAGGCCTGCCCGGCGTGCAGTGAGCAGCAGTCGAACAGCATCTGGCGCAGCATTTCGTCGGTCACTTGCGTGTCGTCGAGGACGATGCTGGCCGACTTCCCGCCGCACTCCAACAACAGCCGCTTCATGGCGTCGCCCGCGGCCCTCATGACCTCACAGCCCACGGCCGAGCTGCCGGTGAAGCTGATCATGTCGAGGCGCGGGTCGGTGGTGAGCAGCTTGGCGGCCTCCAGACCCGACGGGGTGACGACGTTGACGACACCCGGCGGGATGTCGGTCTCCTCGTCGATGACGCGCGCGAGCGCGAGCCCGGCGAGCGGCGTCAGCGGCGACGGCTTGAGCACGACGGTATTTCCCGCGGCCAGAGCGTTGTTCACCTTCATCACATTGAGGCAGTGCGGGAAGTTCCACGGCGTCAGGATCGATACGACGCCGAGCGGCTCTCGCCGCAGCAACGTCGTCCCGGCGCCGATTCCGGTGACCGGCTCGTCGGTCAACTTCGTGGCGAGCTGGGCCGCATGCATGGACATGTACCCGGCCCCGTCGATTTGCATCATCCGCTCGTTCGAAACACAGCCCCACTCCACCTGCGACAGCGCAAAGAACTCGTCGGCGTGCTTGAGCAGGGCCTCGCCGAGTTGGTTGAGGCAACCGGCCCGCTCCTCGGGGCTCGTGGTCGCCCACGGCCCGCTGTCGAAGGCCCGGCGCGCGGCGGCGATCGCCTCGCCGACCTGGCCGACGCTCGCGTCGGGCGCGCTGGCGATGGCCTTTTCGGTGGCGGGGTCGATGTCGTCGAAACGGCCGTCCTCCGGTTCGACCCATCTGCCGTCGATGTAGAGCCCATAGGTGTCGACCAGGGGTCGCGGGGGTTGTAGCTCGGCCATGTGCGTCCTCACCCGAACGTCGGTCATCTAGAGAGCCAGTGTTCACCCCAGGCCCGCTGGCGTCAATCACCAATTCGGCGAATTCCGGGCTATTACACCGCGTTGTCGACGTATTGACAGGTGTGGTCATGCCAGAGTAGACACAACGTCGCAAGACATATTGGTCCCATGTGTCGGATCGCCTGTCGAGGGAGGCCTGCCGTGCAGACCACTTTTCCCCTGCACTCCCCCGACTTCTACGCGGGCGATCCGTACCCGGCCTACCGCGAGCTGCGCGCCACCTCGCCGGTGTGCTGGAACGACGTCACCAAGTTCTGGGCACTGCTGAAGTACGAAGACATCCGGTACGTGTCGAGCAACCCGGCGATGTTCTCGTCGACCCAGGGCGTCACCATTCCCGACCCGGAGATGCCGAGCCCGGTACAGCCCGGCGGCCTCATCTTCACCGACCCGCCGCGGCACCGGCAGATGCGCAAGCTGATCAACTCCGGGTTCACCCGGCGGCGAGTTGCCGTGCTGGAGCCGAAGATTCGCGAGATCGTGCGCGGCATCCTCGACGGCATAGAACCCGATTCCGTCCACGAGTTCGCCGAAGAGATCGCCGCACCGCTGCCCACCCGGATGATCGCCGAGCTCATCGGGGCCCCGCCCGACGATTGGGAGCAATTCCGGGCCTGGTCGGACGCGGCCACCGGGACCGCCGACCCGGAGATCGAACTCGACCCCATGGTGGCCATGGGCCAACTGTTCGAGTACTTCCGGAAGCTGATCGCGGCCAGGCGCGGCGACCCGCGCGACGACCTGCTGTCGGTTCTGGCCGGCGCGGAGATCGACGGGGTTCGGCTCACCGACGAGGACCTGCTCAACTTCGCTTTCCTGTTGTTGGTCGCCGGCAATGAAACCACCCGTAACCTGATCGCGCTGGGCACATTGGCCCTGATCGCCCACCCCGTCCAGCGTCGCCTGCTGGTCGAGGACCGGTCGCTGATCCCGGGCGCCGTCGAAGAGATGTTGCGCTGGAACAGCCCGGTGGTGCACATGGCGCGCACCGCCACCGCCGACGTCGAGATACGCGGTCAGCTGATCGCCGAAGGCGACACGGTGGTGATGCTCTACGGGTCCGCCAACCGCGACGAGGACATCTTCGGCGCGGACTCCGAGGAGTTCAACGTGACCCGCCACCCGAATCCGCACATCGCGTTCGGGTGCGGCGAACATTCCTGCGTCGGTGCGCAATTGGCGCGTCTGGAGGCCTCGGTGATGTTCGACGAGCTGCTGCGGCGCTTCCCCAGGCTGGAATTGGTGGGCGAGGTGGACCGGATGCGGGCCACGATGGTGCCCGGGGTGAAGCGGATGCCGGTCCGGCTGGGGACGGCCGGCTGAGCGATGTACCTCGACTACACGCCCGAGCAACAGCGGCTGCGCGCCGAGATCCGCGCCGCGCTGGAAAAGGTGATGACGCCGCAGCGCAGCGCCGCGGTGAGCGAAGCCATCGAGGGCGGCCCGGCGGTCCGCGAATGCGCCCGCGCCCTGGGCGCCGCCAACCTGCTCGGCGTGGGCTGGCCCAAAGAGTATGGCGGGCACGGATTCTCGGCGATCGAGCAGTTCATCTTCTCCGAGGAGGCGCAGCGGGTCAGCGCGCCGATCCCGCTGGTGACGCTCAACACCGTCGGACCGACCCTCATGCAGTGCGGCACCGACGAGCAGAAGCAGATGTTTCTGCCGGCGATTCTCGACGGCAGCGTGGAGTTCGCGATCGGATACTCCGAGCCCGAGGCGGGCAGCGACCTGGCATCGCTGCGCACCACCGCGGTGCGCGATGGCGACTCGTACGTGATCAATGGCCAGAAGATGTTCACCAGCGGCGCCGCGTACGCCGATTACATCTGGTTGGCGGCTCGCACGGACCCGAATGTCAAGAAGCACAAGGGCATTTCGATCTTCATCGTGCCCACCTCGTCGCAGGGATTCTCCTGGCGGCCGCTGCACACCATGCCGGGCATCTCTACTTTCTACACGTTCTATGACAACGTCCGCGTCCCGGCGAGTGCCATCGTGGCCGGCGAAAACCAAGGGTGGCAACTGATCACCACGCAGTTGAACTTCGAGCGCGCGGCCCTTGGCAACCTGGGAGCGCTCGAGCCACTGTTCGAGAAGACCCTGCACTGGGCCACCACCACGGAGCTCGACGGCGGCCACGTCATCGACAAGCCCTGGGTGCGGCTTGCTTTGGCGAGGGTCGAAGCGCAGGTCGCCGCCTACAAACTCGTCAACATGCGGGTCAACGCGGCCATGACCAAAGGCGAGCTCAGCATGGGCGAGGCGTCGGCGGCCAAGGTCTTCGGCACCGAGCTGACCCAGCAGGTCGCCCGCCAGCTGCTGGAAGTGCTCGCCCACAACGGGTCACGCTCCGGCTCCGACGCGCCGCTGCGCGGGGCCCTGGAATCCGCGTACCGGCTCGCCGTCATCAACACGTTCGGCGGCGGCGCCAACGAGATTCAGCGTGACATCATCGCCATGGCCGGGTTGGGGATGCCGAGGGCACCCCGCGACCTTCGAGCCCAGACGACAGGAGGATCAGGCTAAGTGACCGATCAAGAATCCGACGTGCACGTCAAGCTGCGTGCGCTCGTCGGCCAGCCGACCGGCGGGACCGGAAAGCCCTCGGTGGCACCGGATCCGGTCAACCAACCGATGATCCGGCACTGGGCCCACGCGCTCGACGACATGAACCCCAGCTACCTCGATCCGGAGTTCGCCGCGTCGTCGCGGTTCGGCGGCATCGTGTCGCCGCCGGTCATGCTGCAAACCTGGACGATGCCGTCGCCGAAGCTGGAGGGCATCGGGGACCGGGGCGGGGCCCCCGTCGAGATCACGACAAATCCGACGGCGTTCCTCGACGAAGCCGGGTACACCAGCACGGTGGCGACCAACTCGGAGTTCGAGATCGAGCGCTATCCCCGGCTGGGCGATGTCATCAGCGCGACGGCGGTATACGAATCGGTCTCCGACGAGAAGAAGACGGCGCTGGGGACCGGCTTCTTTCTGACCTGGTTGACGACCTACACCGACCAGAACGGCGAGGTGCTGGGGCGACAACGATTCCGCGTGTTGCGATTCAGGCCGCAAAGCTGATGGCACCCCGCCTGGCACCGGCGATCAGCCCGGACACCGACTTCTTCTGGAACGGCCTGCGCGAGCAGAGGCTGCTGATCCAGCGCTGCAGCGGATGCGGGGCCCTTCGCCACCCGCCCCGCCCCATGTGTCCCGAATGCCGTTCCTTGGAGTGGGAGGCGATCGAATCGTCGGGCCGCGGCAGCGTGTACAGCTACGTGATGCCGCACGAACCCAAATTCCCCTTCTTCGAGTATCCGTACATCGTCGCGCTGGTGCAGCTAGAAGAGGGGGTGCGGCTGGTTTCCAACCTGTGTGGCATCGACCCCGCGGACGTCACGGTCGGAATGCCGGTCGAGGTGTACTACCAGAGTTTCGATAACGACCTTGTGCTGCACCAGTTCCGGCCTCGCGGATAGGTGAGGCAATGGATTTCACGTTCACCGAAGAGCAAGAGACGATCGCGAAACTCGCCCGGGAAATCTTCGAGCGCCGGGCCACGCCCGAGCGGTTGACCGAACTGGAGGCCGGTGAGACCCGCCACGACGCCGCGCTCTGGAAGGAGCTCGCGAGCGTTGACCTGTTGGGCACCGCGTTGCCGGAATCGCTCGGCGGTAACGGCGGCGGCTTCGTGGAGCTCGGGGTGCTGCTGGCCGAGGTGGGCTGGAGCGTCGCCCCGGTGCCGGCCTACGCGACGCTGGTGCTGGGCGCCGACCCGATCGCCCGGCATGGGACTCCGGAGCAGCAGCGACGTTTCCTGCCCGACGTCGTCTCGGGAACCCGCATCCTGAGCGCGGGCCTGCAAGAGCCAGGCCGCTCGGATCCGACGACTCCCGCCACCACCGCTCGGCGCGACGGCCCCAATTGGCGGCTGGACGGTGCCAAAGAGCTGGTGCCGGCCGCCCAGATCGCGGACACCATCCTGGTTCCGGCTCGTACCGGTGACGGCGACGTCGGTGTGTTCCTGCTGGCGACGGACGCCCGCGGCGTCGAGATCCGACCGGTCGCCACCACCCACCGCGAACCGCATGCCGACGTATTCCTGGACGGCGCAATCGTTTCCGCTGAGGACCGACTGCCCGGCGACGGCGAGGAGCTGATCGCTTCGCTCTATGCGCGCGCGCTCGTCGGGCTGTGCGCGGTCCAACTCGGCGTGTCCGAGCGGGCGTTGCGGATCGCGGCCGGCTACACCAGCGGGCGTGAGCAGTTCGGGCGCCCGATCGGCAGCTTCCAGGCGGTGCAGCAGCGGATGGCCGACGCCTTCATCGACGTCGAGGCGATCCGGTGGACCACCTGGCACGCGGCCTGGCTCGTCGCCCAGGGCCGGCCGGCCGACCGCGCCGCCCGCATCGCGAAGTTCTGGGCCGCCGAGGCCGGTGCCCGCGTCGCCGCCACCACCCAACAGGTCCACGGCGGCATCGGGATAGACGTCACCTATCCGCTGCACCGCTACTTCCTGTGGGCCAAACACATCGAGCTGACCCTCGGTCCCGCCTCGGCGCAGCTGGCCGGTATCGGCAGCACCTATTAAGGAAGGAAACCGATGACGACCGCAAAAAGCCGCACCACCCTGAAGTGGACCGACATCAACATCGGCGACGAGGTTGCCCCGCTCGAAATCCCGGTCACCACGACGATGATCGTCGCCGGGGCCATCGCGTCGCGCGACTTCATGCCGGTGCACCACGACCGCGACTACGCCAACAAGCAGGGTTCGCCCAACTTGTTCATGAACATCTTGACCACCAACGGGTATTGCGTGCGCTTCCTCACCGATTGGGCAGGACCCGAGGCGATGGTGAAAAACCTGTCGATTCGCCTCGGCGTGCCGTGCTTCCCCGACGACCCACTGCGCTTCACCGGCGGCGTGACCGGCAAAACTAGGAGCCCAGCAGGGCATCCGGCGGCTGAGAACTTCATCGAAGTGACGTTCAAGGGCTCCAACAGCCTTGGCGATCACGTCTCGGGCACCGCGGTGCTCAGCCTGCTCGACGGGTCGTTCAAAAGGGACGAAGCATGAGTAGTTCGCTGCCCGGCAGCTGCGCCATCGCCGGGATCGGTCAGACCGAGTTCTCCAAGGAGTCGGGGCGCAGCGAGCTCCAATTGGCTTGCGAGGCAGTCAGCGCCGCGCTCGACGACGCGGGCCTGCTGCCCGGTGACGTCGACGGGATGGTCACCTTCACCATGGACTCCAGCGACGAGATTGACATCGCCCGGAACGTGGGAATCGGGGACCTGAGCTTTTTCAGCCGCGTACATCACGGCGGCGGAGCGGCGGCGGGCACCGTGGTTCATGCGGCGATGGCGGTCGCGACCGGCGTCGCCGACGTCGTGGTGTGCTACCGCGCGTTCAACGAGCGGTCCGGCATGCGCTTCGGGGGCAGCGGCCGCACCAGCGCCGAGACTCCGCTGTTCATGGCGCATTACGCGCCGTTCGGATTGCTCACTCCCGCGGCGTGGGTCGCTTTGCACGCCCAGCGATACATGTCGACCTACGGGGTGACCAACGAGGACTTCGGCCGCATCGCCGTCGTCGACCGCGCGCACGCGGCGCGCAATCCCGACGCCTGGTTCTACCAGCGACCGATCACCCTTGAGGATCATCAGAACTCCCGGTGGATCGTCGAACCCGTGCTGCGGCTGCTGGATTGCTGTCAGGAGAGCGACGGGGGCGTCGCGCTGGTGGTGACCAGCGCCGAACGCGCTCGCGACCTGCGCCAGCCACCGGCCGTCATCGCCGCGGCCGCGCAGGGCGCCGCCGCGAACGGTGAGATGATGACCAGCTACTACCGCGAGGACATCACGGGGCTGCCCGAAATGGGGGTGGTCGCCGAACGGCTCTGGCGCGATTCGGGACTCAAGCCGCAAGACATCCAAACCGCTTTCATCTACGACCATTTCACGCCGTTCGTCTTCACGCAGCTCGAGGAGCTCGGCTTCTGCGGGCGCGGCGAAGCCAACGACTTCGCCACCATCGAGCGGCTGTCGCTCGGCGGGGAGCTGCCGATCAACACCAACGGCGGCCTGCTCGGCGAGGCATACATCCACGGCATGAACGGCATCACCGAGGGCGTGCGGCAGGTGCGCGGCACGTCGTACAACCAGGTCGACAACGTCGAGCACGTCCTGGTGACGTCGGGAACCGGCGTGCCGACGAGCGGCCTGATCCTCTCGCCGGCCGACTGAGGGAGGAACACCATGCCCAAGCTCGCGCTGCTCACCGCCGCAGGGGGTCCGCTCGAGCTGGCCGAATTCCCCCTCACCACACCGGTTCCGGGAACGGCGGCCCTCAAACTGCGGATGGCCGGGATCTGCGGATCCGACCTGCATATCTTCCGCGGCGAGTTACCCCTTCCTTGCCCTTTCGCCATGGGTCACGAAATGGTCGGCGAGATAGCCGAACTCGGCGAAGGGCTGACCACCGACGCGACCGGCAAGCCGCTGGCGATCGGCGACCGCGTGGTCACGCCATACTTCTGGACCTGCGGACGGTGTCGCGCATGCGCGAGGGGCCGGTCCCACGCCTGCCAGAACCTGATGGCCGGCGAATACCGCACCCACGATCAAGCCCCCCATTTCGTCGCCGCGCACGGCGAGTACTACTACACCAGCAGGCGGCAGCCGTTGTACAAGGTGCCCGAGGACCTCGCCGACGAAGCCGTCGCGCCGCTCAATTGTGCGCTCGCCCAGGTATTGTTCGCGCTGCGCGACGTGCGGCTGGGCGACACCATCGTCATCCAGGGCGCAGGCGGGCTCGGCATCAACGCCGCAGCCGTGGCGCGCTCCGCGGGCGCGGCGGCGGTCATCGCGATCGACAAGATCGCCGGACGGCTCGATGTCGCATCGGATTTCGGTGCGACACATTGCATCGACGCGAGCGCGATCTCAATCTACGAGGTGACCGAGCAGGTCCGTGAACACACCGACGGCGTCGGGGCCGACTGGGTGCTCGAGGTCGTCGGGGTACCGGGAGTCATTCCCGACGGGGTCGGCTTTCTCAACAATGGCGGCACGCTGCTGGAGGTGGGCAACATCGGGATGGGGCGCACCTTTGAGCTCGACCCGAGCTCACTGGTCTACGGCAACAAGTCGGTGCGCGGCGTCATGCTTTACGCTCCGGTCACGCTCGCCATCGGCTTGACCTTCTTGCACCACACCGATTTTCCGTTCGGCCGGCTGATGCCCAAGCCGTTCCACCTAGCCGACGTCAACGCCGCGTTCGCTTCCGCCGATGCCGGGCTGGTGCCCCGGGGGGCCCTGGTTCCGTGATGAGTGAAGCCTCCGCGTGGACCCAGGCGACCGACACTCGCGAACTGATCGTGGAGTCCGCGTATGTCTGTTTCCGAAGGCAGGGACTCCAGAAGGCGACGATCGTCGACATCGCCAGGACTGCCGGCGTTTCACGCAGCACCGTCTACGAGTACTTCAGCGACAAGGCCGCCATCGTCGAAGCGTGCGCCGAGCACGCCTCCGAGCGGTTCTATCGCGATATGTCCAAGGCGATGGACCAGGGCAGCTCGCTCGAAGACAAGCTGAGCCGCGCGGCGGTGTTCGTGACCCAGGCACGCCGGTTCATCGCCTCGGAGAAGTACTTCGACGAAGACGCGATCAGCCTGCTGCTGACCAAGGACGCGGCCGTGTTGCTGCGCGAGTGCGTCGAGTTCTTCGCGCCCTATCTGTCCGCCGCCCGGCTGACTGGCGAGGTCCGCAAGGACCTCGACATAGAAGCCGCCGGGGAATGGTTCGCGCGCATACTCTTCTCGCTGTTCAGCACCCCGTCCTCGACGCTGGACATGGACGACCCCGAAGTGGCAGCCGAATTCGTGCGCGCGCACGTGGTGCGCGGATTCGCCGGCGATCGCCCGCGGCCGCGGCGGGCCTGAGCGCCGCTAGCCGGCGCCTGGCACGGGTATCGGGAACTCCGGGGCCGGATACCACGGCTGGGGGGCGGGCGGCTCCGACGGTGTCGGCGGCGGACTCCAGGGTTGACCAGGCGGTGGTGGCGCTGGTGGCGGGTCGGCATGTGCCACGCCGACGCCGATACCGAGTCCGCCCAAACCCACCGCACCGGCGAGAGCGGATCCGGCCAACAGCTGCTTGATGCGCACGTTGCGAATCTACATTCGAGTATGCGTGGTGGGCGTTGAGTGCGCAGCCAGGGCGGCGTTCGCGCGATTTCTTCACCGTGAGTTCACGCTCGAGTCCGTAAGCGCACACTCAGCGTTGCGTCAGTGCCCGCAGAAAGAACGCCAGGTTGGCCGGCCGCTCGGCCAGCCGCCGCATGAAGTATCCGTACCACTGGGTGCCGAACGGGACGTAGACCCGGACCTGATCGCCGAGGTCGGCCAGCCGCCGCTGCTCTCCGTCGCGGATGCCATAAAGCATCTGGTATTCGAAATCGCCTGCGTCACGTCCCGATTCGCGCGCCAGCGTCGGCACCGCTTCGATCACGGCGGGGTCATGCGTGGCCACCATGGGATAACCGGACCCCGCCATCAGCACACGCAGACACCGGAGGTAGGAATCGGTGACCTCGACGCGGCCCCGGTAGGCCACCGAAGCCGGTTCGTCGTAGGCCCCCTTGCACAGCCGGATCCGCGCGCCGGCGGCGGCGAAATCCTCACAGTCGCCCAGCGTGCGCCGCAGGTAGGCCTGCAAAACCGTTCCCAGCCAAGGGAAGTCGCAGCGCAGATCGCGCACGATCGACAGCGTGGAATCGGTGGTGGTGTGGTCTTCGGCGTCCACCGTCACCCACACCCCGGCCCGGCGCGCCGCGCCGCAGATCGTGAAGGCGTTCTCCCGGGCGATCTTCTCGCCGTCGCGCTCCAGCGCTTGGCCCAGCGCGGACAGCTTCATCGACACCTCCAGCGGCCGTACGCCGTCGCCGCCTTCCCCGTACCGGCCCAACCTGTCGATCACATCCAAGTAGACCCGCACGGCCGCGTCGGCGTCGTCGGCATTGCCGACATCCTCGCCGAGGTAGTCAACGCTGACATAACGGCCCGAGTCACGAAGCGCGGCAACGGTGTCCAGGGCGCGCCCGATGGTCTCGCCGGGCACGAAACGGGCCACCACCCTGCGGGTGAGCGGCATCCGTTCGGCGGTTCGACGCAATCCGTCCCACCGGCCGGCCGCCATGATCGCCGGGCGAACGGTGTGCGCGAAGACGCCGGCCATCAGTCCAACTCCATGTGGGGATAGGTGTGCCGGGTCGCCGGGACGAACGTCTCCTTGATGGTGCGCGCCGACGTCCAGCGCAACAGGTTCAGCACCGATCCCGCCTTGTCGTTGGTGCCCGAGCCACGCGAACCGCCGAACGGTTGGCGCCCGACCACCGCGCCGGTCGGCTTGTCGTTGACGTAGAAGTTGCCGGCGGCGAACCGCAGCCGGTCCTGCGCGGTCAGCACGGCCTGGCGATCGTCGGCGATGACGGCGCCGGTCAGCGCGTAGCGAGACCCGCTGTCGATGACGTCGAGGACCCGCTCGTACTGGGCGTCGGGGTAGACATGCACCGACAGCAGCGGCCCGAAGTATTCGGTCGCGAACGCCTCGTCGGTGGGGTCGTCGGACAGCAGCACCGTCGGCCGCACGAAATACCCCACGCCGTCGTCATATTCGCCGCCGGCCGCGATGGTGACTCCCGGTGTGCCTTTGGCCCGCTCGATGGCGTTGACGTTCTTGTCGAACGCGCGCCGGTCGATCAGCGCGCCGCCGTAGTTGGTCAGGTCGGTGACATCGCCGTAACGCAGCGCGGCCGCCGCGCCCAGGAAGTCATCACCCATGCGCTGCCACACCGAGTGCGCGATGAATGCCCGCGACGCCGCCGAGCACTTCTGGCCCTGATAGTCGAAGGCCCCACGAATCAACGCCGTGCACAACACATCCGGGCGCGCCGAGGGGTGTGCCAGCACGAAGTCCTTGCCGCCGGTCTCGCCGACCAGCCGCGGGTAGCTCCGGTAGCGGCCGATATTGGCGCCCACCTGTTGCCACAGGTGTTCGAAGGTGGCCGTCGAACCGGTGAAGTGGATGCCGGCCAGGCGCGGATCGGCCAGTGCCACATCCGAAACGGCGAAGCCGTCGCCGGTGACCAGGTTGATGACGCCGGGCGGCAGCCCGGCGGCCTCGAGCAGTTGCATGGTCAGATACGCCGACAGGGTCTGGGTGATCGACGGCTTCCAGACCACGGTGTTGCCCATCAACGCCGGTGCGGTGGGCAGGTTGCCGGCGATCGAGGTGAAGTTGAACGGCGTGATCGCATAGACGAAGCCGTCCAGCGGGCGGTAGTCGCTGCGGTTCCACTCGCCGGCTCCGCTGATCGGCTGCTGCGCCAGGATCTGGCGGGCGAACGCCACGTTGAACCGCCAGAAGTCGACCTGCTCGCAGGGCGAGTCGATCTCGGCCTGGTAGGCGGATTTCGATTGGCCCAGCATCGTGGCCGCCGCGATCTTCTCCCGCCATGGCCCGGCCAGCAGGTCGGCGGCCCGCAGGAACACCGCGGCGCGCTCGTCGAAAGGCATGGCGGCCCAGTCGTTCTTCGCGGTCATCGCGGCCTCGATCGCCGCCGTCGCGTCGGCGCGCCCGGCGTTGGTCAGGGTGCCCAGCGTGGCGGCGTGCCGGTGCGGCTGAACGACGTCGATGCGCTCGCCGTCGCCCATCCGGTGCTCGCCGCCGATGACGTGCGGGAGGTCGATGGGGTGGTCGGCCAGCGCGGCCAGTTCGTGGAGAAGACGGGTGCGTTCCGGGGAGCGGGGGGCGTAGTCGTGGACCGGCTCGTTGGCCGGCATCGGCACCTGGGTGATCGCGTCCATGGGGCCAGGATCCCCGCCCCGAAGCCGGATCTGATTGGCGGAATGGCTAACATTGCACCGGTCGACTAGTACGATCGGACAATATGCGGATCCCTGGTGTCGGGCTGGGCCAGCTATTGCTGGCGCTGGACGCGACCCTGGTCAGCCTGGTCGACGCGCCGAGGGGTCTGGACCTCCCGGTGGGCTCGGCGGCGCTGATCGATTCCGACGACGTGCGGCTGGGTCTGGCGGCGGCGGTCGCCTCGGCCGATGTCTTCTTCCTGCTGGGGGTCACCGACGACGAGGCGCTGCGCTGGGTGGATAGGCAGGCGCGCGTGCGGGTGCCGGTGGCGATCTTCGTCAAAGAGCCGTCGAACATGCTGGTGGCCGCGGCGGTCGCGGCCGGGTCGGCGGTCGTGGCCGTCGAGCCGTGGGCCCGGTGGGAGCGCCTCTACCAGTTGGTCAACCATGTCGTGGAACATCACGGCGACGGCGACCCGGTCGACGACTCGGGAACCGACCTCTTCGGCCTGGCGCAGTCGCTCGCCGACCGCATCCACGGCATGGTCAGCATCGAAAACGCCGAGTCGCACGTGCTGGCCTACTCGGCGTCCAACGACGAGGCCGACGAGCTGCGCCGCCTTTCCATCCTCGGCCGCGCCGGCCCGCCCGAGCACCTGAAGTGGATCGGTCAATGGGGCATCTTCGACGCGCTGCGGTCCAGCGGCGAGGTGGTGCGCGTGGCCGAGCGCCCGGAGCTGGGTCTGCGTCCACGGCTGGCGATCGGGATACATCAGCCACCGGCCGGTGCCCGCCGACCGCCGGTGTTCGCCGGCACGATCTGGGTGCAGCAGGGTTCGCAGCCACTGGCCGACGACGCCGAGGAGATGTTACGGGGCGCGGCTGTGCTGGCCGCCCGCATCATGTCACGGCTGGCGGCCCGGCCGTCGACGCATGCGCGACGAGTGCAGCAGCTGCTGGGGCTCGCCGACGGCGAGCCGGCCGACGCGGCCACCATCGCCTCCGAACTGGGCCTCTCCGCAGAGGCTGCCGCGGCGCTGATCGGTTGGGACACCGTCGGGAACCGTCCTGCTCGGTTGGTCGACGTTTTGGCGTTGAGCGCCAGCGCTTTTCGTCGCGATGCCCAGGTCGCCTCGAACGGCTCGCGGATCTACGTGCTGCTGCCCCAGACCGCCACAACACGGACGGTAACCTCGTGGGTCCGCGGCACGATCAGCGCCCTGCGCTCCGAGATCGGCGTCGAGCTGCGGGCCGCCATCGCCGCGCCGGTCGCCGGTTTGGCGGACGCGGCTTCCGCGCGCGCGGAGGTGGACCGGGTGCTCGACAGCGCTGAGCGACACCCTCTTTCGATCGGTCGGGTGACATCGCTGGCCGAGGCTCGCACCACCGTCCTGCTCGACGAGATCGTCACCCTGGTCGGCACCGACGAGCGGCTGGTCGACCCTCGGATACGCGACCTCCGCGCACGCGATGCCGCGCTGGCCGAGACGCTGCAGGTGTACCTGGACAGCTTCGGTGACGTGAGCGCCGCCGCGGGGCTCCTGGGAGTGCATCCCAACACCGTTCGCTACCGGGTGCGACGGATCGAGAAGTTGTTGTCCGCCTCGCTGTCGGATCCCGAGGTGCGGCTGCTGTTTTCGCTGGGGTTACGGGTGAGCGAGCGTCCGGCTTAGCTCTGCGACGACGCTGCGAGGCTGCGGGCCGACCCACGCATCTCGGACGAACCCACGCCACGACCCATCACGAGCGACACCCCTTCGGCATGAGGCACGCTCGAGCAGCCCACGGACTGAGCTGCTGTCAGTACTAATCAAGGCCGTCACAGTTAATTTCTGGATACGCGACAAAGAACTGTGCAAATGGTCCGGTCGGCACCGGTTTAGAACTTTGCTGTAGTGGGGTAGCCAGCGGCCGGGAGCGCGGGGCAGTGCCCCTAGGTGGGGAACTCGCGCCGCCGGCGCGAGTCGGGCCTCGGGGGGCCGGATTGACGCTCCCGCACTAGAAAGGGAGTACCTATGCGAAACATCGTCAAGAAAACCGTCGCCGGTGCTGTTGTCGGCGGAGCGGTTTTGTTCACGGCCGGCGCGGGTGTCGCGGGCGCGGACACAGCCCAGGGCGGCCTGGTTAACGTGACCATTGGCAACGTCACCGTCGCGGCAAACGTGACCGTGGATGCCGCCGCCGCCGTCGTTGCCAATGCGTGCGGTGTCAACCTGCCCAACGTCAACGCGCTGGTATACCAGGTCAGTCAGACCGGTGCACCCACAACCGTGTGCCAGCAGAGCACGGGCCCGGTGACCGTCACCAAGGTCGCCTGACATAGCTCACCGGTCGGCCCTTCATCCTCCGTGATGGCGGGCCGATTTCGGCAAGAGTCCCTTCGCTCCGCGCTCGGCGCCTTGGCGAAGCGCCTCGCGGGGGGCGAGCCTTCGCCGTGCACCGTATTCAGGCAATGGGTCCTTGCTAATCCGGTACCACACCTGTTGAGACCTTCTGGCCGGGGTGCCGCGGCGACCAACAACGCAGTGGCACCATCTGGGCATCACCCCGCCGAGCAGTCGCCTACTGCATGGCGCCCCGCGCCTGTCCCATCGGGTGAATTACCAACTGCCGCAACGGTGTATCGCCCGGCCCGGCGATCGCGGTGTGATGATGCCCAGGAGTTCTTCCAGCATCTGCCGACCACCAGCCAGGCCCCGCAGCCGCGGGAATGGTTCGCCGGCGCCGAGGACGAGTCGATCCGCGGGCCCGCGCCCTGCGTGCACGGGATCCGGTGCTCGCCGAAACGCTGCGGGTGGACCTGGACGCCTTCGGTGACGTGAGCGCCGCCGCGGGGCTGCGGGGAGTACATCCCAACACCGTTCGCTACCGGGTGCGACGGATCGAGAAGTTGTTGTCGGCCTCGCTGTCGGATCGCGAGGTGCGGCTGGTCTTTTCGCTGGGGCTGCGGGTAGTCGAGCCCTACGTCGATGAGTCCATGAGCCGGGCGAAGAACCCGACTACCACGTTCCACGTCCGGCCGGCCCAGGTCTCGCCCGCGGCGTGCCGCGTGGAGGCATGCCGGGTGGGCACGGGGCCGCCGGGTGGCGGGGCAAACCCGGCCGGCGGCGGCGCAGAGGACACTTGCCGCTCAACGAGCTCCAGAAACGCGTCGACCTCGTCCTGGTTGTAACCGCGCTTCCCGATCGGCGGCTTGGAGAACGCCACGGCGCGGACCTGCTCCGCGGTGAGGGTGGACCCCCTTAGGTCTCGCAGCGCCGCCTCGACGTGGTCGAGGAAAGCGTCGACCTCGTCTTCGTTGTAACCGCGCTTCCCGATCGGCGGCTTGGAGAAAGCAACATTGCGCACCTGCTCCGGAGTGAGCCGATCGCCCGGCGCTGACGCGCTGGGATCGCCGGCGGCGGGACGCGGCTGCGCCAGCTGACGTTCCAGGTCGGCGATGCGCTTTTCGGGGTCGTCGGAGTCCATCGAAGAATCGTCTCACCGGGACGCCGCCGGTACTAGTGATCGCGCGAAACGCAAGGCTTTCGCAAGCGGTCGGTAGCAAACTAACGACGTGTCCAATATTTGAGCGCAGGTACGACGGCTACCGCGGTTGGGATCGGTAGCGGCGGGGGCGTTATTCACTTCCACATGAACGCGGCCAGCCCGGACCGCAACTTTGAGGGAAAAGGACAACCATGACGCGACGAATCGTGCGGTTAGCAACCACCGCATTGGTCGTCGGTGGTCTGGCCGTGGGCGGCCTGACCGCCGGTACGGCTTCGGCCCAGCCCGGTCCGCTGCCGCTAGATGCGTGGCCCGGCTGCCCCAACGACCACCCGCAGGGGCCATGCCACTGGTGCCCGGGGCAACCCTTGCCGCCGACCGGTAACCACGTCACCAACCCGGTCGTGTGGGACAACAACATCTGCCACACCTACTACTACGTCTACTTCGGGCAGGGCAATGTCGCCCAGAACATTTGGGATGGCGAGAACCCGCCGCCGCCGCCCCCACCGGCGCCGCCAGGGCTCATCAACAAGGACAACTGCCAGCAGATACTGGGCATTTTCTGCCCCCGCGCGTGACCAGGGCGGCGCCCGCCTAGGGCGCCGCCCTCATCTGGAAGCTCTGCCGGTCGACCAACAACCCGAGATCGGAGATGGGCCCCAGGGCCGGCTCGATGTCGTGATAGCTCAGGCCCGGCCGCGCCGGATGAGCTGCAGCGTGGCGTCCTCGGCGGTCGTGTCGAACGCCGACGCCTGGTATCTCGGCGTCTGCTCGATCAGGGCCATGACGGACGAGCCGGTCCCGCAGCCGATCTCGAACACCCGGTCCCCGTCCAGGCGTCGAAGTCCGTTGATCCACGGCACACATTCGTTCCGGTCGTAGATCGGGCGCCTGCGCGTGTGCCCCTCGATGTCGCGGCACCCGACGTCGGAATCCCAATTGCCCTTGGCCGACCAGTTTTCTAACAGGTGATCGCGGAAACGGTCCGCGCTCAATTAATCCAGCGGCACAAAACGTCGACGGAGCGCGATCGGCCCGCCAGATGATTCGGCGGGCCGATTCCTTCGCGCGCTCCTTGATCGCCAGTGCCCTTTCGGCAATTGTGTACGTACGGACGGTGATCATCGCGTTCGGCGCCCGCGGCCGGCGGCGGCACCGAAACGGCTGCCGGTGTTGCGCAATGGTTATGCTCAGCCTGAAGCTAATTCAATGTGTTGCAGTGGATTTGCCACCGGATAGGCTTCCTTGGTGACAGAAACTCCGTCGTCATATTTGGTGTTGGCCTCCCAGCGCAGCGGCAGCACGCTGCTGGTGGAATCGCTGCGCGCCACCGGTGTGGCCGGCGAGCCCCAGGAGTTCTTCCAATACCTGCCGACCACCAGCCAGGCCCCGCAGCCGCGGGAATGGTTCGCCGGTGTGGACGACGAGTCGATCCTGACCCTGCTCGATCCGATGGACGAGGGAAAGCCCGACCTCGCGCCGGCCGAGGTCTGGCGCGACTACATCCGCACCGTCGGCAGGACCCCGAACGGCGTGTGGGGCGGCAAGCTGATGTGGAACCAGACGCCGCTGTTGCGCAGCCGCGCCAGCCAGCTGCCGGATCGATCCGGCGACGGATTGCTGGCGGCGATCCGCGACGTCGTCGGCGAGGAACCGCTGCTGGTCTACGTCTACCGACCCGATGTGGTGTCGCAGGCGGTGTCGTTCTGGCGCGCGGTGCAGACGCGGGTGTGGCGGGGCCGGCCGGATCCGGTCCGCGACGCACGCGCCACCTACCACGCCGGGGCGATCGCCCACGTCGTCACCATGCTGCGCGCCCAGGAGCAGGGCTGGCGGACCTGGTTCGCCGAAGAGGACATAAAACCCATGGAGATTGCGTATCCAGTGTTGTGGCGCAATCTGACTCAGGTGGTGGCAACCATCCTCGAGGAGCTGGGGCTCGACCCACGGCTGGCGCCGCACCCGGTGCTGGAGCGCCAGGCCGACCAACGGTCCGACGACTGGGTGGACCGCTACCGTGCCGATGCCGAGAGAGAGGGGCTGCCGACATGACGGTCACACTGGTGGAGGCGCGGCGGGTCGACGAATTGCGACTGCTGGAAGCCGAAGCGGTGCACATCATCCGCGAGGTCGTCGCCGAGCTGGAGCGACCCGTCCTGCTGTTTTCGGCGGGCAAGGACTCGATCGTGCTGCTTCGACTGGCGGAGAAGGCGTTTCGGCCGCTCCCGCTGCCATTCCCGGTGATGCACGTGGACACCGGCCACAACTTCCCCGAGGTGATCGAGTTCCGCGACCGCAGGGTCACCGGCTACGGGCACAGGCTCATCGTCGCCTCGGTACAGGAATCCATCGACAACGGCCGGGTGCCCGACCCGGGCCCCGGCGCCTCGCGCAACCGGGCGCAGACCCGCACGCTGCTCGACGCGCTGGAGGCCGGCGGCTTCGACGCGGCCTTCGGCGGCGCCCGCCGCGACGAGGAACGGGCCCGCGCCAAGGAACGCATCCTGAGCTTCCGCGACGAGTTCGGCCAATGGGATCCGCGCGCGCAGCGCCCGGAGCCGTGGTCGCTTTACAACGGGCGGATCAAAAAGGGCGAACAGGTTCGGGTGTTCCCGCTCAGCAACTGGACCGAGCTCGACGTGTGGCGCTACATCGAGCTGGAAGACCTTGAAATACCGTCGATTTACTACGCGCACGAGCGCGAGGTGTTCGAACGCGACGGCATCCTGCTGGCGGTGTCGGACTACGCCTCGCCACAGGACGGCGAGATCTCCGCCGTCGAATGGGTGCGCTACCGCACCGTCGGTGACCTGACCATCACCGGCGCGGTGCGCTCGCGGGCCACCGATATCGCCCGGGTCATCGAGGAGATCTCCGCGGCCACCGTCTCCGAGCGCGGCGAGACCCGCGCCGATGACCGCACCTCTGCCGCCGCGATGGAAGACCGCAAGCGAGAGGGCTACTTCTGATGACCGCGACCGAAAACTCCGAGCACACGGAGCAATTCCAGCCCCGGAAGGGCATCACGCGTCAGCTGCTGCGCATCGCCACCGCCGGCTCGGTGGACGACGGCAAGAGCACGCTGATCGGGCGTCTCCTGCACGACACCGACAGCCTGCCGCTGGACCACCTGGCCGCCGTCACCGACTCTGACGGCGTCGCCGACCTTGCCGCGTTGTCCGACGGGTTGCGCGCCGAGCGCGAGCAAGGCATCACCATCGACGTCGCCTACCGCTTCTTTTCCACCGCCACCCGCAGCTATATCCTCGCCGACACTCCGGGCCACGAGCGCTACACCCGCAACATGTTCACCGGCGCCTCCAACGCGCACGTGGCCATCCTGCTGGTCGACGCGCGCGCCGGCGTGCTGCGGCAGACGCGCAGGCACGCCCGCATCGCAAAGCTGTTGAGCATCAAGCACTTTGTCGCGACGGTGAACAAGTTCGACCTCGTCGACTTCGATCGGGCCACGTTCGCCGAGGTGGAAGGCCAACTGCGCCAGTTGGCGGACCGCCTGGGTCGGGTGGACATCACCGTGATCCCGATCGCGGCCAAGCACGGCGACAACGTGGTGCACCGCTCCGACCGCACGCCGTGGTACGACGGCCCCACCCTGCTGGAATATCTGGAAGGCGTCGAGCTGGCGGCGCCGAATGCCGAGGCGGCGCGGCTGCGGCTGCCGGTGCAGTGGGTGTCGCGGCCGACCGCCGATGTGCGCCGCCGCTACACCGGACGGCTCGCGGCGGGCACGCTGAGCGTCGGCGACCCGGTGATCTCGCTGCCCGCCGGCACCCGCTCGACCGTGACCGCGCTGGACACCCTCGACGACGAACGCACGACGGCCGTTGCGCCGCTGTCGGTTTCGATCGAGCTGGCCGACGACATCGACGTGGGCCGCGGCGACGTGCTGATCAGCGGCGCCGACGACGCGGTCGCGCCGGCGCTGGCCCGGGAGCTGGACGCGACCGTGTGCTGGTTCGTGGACTCGCCGCTGCGGGCCGGTGACCGGCTGGCGCTCAAGCAGACCACCAAGACGGTCCGCGCCACCGTGCAGGGGCTGCACTCGCGGCTCGACCCGGAGACGCTCGACGAGCTCGATCAGCCGGTTGAGTTGGCGCTCAACGACATCGGCACCGTGACGCTGCGCACCAGCTCGGTCGTCATCGCCGACAGCTACGCCGACAATCGTGACAGCGGCGCGTTCATCCTGATCGACGAGACCACCAACGACACCGTCGGGGCCGGCACCATCATCGAGGCGCGGGAGGTCAAGCCGGGCACGCACCCGCGCACCGACATCCGCTGGCACCCGTCGGCGCTGGACCGTGGGCACCGCTGGCGCGCCACCGGGCAGGCGGGCGCGACGATCTGGTTCACCGGCCTGCCCGCCTCGGGCAAGTCGACCATCGCGGTGGCCGTCGAGCGCGCGCTGGTCGAATCCGGGCGGGTCGCCTACCTGCTCGACGGCGACAACCTGCGCCATGGTCTCTCCGACGACCTGGGCTTCTCCCCCGGCGATCGCACCGAAAACATCAGACGCGTCGGCCATTTGACCCGGCTGCTGGCCGACGCGGGCGTGGTCGCGCTGGCGTCGCTGGTCTCCCCGCTGCGCTCCGACCGCGAGACCGCCCGCGCCCTGAATGACGCCGCCAAGCTGCCGTTCATCGAGGTGCACGTGGCCACGTCGCTGGCCGAGTGCGAGAAGCGGGACCCCAAGGGCCTCTACGCGCGCGCCCGCCGCGGCGAGCTCACGGGGCTGACGGGTGTCGACGCGCCGTACGAGCCACCCGAGAGCCCGGACCTGGTGCTCGACACCGCCGGTGCCGATGTCGACGAGCTGGCCGCCCGGGTCATCGCCCTGCTCGACGAGGTCAGTCCCCGCCCGGAGAGCTAAATTCAGCGCGAGCCAATCACTTGGTCGGCGCCACGGCACGCGCAACGATGTTCGTCGTGAGCGAAGAGGTTCCGGCGTCGTCGTCTTGGCGGGAGTGGGTCGGCTCGGTGTCGGTGGATTGGTGGGCGACCCTGCTGGCCGGCGTGATCACCGCGTTGGCGGTCGCCGACGTGCTGCCGAAGATTCCGTGGTGAGCGCGTTGAGCACCGCGCACGCGGAGCCCATTGAGCCTGCGGAAACGCTGGACGAGCCCGCCTTCACCAGCCGCCGCCCGCTCGACTATGTGCCGGGCATCCTGCTGCTGATCGGCGTGGGCCTGCTGGGCAAGTACGCCCAGCTTTGGTGGAACGCGCTGGCCAAACACGAACACTGGCGGGTGCCCGACATCGAATACGTGTTGTGGGCCATCGTGATTGGGCTGCTGATCACCAACACGGTCGGGCTGCACCGGATATTTCGCCCCGGCGTGCAGACCTACGAGTTCTGGCTCAAGGTCGGGATCGTGGTGCTGGGCGCCCGGTTCGTGCTCGGCGACATCGCCAAGCTGGGCGGGGTGAGCCTGGTCCAGATCCTGGTCGACATGGCGGTCGCCGGCACCATCATCATCGTCGCGGCGCGCGCGTTCGGGTTGTCCGGCAAGCTGGGATCGCTGCTGGCCATCGGCACCTCGATCTGCGGAGTGTCGGCCATCATCGCCGCCAAGGGCGCGATCCGGGCCCGCAACTCCGATGTCGGGTATGCCATCGCGGCGATCCTGGCACTAGGCGCGGTGGCCCTGTTCGTGTTGCCGCCGCTGGGGCACGCGATCGGCCTGACCGATCGCGAATTCGGCATGTGGGCGGGCCTGGCGGTGGACAACACCGCCGAAACGACCGCCACGGGCTACCTCTTTTCCGACCACGCCGGAAAGATCGCCGTGCTGGTCAAGTCGGCCCGCAACGCGCTGATCGGGTTCGTCGTCTTGGGCTTCGCGCTGTATTGGGCCGCGCGCGGGCAGGCCGACGAGATCGCGCCGGGCGTGAAAGCCAAGGCGGCGTTCGTCTGGAAGAAGTTCCCGAAGTTCGTGCTGGGCTTCCTGGCGGTGTCGGCGATCGCCACCGCGCATTGGCTGAGTAAGGGGCAAACCGCGAACCTGGCCAACGTGTCGAAATGGGCGTTTCTGCTCACCTTTGCCGGCGTCGGTCTCAACACCGACATCCGCCAGATCGCGCGCACCGGGTGGCGACCGCTTGTCGTGGCGGTGATAGGGCTCATCGTCGTCGCGTCGGTCTCGCTGGGCATCGTCCTGCTCACCTCACGCGTGTTCCATTGGGGCCCAGGCGCGTAGCGCGGCCGACCGCCCGCAGCACATGTCGATGCGTCTGACTGTTCGCGTCGGGCGCCTACGTCTTGCTGGTTTCCTCAGCCTCTCCGGCCTCTCCGGACTCTCCGGACTCGGCGGGGTCCTCGATCACCTCATACGCCGGGTCGACCATCGACATGGGCTGATTGCCGGTCTGCTTGGGCTTTCCGGTGATGCGCAGTAGCTGGCCGGGCTGGATGTCGGCGCCCCCGTGTCCCGGGCGGAAGGTGACGTTGATTTCGCCGCTGTCGTCGCCGACCACGATCCACCGCAGCGTCCGCCGCCGCTTGTTGACGTCTTCGACCTGGTTGACCCGTCCCTCGATGGTGGCGCGCTGGCCCGGGATCAGGCCGGCCACTGTGATCACCGACCGCGGCCGCTCGGGGTGCTCGTAGGCTTCGACGTCCCGATCCTCATCCTTCGAGATCCACGCTTCGACCTTGTCGAGCGAACGCGCGATGCGGTGCTCGAAGTCGTCGGGAAACGCCTCTTTGATGCGCGACTCCACGTCGTAGGGGACGATCGTCGCCGCGGCATCCGGAATCAGGCTGACCGCCCGAGCGATCTTGTCCGCGGTGCGGTCGTGCAGCAGGCGTCCCAGCAGCGGGGAATACGTGCGACGTGGCAACAGCACCGTCACGTTGGTGTCGGAATGTTCCTGCAGCGCCTTGGCGACCAGTAGCTGCGCCGACCGGTTGAGCCGCCGGTCCGGACAATCCACGACCCGCAGCCGGGTGTTGAGTTCGTAGTGGTCCCAACGCTTTCGCAAGTGCGCGGCGTGGGCCGGGTCGACCACGAAGTGCACGGCGATGAGCTCGTCAGCGCGCAGGCCCTTGCCGTACCGCAAGGCCTCGATCACCGCGAGGTCGACGGAATTCACGAACACGAAAACCCGGTGGCGGGCGTACCTCACCAGCTCGGGCCGGTCGGTGCGGAACATCTCGAGAATGGCCGCCTCGGCCCGATATTCGCGGTTGAGCCGGATCAGCAGGAACACCAGCACCGGGAACACAACAACGACCAGCCACGCGCCCTCGGTGAACTTCGCCACCGCGAAGATCGCCACCACGATCGTCGACAGGATTCCCGCGGACAGGTTGATCGCCGACCGGCGCCGCCACCCCGGCTCGCGCTGGGTGAAATGGTGCTTGGTCATCCCGTAACCGGCCATCGAGAAGCCGGTGAACACGCCGATCGCATAGAACGGCACCAGCGCGTTGACCGAGCCACCGGTCGTCAGCAGCAGTGCCACCGACAGCGCCGTCAGGGTCATGATCCCGTTCGAAAACACCAGGCGGTGACCGCGTTTCGTCAGCTGCCGCGGCAGGAAGCGGTCTTCGGCGACGAAACTGGCCAGCGCCGGGAACCCGTTGAAACTGGTGTTCGCACCGGTGAACAAGATGGCGGCGGTCGAGGCCTGCACCAGTATGTAGAAGGCGCCGCCGACAGCGCCGTTGCCGAAGACCGACCGGGCGATCTGCGACAGCACCGACGGATATTCGGAGAGATACGGCGTGGCGTGCGTGGCGTGGGCGAGAAAGGCCACACCGGCCAACAGGAACCCCAGGATGGTCGCCATGGTAGTGAGCACCCGACGCGCGTTGCGGCCCTGTGGTTTTCGGAATACGTCGACGGTGTTGGAGATGGCCTCGACCCCGGTCAGCGACGAACCTCCGTTGGCGAACGCGCGCAACAGTGTCAGGATGGTCGCACCCATCACCAGGCCATCTCCCTGGTGAACCGGCACCGTTCCGGGCAGCTGCGCGGGATCGTAAACCGGTAAGTCGCCGACGATTGCGCGCGCCACGCCGACCACGATCATGAACCCGACCATGACGACGAACAAGTAGGTCGGCACCGCGAACTGCCATCCCGCTTCCTTCAATCCGCGAAGATTCGCATAGCAGATGACAAGCACTACGCCGATCGTGATTTGCAGGCTGTGCGGACCCAGGGCCGGCAGCGCCGACACAACCGCCACCGTCCCGGCCGCGGACTGCACCGCCACGGTGACCACATAGTCGATCAGCAGCGCCGCGGCGGCCACCTGCGCCACCCGAGGTCCGAAATTCTCCCGCGCCACGATGTACGAACCGCCTGCCCGGGTGTAGGCCATCACGACCTGCCGGTACGAGGCGGTCACCAAGACCAGGATCAGCAAGATGACGCCGGTGATCGGCAGCAACAGCACAAACGCCGCCAGCCCCGCGCGCGGCAACAGTTCGATCAGGACCTGCTCTGGACCGTAGGCGGTCGACGAGATCGCGTCCGGCGAAAGTGCCCCCAGCGCAACGGGATTCGAGAGCTTCTCGGACCTCAGTTCCTCTGTGATGAGCGGCTTTCCCAGAAAGACCCGCTTGGCGATGTCACCAATCGAGGTCGGGATGTACAGCTTGCCCGCCGAACCACTAGCCGAACCAGTCACAACCACATCCCTTGCCCAAGGTCGAAGCGCCGTCCCTTCGGATGCATTCTGCCGTTCGCGGGATCCGCGCGGCAGGCGGACGGGCTAAGTCAGGCTTGTGCCAGTCTTCGCACCGCGGCGGCGATGCGCTCGTCGCTGGCGGTCAGCGCCACTCGCACGTGCCGGGCGCCACCCGGGCCGTAGAAGTCGCCGGGCGCCACCAGGACGCCGCGGGTGGCCAGCCAGCTGACGCTGTCCGCGCAGGGCTCACCGCGGGTGGCCCACAGGTACAGGCCCGCATCGGAATAGTCGACGCCGAAACCGGCCGAGCCCAGCGCCGGCAGCAGGGCGGCCCGCCGCCGTTCGTACCGCTCGCGCTGCTGTTGTTCGTGGGCGTCGTCGTCGAGGGCGGCCACCATCGCGGCCTGCACCGGCGTCGGCACCATCATCCCGGCGTGCTTGCGCACGGCCAACAGCTCGGCGACCACGGCCGGGTCGCCGGCGACGAAGCCGGCCCGATAACCGGCCAGCGACGAGCTCTTCGACAGCGAATGGATCGCGAGCAGCCCGGTGTGGTCGCCGTCGCAGACCGAGGGATGCAGCACCGACACCGGCTGGGCGTCCCAGCCCAGACCCAGGTAGCACTCGTCGGAAGCCACCAGCGCGCCTCGGTCGCGCGCCCACCCGACGACCTTGCGCAGGTGGTCGACGCCCAGCACCCGGCCGGTCGGATTGCTGGGCGAGTTCAGGTAGATCAGGGCCGGGGTTTGCGGGCCCAGCTGGGTGAGCGAATCCGCCCGCAGCACCTGCGCACCGGCCAGCCGGGCGCCGACGTCGTACGTCGGATAGGCCAGCTCGGGCGCCACGATCACGTCGCCGGGTCCCAGCCCGAGCAGGGTCGGCAGCCAGGCGATGAGTTCCTTGCTGCCGATCACCGGCAGCACGGCCGCCTCGCTCACCCCGGTGATCCCGAAGCGGCGTTGAAGGGCGGCCACCGCCGACTCGCGCAGCCGGGCCGTGCCGGCGGTCGCCGGATATCCCGAGGCCGAACTGGCGGCGGCCAGCGCCTCCCGGATCAGCGGCGCGACCGGGTCGACCGGCGTGCCGACGGACAAGTCGACGATCCCGTCCGGGTGAGCGCCGGCCAGCGACTTCGCGTCGGCCAATGTGTCCCAAGGGAATTCCGGGAGGGACTGCGACACCTTCCCCCTAGGCCCCCTGGGGCCGCCCGCCCTCAACCCGGGCCTGGACAGCACCGGCCGCTCAGTCGCCTTCGCCCTGGGGCGGCAGATCCTTGACCACCTGCGGGTCGTTCTCGGTCATGCCGACCTTCGCCGCACCGCCCGGCGACCCCAGCTCAACGAAGAAGTCGGCGTTGATCTGGGTGTACTCGCCCCACTGCTCGGGCACATCGTCTTCGTAGTAGATCGCTTCGACAGGGCAGACGGGCTCGCAGGCACCGCAGTCGACGCATTCGTCGGGGTGGATGTACAGCATCCGGGCACCCTCGTAGATGCAGTCGACCGGGCATTCCTCGATGCATGCCTTGTCCTTGATGTCGACGCAGGGTTCGGCGATCGTGTACGTCACAGACGTCTCCTCAAGGTCTCCTCCATGTGCTGCCTATGGGCTGCTGTTCGGCTCGCCGCGGCGCTTCGGCCGCTTCAGAGAAAAGCTCTCGGTTACTGATACTAGACGTTGCACATACACGTCAACCACTGGGCACGCCGTGGCGGCGTCCGGGCCGCGCGCGAAGCTCGCCGCCACCCGGGCCCCCGGGCCGTCCGCGCGGCCCGGGCGGTGGTTTCACCCACGGCGAACATCGCCGACAAGCCCCTGATCTGCGGATAGTTACGTTTAGAGGTTCATGTGCGATAACGGTTGCGATGGAAGAACGCTCACGGGGCCTGGTAACCTCGACCGCAGACGGCAACCGTTGGGCTGATGTCGTCGCCGTTTAATGACGGTGCATTGATAGGGAAGGTGTCCACAAATGGTGAGGCTGTCGTTGACCAAATTGGCCGCAGCAGTTGGGGGGGCGGCGTTCGCGTTGACGGCTGGCTCCGGGATCGCATCCGCCGATCCGCTGGATCCGGTTATCAACACGACCTGCAACTACGGCCAGGTGATGGCCGCGCTGAACGCGACCGACCCGGGCGCGGCCGCGCAGTTGAACGCATCGCCGATCGCGGTGAACTACCTGCGCAACTTCCTGGCCTCGGCGCCGCCCCAGCGGCTGCAGATGGCCCGCCAGATCCAGGCCATGCCGCAGGCCGCGCCGTACTTCAACGACGTGCTGTCGGTGGCCGGGAGCTGCAACAACTACTGAACCAGCGCGAAACGGTTCAGTAGCCGCTGAGCAGTCGGCGCACCTGGCCCAATGTTTCGGGTCCGACACGGCTGCAGACCCGCGACGGGTCCCCAGGACGGCGACCCCAGAGCAGCAACACTCGCGCGGCGGCATCGGTTTCGAGTGTGGCCGGCCCCTCGGGGCCGGCCATTCCGATGGAGGTCGCCTCGGCGTCGGCGCTGAGCAAGACATCGTCGGCGCCGGGCACGCGCAGCCGCGCGTCGATCCGCTCACCCGGGCGTAACTGCTTGGCCCCCTTGGCAAGCAGCGGACGCCCCACAGCGACGACGCTGTGCGTGGTCATCCAGGGCTCGGCCAGCGCGGCGGCCACCGGGTTGTTGCTGTCGCCGGTGATGTCCCAGCCGTGCAGGACGAGCTCTTCGCGCATGTGCTCGGCGAACCAGGGCACCTTCATGGTGCGACCGGTCCAGGCCACGTCGGTGTCCGCCGGGACCTGCTCGGCGGCCGCCGCGACCTCGTTGAGGGTGACCATCCGGTCATGCAGCGCGTCCCACAGGTCGGCATCGCCCAGGGCGCGCAGCGGGCCCTCACGCTCCTCGAAACTGCGGGTGCCGACGGGTTCGCCCTCAAGGTGCGCGCCCAGCACCCGGGCGAGCTCCTCGGCGTTTCCGGCTTGATGGATGACGATGTCGCGGACCGTCCAGGCTTCGCACCAGGTGCCGGCATCGGGCCTGCGCTGCTGCACCGTGTCCACAAACGGCCGCCACTCGGGGAATCGATCGTCGTCGATGTGTCGCTTCACAGTCCCCGGTATACCCCGGGGCTCTGACAAGCTAAGCCAGCTACGCCGCAAGCGGGGCGTACGTGGTGGTGCGCTGGCGGGCCGGCCGCCCTATCCCCTCGGCGATCGCGGTCAGCTCGGCCACGCTCTTCGACGAGCCGTGTTCCGATCCCGCCATCCGGGAGATCGTCTCCTCCATCAGCGTGCCGCCCAGGTCGTTGGCGCCGCCGTTGAGCATCACCCGGGTGCGCTCGACACCGAGCTTGACCCAGCTGGTCTGGATGTGGGAAATGCGGCCGTGCAACATGATTCGCGCCAGGGCGTGCACCGCTCGGTTGTCGCGGTGGGTGGGCCCGGGGCGCGCCGCACCGGCAAGATACAGCGGGGAATTCTGGTGCACGAACGGCAACGGCACGAACTCGGTGAAACCGCCGGTGCGGTCCTGGATTTCGCGCAGCACGTTGAGGTGGGCGACCCAGTGCCGCGGGCTGTCGACGTGCCCGTACATCATCGTCGACGACGACCGCAGGCCCACTTCGTGCGCGGTGGTCACGATCTCGATCCACATCGAGGTCGGCAGCTTGCCCTTGGTGAGCACCCAGCGCACCTCGTCGTCGAGGATCTCGGCGGCGGTGCCGGGGATGGTGTCCAGGCCGGCCTCGCGCAGGCCGGTCAGCCATTCGCGGATGCTCAACCCGCTCTTGGTCACGCCGTTGGCGATCTCCATCGGCGAAAACGCGTGCACGTGCATCGACGGCACGCGGGCCTTGACCCCGCGCACCAGCTCGGCGTACCCGGTGACCGGCAGCTCGGGATCGATCCCGCCCTGCATGCACACCTCGGTGGCGCCCTGCACGT
The DNA here is from genome assembly GCF_001667035.1 of Mycobacterium sp. 852002-51057_SCH5723018. Lineage (GTDB taxonomy): Bacteria > Actinomycetota > Actinomycetes > Mycobacteriales > Mycobacteriaceae > Mycobacterium. Next base: position 64,710 of record NZ_LZIR01000035.1, read on the forward strand.
GCGCCTCCCACGCGCGGTCGGCCACCTCGTCGACGGACAGCGAGTACGCATCAGCGTCGCCCTTACGCTGCGCGAACGCGCAGAAGCGGCACCCAGTGTAGCAGATGTTGGTGAAGTTGATGTTGCGGTTGACCACGAAGGTGACGTCGTCACCGACCACGTCGCGCCGCAGCGAATCGGCCAGCGCCGCAACGGCGTCCAGTGCGGGCCCGTCGGCGGTGGCCAGCGCCAGGTACTCGTCGTCGGTGCAGCCGGCGGGGTCGCGTTCGGCCGAGGCAAGTGCGGCGAGCACGTCGGTGTCTAGGCGTTCTGGCGCTTTGGCGCCTTGCGCGGCCAGCTCGTGCACGTGCGCGCGGATCGATTCCCAATCGCCGAAGGCGCTGTGTAGGTCGCTGCGCGCCGCGCTGTTGCGGCCCTCGGTGTCGATCGCCGCGTTCAGATCGACGCGCCCGGCCGACTCCACGTCGTCGGGCTCCTGCCATGGCAGGCCCACCGGGCTGACGTCGCGGGCCAGGCCGGTGGCCGGGTCGGCCAGCGCCAGCACGTGGGCCCGCACCCGCGGATCGATCCACGCCGCGCCGGCCTGGACGTATTTGGGTTGCGCGGTCAATCGCTGCACCAGTTCGTATCCGGCCTCGGCGGTGACGGCGGCCAGCTCGTCCAGAGCGGGCCAGGGGCGTTCGGGGTTGACATGGTCGGGCGTCAACGGCGAGACACCTCCCCAGTCGTCGACCCCGGCGGCTATCAAAGCCAGGCATTCCTCGCGCGAGACCAAATTCGGCGGCGCCTGGATGCGCATGCCCGGCCCAAGTACCAACCGTGCGACGGCCACCGTGGCCACGTAGTCCTCGATGCCGGCGTCGGGGACCGTGGCCATCGGAGTGTGTTCCTTGGCCCGGAAGTTCTGCACGATCACTTCCTGGACGTGACCGAACTCCTTGTGCGACTTACGGATCGCGTGCAAGGTGTCGGCGCGTTCGGCCAGCGTTTCGCCGATGCCGACCAGCAGCCCGGTGGTGAACGGAATCGACAACCGGCCCGCGTCGGTCAGCGTGCGCAGCCGAACCGCCGGGTCTTTGTCGGGGCTGCCGTAGTGGGCAAGCCCCTTGGTTTCAAACAGCCGCCGCGACGTCGTCTCGAGCATCATGCCCATCGACGGCGCCACCGGCTTGAGCCGCGACATCTCCGACCAGCTCATCACGCCGGGGTTCAGGTGCGGCAACAGCCCGGTTTCCTCCAGCACGCGGATGGCCATCGCCCGCACGTAGGACAGTGTGGAGTCATACCCGCGCTCTCCGAGCCACTGGCGGGCCTCCGGCCACCGATCCTCGGGCCGATCCCCGAGGGTGAACAGCGCTTCCTTGCAACCGAGTTCGGCACCACGCCGCGCGATGTCGAGAATCTCGTCGGGCTCCAGGTACATGCCCGCCCCCTCGGCACGAAGCCTGCCGGGGACGGTGACGAAGGTGCAGTAATGGCAGGTGTCGCGGCACAGATGGGTGACCGGGATGAACACCTTGCGCGAATAGGTGATCGGCAACCGGCCCCCGGGCCCGCGCCGCCCGGCCGACTCCAGTCCCGCGTCGCGCACCCGCGCCGCGCTCGCGCACAGGTCCGCGAGGTCGTCGCCGCGCGCGGTCATCGCGACCGCCGCCTCGTCGACGTTCAGCGCAACCCCGTCCCGGGCCCGCCGCAACACGCGCCGCATCGCCGACGCACTGTGCTGGGGCGGAACTACGAGGCTAGGCAGAGCGGTGGGCTCCTGGCCCGGAGTCAGTGGCACGTTGGTGTAACTTCCCCACGATCGAATTTCATCCGTGCGTCCCAACCGAAACTTTGGGCAGCGGTGCCATATGGGCAACAGTAGCGCCAGGCTACCGCCGGCCCGCGGTCGGCATTCGGGGGGTCGCGGCCGCGCGCGGAGTCCTTGTTATGTGTTTGGTGGAGTTGCCCTCGGTTGAACTGCGATCGCGATACCATCCGACCTAACCCCGCGGAGGTGTGCGATGTCGTTCCTGTTCGCGGCCCCCGACGGGCTGGTCGCGGCGGCTTCGGACTTGGCCGGCGTCGGTTCGACGCTCAGCGCGGCCAACGAGGCCGTCGCGGCCCCGACGGCGGCAGTGGCGGCGGCCGCCGCCGATCAGGTGTCGGCACAGGTCGCCGCGTTCTTTTCCGAGCACGGGCTCGACTACCAGCAGCTCAGCGCCCAGGTGTCGGCGTTTCACGAGCGGTTCGTACAGGCGCTGAGCGCGGGGGCGGGCACGTACGCGGCGGCCGAGGCCGACGCCGCGCAGACCCTGACCAGCGCGGTCAACGCGCCCGCCGCCGCGGTGCTGGGTAACCCGGCGCTGGGAGGCGGCGGCGGCGCCGCCGGTGCCGTGTCCGGCGCGGTGAACCGCATCGAGAGCGCCGTGCTGGGTTCGAGCTTGCCCGGCGTCGCCGGCGCGCAGGCAATCGCCGGTCAAGCCGGCGCGCTGCTGCTCCGCCCCACCGGCGCAATCAGCGCCCTGACCGCCGCCCGCGCGCTACTCGCCCCGTCCGCAATGACGAACGCCGGGGCGATGCCTGCGGCGCTCGCAAGCGCGGCGTTCGGCGACACGATCAAGAACAGCTACACCTACTTCGAGCCATACGTAAGGTACGGCTTCGAGCTAGCCCAGTACGCGGTGGGTTACCTGCCCTATGTCGGCTTTTTGGCACCGCAGGTCCTCTTCTTCTATGACCTCATTGAGCCCATGGTGCAGAGCGGTTTGTTCAACCTGCTTGACTGGCTTGGTGGGTCGATCACGTTCGTCCAAGGGCTGAACAACTTCTTTACGGCCACAGCGGCGTCGATCAACCAGTTCATCAACACCGAGATCAACTGGGCGCTCGGCTTCCTGCCGCCCCTGCCGCCGCTTCCGCCGATCTTCCCGTAACCCGGCCCGTCAGTCGTGGTGGCCGCGCCGCAGCAACACCCACACCGGCGGCGCCACGCCCAGCACGATCAGGACCAGGGCCCCGTAGCCCATCAGCCCTTGGCCGCCCAGGATGACGTCGTCGCCGGGTCCGCCCATGCTGATCACCGCCACCGTGAGAAGCCACGTCCACAGGGGCAACGCGGCCACCCGTGGCGACCGGGCCCATCGCCCGGCCGCCCAGACCAGCGCCGCGTTGAGCAATCCACTGATCAATCCACTGATGGGAAACGGAATGGCGCCGATGTAGGAGGGCAGCAGCAGCGCGGCGGCTAATGCCGAGAGGACCCCGTCGACTGCCAGCAGCGCCAGAACAACGAAACGAATGGCGGGATCTGTTGCGCCGCTGTCTTCGAAGGACCCGGCGCGTGGCTTGGTTTCGGTCAGGTCGGGATGCTGTCGATGTTGGAGAGGACGGAGCCGATAACCCACTGCAGGCTGTCGAGTCGGTCCTGCCAGTGCTGAAGGTTAGGGTCCAGGTCGGGGTCCATGCGAGTTCCTTCCGTGGCTGCCTAGCTGGCAGCCTACCGCGTCGCCGCGGCGGTGAAACCAAGTCCTGCAAGCAGATCTGTCTCCCAGCCGCGCTCGTCGCGCTCTCCCGCGGAGCCGGCCACCAGGACGTAGTGCTCTTCGGCGACGATCGGCAGCGCCATGTCGTTCGACAGCGCGCAGGCCCGGCCGGTCGGGCCGACGACAACCTGGGTGGCGTGCGCGGCGAGCGCAGCCGCCTTGGCGTCGCGCGCTTCGGGACCGGCCTCGACGACGGCGTCGATGTCGGAGTCGGAGTAGCCGAAGTCGAACGCTTCCCGCGGCGGGATCACCCACCCGGGCAGCAGATCCCCGGGATTCAGCGCGTGCCAACCCTGCGCCAGCGCGCGCTCGGACAACACCGTCCAGTAGAACTTCGGCACGGTCCAGGGCTCGCCGGGGTGATCTGCGGTGCCGGCGGCGGCCACCGCGGCGGTCGTGACGGTGTGGGTGTGGACGTGGTCGGGGTGCCCGTAGCCGCCGTTGGGGTCGTAGGTCACGACGACGTGGGGGCGCTGTTCGCGGATGATCGCCACCAGCGCGCCGACGGCCTCGCGTTCGTCGGCGTCGATGAACCGCTGGCGGCGCCGCTGGGGGGTGCCGGCCATGCCCGAGTCGCGCCAGCGGCCGGCTCCGCCGAGATAGATCGGCGCGGTGACGCCGAGCGCGCGCAACGCCGCGGTGAGCTCGCCGACGCGGTAGCCGCCGAGTTGGTCCGCCCGGTCGACGGCGAGCTCGGCCCAGCGTTCCCCGATGACCTCGCCCTCCTCGCCGAGCGTGCAGGTGACCACGGACACTTGTGCCCCGCGGGCGGTGTAGTGCGCGATGGTGGCGCCGTTGCTGAGACTTTCGTCGTCGGGGTGCGCGTGGACGAACAGCAGCCGCGGAGTCTCGGACATGGACGCACAGTACCTCCGCGATCGACGGCGACTCTTTTGCCGGTCGCTCAGCAGATAGGAACGCAACCGGCTACTATCGACCAATGCCCCAGCTCACCCAAGGTCGGAGTAGCAGCCGCAGCCGCCGGCGCGGCGAGGTGCTCGAACGCGCGCTCTACGAGGCCACCTTGGCGGAGCTGGCCGAGGTCGGATACGGCGGACTGACGATGGAAGGAATCGCGGCGCGCGCCCACACCGGCAAGGCGGCGCTGTACCGACGCTGGTGCAGCAAGCACGATCTGGTGCACGCCGCCCTGGTCTACACCCTGCCGCCGCTGCCGGAGCTGCGCTCCGGCCGATCGGCGAGGGAGAATCTGCTGACGCTGTTCACCGCGCACCGCGACATCCTGGCGGGAAAGACCGCCTTCCCCGGGCTCGACATCATCCACCAGCTCTTGCATGAGCCGGAGATGCGCGTCATCTTCGCCGACGCCGTGGTGTGCCCGCGGCTGCAGATCATGGAATCGATCCTTCAGGCCGCGGTCGACAACGGCGAGATCGACCCTGCCGCCGTCACCCCGCTGACGGCGCGAGTCGGACCGGCGCTGATCAACCACCACTTCCTGCTGACCGGGGAGCCGCCGAACCGGCGCGAGCTGGCGCTGATCGTCGACACCGTCATCCCACCACGAGTGCGGGAAAACGGCGCCGACTGATTCAGCCCTAGCCGACGAACAGACCGGCGAAGTCGGCGCCGGCTGCCAGGCTCTGATCGAAGATGCCCTCCAGGCCGCCGATCGCGCCGCCGTTGAAGACCTGCTGTCCAGTTCCGGCCAAGACCGTGCCGACCGCCGGGACCTGAACGCCGCCCACCAAGCCGTTGACGGTTTGCTCACCGGTGAGCAAGAAGAGGTTGCCCACGTTGAACAGCCGGTTGAGCCCGCCGTTGAGGGCGGTGTTGGTGCCGAAAGTACCGGTCTCCCAAGCGAGCTCGCTGGCCAACAGGTTGGTGTTGAAGCCCACCTCCTGCGTCAGCAGGTTGTTGAGGAAGCCGATCTGGCCCGAAGCCAATCCCTGCAACCCCGCCATCGGCGCCGCCACCAGCGAGGCCCCCAGCCCCAGCCCAGGAGTCGCGGCGAACAGCGACCCGTTGAGCCCCGCGGTCAACGACGCCTGCAGCCCGGCCGCGTTGATCCCCGCAGTCAACGCGGCCTGCAGGGATCCATTGCCGGTCAACGAGGTCGCCGCCGCGCCGATGGCGTTGAGGTCCCACAGGAACTTGGTGTCCAGGGCGCCTAGCAGCCCGCCGAGCGCGCCGCCGGCGATCAGGTTGGTCGGGCTGCCAACCGCGAGGCTGGCAAGGATGGCGCCGCCGGTAGGAAGCTGGGCGCCCAGCAGGCTGTCGAAGGTCACCTCGCCGGTGCCCAACAGGGTGTTCCAGAAGTTGAAGAAGCTGTCGAGCGCGCCGCCTACCGCGCCGGTGCCGCCGAAGAGGGCCGTCTCCAGCGCCGTCTCCTGGGCGACCAGAGCCGTGTTGAAGCCCAGCTCGTTGGTGATGAGTCCGGTGTTGAAGCCGAGCTCCATCGCCTGGAGCTGGGCGAGGAATGCGGGCACATTCGGCGCCGTCAGCAGCCCCTGCCAGGGCGCGACCAAGTTGGCCAGCAGCGTGGGCAGCCCGGCCAGGCCGACGCCGAGACTCCCGTTCAACCCGAGGTTGAGCTGCAGACCCAGCCCGTTGATTCCCGCCATGATGTTGGCACCCAGGGTGGGGCTCAAACCGAAGGCGGCGAGCGCGGCGCCCAGATTGGCGGGCAAGGCAAAGCCGCCGGTCAGGGCGGGCAGGTTGCCGGCCAGCGTCGCACCCGCTTGCAGCAAGCCGTTCAGCCCGGCACCCAGCCCCGCGAGGCTGCCGCCGAAGCTGCCCGACAGGGCGGTGTTGAGCGCACCGTTCAGCCCGGCAAGGCCGCCGGCCAGGCTGGCCTGCAGGCCGGGGAACCCGGCGGTGAGGCCACCCGTGAGGTTCGAGAGGCTCGCCGCCAGCGTCCCGCCGGTCTGCGTCAGGGCAGCCAGCCCCCCGTTCAGATCCGCGGCCAGCGTCGCGCCCAGCGGCCCCAACCCCGAAAGGCTGCCACCCAAGCCGCCCGACAACGCCGCGTTGATCGCACCGTTCAGCCCTGCAAGCGAACCGCTCAGGCTGGCTGAAAGCCCCGGCAGCGCGGCGGTTAACCCGCCGGCGAGGGCCGGCAGCGCGATGCCGAAGCTGCTCGCGAGGCCCGACAGCCCGGTGCCCAGGCTCGCGGCGAACGCGTTACCGGTCTGCGCCAGACCCGACAGGCCGCCATTCAGGTTGGCCGCCAACGAGGCACCGAGCGGCCCCAACCCCGAAAGGCTCGCGCCCAGGCCGCCCGACAACGCGGCGTTGAGCGAGGCGTTCAGGCCGGCCAGCCCGCCGTTCAGGCTGGCCGACAGCCCCGGCAGTGCGGCATTGAACCCGCCCGCCAGCCCGGAGAGCCCGGTGCCGACGTTCGTCGCCAGGGCCCCGCCGGTCTGCGCCAGCGCCGACGCCCCGCTGTTGAAATCCGTTGCGATCGCCGCACCGAGCGGGGCCAGGCCCAACACGTTGGCACCCAGGGAGGCCGACACCCCAGCGTTGAGCGACGCGCCCAGCCCGGCCAGGTCGGCGCTAATGGTGGCGCCCAGCCCCGCCAGCCCCGCGCTGAGGTCCACGGTCACCCCAGGCGCCGCGGCCGCCAGCCCCTGCACGACGTTCGCCTCAGCGGATGCATAGCTGGCCGCACCGGCGGTCAAAGTCTGGACAAATTGCTGGTGAAAGGCCGCCGCCTGCGCGCTGAGCTGCTGGTACCCCGCCGCGTGCGAGGAAAATAGCGCGGCTATTTCCGCCGAAACCTCGTCGGCGGCTGCGGGCAGCAACGTCGTGGTCGCGGCGGCCGCCGCGACGTTGGCCGAACCGATCGTCGAACCAATATTCACCAAGTCTGTTGCGGCATCAGCGATGAACTCTGGCGCTGCGATGAGAAAAGACACTGCTACCTCCCCTGCTCAACACACACGTCCAACGCCATCCCCGGTCCCCCGATCAGGCGCGTATTGCGATGGCCGCAGCGTATCCAAATGGCAGCGTGAAAGCGCTCGTTTGCGCTAAAAACGCAATCCGCAGGTCTTCGGCCTGAATGGCCCGAAGACGCCATCGGTGAACCAAAGCGAAACGCCCGACGAACACGCGAACGTTACGTGCAGCGGACGGCCCGGTTCGACGCCATGATCCTGCCGGCGTCTTCGGCGCGCCCGAACTCGAGGAGCCTCCTCCCGCTTACATCAGGCCGGCGAGGTCGAAGCCAACGGACAGGGTCTGGTCGAACACGCCCTCGAGACCGCCGACGGTTCCGAAACTGCCCGTTGCCCCGCCGATGAGGGCGGTACCGACGAGCGGAGCCGGGAACGCTCCCAGAAGGGTGTTGACGCCTTCCTCGCCCGTTGCCAGCATCACGTTGGGGATATTGAAGGCGCTGTTGACCGCCCCGTTTAAGGCGTTGGTGCTGCCGAAGAGTGTTTGCTCCAGGCCAAGCTCGCCGCTCAGCAGGTTGGCGTTGAAGGCGATCTCTTTGGCAACCAGGTCATCGATGAAGTAGACCTGGGGCGCCGCCCAACCGTCGACCACGCCAATCGGCGCATTCAGTGCCGCCTGCAATGACCCACCGCCCGTCAACCCGCCGCCTACCAGGCCGACGGCGTGCAGATCGAACAACAATTTCTGATCGAGGGCGCCCACCAGCCCGTTGATCCAGCCGTTGTTGCCGATGGCGAAACTGCCGGGCACATAAAGCCCGCTGACGAACGAATACCAGACAGCGCTGCCGGGGACGAACCCCACGACGGGGAACTGCGCGCCCAAGAGTGTGTCGAAGCCGATCTCACCTGTACCCAGAACCGAGTTCCAGAAGTTGAAGGTGTCGTCGAGCGCGCCGTTCAGCGCGCCGGGACCGCCGAAAGCGGCTGTCTCCAGCGCCGTCTCCTGGGCGACCAGGGACGTGTTGAACTCTAGTTGCCCATGGATCAACGCGCTGTTGAAGCCGGTCTCCATCGCCTGCAGCTGAGTCATGAATGCGGCCGGCGAGCCAGCGGTCAGCAGCGTTTGGAACGGCGCGACAGCGTTGGCCAGCCCGCCGGGAAGACCCGACACTCCCGCGGCGATGCCGCCCGACAGCGCGGTGTTGAGCTGGGCGCTCAGCCCGGAAAGGCCGACGCTCACGTTGGCACCGAGGCTGGGGCTGATACCGACGACGCCTTGCAGGGCGCCCGCTGCGCCGGTCAAGCCGGCCGGCAGGGCGGTGCCAAGGGAGGGCAGTCCGGCGCTGAGGTTGGACGCCAGCGACCCGCCGGCCTGCGCCAGCCCCGAAAGGCCGCCGCCGAAACCACCCGACGATGCGGCGTTGAGCGAACCGGCTAACCCGGAGATGTCCGCGCTGAGGCTCGCCTCCAGCCCCGACAGCCCACCGCTCAGGTCCACACCCAGCCCGGGGACCGTACCGGCCAGGGTTTGCAAGGCGCTGGCCTCGGCGGAGGCATAGGTGGAGGCGCCGGCACTCAGAGCATGAACGAACTGCTCGTGAAACACCGCCGCCTGGGCGCTGAGCTGTTGGTATCCCGCCGCATGGGCGGAAAACAGCGAGGCGATCTCTGTTGACACTTCGTCGGCAGCGGCGGGCAGTATCTCCGTGGTCGCTGTCGCCGCCACAAAGTTGGCCGACCCGATCGTCGAACCAATATTCGCCAAATCCGTTGCCGCGTCAGCTATTAGCTGCGGCGCTGCGGTCAGAAACGACACGATTACCTCCCCGGCTCAAACCCTGACGCGGCGAAGTACCGATGTGACGAACCAAGTGTCGTAACGCCTGCAGAGTTTCGAAATAGTTGCCTGAAACCACCCTGTAAAACATACTTACCGTAACTTGTGACCAGAATACAAGGTTATAGGTATGTTTTGTGGTCTATTTCATGACTGAGGTTACGGACGCTGGTCAGGGCCCGGTTTTGATCCATTGACCGGCGTCCCCGACGATGCCGACCGGTACCGCACCCGACAGGCTGACGTTCTGCACGCTGGGCCCGGCCGCGACGATGGTGGTGTCCTGCAGGATCGGCAACACGGTCGACATGTTCCACAGCCGCGGTTCGACCGCGGTGATCACGTCGCTGATGTTCTTGGTCCCGTTGAGGGCGGCATCGATGTTGGACTGGATGCTGCGGTCGCAGATTCCGGTGAGGTTCGACGGCGCTTGTACCAGCGCGCCGGGATCGGGCGGGCGGCTCGGCGGCACGGGTGTCGGCGTCGTGCCGGTGGTGCCGGGCCCGGCCGGCGGCGTAGAGGCGGCCGGTCCGGAATTGCCGGTCGTCGCCACGTTGGGGGTGGGCACCGTCGTGGTCTGCAGCGCGGGGCAGCCGTAGCGCGAGGCCAGCAGCGTCGCCAGGTTCCCGCCGGCCTGATGCCAGCCGACGATCGCGTCGACCTGGTTGTTGTTCAGCGCATCGTGGTACAGCAACACCGGATCGAGCGCCAGCACGTTGGCCGCGATGCCGACGTTGCGCAGCTGGTCGGCGGCCGTGTTGGCCACCGCGACCGAGGTCGGGTCATTGGCCGCCACCCCGATGACCAGCGAAAGCTGCTGTCCGTCCTTGCTGATGCGGCCGCGGGTGACCTCGGGCGGCCCGGTGCTGGCCGGTGTGGGCGCCGGCGACGCCGACGCGGTGGTCTCGACCTGGTAACCGGACGCGGACAGCAACGCCAGCGCCGCCGGCGTGGTCATCGCGGGAGGCGCGGTCGGCTCGTAGCCGGGGTCGCTCGGGGAACGGATCTGGGCCTGGGCCAGCGTGACGGTGTTGTCGCTGCCCGCGCCCACGGCCGCCAGCAGGTCGACGTCCAGCAACCCCAGGATCGCCTTGCGGACCTGGGTGTCCGACAGCTTGGATTCGTTGGCGCGCAGCGTCAGCTGCATCACCCGTGGCGTCACGATGCGGGCGGTCCGCACGTCGGGGATGGCCGACAGCTGCGCGAAGGCCGTCGAGCCGCCGTGCACCTGGGCCACCTGGGTGTCACCGTTGCGCACGGAATCGGCCAGCGCGGCCGGCGCGCCCGCGCGCCGGAACAGGATGAGTGCCGGCTTGGCGGGCGGCCCCCAGTAGCGGTCGTTGCGGGCGATCAGGATTTCGTCGCGCTGCGGGTCGATGCTCTCCACCCGGAACTGGCCGCCGGTGACCGGCAGCGCCCGGGCCAGCCCGGCGGCGAATCCGCCCGGAACGTCCTTGACGATGTGGGCCGGCAGGATGTTGCTGAACAGCTCCTTCCACGCCGGATACGGCTGCGCGAAGGTGACCACCGCCTGCTTGCCGCCCTCGAGTGACTGCACGCCGGTGATGAAGTCGTACCCGGCCGGGTCGACCACACCCGGTTGGCTGACCATCTGCCGCCACAGGTACCAGAAGTCGTCGGCGGCGATCGGGGCGTTGTCGGTCCACTGCGCCTCGGGCCGGATCTTGTAGGTCACGGTGAACGGGTTCTGGTTGGTCACCTCCGCGGACACCAGCAGCGTCGGATCCATCTCCCAGCGCGAGCCCGTCGGGCTATTGGGATCGGGGACCGGCCGAAACGCGCTGGGCAACACCAGCGCGCTGATCGCCGCGTTCACCGGCGACAGGTCGGACAGCAGATGCGGGTTGAATCCCGCGCCGATGGAGTCGATGCCCATGATGATCTGGGTGGGACGCTGCGGCGGTGGGGCCGAGTTGTGCGGTGTATCGGTGCTTTGCGGCGCCGGCGGGGGGCTGACCGTACACGCCGCCAGCACCAGCCCGGCCAGCGAGACCACCGCGCCGACCGTCATGAACAGGCGGCTGGCGCGTCTCGGCACGCCCATCAGGGTATCGAGCAGCCGCTCAGCAGCCCGTCCGACCACGCCCGCGCCGGCCGCCAAGTCGTTAACCCCGGGCCTTGGCCCGCGACCGGCTGCGGGCCCGGCCGGTGGCGTCCAGCTCGACCTTGCGGACGCGCACGATCTCCGGGGTCACCTCGACGCATTCGTCTTGCGCGCAGAACTCCATGGCGCGCTCCAGGTCGAGCTCGAGCGGCTTGGCCAACGTCTCCATCACGTCCGCGGTCGACGACCGCATGTTGGTCAGCTTCTTTTCGCGGGTGACATTGATATCGAGATCCTCTGGGCGCGGGTTGATCCCGACCACCATGCCCTCGTAGGTGTCCTGGCCGGGCTCGACGAAGAACTGGCCCCGGTCGGCGAGCTGAATCAGCGCGAACGGCGTGATGGTGCCGGACCGGTCCGAGACCAGCGACCCGGTGTGGCGGGAGCGGATCTCCCCCGCCCACGGCCGGTAGCCGTCGAACACGGCGTTGGCGATCCCGGTGCCGCGCGTGATGGTGAGGAAATCGGTGCGGAAGCCGATCAGGCCGCGGCTGGGCACGATAAAGTCCATCCGGACCCAGCCGGCCGCGTGGTTGGTCATTTCCTCCATGCGGCCCTTGCGGGCGGCCATCAGCTGGGTGATCGCGCCGACGAACTCTTCGGGGCAGTCGATCGTCATTGCCTCGAACGGCTCGTGCAGCTTTCCGTCGATGGTGCGGGTCACCACCTGCGGCTTGCCGACCGTGAGCTCGAACCCCTCGCGGCGCATCTGTTCGACGAGGACGGCGAGCGCGAGTTCGCCGCGGCCCTGGACCTCCCAGGCGTCCGGACGGCCGATGTCGACCACGCGGATCGAGACGTTGCCGACCAGCTCCTGATCCAGCCGGCTGCGCACCATCCGCGCGGTCAGCTTGTGGCCCGACACCTTGCCGGCCAGCGGCGAGGTGTTGGTGCCGATCGTCACCGAGATCGCCGGCTCGTCGACGGTGATCCGGGGCAGCGCGTGAGCGTGGTCGGGATCGGCCAGCGTGTCGCCGATCATGATCTCGGGCAGCCCGGCCACCGCCACGATGTCGCCGGCGACCGCCTCGTCGGTGGCGCTGCGCTCGACCCCTTCGGTCGCGAGTAGCTCGGTGATCTTGGCGCTGGTGATGACGGGCAGCCCGTCGACCTCGCGCATCCAGGCAACCTGCTGGCCTTTTCGCAGTTTGCCGTTGTAGATGCGGATCAGGGCGAGCCGTCCGAGGAAGGCCGACGCGTCGAGGTTGGTCACCAGCGCCTGCAGCGGCGCCTCGGGGTCCCCCGTCGGCGCCGGGATGTGCTCCATCAGCACGTCGAACAACGGGTCCAGGTTGTCGCCGGCGGGCACCTCGCCGTCGGCCGGCTGGGTGGTGCAGGCCACGCCGGCCCGACCGGAGGCGTACAGCGTCGGCAGGCCCAGCGCGTGCTCGGCCGCGGCTGCGGCCTCGTCGTCGAGATCCGATGCGACGTCCAGCAGCAGGTCGTGGCTGGCCTCGACCACCTCGGCGATGCGCGCGTCGGGCCGGTCGGTCTTGTTGACGACCAGGATCACCGGAAGGTGGGCGCCCAGCGCCTTGCGGAGCACGAACCGCGTCTGCGGCAACGGCCCCTCGGACGCGTCGACCAGCAGCAGCACCCCGTCCACCATGGACAGCCCACGCTCCACCTCACCGCCGAAGTCGGCGTGCCCGGGAGTGTCGATGACATTGATGACCGTGACGCTCCCATCCGGGTTGTGGCGATGCACCGCGGTGTTCTTGGCCAGGATGGTGATGCCCTTTTCCTTCTCGAGGTCACCGCTGTCCATGATGCGTTCCAGGGTGTCGTCACCGCGGTGGTGCAACGCGCCGGACTGCCGCAGCATCGCGTCGACCAGGGTGGTTTTACCGTGGTCGACGTGGGCGACGATGGCGACGTTGCGAAATGGCACGTCGGTGATTCTGGCAGCGGGGACCACGGATAGCGAACTGGGCTGTTGAGCCGGCTCCCCCGCGGTCACCGTGAACGCATGGCGGCCCCGCTCGGCGTGTCGTGACCCTATGGGCACACCCAACGCTCGACGGGCCGCCTCACCAGCCGCGGCGGCGCGGTGCCGAGCCGATCAATTCGTGCTTGTCCGCCACGTCGCGGGTGCGGTACACGATGTAGGGCCGGAACAGGTAGGCCACCGGGGCGCTGAACGCGTGCACTAGCCGGGTGAACGGCCACAGCGCGAATAGTGCCAGCGCGATCGCCACGTGTATGTGGTAGTAGAACGCGGCGAGGGCCATCAGGTCGCCGCGCGGGTCGAGGATCCAGATCGACGGAACCAGACCGACAGCGCTGTAGGTGCCGCTTATGGGCCCGCTCAGAGCGCCCGAGCAAGATCCGCCAGCCACCCGCGATCGGCGGGCACCCAGTCGACGTCGTGCAGTTCTGCCGCCGTCACCCAGCGCAGCGCCCGGTGGTCATGCGGGTGCGGTTTGCCGCGCAGCAGCCGTACCCGGTACGCGCGCAGCGTCATCGATCCGTTCAGCGCAATGTCACCGCCCAGGCGGTCGCCCACCGCTACGTCGCCGACCTGCAACCCCAGCTCCTCGGCCAGCTCGCGGGCCAGCGCGCCGCGCTCAGTCTCGCCGGGCCCGACCTTGCCGCCGGGAAGTTCCCAGCGCCCGGCCAACTCCGGGGGCCGGATCCGTTGGGCCACCAAGAGCGCGTCGCCACTGATGACGGCACCGGCGACGACGATCTGGGTCGGCATGGCCTGTGACGGTATACCGCCGGGGTATGGACGCACTGGCATGCCGCCGCGTACTCGGCCGGCGTGCGGTAGCCCAGCGCCGAGTGGTGGTGTCGATGGTTGGGATCATCCTTGAAGTCGCCTATGGCGACGCATGCCTCGAACAGGGTGTTCCAGTGGTTGCGGTGAAGGCACTCGTCCCGAAGCCGGTTGTTGAACGATTCGATGTAACCGTTGTTCCCCGATGGCGGCCGGAATGTAGAGCATTCCGAGCTTGACGTTGCGGAACCGTTGCAGCGCTTGAGAAATGAACTCGCCATGGGTGCTGGTCAAGGATTTATAGGGGCGTGACAATCATGGGCGCGAGGTAGGTCTGCACGTAGTCCCGGGTTTCGTCGAGCGTGGCGAGCTTGATCCCGGTGTGGGGAGTGACGACGAACGACAGTGTGAGTCGGGTATGCAGTTCGGCGGCGGTGCGGAGGTGACGCTCTTGGCGGGCGGTCGTTTCTTGATCCCCGTAAAGGTCGGTTCGTAGCTGCGCGGCTGTGTAATCGATGGCGAAATCGAGGATGGCTCCGGCATCGATGGTCAGGCTGGGCAGGATCGCTTCTGGTTCGGTGCGTAGCAACTTCTTCAGCAGAGTGTGCTCGCGCAGGAACGTCACGGTAAATAGCGTGCCGTAAACCAGGCGGTCTTCGACAGTCTTAGCGTGCGCGCGGGCTTGGGCGATGCCGTCGAGGTATCGGAAGGCTTCGGCCAGGACCATCGCGTCGATGAGCACGTCTTTGGTGGGGAACCGGCGATAGAGAGTGGCCCGGCCCACACCGCTTCGGCGGGCCACGTCTTCCATGGTGGTGCGCCGGATGCCGATGAGTTCGGCCTGCTCAAGAGTGGCGTCGAGGATCCGGGTGGTAATCGCGTCGGGTTCGCGGACACGCGCCAAAACAGCTGGATCGGGTTGGGCTAGTCGCCGCACGAAGTCCGCTGTTCGCGTCGATGCCACCGAACCTCCTGCCCTCAACATGGGACCCGCAGTAGCGTAACATCGGCACATGTGAGACATTGTGCGTCTTATCGTATCGTTCGTCTCGCTGAGCATCACGATAGCCCTCACGGGATGACTAGAAGGGGGATTCATGGATATCGGATTGTGGACGCGATGGTTGGTGATGCACGGTGTGCCGCGGACATTCATGACGATCCGGGCACGCCGCGGCGACCCTCTGGCTAGCCTCATCGCCAGTCACGGGCACGGTATCGATCCCTACCCCTTGACCGAGCAGCTCCGTACCCGTGGGCCGTTGGTGCGCACCCCGTTTGCGTGGGCCAGCGCCGACCATGGTGTGTGTCGGGAGGTGCTGCGCGACAAACGCTTCGGCGTCTCGACACCGGCGGACAGGTGGGCTCCAGGCCCACTGCGCAAGGTACTCACGCACACCAACCCTGGAGTGGCCAATCCAGTGGAACCGCCCGCTATGGTCATGGTGAATCATCCCGATCACACTCGGTACCGGCAGCTGGTGGCTCAAAGCTTCACCCCGCGCGCAATCGACACCCTCGATGCCCGGGTCAGTGAAGTGACCCATGAACTTATCGATCAACTCGCCACCAAACCACGGCCGGACCTTATCGCCGATTTCGCCGCTCAGCTGCCCGTCGCGATAATCGCCGAGATCCTCGGCCTACCCGCTGATACTCATCCGCAGCTCCTGGAATGGGGTCGCTGCGGGGCACCGCTCCTGGATATCGGGATCGGCTGGCGAACCTACCGACGCGCCATCGATGAATTGCGCGGTGTCGACGGTTACCTCAGCGACCGCTTTAGCCAGATTCGCGCAGAAAGCTTCGGTGACACCCCGTTCCGTCGGATGGCCGCGGATAATTCCATGATTGACCGTGAGCTGTACTCCAACGCCGCTCTACTTATTGGGGCCGGCTTTGAGACCACGGTGAACCTCATCGGCAATGGCATCGTGCAGTTACTCGACCATCCAGAACAGCTTGCCCGCCTGCGCGCGGACCCGGACTTGTGGTCAGGGGCGATCGAGGAAATCCTGCGGTTCGACAGCCCCGTCCAGCTAACCGCCCGCACGGCGCTCTGCGCCGTGGAGATCGCCGGGCAGCGGCTGCGGGCCGGCGAGACAGTCGCTCTGCTGCTAGGCGGCGCCAACCGGGACCCCAACGTATTCAGCGACCCCAACCGCTTCGACATCACCCGCCCCAACGCCCGCGAGCATCTCGCATTCGCCTCTGGAGTGCAC
The DNA here is from genome assembly GCF_001667035.1 of Mycobacterium sp. 852002-51057_SCH5723018. Lineage (GTDB taxonomy): Bacteria > Actinomycetota > Actinomycetes > Mycobacteriales > Mycobacteriaceae > Mycobacterium. The sequence goes on from NZ_LZIR01000035.1 coordinate 81,006, forward strand.
GCTTGCCTGGGCGCCGCCCTCGCCCGCATCGAAGGCGCCACCGCATTGCAAAGCCTCTTCGCGGCCTATCCCGGCCTGCACCTCACCGAATCACCCAGCCGTCGCGGACTGGTCAACCTGCACGGTTACTCATGTCTGCCAGCCCGGTTAGGCAGCCGAACACGATCCACCGCCGAACTGTAGCGCCCAAATGCCACCACCATCCGGCCGAAATGCCATCGATCGCGGCATCTGGGATGACGCAAGACGGCCACCGCCCGCACAGCCATCAGAGGGGCTGCTCTACGACCGCACCCCATCGCCCCACTTGCCGAACTCCCGCCCGACAACGACACCACGCTGATCCCGACCTCGCTCAGGCTGACCACACCGAGCACCACGATCTGGAGGTAAAACCAATGGTCCAAGTAGACGTCTTCTGGTCCTACGCGATCGGCGCCGGCTTCGCGATGGCGGCGACCCGTCAAATCGCTCGCGCCGGCCGCACCGAACCCGCGTCCGGCCCGGTGCCCAACCGCTGGCGCCGATTCAGCTCACCGCATCGATCCGTCACTCTGCTGTATTGCGCGGTGCTGTTCGCCGCGAGCGGGATCTACCTGTTGTGGGCGTTCCCCGACTGGGAAACCATGCAAGTCGCCACCGACCACGCATCGATACCGGCCTGGCTGGTGACGATCTTCGCCATCACCAACGTTACTCAAGGACTGCTCGGCTACTGGGTGGCCGAGCGGCTCATCCTCGCCGGACATCACTATGCGGCGTTCCTGCAAGTCTGCCTTGGTTACTTCGCCATGTTCTTCATTCTCGTTCACGGCTGGGACGGCCGGGGCTATCAGCGCTTCTTCTCCGCCGATAAGGAAACGTTCCAGTCCTGGCCGGCCGATCCGTCCTTAGTCGAGGCACTAGGCAGAATCGGTCGTTGGCTCACCTCCCCGGTCGCGTTGACCTTGGCCGCCATGACCGTCATCGTCATCGTCTTGTTGTGGATCATGCTCGACTCCATGCGGGAGGGATATCGCTCCGCCGGCGTGGACGAGCCACGCACGCTGGTCCTGTTGGCTGCGATGCTCACCACGGTCTTCGGGGTGTGCGTTCTCTCAGCGATCCTGGCCAGTGCGCTTGTCCACCTCATGGGATGGTTCATTGGCATACCCCTGGCCGCGGTAGCGATCTGGATCGGCGCCGTGTGGCCACGAACCGGCGTCGTTTATCGACTCTATGGGCTTCTCCGGCTCGTCGATGCCCGGCCCGCGTTGGCACAGCCCGTCGCGGCGACGACCTGATACGTCATCACTGACAAAGCGCTGGGGCTTTTGGCGGCGGAAGCGGCCGGTGGTAGTGCCGAGCTGAGCCAGGTAGACGAGCCGCTCGGCAGTGATGGAGCGTTCCACACGGCGCCCTTGGGCCGGTTGAACTCCCACCAGTCCTCCTGGAGCCTGACCGCGAATCCGCAAGCCCGGCAGGGCTTGTCGGTAGGTCGCGGTAACCGGCAGGGCGCGCTTGACTTGGTCACACCTAGCACACGCACGCTGGTTACCCCTGGCGTACCGTCGGGGTATGGCTGTGTTATCGGATGAGGAAGTGGACGCCGCACTGCCCGACCTCAACGGATGGGAGCGGTCCGGCGGTGCCCTGCGCCGGTCGATCAAGTTCCCGACGTTTCTCGACGGCATCGACGCCGTGCGCCGGGTGGCCGAGCATGCCGAGAGCAAGGATCACCATCCTGACATCGATATCCGTTGGCGGACAGTGACTTTCGCGCTGGTCACGCATTCCGAGGGCGGGATTACCAAGAACGACATCGCGATGGCGCGCGACATCGACGGCATCGTCGGCGGTTAAGCCACCGATTCGGCATCGGCGCGGTTGCCGGTGGCGGCGATCCAGATCAGCGTGGCCACCGCGGCCACGATGTAGACCAGCCCGGCCCACGCCAGGTACCACGGTCGGCCCAGCTGCCAGATGGTCGGTTGGGCAAAGCTGAGCAACCACGGCACGCCGATGATGGTGAGCGCCAGCCAGCCCCAACCCACGACCCGCGCTCCGGGGCGCTCGCGTGGCGGCCCGTGAATCGCCCAGATCATCAACGGCACCAGCCACACCCAGTGGTGGGTCCACGAAATCGGCGAGAACAGCAACCCGAATATCTCGACCACCAGCAACTTGCCGAGGCGGTCCGGCTCGTCCAGCGCCCGCCACGCCAGGACGGCCAGCACGGCGGTGACGGCGATGGCGCCCACCACGAGGGGGCCGAAGCCGGCGTCGTGGCCCAGGATCCGCGAAATGCCGCCGCGCCAAGACTGATTGAACGACGTGGCGACCGGACCGACCCGGTGCGCGTCGCCCAACAGGTCGGTGAAGTAGTAGCGCGTCTGGTCGCCGACGATGAAGGCCGACACCGCGACGGTGCCGAGGAACACGACGACGGACCACGCCGCGGCGCCCCACCGCCGGACGCCGAGGAAATAGACCCCGGAGATCGCCGGCGTCAGCTTGATTCCGGCCGCCACGCCGACCAGCAGGCCCGATAGCCACCAGCGTGTGGAGTAGACCGCCCACAGCACCGCGAGCATGAGCAACACGTTGATCTGCCCGTAGTCGAAGGTGCTGCGCAACGGCTCGATCCAGATGGTGATCGCGGTCCACAGCATCGCGACGCGGTGACCGGCGCCGGCGGGCACGCCCGTCAAGCGCTGGCTGAGCCGGACCGCGCCGTACAGCGCGGCCATCGTCGCAACCTGCCACACGAACGCGACCACCCCGAACGGCAGCAGGTGCAGCGGGTAGAAGACGACGGCCGCAAACGGCGGGTAGGTGAACGGCAGCGGGAAGTCCGGCGTCTGGTCGGCGTAGACGTAGCTGTACAGGGTGCCGGGATGGTCGAGGGCGGCGGCGCCGCCGAGGTAGACGTGCAGGTCGACGAAGTTGGCCCCGTTGGGCGCCAGGTACGTCCAGGCCAGTCGCGCGGCCACGCTGGCGATCAGCAGCAGCGGCGCGGCCGCGTGGAGCCGACTCGCGAGCCGCCCTGTTGGGGATGCCGTCGGCGCGGCTGTGCCTTCAAGGGTGGGGTCTATCTGCCCGACTTTAGCGAGCGGGGCGTCGGCCCGGTCACCGCAGTCACTCGTATCGGTAACGATCAAATAAATGCCACACGTGTCACTTGAGTCACTTCAGTATCAAAGTAGCTTCGGGCTGGGACCTGTCATCGACAACCAGGGAGAGTCATGCCAACCATTTGGACCTATCTGCGTGCAACCGCCGTCGTGGTCGGTTCGTCCGCAGCGCTACTGACGGGCGGAATCGCCCACGCCGACCCCGTGCCGGCTCCGCCGGTGCCGAACATTCCGCAACAGCTGATCAGTTCGGCGGCCAACGCACCGCAAATCCTGCAGAACCTCGCCACGGCCCTTGGCGCCAGCCCGCCGGCGGCGCCGGCGGCTCCCGGCATCAGCTTCCCGGGGATGCCCTCGGCGGCTTCGCCGGTGTCGCCTCAGGCATCGGTTCCGTCGATTCCGGGGCTCACCCCGCCCGCCGCGCCGGCGGCCCCGGCGGCAACAACGCCGGGCATCCCGGGGCTCGGCTCGATTCCGGGGCTTACCCCGCCCGCCGCGCCCGCGGCCCCGGCGGCAACAACGCCGGGCATCCCGGGGCTCGGCTCCATCCCGGGCTTGACACAGCAGGCGCCGGCGGCGGCGGCCGCCGCCCCGGCCGCCCCGGCCGCTCCGACGATTCCGGGGCTGCCCGCCATCCCGGGGCTTTCGGCACCGGCGGCCCCCGCCGCGCCGGCCGCCCCGCAGATCCCGCAGGCCAAGGTGGACATGCCTGCGCTGCCGTCCAACCTGCCGGTCAGTGTGCCCGCGCAGCTGACGCTTCCGCAGGATCTGCAGGCACTGACCGGGGGGCAGGCTCCCGCGGCACCGACCGCGCCGGCGCCGGCCGCACCGGCGCTCACCAACCCGATGTCGCCGCTGCTTTCGGCCATTCCCTGAGCACACCGTTAGACAGCAAACCGACAACCTAGACCGGAGGACACCGTGGCGAACAGTTGGAACTTGTGCAAAGGCTTGGCCGCTTTCGTCATGGCGTCGGCTGCCGCGTTCGGGATGTGCCCGAACGCGGCAGCCGATCCGGCCGCACCGCAGCCTGCACCGCAGGCGAATTCCCCCCAGCAACTCCCGGGTTTGCCGGCGCTGTCGCAGCTGAGCCCGATAATCCAGCAGGCGGCCAGCGACCCCACGCAGGCGACACAGCTGCTCATGGCCGCCGCGCAGGCGTTCAGCCACAACTCGACGGCGCCCACCGAGTCCAAAAACGTTGCGGCGTCGGTGAATCAGTTCGTGCAGGAACCCGGCGCGCCCGGCGGCGTCACCCCGCCCGACAACGCGCCGGTGCAGCACGTGCCGGCGGCGGGCATCGAGCCCGGCCTGCAGTCACACCTGCCTCAGGGCATCGATCCGGCGCACGCGGCGGGGCCCGCGCCCGTCGCGGGCCCGGCTGCGCACCGGGCAAC
>NZ_LZIR01000036.1 GCF_001667035.1 Mycobacterium sp. 852002-51057_SCH5723018
GCCTCATCCTCAACAGTCTGAGCGTGGACCTCAAAACGGCCCGCCATCGCCCGCATCTGGTGCGGGTCAGTCATAAAGCGTGTTGCCATGTTGCCTTTCTCCTTCTGGATGATGGTTTTTCAGTTGTCCTACAGGTCGGCCGTCGTAACTGGCTGCTACGCGGCATGTAAGCCTTTGCGCGTGAAACTCCGACAGGCTTGGCCCTCTTTCAACCGGCCGCCGGAGAAGTCGGTATCACGCTGGTAGTGCGGGGCAGATCGAAACGGGGCTCGGCTTCGCCTTGCCACTCGCTCCACTCGCCCCATTCGTCCATGCCGGCGTCGGTCGTCTCCGGGCTCAGCCCGTCGGGCGCCGTTTCGCCGGCGTCGGAGCCCTCTTCGGGCTCCGGTGCCCAATGGTCATAGTCATCCGGCGGAACGGCCACGCCCCATTTGAGCGGAACCGATAGGCCGCCGAGCATCCCCGACTCACCCCGAATCGCCGACACCGCATCGTCGGGCAGCGGCGAACCAAGAGGCAATAACACACTGCCCCCTTCCACAGCCGTTCTCATACCCTCGCGCTCGGTGGCGAAGTGATCACCGCCAAGCACTCCGAATCGTAAGCCAATCCTGAAGACAATATCCGGGATTGATCGATTTCGCTCTATTAAGAACATGTAGATTCGGTGACCGGACAGATCGCGGACCTTCTGCGCGAGGCGGCCAGACGAAGGAGGCTGCCGGCCGGCGACACGCCGAAGGCGCGGGCAACACCTTATCCCCCTGGGATGTTGCCCGCGCCCTTGGCGGTTCATGAGGCCCAACGAGACCACCTGACGGCGCCGTTGGTGCCGATTGCTCGACCTATCCGACCCCGGTCCGCGGCACCACGCTGGGCCGAGACTGCACCACATGGTTCGGGCTGGCACCGCCGCGGCCAAGCATTCCGCCCTGCGCGCCGGCGCCGCCCATGCCACCCATCGGCATCGGCATCATCGGCATGCCGCCGCCCGCCGGCGCGCCAGCCGCCGCTGCGGCGTTGGACATCTCGGAACCCATGCCCGACATCGCCGTACTGACCATCCGGGCGGGCGTCGATCCCTGCCACGTCGGGGGCACGGACATGGCCCCGACCAGGCGGGCCTTGCCCAGGCCCGCCGAGGCGCCACCCAAGCCACCCATCCCGGCACCGCCGCCCAGCCCCTTCATGGGGGAGGTGTCGCCCACGAACTTCGGCATTCCGGCGGCGGAGTTCGCTCCAGCCAGCGCGGCCGCCGGATTGGCGCCCATTCCTGCCTGGGCGGCCATCATGATCGGCGACATCATCATGCTCACCGGGGTCATTCCGACCTGGGCGACCGTCGAAAGGGATGACACCGGCACGGCCGAGGCCAACGACGACACCTGCGTCGCTGCCCCCATGGCGGCCGTGATGGGGGTAGCAAGCGCACCGCTTGCTCCCGACGCCAAGGTTGCGGCCTGGGACGCCACCCCGGCCAGCGGCGCCGCCAGCTGCGAGAGGCCCGCCAGCCCCAACGGCGGGGTGGCGAACGACGGCAGAGCCGCCGCCACCGACGCCGCCCCGGCGTGGTAGCCGAGCATCGCACCCACGTCCTGGGCCCACATCTCCATGTACTCGAACTCGGTCATGAAAATGGCCGGTGTGTTCTGGCCCAGGATGTTCGTCGCGATCAGCGCCATCAACTGGACGCGATTCGCCGTCACCGCCGCCGTGGGTATGGTCGCCGCCAACGCGGACTCAAACGCCGTCGCTGCGGACCGGGCCTGAGCGGCCGCTGATTCGGCTTGCCCGGCGGCCGAGCTCAACCACCCGACGTACGGCGTGGCCGCGGCGGCCATGGAGGCGGACGACGGGCCCGCCCACGGCCCGCTGGTCAACCCACTGACCACCGACGAGAACGACGATGCAGCGCCCGCCAGGTCGGCGGCCAGGCTGTCCCAGGCCGACGCAGCGACGTACAACGGCCCCGAACCCGCGCCGGCGAACATCAGCGCCGAGTTGATCTCGGGCGGGAAGAACGTAAAAGCAGGAACCATCACAACCCCAACACGTCCAGCCGCCTCAGCGGCTCTTTTGTCCACATAGCCAACGTCCACCTGCGGCGACTAGACAGCTGCCTAGGGCCACTGCTGGATCGTATGTCAATTCTCAACCGAAAATCCCGCGTTTCGCGAAATCAATTCCCGAACCGGACAGCCGACGGGGCGATGTAAAGACACCTGTCAAAAACCTGGCAATCGACAGCTGCCGGCGAGGGCGGCCGGCCGGTGACAACCAGGGCCGACCCGGCCGTGCGGAAGATGAACAATCGCCGAACGCGTGCCGCTCGCGTACCAATTCTTGCTTGTTCTTAGTTCTTGCTTGTTCTTAGTTGCGGACGACGGTAAGCGCAATTTCACCGAACCGCCTTTGCTGAATGGCGCGCCAATTGCCGGCTTGATAAGCCGGGGTTCGGGCGCTAACAGCCCTTCAGCCGGGTGGCCAGATAGTCGGCGACGGCGCCTATCGCGACGCGGTCCTGCGTCATGGCGTCGCGCTCGCGCACGGTGACGGCGTCGTCGTCGAGCGAGTCGAAGTCCACGGTCACGCAGAACGGCGTCCCCACCTCGTCCTGGCGGCGGTAGCGCCGCCCGATGGCGCCGGCGTCGTCGAACTCGATGTTCCAGGATTTCCGCAATTCGGCAGCCAGGTCGCGGGCCTTGGGGCTGAGGTCGGCGTGCCGCGATAGCGGCAGCACCGCGGCCTTGACCGGCGCCAGCCGCGGGTCCAGCCGAAGGACCGTACGTTTTTCCATGCCGCCCTTGGCATTCGGGGCTTCGTCCTCGGTGTAGGCGTCGATCAAAAACGCCATGAACGACCGCGTCAGTCCGGCCGCCGGTTCGATGACGTAGGGCGTGTAACGGGTGTCATTGACCTGGTCATAGAACGACAGGTCAACCCCGGAATGCTTTGCGTGCGTTGACAAGTCGAAGTCCGTCCGGTTTGCGACGCCTTCCAGCTCGCCCCACGGATTGCCCAAGAAGCCGAACTTGTACTCGATGTCGACGGTGCGGTCGGAGTAGTGCGACAGCTTCTCCTTGGGGTGCTCGTAGAGCCGCATGTTCTGCGGGTCGATGCCGAGGTCGACGTACCACTGCAGGCGGGTGTCGATCCAGTACTGATGCCACTCCTTCGCGGTCGACGGCTCGACGAAGAATTCCATCTCCATTTGCTCGAACTCGCGGGTGCGGAAGATGAAGTTGCCCGGGGTGATCTCATTGCGGAAACTCTTGCCTATTTGCCCGATTCCGAATGGCGGCTTCTTGCGAGCCGTGGTCACGACGTTGGCAAAGTTGACGAAGATGCCCTGCGCGGTTTCCGGCCGCAGGTAGTGCAGGCCCTCCTCGGTTTCGATGGGGCCGAGGTACGTCTTGAGCATCATGTTGAACTCGCGTGGCTCGGTCCACTCCCCCTTGGTGCCGCAGTCGGGGCAGACGATCTCGGTCATCGGCACCGAATCCGGATCGGCGATCCCCTTCTTGGCCGCGTAGGCCTCCTGCATGTGGTCCTGGCGGTGGCGGTGGTGACAGTTCAGGCACTCGACCAGCGGGTCATGGAAGACCTCGACGTGGCCGGAGGCCACCCAGACCTGGCGCGGCAGGATGATCGACGAATCGAGGCCGACGACGTCGTCGCGGCCGGTGACCACCGCGCGCCACCACTGCCGCTTGATGTTCTCCTTGAGCTCCACGCCCAGCGGGCCGTAATCCCACGCCGATTTGGTGCCCCCGTAGATCTCGCCCGAGGGATAGACGAAGCCTCGCCGTTTGGCCAGGTTCACTACGGTGTCGATGACGGACGCCACGGGGCGGTGCACTCCCTTTCGGATCGAGGCAGACGGGTGCGGCGGCGGATCGCCGCTCGCAAAACATCAGCAATGGTATCGACCAGCGGCGCGGTCTTTGACATGCGTCATCATGCATGTGACAGTGGAAGGTGATCGTCTTTTCAAATGACGGGCACTCCCGATATCCCGGCGCTTCTCGAGGTGATGACTCTCCCATGGCGATGTCCCCCTCCGCCTCCTCGGTGCCGACTGCTGCCGACGGCGACATGGGAGACCTCGGCGTGGTGGCCCACGAGCACGGTGGGGCCGGCGCCGGTGAACACTCGCCCTTCCCTGACTATCCCGTGCCGCCGTCGCGGGAGATTCTCGATGCCGCCGGCGAGCTGCTGCGCGCGCTGGCGGCGCCGGTGCGGATCGCGATCGTGCTGCAGCTACGCGAGTCGCACCGCTGCGTGCACGAACTGGTCGATGCGCTCGGGGTGCCACAGCCGCTGGTCAGCCAGCATCTGAAGATCCTGAAGGCGGCCGGTGTGGTTGCCGGCGAGCGATCCGGCCGCGAGGTGCTCTACCGGCTCGCCGACCATCACCTCGCGCACATCGTCGTCGACGCCGTGGCCCACGCCAGCGAGGAAACTCCGTGACCCGCGCCGGCGACGAAGCAGCGCGCAGCCATGAGGAGGAACGGCGTAGATGACCGTCGGCGACGAAGCAGCGCGCAGCCATGAGGAGGAACGGCGTATATGAGTGGCGCGAGCGTGCGTTCCACCCGTCAGCGGGCGGCGATATCGGCGCTGCTGGAGACGCTCGACGACTTCCGCTCGGCCCAGGAACTGCACGACGAGCTGCGGCGCCGGGGCGACAACATCGGTCTGACCACGGTCTACCGCACGCTGCAGTCGATGGCGGCGGCGGGACTGGTCGACACCTTGCGTACCGACACCGGCGAGTCGGTCTACCGCAGGTGCTCGGAACATCATCACCACCATCTGGTGTGCCGAAGCTGCGGTTCCACCATCGAGGTGGGCGACCACGAGGTCGAGGAGTGGGCGGCCGAAGTGGCCGCCAAATACGGGTTCTCCGACGTCAGTCACACCATCGAGATCTTCGGAACGTGCACGGAGTGCGGTTCCTAGGCTGAACCGAGCCGGCTCGTGCGGCGTGTTTTTCACAACCGACAAAAAAGTTCTGACAAAAAGTGTCCGATACGCGCCCGCCGCGTGCTCCTACCCGTGAGTGGCCCACAGGCCGAGGCCAGCAGAACTCAAGGGAAGTGAGAACACAATGCGGAACCACGCACTGCCCCCCGCGGGCCTCCACTTGCGTCCGGTACGGGACGTCGAGCCACCGTCACTGCAATTCCGCACGATCCACGGCTACCGCCGCGCCTTCCGGATCGCAGGTTCGGGACCGGCTCTGCTCCTGATCCATGGCGTCGGCGACAACTCCAAGGCTTGGGAAGCCGTGCACGCCAAGCTTGCGCAACGGTTCACCGTGATCGCGCCGGACCTGCTGGGCCATGGCGAGTCGGACAAGCCCCACGCCGACTACTCGTTGCCGGCTTTCGCGAACGGCATGCGCGACCTGCTCGCCGTGCTCGGCATCGACCGTGTGACCGTGGTCGGTCATTCTTTCGGTGGCGGCGTCGCGATGCAGTTCGCCTATCAATACCCGGAACTGGTCGAGCGCATCGTGCTGGTGAGCGCCGGCGGCGTGGCGAAGGACGTAAGCATCGCGTTGCGGTTGGCGGCGATGCCGATGGGCAGCGAGGCCCTGGCCACGCTGCGTGCGCCCGGCGTGATGCCCGCGATCCGACTGTTGGGGCGCGCTATCGGAAAGGCGTTCGGGTCCACCCAGTTCGGGCGCGATACCGGCGATATCGTGGGCCTGCTCGAGGGTTTCCTGGAGCCCCGCGCACTGTCGGCGTTCGCGCGCACCTTGCGGTCGGTGGTGGACGCGCGCGGCCAATACGTCACCATGTTGGACCGTGCCCATCTGGTGCAACACATTCCGGTGCAGGTGATTTGGGGCGAAGACGACCCCATCATCCCGGTCGAGCATGCGCGGACCGCCCATGCGGCGATCCCCGGGTCGCGCCTCGAGATCTTCGAAGACTCCGGGCACATTCCGTTCAACGATCACCCGGATCGCTTCGTCGAGGTCGTCGAACGGTTCATCGACTCGACCCGCCCGGCGTACTACGACCAAGAGCTGGTGCGCGAGCTGCTGCGGGACGCGGCGAGCGCGGATGTTGCCGGCGCGCCGGTCGCCGTCGCCCCGGCCGAGGCGGTGTCCTAGCCCGTCAGCGCACGGCGTATCTCGGCACCCGTGTCCAGCACCAACAGGACCAGGGTGCGCAGGGCGTCGTCGGTAAGGCCGCCACCGGGGAAGTTGTAGCGCAGCATCACGTCGGCGACTTTGGCCGAACTCTTTCCCGAATTGCGCCGCACGGCCTTGTCGCTGACCTTCTCGAGCACCGTCACGCTGCCGAAGTTACTGTCGTGCGCCTGCTTGGCGACCTGGTCGCTGATCTTCTTGGTCAGCGGAAGATCCCAGGCCAATATCTGCGTCAGGGATATCAGGTCGAGGTCCTCGGCGATGGTCACGACTCGCAGCGACGCCAGCGTTCCGCTGTGGCGCAGCGTAATCGCGCCGTCGGGTTCCTCCTCGACGGGAAGGACGTCGCGAAGTATGGCGGCCAACCGCTCCTGCAGCGACGGCACTAGGCGCTCCCGAACCTTCGATTGCGGTCCGCGTATTCTTCACAAGCCGCCCACAGATCGCGACGGTCGTAGTCGGGCCAGAGCTTGTCCTGAAAGATGTACTCGGCGTAGGCCGCCTGCCACAGCATGAAATTGCTGGACCGCTGCTCCCCCGATGTCCGAAGGAACAGGTCGACGTCGGGGATGTCGGGTCGCTGCATATGGCGCGAGATGGTCGACTCGTTGACCCGCTCGGGGTTGAGCCTGCCCGCCGCGGCCAACCGCGCGATATCCCTTGCGGCGTCAGCGATTTCGGCACGGCCACCATAGTTCACGCAGTAATTGACCGTGATGACGTCGTTGCCCCGCGTCATCGCCTCGGCGATCGCCAGTTCATTGATCACGCTGCGCCAAAGGCGGGGCCGCGACCCCACCCAACGGATCCGCACCCCGATCGTGTTGAGGTTCACGCGGCGCATGCGCACCACGTCGCGATTGAACCCCATCAGGAAGCGGACCTCCTCGGGCGAACGCTTCCAGTTCTCGGTGGAAAAGGCATACAGGCTCAGCCACTTGATGCCCAATTCGATTGCGCCGCAAACGATGTCGATCACCACCGCCTCGCCCGCCTTGTGTCCGTCGGTACGACTCAGCCCGCGTTGGGTGGCCCAGCGCCCGTTGCCGTCCATCACGATGGCGACGTGGCCGGGCAAACGGTCGGCCGGGATCAGGGGCGCGGCCGCCTTGGAAACGTGCTGGGGTGGCCGGCGCGGGCCACCGTCGGCGGACGGCGGCAGCTCCGGGAAGACGACCGGCCAGGTCGACTTGTCGGGGAAGACCGGGTAATCGTCGGGCGCCGGAGGCAGCTGCGGGAAGTCGGTTGACTTCAGCCCGCGCTCCGCTTTAGCCACAGGCCGTATCCTGCCCGATCAGCGCTGCGCGCCGTTCGGCGATGGTGCGGTCGACCTGATAGTTACGCTCCACCAGCGGCAACGTCTTGAGCTGCCGTTCCAGGTGCCATTGCAGATGTGCGGCGACCAGGCCGCTGACGTAGCTGCGGTGCGATGGGGGCGCCTGCTCGGCGGACTCCCAATCGCCGTCGTGCAGCGCAGACATCAGGTCCAGCACACCCGGCGGCGGCGTGGTCGAGCCGGGCGGGCGGCAATGCGTGCAGACGCTGCCCCCGGCTGCGACGTGAAACGCCCGGTGCGGACCGGGTGTGGCGCACCGGGCGCACTCGGTCAGCGCCGGCGCCCAGCCGGCGATGCCCATGGCCCGCAGCAGGTAGGCGTCCAGCAGCAGGTCCCGGGGCCGGCGCCCGTCGGCCACCGCCCGCAGCGCGCTCACCGTGAGCCGGTGCAGAGCCGGGGCCGGGGCCCGCTCCTCGCCGGCGAGGCGTTCGGCGGTTTCCAGCATCGCGCATCCGCAGGTGTACCGGCCGTAGTCGCTGACGATGTCGGTGGCGAACGCGTCGATGGAAACGACCTGGGTGACGATGTCGAGGTTGCGGCCGGGGTGCAGTTGCGCGTCGATGTGAGCAAACGGCTCCAGCCGTGCGCCGAATTTGCTGCGTGTGCGGCGTACACCCTTGGCCACCGCGCGAACCAGCCCGTGATCGCGGGTCAGCAGGGTGACGATCCGGTCGGCTTCGCCGAGCTTGTGCTGGCGCAACACCACAGCTCGGTCTCGATATAGCCGCATCACAATATTTTTGCACCCCGCCGCGACATTGCCGGTATCCGCGCCGTTAGTCTCGTACCCCGTGATTGGCGCTTCCGGGTCCGTTACCGGGTCCACTTGGGGATCCGGCAGCCAGCGCCTGCCCACGCTCACTGACCTGCTCTACCAGCTGGCCAGCCGCTCGGTGACGTCGGTCACCCTGGTGCGCCGCTCGCTGCACGCCATCCATGAAAGCCAGCCGACGCTCAACGCGTTCCGGGTGGTGCTCACCGAGTCGGCGGTGGCCGACGCGGCGGAGGCCGACCGCCGGCGGGCGGCCGGCGACACCGCCCCGCTGCTGGGCATACCGATCGCGGTCAAGGACGACGTCGACGTCGCCGGCGTGCCGACCGCCTTCGGCACCGAGGGATATGTCCCGGCCGCCACCCACGATTCCGAGGTGGTTCGGCGCCTGAAGGCCGCCGGCGCGGTCATCGTCGGCAAGACCAACACCTGCGAACTGGGCCAGTGGCCCTTCACCAGCGGACCGGGGTTCGGACACACCCGCAATCCGTGGTCGCGGCGGCACACCCCGGGCGGATCGTCGGGCGGCAGCGCCGCCGCGGTGGCCGCGGGCCTGGTCACCGCGGCGATCGGGTCCGACGGCGCCGGCAGCGTGCGGATCCCGGCGGCGTGGACGCACCTGGTCGGCATCAAGCCGCAGCGCGGCCGCATCTCCACCTGGCCGCTGCCCGAGGCGTTCAACGGCATCACGGTCAACGGGGTGCTGGCCCGCACGGTCGCCGATGCGGCGCTGGTGCTGGATGCCGCGTCCGGAAACGTCGAGGGTGACCGGCACAAACCGCCCCCGATCAGGGCGTCCGACTATGTCGGGATCGCGCCCGGTCCGCTCAACATCGCGCTCTCGACGCGGTTTCCCTACACCGGTTTCCGGGCCAAGTTGCACCCCGATATCCTCGCCGCGACGAAAGCAGTGGGCAGGCAGCTCGAGCTGCTCGGCCACACCGTGGTGCCCGGCAATCCCGATTACGGCCTGCGGTTGTCCTGGGACTTCCTCGCCCGGTCCACCGCGGGCCTGCGTGAATGGGAGGAGCGCCTCGGCGACGGCGTCATCCTGGACCCCCGCACCCTGGCCAATCTGCGGATCGGCCACGTGATGGGCGAAGCGATCCTGCGCAGCGCGCGCCGCCACGAGACGGCCGCCCAGCGCCGGGTGGGCTCGATCTTCGACATCGTCGATGTGGTGCTGGCACCGACCACCGCCCAGCCGCCGCCGCTGGCGCGCGCCTTCGACCGGTTGGGCGGTGTGGGCACCGACCGCGCCATGATCGCCTCGTGCCCGCTGACGTGGCCGTGGAACGTGCTGGGGTGGCCGTCGATCAACGTGCCGGCCGGATTCACCTCCGAGGGTTTGCCAATCGGCGTGCAGTTGATGGGCCCAGCAAACAGCGAGGGGATGCTCATCTCGCTGGCCGCCGAGCTGGAGGCGGTCTGCGGCTGGTCGACCAGGCAGCCGCCGGTGTGGTGGAACGCCGGCGCCGACGTGCCCCCCGCCGGCGCGCCCCCACCGGGAAGGTGAGGTGGCGGTCGAACCCCGGCGCCGTTTGCCGACTCCGACACCGGGTAGTTGACGGCAGTGAAAAAACTGGCCGACGATACCCTGGACCTCGACTCCGTGGCGCTCAGTCAGTTCGGCTGGGAGCAGCTGACCGACGACCAGCGCGAGGCGATGCATGCGGTGCTGCGCGGCCGCGACCTGCTGGCCGTGATGCCCACCGGCTCGGGCAAGTCGGCGATCTACCAAGTCCCGTCCCTGCTGACCGACGGGGTGACGCTGGTCGTGTCGCCGCTGATCGCGCTGCAAGACGACCAGATCACCGCCATCGAGGAGTGCGGCGCGGGCACCGCCGTCGCCATCAACTCGGGGTTGCGGGCGGCGGAGCGCCGACGCAGCTGGGAAGCCGTCGAGCGGTGCGAAGCGGACTTCGTCTTCATCGCGCCCGAACAGCTGGCCAACGACGACGTGGTCGAAAGGCTGCGCGCGGCCGGGCCGTCCCTGATCGTCGTGGACGAGGCGCACTGCGTCTCGGCGTGGGGACATGACTTCCGGCCGGACTATCGACGGCTCGCCGACGTATTCCACCGACTCGGCGAGTCGATCCCGTACGTCGCATTGACCGCGACCGCGTCGGTGGTCGTGCGCCGCGACATCGTGGACCGTCTCGGGTTGCGCGACCCCGCCGTAGTGGTCGGTGGGTTCGATCGGCCCAACCTGCGTCTGATTGTCGAGCGCCACCCGGACGCCGGGGACAAGCGGCGCGCGGTGCTCGATGCGCTGCCCGGGTTGCCGGGCCCGGGACTGCTGTATGTGGCGACGCGCAAGGATGCCGAGTCGTACGCGGAAGACTTGCGCGCCAAGGGGCTTGCCGTCGCGGCCTACCACGCGGGCATGTCGGCGGCCGACCGTGACGAGGTGCACGCGGGCTTCCGCGACGACGAGTACGAGATCGTCGTGGCCACATCGGCGTTCGGGATGGGGATCGACAAACCCAACGTGCGTTTCGTCGCGCACGCCTCGGCCCCCGATTCGCTGGACAGCTACTACCAGCAGATCGGCCGCGCCGGTCGCGATGGCGAGGACGCGCTGGCATTGCTGTTCTACCGTCCCGAAGACCTTGGGCTGGCGCGGTTTTTCACCGCGGGCCGCCCCGACGAACGCCTGCTGCGGGCCGTCTACGAAGCGCTGAAAGGATCCGGCCCGCTCCGACTGAAGGATCTGCGCCAGCGACTCGAGGTCCGCGGGCGCAAGCTGACCAACGCGATCAACATGCTCGACGCGGCCGGGGCGGTTCGATCGACGCGCAAGGGTTTCGTGAACACGAAAATGTCCACCGATGCGGCCGTGGCCGCCGCCGCGGAAACGGCCGAGCTGCGCGAACGCGTCGATCTCAGCCGGGTTGAGATGATGCGTGGATACTCCGAAACACGCTCCTGCAGAAGGGTTTTCCTACTTTCCTACTTCGGCGAGTACCTGCCTAGCCCGTGCGGCAATTGCGATCGGTGCATCCATGCCGCCACGCCTGACGACGTCGGAGTCGAAGAGCCGGCGCTACCCGTCGATACCGACGTGCGGCATCGGGAATGGGGCGCCGGCGTGGTGATCGGCGGCGATGGGCAACGGATCACCGTGCTGTTCGAGGAATTCGGTTACCGGACATTGTCGATGGCCGCGGTGCGCGAACACGGGCTGCTCGAGGTCACCGACCCGATCGCCGAGCCGGCGTGAGGGGAGTTAGCCCGTGACAACGCGGGTACCCCCACGCCATGGACCAATCTGATGCTCCACTGCTAGATGCGCTGGTCGACTACCACGACAAGAACCGCTATGGGTTCACGCCACCTGGCCACCGGCAGGGCCGTGGCACGGACGACCGGGTCTTGGCTGTGCTGGGCCGCGAGCCGTTCCTCGACGACGTGCTGGCCAGCGGCGGGCTGGACGACCGCAAGACCAGCAACGAATACCTGAAGAATGCCGAGGACCTCATGGCCCAAGCCGTGGGCGCCGACATCGCATGGTTCTCCACCTGCGGCAGCTCCTTGTCGGTGAAGGCCGCGATGATGGCCGTGGCCGGCGGCGACGGCAGCCTGCTGGTCGGCCGGGACAGCCACAAATCCGTGGTGGCGGGCCTGATCTTCTCCGGCGTGCAGCCGCGCTGGATCACGCCCCGCTGGGACGCCGAGCGTCATTTTTCGCACCCGCCCTCGCCGCAACAGGTGGAGGAGGCCTGGGCGAAGTACCCAGATGCCGCCGGTGCGCTCGTCGTGAGCCCCAGCCCGTACGGCACCTGCGCCGACATCGCCGGGATCGCCGAGGTGTGCCACGCGCGCAACAAGCCGTTGATCATCGACGAGGCGTGGGGCGCGCACCTGCCGTTCCACGAGAATCTGCCCACCTGGGCGATGGATGCCGGCGCGGACGTCTGTGTGGTCAGCGTGCACAAGATGGGCGCCGGTTTCGAACAGGGCTCGGTGTTTCATCTGCAGGGCGACCGCATCGATCAGGACCGCCTGTCGGCCTGCGCGGACCTGCTGATGACCACCAGCCCCAACGTCATGGTCTATGCGGCGATGGACGGATGGCGGCGGCAAATGGTCGAGCACGGTCACGACTTGCTCGGCGCCGCATTGGATCTCGCGACGCAACTGCGTCAGGAGATCGAGCTGATCCCGGACGTGGAGGTACTCGACGACGAATTGCTCGGGGTGCAGGCATCCCACGACCTGGACCGGTTGCAGGTGATGATGGACGTGTCGGCAACGGGCACCTCCGGTTATCAGGCCGCCGACTGGCTGCGCGCGAACACCCACGTCGACGTCGGGATGAGCGATCACCGCCGCATCCTGGCGACCCTGTCCTTCGCCGACGACAAGTCCACCGCAAGCCGCCTCACCGAGGCGCTGCGGGCGTGGCGCAAAGCGGCCGACGGCTTCGATCGGCCGCCGCGGATCGACCTGCCCTCACCCGAGCAGCTGCAGTTGGACAACGTCTGCCCGCCGCGCGACGCGTTCTTCGGCCGCGTCGAGGCGGTGCCCTGCGACCGGGCAGCGGGTCGCATCGCCGCCGAACAGGTCACGCCGTATCCCCCCGGCATTCCGGCCGTCGTGCCGGGAGAGCGCCTCAATGACGCGGTGCTGGACTACCTGTGCTCAGGCGTTCGCGCCGGCATGAACGTCCCGGACGCGGCGGACCCGTCGCTGAAGACCGTCCGGGTCCTCGCCTAAGCGGACCCGAGTGGCGGCCGCTATTGGCCGCGCGGCCTCGAGAGGACCCGGTTGCCAACGGCTTTGACCTGATCGGGCAAGACGTGGTTGGCCACGCCCATGGCCTTGGTGAAGATCGAGCCGGCCACGACCTTCTGATCCCCGCGCATCAACGCCTCGAACCCTTGCCGGGCCACCTGGGCGGGATCGTCCTTGGGCCCCTTCCCCATCAGTGAGTCAATCATTTTCGCGCGGTTGAAGAAGTTGGTGTCGGTCGGACCGGGCATCAGCGCCGTGATGGTGATTGCGGTGTCACGCAATTCGTCACGAAGCGCCTCGGCGAACGACTGGACGAAGGACTTCGACGCGTTGTACACCGGCTGATACGAGCCCGGCATCTGCGAGGCGATCGATGACGTGAACAGCACCTTGCCCACACCGCGATTCGCCATGTCGCGCAGCACCAGCTTGGCCAGATGCACGGTCGAGCGCACGTTGAGATCGACGATGCTGAGGTCGTCGGCGAGCTCGCTTTTCAGAAACATCTCGCCGCGGCCAATTCCGGCGTTGAGGGCCGCAGCGGCCAGCACACGGTCGCCTTCAATCGTGCTCTGGTACAAGTGCTCAACCCCTTCGGGGGTGCGCAGGTCCACCTGAACCGGCTGCACGGCCGCGCCGTACCGCGACAGCTTCCCGGGTACGTCTTTGATGGCATCGCCTTCGGCAGCCACGACGAGGTCGTAGCCGTGTTCGGCGAACTGCTTGGCCAGTTCGAATCCGATGCCGCTGGATGCGCCGGTCACCAGCGCCAATTGTGGTTGCGTCATACGCGACGGCTACCCGTCGCGGATGCCGGGAAACCCCGCTAACCCGGGAAACCCTTTGTCTAGCAGCTCGTCTACCTCGTTGAGCACCTCGTCGACCGCGACATCGGCCACGAACGAGACGTCGTGTCCGCACCGCGGCATCTCGGTTCTTGTGCAGGCTTGGCCACAGACGGGACAGTGAACGGTCCACGACATGAACATGCGGTGTCGTGCCCGGCCAAGGGGTCCCGCGTGAGACGCGTTGCCGACCCAATAGATTCCCACAGTCGCCGTACCGACCGCCTGCGCAAGATGCCGTATCCCACTGTCGTTGCCCACCAGCACATCGCTGCGGGCAAGCACGCCGGCCAGCGTCGGCATGTCCATCGCGTCGAGGAGCAGCAGCCGACCATCGGCGCCGCCCAGCACGCTGACTTTGGCCGCGATGTCGCGCAGCAGCCGTCGTTCCGCCCGGGTACCGATGAGCGCCACTCGCCGGCCCTCGTCGATGCAGCGCTCGGCCAACGCGGCGAAGTGCTCCGGCGGCCAACGGCGGCGCGGATCACGCGCCCCGGGATGCAAATTCACCGTGGGCATCTCGGACTCCGGCAGCACCGACTGCGACTTGGCCAGGTCGGCGTCGGTCACCTCGATGCGCGGCGTCACGGACGCGACGGGCGCCCCGGCCAGCCCGGCCACCTCCAGCCACCGCATCACCTCGTGCTGGTACGGGCGGTACGGCAGCCACCGGGTGAGCGGCGACGCGTCCAGGGTGCGGGTACCGACAGTCCAGCGCGGCTTTAGGCCCAGCAGAAAGGGATTGGACCATCGGCCGCCCCCGTGCAACTGCACTCCGAGGTCGATCGGCCGGTCCGCGACCAATCGGCGAAACGCGTTGAGCGGCATCGCTTCGCCGGGCCCGTCGTTCGGTCCGTGTACCCCACGTGCGTAAGGCAACCCCACCGCGCGGTCGATCGGTGACGGCCGGCCGGTCAGCAAGGCGGCGTTGTTGGGCGCGCAGAGCACCACGATCTCGGCGTCGGCGTAGGCCGCCTTCAGGGCCTCAATCGCCGGCAGGGCGGACAGCAGGTCACCGAGCCCTCCGCCGCGCAGCACGACGATGCGTTCGACGTCTGGCCACCGCTCACCGAGCGGACCGACCGCCGTTGGCGTCAAACCGCTTCAGGAGTTCGAGCCGCCGAGCGCGTCCTCGCCCCGAACTCCTGCATGACGGCGCTGGGCCCGTCGAAGCTGTCCTTCTTCAGCCCGCGCAGGGTCTCGACGAGCTCGCTGCCGGCGCCCTGCCGCTCAGCGTGGTGGGCCAGGTCCTGCGGCGACCCGGGGTAGTCGAATCCGGACAGAGACTTTTGAACTTGGGTCACTTGGAATGCCATGGCTAGCCGCCTACCCGCTAGGGGGTCGGAAAAACATGATCGTCAAAAACCAAGCCGACCGAGCTGTTTAGGGTCGCTCTGCCAGTTCTTGGCAACCTTGACGCGCAGCTCGAGGTACACCTTGCTGCCCAACAGCTTCTCGATCTGGCCGCGCGCGGCGGTGCCCACTTCGCGCAGCCGGGCGCCGTCCTTGCCGATGACGATGCCCTTCTGGCTGTCGCGCTCGACGTAGAGGATCGCGTGCACGTCGATCAGGTCGTCGCGCCCCTCCCGCGTGGTGACCTCGTCGATGACCACCGCCAGGGAATGCGGCAGCTCGTCGCGGACTCCCTCCAGGGCGGCTTCGCGGATGAATTCGGCCATCAGCACCTCCTCGGGCTCGTCGGTCAACTCACCGTCGGGGTAGTACGCGGGACCTTCCGGCAATGCGGCGGCGAGGACCTCGATCAGCACGTCGACCTGCTCGCCGCTGGCCGCCGACACCGGAACGATTTCGGCCGAATCGCCGACCAGCTCGCTGACGGCGACCAGCTGCGCGGCCACCCGGTCCTTGGGCACCTTGTCGATTTTGGTGACGATGGCCACGAGCGTCGTCTTGGGTGCGATCGCGCGAACCTGTTCGACGATCCACCGGTCGCCCGGCCCGATCACCTCGTCGGCCGGGATGCACAACCCGATCACGTCGACCTCGGCGTAGGTGTCGCGGACCAAATCGTTGAGCCGCTTGCCCAGCAGGGTGCGCGGCCGATGAAGGCCCGGGGTGTCGACGAGGATGATCTGAAAGTCGTGGCGGTGCACGATCCCGCGAATGGTGTGCCGGGTGGTCTGCGGTCGCGTCGAGGTGATGGCCACCTTGGTGCCGACGAGGGCGTTGGTCAGCGTCGACTTGCCGGTGTTCGGCCGACCGACCAAACAGACGAAACCGGAACGGAATTCAGTCATCGCGCGACCTGACCCGTCGCCGAACGTGTATCTATTGCGAATTTCGGCTCAGTTTTTCGCAGTGACTGCGCGTTCGGCGTCACAACAGGTTCCCGGCGCGGTCGGTGACGATGATGACCGCCGTCGGTGACAGTTCGCGCACCGCGGCGATCCCCGGATCGTCGGCGGATCCCACCACCAGGACGGCGGCCTCCAACCCGGTCGCGCCACTGGACGCGGCCGCGGCCACCGCGGCCTGCAGGCCGGTCAGTTTGAGGCTCGACAAGCCCACCGGCGCAGCGGCATACGTGCGCCCGTCGACGTCCCGGACCGCGGCGCCGCTGCCGGCTTCGGCGCGGGCCATCGCCGCCCGCGCCAGTGTGACCAGCTTGCCGTCCTCGGCATCCAGCTGCTCACTCATGATCGTCTCCAGGCTCCGAACCGTCCGATTCGACCGGGCTGAGCAAAACGGTGTTGATCCGCACCCGCCCGCGATGATCCGGGCCGCCCTCGGCGCGCAACCGCAACCCGTGCGACACCACCTCGGCGTCCGGCAATGGGACCCGACCCAATTCCAGCGCCAGCAGGCCGCCCACGGTGTCGACGTCGAGGCCGTCGTCGAATTCCATCCCGTACAGCTCCCCGACATCCTCGATCGGCAGTCGCGCCGAAACGCGGAATCGATTGTCGCCCAACTCCTCTACCGGCGCCGTCTCCGCCTCGTCGTATTCGTCGGCGATCTCACCGACGATCTCTTCCAGCACGTCTTCGATGCTGACCAGGCCGGCTATAGCGCCGTACTCGTCCACCAGCAGGGCCATGTGGTTGCGGTCGCGCTGCATTTCGCGCAGCAGCGCATCCAGCGGTTTGGAGTCGGGCACGAACACCGCCGGGCGCATCACCTGCGACACCTTGGTGTCCCGGCCGCCGTTGGGTGACAAGAACGTGTGTTGCACAAGGTCTTTCAGGTACACCACGCCGACGACATCGTCGACGTTCTCGCCGATCACCGGGATCCGGGAATGTCCGCTGCGCACCGCCAGGTTCGTCGCCTGGCCGGCGAACTTGTCACTTTCGATCCAGATCATCTCGGTGCGCGGGACCATCACCTCGCGGGCCGGGGTGTCGCCGAGCTCGAAGACCGACTGGATCATCCGGCGTTCGTCGGCGGCGACTACGCCGCGCTGCTGAGCCAAGTCGACGACTTCGCGCAGTTCGATCTCGGACGCGAACGGACCGTTGCGCAGGCCGCGGCCGGGCGTCAGGGCGTTACCCAGCACCACCAGCAACCGGCTGATCGGCATCAACAACCACGAAATCGCCCGCAGCGGAAGGGCGGTCGACAGCGAAATGGAATAGGCGTGTTGGCGGCCAAGGGTGCGGGGGCCCACGCCGATGACGACGAAGCTGGTCACCACCATGATGGTGGCCGTCCCGAACAACGCCCACGTCATGCCGAAGTTGTCGTAGAGGAACACCACCAGCAATACGGTCGCGGTGATCTCGCAGACGATGCGCAGCAGCACGACCAGGTTGATGTAGCGCGGGCGCTCGCTCACCACGGCGCACAGGGACACCGCTCCGGGCCGCTCGTCGCGCACCAGTTCCTGCACGCGGGCCAGCGACACCGTGCTGATGGCCGCGTCGATCGCCGCGAAAAGGCCGCCCAATGCGATCAAGGCGATCGCGCCGAGCAGTTGAGACACGCCGGTCAATTGTCGAAATACCTTGACTTGTCGAGCAATCGGCGGTCCCGCTCCTCCTGGCGATCCTGCTGGTAGGCCTCGACCTGTTCGGCGACCCACTCTTCGAGCAATCGGTCCTGTAGGGCGAACATCTCCTTTTCCTCGTCCGGCTCGCCATGGTCGTAGCCGAGCAGGTGGAGCACGCCGTGAATCGTCAACAGCGCCAACTCATGTCCCAGGGTATGGCCCGCCGCGGCCGCCTGCTGGGCGGCGAACTCCGGACAAAGCACGATGTCGCCCAGCATCGACGGCCCCGGCTCGGGCGCGTCGGGGCGGCCGCCCGGCTCGAGCTCGTCCATCGGGAAGCTCATCACGTCGGTCGGTCCGGGCAGGTCCATCCAGCGCATGTGTAGGTCCGCCATCGCCGCGGTGTCCAACAGCACCATCGAAAGCTCGGCGCTCGGGTTGACGTCCATTCTGGCGATCACAAACCGCGCGACGCTGACCAGTTCTGCTTCCGAGACGTCGATGCCCGACTCGTTGGAAACTTCAATGCTCATAAATGCTCACCGCACTCATCATCGACGACTGCGGGCCGAGGATGCGCGCCGAGCCGCCCGGTTCATCCCGGCGCCGGGCTCCTCGTAGCGGGCGTAGGCATCGACGATCTCCGAGACCAGCCGGTGGCGCACAACGTCGACGCTGGTCAGCTCGGCGATGTAGATGTCATCGACGCTGTCGAGGATCTCGACCGCCGACCGCAGGCCGGATCGGGCGCCGCCGGGGAGGTCGATCTGGGTCATGTCCCCGGTGACGACGACCTTCGAACCGAAACCCAGCCGGGTGAGGAACATCTTCATCTGTTCGGCGGTGGTGTTCTGCGCCTCGTCGAGCACGATGAAGGCGTCGTTCAGCGTGTTGTGCGTCAGCAAGAAATCCTCGGTGACGTACAGGGAATCCGCTGCCGCGACCCGGATGCACACCGCCTCTTCGGTGCCCGCCGGCTCGATCCGGTCGATGAAACGCATGGGTCGGCCGCCACCGGCGGCGTCGTATTTCGTGGCTTTGCGCGCCAGCCGGAACGGGACGACGCCCTGCGGCAAGCGGATGTCGAGGACGTCCGCATCGGATCGGTGATGGACGTCGCGGCCGCGCGCAAGTCCGGGCTTCCGTCCTTCGGCCGCCCTGGTCCGCCAATAGACCACGCCGCCCAGCGACTGAACCAGGAACACCACGTCATCGCGGAGTCGGGCCGAGACCGTCGTGAACTGGATCCGGCACGTCCGGCCTAGCTGGGTGACCGGGCCGCCGTCGGAGTCGAGCAGACCCTGCAACACCGCCAGCCGCACATCCGTTGAGTTGAACAGGTAGTCCGTGGGAATGAACTTGGTGTTCGAGAGCCGTCCTAAAGACTCGGCAAGCTCTGGATCGCGTGTCGCGAAACCCGGTGTCGTCGTGCACGTCACGCATCCGTCCCCCAGCAGCAGGCCGAGCGCGTAGGGATCGAGGGGCACACGACGGGCGGCAAAGCACACCGGGGCGCTCAACAGAGGCAGCTCGTAGCGGTGGTAATGGGCCGCGCGGAGGTTGCCGATCATCTCTTTGGTCTGCAGCACGCGCGGCGGCTTCCCAGAGCTTCGGTCCTTGCGGGTGTACACCGACCACAGATGATCGCCCGAGGCCAGCGTCGAAGAACCGTCCTGGGTGAAGACCCGGTAAATCTCCTTGAAACCCTGCGGGTAGACACCCAAGACTTCCGTCGGGCGTCCATCGGAACCGATCACCAAATCCCCGACCTGGAGGTCACCGATCGCCCGGAAGCCGTTGGGAGTCAACACCTTAGTGAACACCGGCTGCGCTCTACCCCGCATGTACGCAAGCGGCGCGACCTCGATGACCCCGGCAGACATGAGCTTCGGGATCAGCTCGGCGTCCATCATGTCGTACAGCGCGTCATAGAGCGGGCGCAGATAGGGATCGATCTTCTCGCTCAGCGTGCCCGGCAAAAAGCCAAGGCGCTCACCGGCTTCCACCGCCGGCCGGGTCAGGATGATGCGGCTCACCTGCTTGGTCTGTAGCGCGTGGACGGCCTTGGCCATGGCCAGATACGTCTTGCCGGTGCCGGCCGGGCCGACGCCGAAGACGATGGTGTTGGCGTCGATGGCGTCGACGTAGCGCTTCTGGTTCAGGGTCTTGGGCCGGATCGTGTTGCCGCGTCGCGACAGGATGTCGAGTGTGAGCACCTCGGCGGGCGACTGGTTGCCGGTCCCGACCAGCATGGCGACGCTGTGGCGCACCACCTCCGGCGTCAGCGGCTGGCCGCTGGCCACGATGGCGACCAGTTCCGAGATCGCCCGCTCGGCGAGCGCGACGTCGGCCGGCTCACCGGAAAGGGTGACAGCGTTGCCCCGCACATGCAGGTCGGCGCTGAGGGTGCGTTCGAGGGCGCGCAGGTTTTCGTCTGACGAGCCGAGCAAGCCCACGACGAGGTCGGGCGGAACATCGATGCTGCTACGAACCTGAGCAGAGGCCGAAGATGCGCCAGCAGCGCTGGTTTCGCGGGGCGTCACGTGGTTTCCGATACCTGCTTCCTCGGCTTATCAGGGCTTGTCAGGGGCCATGCTCAGCTGCCTCAGTCTACGCCGGGGGTCCGGGTTGGTCAGCTCTCTAGACGTCGCTTGCGCTGAGGGCCCCGATCAACCGGTCGATGACCGCGCCGGCCTCCTGACGTGCCGTGTCATGATCTTCTGCCCGCGCCAGGTAGAGGGTGGCCTCGCGCATGGCGCCAAGCATCGTCAGCGCGGTCGCTTCGATAGGCTGCGGCGGGATGCGGCCGCTCTCGATGGCGCTGGAAAGCAGCGCGCGCACCAACCCGATGTTGTAGCGGTTGCCGATCTCGGTCCACCGCGTCCAACCGAGCACCGCAGGGGCATCCACCAGCGCGATGCGCTGGATTTCGGGATCGGAGCAGGCGTCCAGCCAGAAAGCGGCGCCCAGCCGCATGACCTCTATCGCGTCGGTTTCACCGGCTGCTGCGATGGCCTCGCCCATGCGGGCGGCGACCTCCCCCTCGACTTGCTCGAACACGGTCGCGAACAGCTCGGTCTTGTCGGCGAAGTGGTGATAGAGCGCGCCGCGGGTCACGCCGGCCGAGCGCACGATCGCCTCGAGGGCCACTTCTGAGAAACCTTGGGCGGCGAACAACGGCCGCGCCGCGGCGATCAGCGCCTCCCGTGTCTCCGCGGAGCGCTCTGCCTGGGTTCGGCGGTCGTCGTTCAATCTATTGCCTTTCATACATACTGTATGTAGGTTCATACATACCGTATGAATCTCGCTCTCAAGGTAGCAGCGGGACGGCCGAACCAAGGGAAGGGACACGGTGAGATGAGCTCAGCGATACAGGCCATCGAGGCGGACCGCGCGGCGCTGCTGGCGATTTTCCCCCAGCTAGGAGACTCCGCCTGGGCCCAGGCAAGCGGATGCCCGGGCTGGTCGGTGCGAGACGTGGTGTCCCACATGGCTTGCAGTTTCTGGCTGGCGGTCGACCCGTCGCGGTTGCCCGATCCCGGAGGCCTGCCCGCGGAGCGGGCCGCGGACTTGTATGTCGAGTCGCGCCGCTCGATGACGTCCCAGGAGATCGTCGACGACTACGAGGCGGTCAGCTTGAAAGGCCTCGAGGTCCTCGCCGCGACGGAGAGCCAAGACTTCGAGGTGCCGCTTGGCGATGTCGGGACCTATCCCGCGTCGGTGATACCGACGGCGTTCGCCTTCGAGCACTACGTACACATCAGGTACGACCTATTGCAGCCGCACGGCCCGCTGCAGGCGGAGGCTCCCGCTTCCGACGGACTGCGGCTTGAACCGACCGTCGACTGGATCGAGGCGGCGTTACCCCAACAGAACGGCGACCTCCTGCAGCGCATCGATGGCCGGGTGGAGGTTCGGCTCACCGGGGCCTGCGAGCGCACGCTTTGCATCGGCGATGGTGAGGTGACCGCCCAAATCACTTCGGACGCCGACGCATTCGTGCAGTGGGTGACGCAACGAGGCACCTGGGAAGCGCTCGGCGTGCAGGCCGAAGGAGACCGATCAAACCTGGAGATCGCACGCCAGCTGAGCGTGTTCTGAAGCGGCTTCACCGAGACTGAAACCACGCACAGCTGCGCCGGCGTGTCGTGTGCGAGTTTTCAGTGTCGCGGCGGCGCGCCCCCAGACGCGCCAGCGCGCGGGCACCATACTCATTCGCCGCCGTCTAAACCGGCAGAATCCCAGCGCGGCGTGAGCACCCCCAGCGCGCCCAGCGCCACCGCGGCGGCCGTCGACGTCCGCAGCACCTGGGGGCCGAGGCGGACGGCGACCGCGCCGGCGTCGGTCAACGCGGCGATCTCCTCCGGCGCGATGCCGCCTTCCGGACCGACCACGAACCACACCGAATCCACTTGGGCCACATGGATATCCGCAATCCGCTCGGTCGCCGACTCGTGCAAGGCCAGCACCGCCGATCCGGCGGCGACCTGCTCGCGGACCCGCCGGGTCAGCTCGGCACTGGACAGCACTCCGTGGACCGCCGGGATGTGCGCCCGCCGGGATTGCCGGGCCGCCGAACGGGCGACGGCACGCCACCGGCGCAGACCCTTGTCGACCCGGGCGCCCTCCCAGTTGGCCACGCATCGGGCCGCCCGCCACGCCAGGAACGCGTCGGCGCCGGCTTCGGTGGCCAATTCGATGGCCAGCTCGGAGCGGTCGGACTTGGGCAGCGCCTGCACCACCGTGACCGCCGGGCGGCCCGGTGCGACGCTCCAGCGCCCCAGCACCCGCGCCCGCAGACCGTCGCGCCCGGCGTGCTCGACCTGGCAGCGGGCCAGGCCGCCAGTGCCGTCGCCGAGCACCAGTTCCTCGCCGGGCCGGATGCGCCGCACGGTGGCCGCGTGGAAGCCCTCGTCGCCGTCGACGACGGCCAGCGCGCCGGGATCGGGCAGTGCGTCGACATAGAACAGCGTCGCCACCATCGCGCGGCCCCTGGCAGTTCCCGACTAGCGCCCGGTGAAGGTCTCGCGGAGCCGGCTGAACAGCCCTCCGCCGGCGTGCGTCGAGCGGACCTCGGCCAGATCGCGGTTGCGGCGGCTCTTCAGCTCGCGCAGCAGTTCGGCGTCGTGGTGATCCAGCCGGCTGGGCACCACCACCTCGACGTGGACATGCAGATCGCCGCGGACACCAGACCGCAGGTGCGGCATCCCGTGGCCCCGCACCGTGATGACCGTGCCGGGCTGCGTGCCCGGCGGAATCGTGATCTCGCTCTTGCCGTCCAGGATCGCGTCAACTGTGACGCTGACGCCCAGCGCCGCGTCGACCATCGGCACCGAAACCGTGCAGTGCAGGTCGTCGCCCTCGCGCACGAAGATGTCGTGGGCCTGCTCGTGGACCTCGACATAGAGGTCGCCGGCCGGCCCTCCCCCGGGCCCGACCTCGCCCTGGGCGGCGAGGCGTACGCGCATGCCGTCGCCGACACCGGCGGGAATCTTGACGCTGATCTCGCGGCGGGCCCGCACCCGGCCGTCACCCATGCACTGGTGACACGGGTCAGGGATGACCACCCCGACGCCCCGGCAGGTGGGACATGGCCGAGACGTCACCATCTGGCCCAGCAGAGACCGTTGCACCGTCTGGACCTCGCCGCGACCACCGCACGTGTCGCAGGGGACCGGCACTGAGTCGGCGTTGGTGCCCTTGCCCTGGCATCGATCGCACAACACCGCGGTGTCGACGGTGACCTGCTTGGTCACGCCGGTCGCGCACTCTTCGAGATCCAGCCGCATCCGCAGCAGGGAGTCCGAACCCGGCCGCACCCGTCCGATCGGGCCGCGCGAGGCCGAGCCCGCGCCGAAGCCGCCGCCGAAGAACGCCTCGAACACGTCACCCAGGCCGCCGAAGCCGCCGAAACCGCCCGCCGATGCGGCGGCGTTCTCCAGGGGGTCCCCGCCCAAGTCGACGATCCGGCGTTTCTCCGGATCGCTCAGCACCTCATAGGCGGCGCTGATTTCCTTGAACTTCGCCTGCGCGGCCTCGTCCGGGTTGACGTCGGGATGCAACTCGCGCGCCAGCTTGCGGTACGCGCGCTTGATGTCCGCATCGCTGGCGTTCCTGCTCACGCCGAGCAGCCCGTAGTAATCGCGTGCCACGCCTGACCTTCCTAGGCCTTTCCAGAGGCCTTTTCAGGCCGCACTGCAACGGCCGTCCAGAAACTCCTTTGCGGGTGCGCTTTCATCGGGCACCCAGCACTTCGCCGATATAGAGAGCAACCGCAGCGACGCTGGCGATAGTTCCCGGATAGTCCATCCGGGTGGGCCCGAGGACGCCCATGCCGCCGTACACGGTATCCGAGGTGCCATACGCGGTGGAAACCACCGAGGTCCCCGCCATCTGCTCGGCGGCCGTTTCGTGACCGATGCGGACGGTCACCTTGCCGGCTTCCTGCTGCGCCGCCAGCAACCGCAGCACCACCACCTGCTCCTCGAGGGCCTCCAGGATGGACCGCAACGAACCACCGAAATCCGCGGCGTTGCGGGTCAGGTTGGCGGTGCCGCCCATCAGCAGGCGCTCTTCGGTGTGCTCCACCAAAGACTCCAGCAGCACCGTCGCCGAGCGGCCCACGGCGTCGCTGAGGCTGCTGGCCGGCCCGCTCCGGCCGACGAGCTCCCCGGCCAGGTCGGCGACCGCCGTCGACGCCGCCGTGAGCCTCTTGCCCACCAGCGCCTGGCTGAGCATCTCGCGCAACTGGCCAAGCTGATGGTCGTCGATGATGTCGCCGAGTTCGACGATGCGCTGGTCCACCCGGCCGGTGTCGGTGATGACCACCATCAGCAGCCGGGCCGGCGTCAGCGCGATCACTTCCAGATGGCGAACCGTCGACGTGGACAGCGTCGGGTACTGCACCACCGCCACCTGGCGCGTCAGCTGGGCCAACAGCCGCACCGCCCGGCGCAGCACGTCGTCCAGGTCGACACCGGACTCGAGGAAGCTCAGGATCGCGCTCCGCTCGGCCGAGGACAGCGGCTTGACGTCGTGGAGGCGATCGACGAACTCGCGGTAGCCCTTTTCGGTCGGCACCCGTCCCGAGCTGGTGTGCGGCTGGGCGATGTAGCCCTCAGCCTCGAGCACCGCCATGTCGTTGCGGACGGTAGCGGACGACACGCCCAAGTTGTGACGCTCCACCAAGGTCTTCGAACCGATCGGTTCCTTGGTGGCGACGAAGTCGGCGACGATGGCGCGCAGTACCTCGAAACGACGGTCGTCGGCGCTTCCCATCAGCTCCACCTCCTTGATCGCGTCCATTTTACGGGGTCAAGCGGGACGGACTGCCATTCGGCGGGCGGCTGACGGCGACCACCGCCGAGTTCCCGACTAGCCTGTCCAACATGTGTCCATCGGACCGAAGCGCAGCCTCCTGGAAGTGCGCGTAACTCCGCCAATGATTTTCAAGGGCGTGCGCGACGGCAAGCCGTATCCCGATCACGGGCTGTCCTACAAGGACTGGTCCCAGATACCGCCGCGGCAGATCCGGCTTGACGAATTGGTCACCACGACGACGGTGCTGGCGCTGGACCGCCTGCTGTCCGAGGACTCGACCTTCTACGGCGATCTCTTCCCGCACGCGGTGCGGTGGAGGGGCATCACCTACCTCGAGGACGGGCTGCACCGCGCCGTGCGCGCCGCGCTGCGGAATCGCACCGTGCTGCACGCCCGGGTGTTCGACATGGACATGCCGCTGCGGCAGCCGACGTAGCTCTGGGGCGCGGTCACGTTTGTGCGTCGCCGGGTGTCGACCTAGCAGGACCACATTCGGTGACACGCTCGAGGAGGACTGCCATGCCACGCCTTCAAGGAGTCTCGGACCGCGACGCCGGCCTGGGCGCCAAGATCGCCTTCTTCTTCACCAAGCGCAAGCTGGCGCAGATGACCGGCCTTCAGACCGCGGGCATGCTCGAGCCGCTGCGCATGTACGCGCACATCCCGCGGCTGCTCAACGCCTACGGCAGGCTGGAGCAGGCCGAATCGAAGCTCGATATCCTCAGTCCCCGCCACCGCGCGCTGGCCGAGCTGAAGGCGGCGACGACCGTGCGCTGTGAGTACTGCATCGACCTGGGTTCACAGATCGCCCGCCAGTGGGGAATCACCGACAAAGAGCTGCTGGCCCTGTCGGATTACCGCAACGCCCCCTGCTTCTCCGACCTCGACAGGTTGATCCTGGAGTACGCGACGGCGATCAGCCGCACCCCGGTCGAGGTGAGCGACCGGTTATTCGATGCGCTGCGCGCCCACTTCGACACCCCGCAGCTCGTCGGGCTGACCCACGTCATCACGCTCGGGAATCTCCGCGCGCGGTTCAACATCGCGCTCGACATCGGCTCGTCCGGCTTTTCCGGAGACCGGGTGTGCGCCCTGCCCGAGACCGACCGCGCGTGACGGCGCCGGACGCGTTGCTATCCGCACGTTTCGAGGCGGCGCGGCCGCGGCTGGGTGCGATCGCCTACCGCATGCTGGGCTCGATCGACGACGCCCAGGACGCGGTGCAGGAAGCGTGGCTGCGGCTGAGCCGCACGGATTTGGAGATCGCCAACGTCGACGCCTGGCTGACCACCGTGGTGGCCCGCATCTGCCTGAACACGTTGCGCGACCGTCATGCCCGCGGACGAGAGGAGCTCGTCGCGCAGCTGCCGGATCCGATCGTGGATGCGGAAGGGGAATTCGATCCCGAACACCGGGCGATGCTGGCCGACGCGGTGGGGCTGGCGCTATTCGTGGTGCTGGACACGTTGCCGCCGGCCGAGCGGCTGGCATTCGTGCTACACGACGTGTTCGCCGTGCCGTTCGACCGGATCGCACCCATCGTCGAGCGGACGCCGGAGGCTACCCGCAAGCTGGCCAGCCGGGCGCGCCGGCGCATCGAGCAGGCCGACCCGACCCCCGACGGTGACATCGGCGCGCAACGCGAGGCCGTCGACGCGTTCTTCGCGGCGGGGCGCACCGGGGACTTCGACCGGCTGGTGTCGGTGCTGGATCCCGGCGTGGTGTTGCGCGGCGACTTCGGGTCGGGCGCCGCCACGTTCCGCGCCGAGGGCGCCTCCAAGGTGGCCAAGCTGGCGCGCAGCTACGCCGCGCCCGAGCGCGAGGTGCGCCCCGCCACGGTCAACGGCGCCGCCGGCGCGGTGATCTTCGTCGACGGGCGGCCTACGGCGATCATGGGATTCGTGGTGCGCGACGGCCGTTTGGCGGCGATCGACGTGCTGGCCGACCCCGAGCGCATCGCCAGGCTCGACCTCAGCGCGGTGGCTGGCTAGCGGCGATCGCGAGCGCGGCGGAGCCGGGCGAAGCGGGTCGCCGCCATCGGGACTAGCGGCGATCGCGAGCCCGGCGGAGCCGGACGAAGCGGGTCGCCGCCATCGGGACTAACCCGTCGCGGTTCCCCACTTGTTCACTGTCCTGCGGCTTGCAACAGCTCCATGGCCGAGGCGCGCGACAGCACCCAGCTGCCTTGGTTGCTGTTGATGAACGTGACGTTCTGCGTGATCGGGCTCGGAATCTTCGGACCCGAGACCGCGACATCGGCCGTGGCCGAACCGGGCCCGCCCGCTTGGATGTTGGTGACGTTGAACGCCAGCGGCAGGTCGCCGTTCTTGGCGGCCTTGGTCAGCTTGCGGTCGGCAACGTGGGCTTCCATCCCGCTGATGCCGCCCTCGACCAGGTTGCTCTTGTTCGCGAACGGAACGCTGGGATCGGCAAGGTTATTGAGCAGGCCGGTCAACTGAGCGGCGGTCGGGACGTTGGCGGCCGGGGCCGGCGCCGGATCTTGCGGCAGGGGCGCGCCGACCGCGGCCAGCCGCACCTGGGCGGAGCTGTCGGCAACGGATGCGACGGACGTCGCGCCGAAGGCCGCCGCGCCGACGGCGCCCAGAACTGCCACGCCGGTGGCGAGTGATTTGATTCGCACGGTCAGGTCCTCCCCTGTGCTCCCATGGACCGCATTGGCCCATGACATCTGTTGTAAGTGTGCCCTCTGTGACTGTTGTTCTGTGTCTCAGGGCGATCACGTTACGAGCAAGCTATGTGGAGAGCGCATGAACAATCTATGCGGCAGCTGTGTAGCCGCCCAGAAAGGCGCGCCGGCGGTGTCAGTCGGCGGCCATGGCCTCGCGCAGGCTCCGGGGCCGCATGTCGGTCCAGTTTTGTTCGACGTAGGCCAGGCATGCCTCCCGGCTGGCTTGGCCGTACGCCGCGCGCCAGCCCGCCGGGATGTCGGCGAAGGCCGGCCACAGGCTGTGCTGGTCCTCGTCGTTGACCAACACGAAGAACGTACCGCCGTCGTCGTCAAAGGGGTTGGTGCTCATCGCTTCTCCTCGTCGTTCGGTAGTTGACGGAACCCGCTGCACCCACCGTGGCTCCCAGCACCCGGTCGGACAGCAGTCCCAGGCAGCTCAGATTGGGAAACCCGGGCCCCTGGGTGAGCCCGGACAGGTTCGGCAGGAACAGCTTGGGCGTGACGTCGGTGACGGCCAGGTCGTGGCCGATCGCCTCCTGCAGGCTGTCGGCGGTCATGGGGCCGCCCAGCCCGAGCTCGAGCAGGTCCAGCGCGTCCTGGCTGAACAGCGACGTGAACCAGAGCGGGTCGGCGCCGGAACCGTCGATGACGAGGTCGAAACCATGCACCGTCTCGAGGTTCTCGCTGCCCCGGTTGGTGGACAGGGTCAGCCGGACCTGCCCGTCGCGGCCCACGGCGTGCGCGACCCGGCCCCGCAGGTGGTGGATGCGGTCGTCGGCCAGCAACGCTTCCTGCACGTTCGCCGAGAACACCCCGCGGTCGGTGCGGGCCAGCGCGTCGCGGCGTTCGTCGAGAGTCAGGGCCGTCCAGTCGGTGGGGTCGGAGAACAGGGAGTTCTCGAAGTAGCCCTCCCCCCGGGTGAACAACGTCACCTGCGGCGAGATGACGGTGATCGTCGAAACACGGTGGCGGAACAGCTCATTGAGCATCGAGGCGGCCGTCTCGCCACCGCCGATCACCGCGACCCGCTCGGCGCTGATCCGGT
Organism: Mycobacterium sp. 852002-51057_SCH5723018; assembly: GCF_001667035.1. Classification (GTDB taxonomy): domain Bacteria; phylum Actinomycetota; class Actinomycetes; order Mycobacteriales; family Mycobacteriaceae; genus Mycobacterium. The sequence goes on from NZ_LZIR01000036.1 coordinate 28,857, forward strand.
CGTCGCCCGCGGCGCGGTCCCAGAACTGGGCGATCGACAGCATCCTCGGATTGCCGGGCAGCAACGACTTTTCGGCCTGGCCGGGGCCGGTGATCATCAAGGCATCGCCGTACACGGTGGTTTCGTGCGTGTGCAGCGCCCAGCGGTCGCCGGCGACGGCGAGCCGTTCGACCTCGCCGTGCACGACGCCCAGGCCGACCTGGTCGGCGACCCACGCGAGGTACTGGCCCCACCGGCGGTGGGTGGGGGCCGGCCTGCCCCGGTCGATCCATTCGGCGAACGACGCGGTGGCGATCAGGTAGGACTGCCAGCTGTAGCGGGTCATCCGCTCGTCGAGTTCGGCGTTGCGGCGGGGCACCAGCGCCGACCGGTAGGGAAACCCGACGTCCTTTTCCGGGCTGGTGCCCAGCCGGTGCGCCCCATCGGTCCAGCCGCCGCTGGCCTGCCAATTAGCCCCGACGCCGATGCGGTCCACCGCCACGATGTCCGGGACCTCTTGGATATCGGGGCCCATGTCGCGCAACGCCGATGCCTTGGCCGCGACGGCCACCGCCTTGGCTCCGGCCCCCAGGATCGCAAGCGTTGGGGTCATCTCACCATCTCCCACAGTGCGTCGTTCCAAAGTTGTTGCAGCGCAGCGATATCTGCGGCATCGAGGATGTCGGGCAGTGCGCGCCACTGGGCGGCCAGCACGGGCGCCTCACCGGCGCCGAGGATGCCCGCCACCACGGTCAGTTCATGGCGCGCCGCCTGCTCGGGTTCTGGTACCGGCTCCACCTCGGCCATCAGGTCGCGGTCCAGCTGCAGGTCGCCGACGCCGACGTGGACACTCCCGAGGTAGTTCAGTAGCAGCTGGGGTTCCGGGTGGTCGCGCAGCTGGGTATCGGACCGCAGATACCGCAGCAGTCCGTAATCGATGGGATTGCCGGGGATGCGGGCCATGTCGGTGGACCCGTCGGAGTGGATGCGCAAGGGGTAGATCGCGCTGAGCAGCCCGACCGTGTCGCCGGTGTCGACGGTCTGATCGACGTCGACGTCCGCGCGACCGTGGGTCTCCAGCGCCAGTAATGGCGCCGGGGTCTCCTGGCCGCGTCGCCGCCGCCACGAGGTCACCGTCCGCGCGGCGGCGGTAACCAGCAGCTCGTCCATCGGCCGCGGCAGGGCCAGCAGTCGGGCGGTCAGGTCGGCCCCACAACTCGAGATGCTGATCGCCACGTCGCCGACCCGGTCGGCCTCCGGTCGCAGCCGGCGGGCGCCCAACGGCGGATCGACTCCCTCCAGTTCGGCGGCCCAGAAGGCTTGGGTGCTCAGCGTTTTGGCGCGCGCCGCCAGGAGCCCCGACCACTGCCGGTAGCTGGTGTGCTCGCGCGCCGGCGTGGGTGTGCGTCCCGCTGCCAGGGCGTGCAGGCCGGCGTCAAGTTCGCTCAGCACGATGCGCCACGAGGCCGGGTCCATCGCCAGCACGTGAGCCGTCAGCACCAGCACGCCGGGACCGTCGGGCTCGCGCAGCCACACCGCCGACAACAGCCGGCCGGCCTGCGGATCGAGACTTTCGACCGCGGCGCGGGTTTGCGTGGCGACCTCGTCGACGAGCGCGCCGCTGGCCCACGCTTCGCGAAGGATGTTCGTTTTCGGTTGTGCGACAAGCGTCATCGCGTCGCAGTCCAGGCGGCAGCGCAAAACCTCGTGCCCGTCGACGACAGCGCCCAGCAGCGCATCCAGGCCGTCGCGGGTGATCGTGCCGGGCAGCCTGATGACTTCGGTCTGCGCGAGCCGCCGCGGTTCGCCGTACTCGTAGAGCCAATGGATGTTGGGCAACACCGGGATTGGTTCGCCGACCTCGACCGCCCCGGCCAAGGCCGTCGGCCGCACCGCATCCGAGTCGATGGCGGCGGCGAGTTCGCGGATGGTGTCGCACTCCGTCATCAGCCTGGCCCGCATCGCGATGCCACGGCGGCGGGCGGCTTGAACGACGGACAAGGCCGCGAGGCTGTCCAGGCCCATTTGCAGAAAGCCGGCCGTGACGTCGACGGCGCCGGGCCCCAGGACGTCGGCGAACGCCTGGGCCAACGCCGCCTCGGTGGGCGTCTCGGGCGTGGCCGCCGTGCCCTCGGCGACCGGGATTGCGGCCAAGGCGTTTTCGTCGATCTTGCCGTGCGGGGTCAGCGGCAATTCGTCGAGGACGACGATGTGATGCGGGACCAGGTAGCGCGGCAGCCGACCGACCAGCATCGAACGCAGTTCGGCCGCCGCCGGCGGGTTCGGTCCGCCCGCCACGTAGGCCGTGAGGCGGGGGCCGCTGGAGTGGCTGCGGGCCGTCACGTAAGCGCTTCGCACCCCGTCATGGCCGCTGAGCACTGCGGCGATCTCGCCCGGCTCGACGCGGAAGCCACGGATCTTGAGCTGGTCGTCGCCGCGCCCGAGGAACTCCAGACCCCCGTCGGGCATGCGGCGCACCACATCTCCGGTGCGGTACATCCGGCGGCCGCGGCCGTTGGGGTCGGCGACGAACCGTGCGGCGGTCTCGCCGGCGCGCCCCAGGTAGCCGCGGGTCAGCTGGTCGCCCGCCAGGTACAGCTCGCCTGGGGCGCCGTCGGGCACCGGCCGCAGCCACGAGTCCAGGATGTAGGCGCGGGTGGTCCGGGTGGGACGCCCGATGGTGGGCCGCGGGTGTTCGTCGATGGCGGCGACAACGGCCTCCACCGTGGTCTCGGTGGGCCCGTAACAGTTGAAGGCGGTCATGGCGGTTCGGGCGCATTCGGTTTGGATCGCTTGCCACGCCGCGATTCCCAGGGCTTCGCCGCCCAACGCGAGCACCGCCAAAGGCACCCGGCGCAGCAGCCCCGCGCTGTGCAGCTGGGCGAACAGCGACGGCGTGGTGTCGATCATGTCCAGGCCGAATCGGTCGATCGTGTCCACCAGGGCCTCGGCGTCACGCTGGCGGTCGTCGTCGACGATGTGCACCGAGTGGCCGTCGAGCAACGCCGCCAACGGCTGCCACGCCGCGTCGAAGGTGAACGACCAGGCGTGCACGACGCGCAACGGCCGCCCGACCCGCGCTGCGGCCGGCCGAAGCACCCGGTCGATGTGGTCGCCGGCGTAAGCCGACAGCGCCCGGTGGGTACCGACGACGCCCTTCGGTGCGCCGGTGGTGCCCGAGGTGAAGACGGCGTATGCCGCATGGTCCGGTGGGACCGTGGGCGGCCGATGATCGGCGGGCGCGGAGGCCGCAGCCGTCATCGCGGCGAACAATGCCTCGTCGATGACGATCGGCGCCGACGTCTGGCGCAGGATGTCGTCGACTCGCGCGTGCGGCGTGGCCGGATCCAGCGGCACGATCATGGCGCCGGCCTTGAGGATCCCCAGCATCGCGACCACGTAGTTCGGCCCGCGGGGCAGCATGATGGCCACGGGGGTTTCGCTGCCCGCGCCCGCCCGGCGTAGGGCGGCGGCCAGCCGGTCGGCCAGCGCGTCGAGCTCGCGGTACGTCAGACGACCGTCTGTCCCGCTGATGGCAACCGAATCAGGCTGGGCCGCAGCGATTTCGGCGAACCGGGCGTGCACTACGACCGCGGGCTCCTGCATGCCGGACGAGCCGCTCGAGTGGTGCTCGCCGTCCAGCAGGACATCGACCTCGCGCAGCGGCCGGTCCCAGGTGTCCACCAACCGCTGCACCACCGCCAGCAGCCGCCTGCCCAGGCCTTCGGGCGCCATCGCGCCCAGGGCACCGTCGAGCACCTCGACCAACACCGTGAGCTCCCCCGCGCTCAGGTGCGCCGCGATGGTCACCGGGAAATGCGACACGCTCTCGAGCGCCACGGGACGGAAGGTCGCCCCATTTGCGGCGAACTCGGTGGCTCCCACCACCTCGCCGGGCGGAAAGTTCTCGTACACCAGCAGGGTGTCGAACATCTCGCCGACGCCGGCGAGGGAACGCAATTCGGCGTGCCCCAGGTAGCTGTGTTCGCGCAACGCGGCGGATTCGCGTTGCAGGGCAACGCATTGCACCCCAACGGTGTCGCGAGGATCCAGCCGCACTCGCAACGGCACGGTGTTGATGAACATGCCGACCATCGTCTCGACGCCCGAAAATTCGCCGGGCCGACCGGATACCGTCACCCCGAACGCCACATCGCTGCGGTCGGTGAACGCCGAAAGTATTGCTGCCCAAGCTAGCTGGACGAGCGTGTTAAGCGTGACCCCGCGCGCGCGGGCGGTGTCGGACAGCGCGGCGGTGGCCTCGTGTTCCAGCCGCACGGTGGTGCGACTCGGAATGCCCGCCGGTGGCGGCGTGGCGGTGAGGGCCGGCGACAACAGGGTCGGGCCGTCCAGGCCCTTCAGGTGCTGGGCCCACACGGCCCGGCTGGCCTCCTGATCCCGGGCGGCCAGCCAGCCGATGTAGTCGCGGTATGGGCGCGGCGCCGCCGGCAGTGCGGCGGTGTCGCCGCCCGCCCGATACAGGGCGAGCAGCTCGGAGACGAAAAGCGGCAGCGACCACCCGTCGATCACGATGTGGTGCGCGACGATGGCCAGACGCCAATGCTGGTCGGGCAATTCGATGAGCAGGAACCGGATCAGCGGCCCGCGGCCCACGTCGAAAGGCCTGCGCCGCTCTTCGGCCTCCAGTGTGTCGAGCTCGTCGGGTGCGGCGGCCACACATCGCCAGGGCACCTCGACGCGGCTCGGAATCACCTGCACTGGCCGGCTCAGGTTGCCGTGCACGAAGCTGGCCCGCAGGTTGGGGTGGCGGGCCAGCATCGCCGCCGCGCACTCGCGCAGCAGGGACACGTCGAGCGGGCCCACCGCGTCGGCGGCCATCGCGATGACATAGGGGTCGGCGCCGTCGGACTCCGCTGCCCCTGTTGCGCCCGCTTCTGAGGCCAGCGCCGCCATCGAGAACAGCCCCTGCTGCAAGGGACTGAGCGCCATCACGTCCTCGATGGCCGGTCGCTCGTCGGCTCGGGTCACGGCTGGCTGCCCCACGAGGAGGTCAGCGCCGCCAGTTCGTCGGCGGAAAGGCCGGAGGTGCTCATCGGCGCGTGATGCGTGTCCTGCATTTCCTGGGACACGGTTTCGGCCTGCGACTTGGCGTCGAGCGCGCCCGCGAGTTCGTGGAGCACGGGATGTTCGAAAACCATGCGCGGGGTCAACGGCAGTCCGGCGTCTCGCGCCCGCGCGGCGACCCGCACCGCGAGGATGCTGTCGCCGCCGAGGTTGAAAAATTCGTCGCGGCGCCCGACCTCACCGGCATCGAGCAGCTCGGCGAGGATGGCCGCCAGCGTGCGCTCCGTGGCGGTGCTGGGCGGCTCGGCGGGACCGGTGGCCGCCGGGGGGTGGCCGGCG
>NZ_LZIR01000037.1 GCF_001667035.1 Mycobacterium sp. 852002-51057_SCH5723018
TGGCGGCCCCAGACGTACTCCATCGCGTACGGCGACCCGGTTTCTAGGTGGTTGTACGGCGCGATGCTGTTGCCCGAGTCCATCACCAACTCGGGGGCGGGCCACAGGTCGTGGGTGATCGGCTGCCAGCAACCGGGTGCGCCGCCGGGCCCGCCGCGGGCGTTCACCCGGGGCAGGTTCTCCGGATAGATGTAGGGGTTGGGCGCCCCACCGATCAGTGTGGCGATATTGCCCAGGGCCGACAGTCCTTGGGTGGGCAGCGCGAAGATCCCGATCAGGCCGACCAGGGTGATCGCCGACAGCGGGTTGAGCAGCAGCCCCAACCCCGACAGCGCCTGGGTGTGGCTATTGAGCGAGTAGCCGTTGCCGCCGAGGAAGGCGGCGGCCTTGGGTTCGATGTCGTGGTAGTTGCGCAGGGTGCAAAAGATCGCCGGGCTGTAGGTGTCGAGCAGCTGAGCGGTGGGCACCAGGTCCTGGGCCCCACGCGCCAGATACGGCCCACCCCGGTTGAAAATGTCAGCCCCGGTGTTGCCAAACCCCGCCGCCGACAACAACGCCTGATCCAAATCCTTTTGCTGCTGATTAAGCGTGCGCGAGGTAATCACCGCATTGTTCAAAAAATCAAACAAATCCGGGGCCGCATTGGCATAGGTATCCCCCAACCCCGCCAACTGCTGAACATCATGACGGGCCTGCGGCAGCTGCGGATTGACATCATCGAGCACCGCATTGGCATTGACGATCGACTGACCAAACCGATCCCCCAACCCCGCCAACGACTGCGCCGCCGCGCTCAGCGTCAGGTTCAACTTCACCGGATCCACCTTCTGCGCGATCTCGGTGATGGTCTGAAACAACGTATTGATCTCGGTGGTCACCGACCGCGCATCAATCACCGTCTGCGGCGAAATCCGCTGCGGCGACGGGTTTCTCGGCGTCGTCAACGACACATACTTGCCACCAAACACCGTGGTCGCCTTGACATCGGCAGTCACATTGGCCGGAATCAAATGCAAATACCGCGGATACACATCCAAGGTGAACTTGGCCGCCGGCTGACCATCACGCACCGTCTCCGAGATATGGGCCACCCGCCCGATCTCCACCCCGTTATAGGTGACCTTCGACCCCGGATCCATCACCAACCCGGCCCGCGACGCCACCATCGTCAACTTC
>NZ_LZIR01000038.1 GCF_001667035.1 Mycobacterium sp. 852002-51057_SCH5723018
ATCTCGACGATCTCCTTCGGCACGCCCTACGGCACCGTCGAGTACGAGGGCGCCACCATTCCGGTGCCCGTCGACGACCAGACGCTGCAGGAAATCACCAAGATCACCGACGGCCAGGCGTTTCACGCTGACAGCCTGGAGTCGCTCGAGGGCGTCTATTCCACGCTGCAGCGCCAGATCGGCTACGAGACCGTGAAGGGCGACGCCAGCCTCGCCTGGATGCTGCTGGGCGCGGTGCTGCTGGCCGGCGCCGTCCTGGCCGGTGAGTTCCTGAACCGCAGGCTGCCCGCCTGAGCGTTCAGGTCGGCAGGCGCCGGTTGATCAGCAGGGCCAGCGCCGCGGCGATCAGGGCGGCGACGACGCCCAGGCGCAGCCAGCCGGCGCTGCCGGGACCGGGCACCGTGCGATACCCGATGTCGTTCTCTATGGCGTTGTAGCTCTTGTTGAGCTCGCTGAGGTTCGTGGCGGTGTAGGACTGCCCGCCCGACAGCCGCGCGATCGTCTTCATCTGGTCCGTCGAGACGGGGACGGCGACCCGCTGCCCGTTCATCTCGATCTCGCCGCCCTTGGTGCCGAACGAGATCGTCGAGATGGGCACCTCCTCGGCCTTGGCCAGCCGGGCGGCGGTGTAGGCGCCGTCGTGCGGATCGCTGGG
>NZ_LZIR01000039.1 GCF_001667035.1 Mycobacterium sp. 852002-51057_SCH5723018
GACTGGCCTCGGGCTGACCCGGCGCGCGGCAGGGACCAGGATTTGCGATGGTGGGTGAATGACTCAGGGCGTGATCGCGGTCCCGGGCGGAAACGTTTGGTTCAATCGGGTCGGTGGCGGCGCGGGTCTTCCGCTGCTTGCGGTCCACGGCGGGCCTGGTCTACCGCACAACTACATCAGCTCGCTGGAACGGTTGGCCGACGAGCGGGAGGTCATTTTCTGGGATCAGCTCGGGTGCGGCAGGTCCGACCACCCGTCCGACCCGCGCCTGTGGACGATGGAGCGCTCGGTGGCCGAAATGGACGCCGTCGTGAAGGCGCTGGGCCTGAACCGATTTCACCTCTTCGGTAACTCGTGGGGCGGGATGCTGGTGCAGCAATACGTCCTTGACGTGCCCTCCCGGGCCGCCAGCGTGGCCATCTCCAACAGCATCGCGTCGATACCCGAATTCTCGAAGATGGTGGCGCGCTTGAAATCCGAGCTCGACCCGGCAACGCAATCCGCCATTGACCGCCACGAAGCCGCCGGCACGACCTACGCACCCGAATACCAGGCCGCCATCCGCACCTGGAACGAGACCTATCTGTGCCGCGTCCGTCCCTGGCCCGCCGAGCTCGAGGACGCTTTCCGGAACATGGGCACCGAGATCTTCGAGACCATGTTCGGCCCAAGCGACTTTCACATCGTCGGCACGATCCGAAACTGGGACGTGTTCGACCGGCTCGCCGAGATCGCTCTGCCGGCGTTGA
>NZ_LZIR01000040.1 GCF_001667035.1 Mycobacterium sp. 852002-51057_SCH5723018
CACCGGATGGGCCTTGGTAGGTGCGGTCATGGCGGATGTCCTTTGAGGTTGCGATGGTTTCTCACAATGGATTGCCGAGGGGTGTGAGGTTGCGGTCGTTTGCGACGCTAGGGCCACCCGCACACGGCGGCGACTCCGGCGGCGTCTTCGTGCACGTGGTGCACATCTGCGTGCACGCAGTGTGCATCGAGACGGCCGGTCAGTCGACGACACGGCCGTATTCTCGATGCTGGAAGCCATCGACTTGGTTGGCGCCGGCCGACCACGCCCGCCCTGTCCAGGTCGTGTCAACTCACCTCATTCGATAAAGGAAGCGCCATGAGTATCAAGCCGCCTGTTCCTCCATTCACATTGGAAAGCGCCGTGGAAAAGGTTCGTCTTGCCGAAAACAGCTGGAACACAAGAGATCCTGAGAAGGTGGCTCTGGGCTACACCGAGGACAGTTGGTGGCGCAACCGGTCGGAGTTCCTACAAGGTCGTGCGCAGATCATCGGGTTTCTTCGCGGCAAGTGGGAGCGCGAGTTCGAATACCGTCTGATCAAGGAACTCTGGGCGTTCGAGGGAAACCGAATAGCCGTGCGCTTCTGCTACGAGTACCACAATGTTGACCAACAGTGGTTTCGCGCGTACGGCAACGAGAACTGGCACTTTCATGACGACGGCCTCATGCGGTGGCGACACGCCAGCATCAACGATGTCGCCATCCCCGAGAGCGAGCGCAAGTTCCACTGGGACGTGTCGGGCCCTCGTCCACTCGACCACCCCGGGTTGAGCGATCTGGGCCTGTAATCCACGCCCCTGAAAGGATCTGCGGGCCTGCCGTCCCACGGGTCCTCTCGTGGACCAATTGACGGGGTCCGGTCACTCTCTTAAGGCCGCTCTCGCTGAGGTGCTCGCCGCATTACCTGTACAGGTGCTCGCTGCGCGAGCTCGGCCGATCCAAGTGGTCATCACCAGCGTGTTGGAATCAAGCAATCCCGCGTTGTCATTAGCGCCTGCGAATGTCCCGTGGCAGTCATCGTTTATTCAGCGCGAATGATTGAGAAATAGCTCGATCTGCCCGGTTTTGGTGGGAGCGTAGAGATGGCTAATCCATTGCAGCACAGTATAGTTACGCACTATTAGGTCATGACAAGATCGGCCGTTTGAGAATCCGTTGCTCACGGGTTCGACGTCTATGCGGGGTGGCGAAGTTCGTGCTCGACCGCGCGGCGAATCCAGGACGAGACGGACCGGTCGTCCGCTGCTGCTGCGGCGCGTACTTGCTCCAGTAGCTCGGGTGGGAAGCGGACGGGCACGGTGGCGGTCAGCCGGCGGCGCCCTGGCCCCTGGGGTTCCTGGTTTTCCGGGCGGGCGTAGAACTCGTATTCCTCGTCGGGGGTTATGGGGTGGTTCATCTGTCTCTCCGGTATTGGTCAGCGAGGTGTTTGGAGGCGTGGTAGCAGCCGATGGGGCGACATCGTCGCGGGCAGGGGCGAGGGGCGCCATCAGGACACTGCCATCGACTTCGGCGACCATCAGCCAGTGAGCGGGTGGTTTGGCGGGGTAGAACATCGGTCGGACGCCCAGACGTCGCGGATGTCCTCGATGCCCAGGCGTGGGTGCTTGAACAGGTGGGCGGCTTGAGCGTCGATCTCGAACGGATCCTGTTCGTCGAGCAGATCCAGATCGAACAATTCGCCCGCCACATGCGAGACTGTAATACAAACGGATACAGGCACCCAGTTTGTTGGGGACCTTGCCCGGCTGTCGCGGGGTGAGCTTTAGACGACAGTCGTGACGACAACCGTGACGACAGTGGCTCCCTCAATCACCACCGCTACAGCCCCAAAATGCGCCTATCGTGCCTGGTCACGTCTTCTGCCCGGTCCTGGCAGTGTGGGGGTCAGGGGTTCGAGTCCCCTTAGCTCCACCAGATTTGAGCAAGTCAGCGGGTGTTTCTGAAGTTCCGTCGGAGATGACGTAACAGATGACGTAACTTCAAGGGTTGTGGCAAGCATCCACGCCCAGAAGAACCGCACCGGCAACACTTACCGTCTGCTGTGGCGTCAGGACGGTCGCCAGCGCTCGCTGACCTTCGCAAATCTCCCGGCCACGGAGCGTTTCAAGATCCCGTTGGAGGAGCACGGTCCCGATGAGGCGCTGCGCATTATCGAGCTCGGTGAGATCGGTTGTCATGTCCCGACGGTGACTGAGTGGCTGTATACGCATATCGAGAACCTCGCGGGTGTGAAGCCGGCGACCCTCGCGCGCTACCGCACCTATGTCGCGCGCGACATTGATCCAGCGTTTGGCTCGTTGCCGGTATCGGCCGTCACCGAGAACACCATCGCGAAGTGGGTCAAGCGGCTCGGTGGCAGCGGTAAGACGATTGCGAACAAGCACGGGTTTTTGTCGGGGGCTCTATTCAGTCCATGACTCCCGGCGCCGCGCTTTACACGGTTGTATTGCGCGCCAATTAACGTGTGCTGATGTCGGGCGGCGCGTTGCGGACGATGGGCGTCGAGGAGGAATTTCACCTCGTTGACCTCAAGACCCGACGGTTGACCGCCCGCGCCCCGGAACTTCTGGCCGAGTTGTCCGACACCTACGTGGCGGAGTTGCAGCGGTGTGTGGTCGAGATGAACAGCGGTGTCGTCGAAACGCTGGATGGGCTGAGCGCCGACCTGCGGGAGCGTCGCCGCATTCTGGTGGATGCGGCGGCGAAGCTCGGAATCGGCGTGGTGGCCGCGGGGGCGGTGCCGCTGTCGGCGCCCGGCGAGATGCAGGTCACCCAGACCCCCCGGTATCGACAGATGCTGGCGGACTATCAGTTGCTGGCCCGCGAGCAACTCATTTGTGGTACCCAGGTCCATGTCGGCGTCGATGATCGTGACGAGGCGGTTGCCGTGGCGAACCGGGTCGCGCCGTTCGTCCCGACGTTTCTTGCACTGAGCGCGAGCTCGCCGTTCTGGGCCGACGGTTCGGACACCGGCTACTCCAGCGGACGCACCCTGATCTGGCAGCGCTGGCCCACGACGGGCCTGGCCGCGCCGGTGTCTTCAGCGGCCGAATTCGACCAACTCGTCGCCGACTTGGTCAGCAGCGGCGTGATCGCCGACAGGGGCATGGTGTACTTCGACGTCCGGCCTGCTGTCGAGGCGCCGACCCTCGAGTTACGGGTGTGCGACAGCTGCCCGTCGGTCGACACCATCGTGCTGATCGCCGGCCTGTTTCGGGCACTGGTCGAGCGCGAGGTCGAGAGATTGCGCACGGGGGAGCCTGCCCTCGCGATCTCTGCACCGATGGGTCGTGCGGCGCTGTGGCGGGCCGCCCGTTCCGGGCTCGAAGGCGACCTCGTGGACGTGACCGTGCGGCGCGGCCGGCCGGCCGTCGAGGTGGTGACCGAGCTCGTGCGCCTGGCCCGTCCACAGCTGGAGGCAACGGGCGACTGGGATGTGGTCAGCGAGCTGGCTCGCGGGGTGTTGATCGCGGGCACGTCAGCATCCCGGCAGCGTAGGGCACTGCGCAGGCGCGGTCGGCTCACCGATGTCGTCGACCAATTGATCGAGGAAACTGCGGGCAACGTGCCCGCCGCGGCAGCAGTCTTGGCTAAAGACCCCACGCTGCTGTTCGGCTATCACGCTCACCGTGAGTACGGCGGCGACGATGAGGGCACGCTGTCCAGCTATGACGAAGCGGTCGACGCCGCCGGTCGGCCTCGGCCCGGTTACAGGAACATCTTGCGATCGGTCGTCGATTTGGGAGTGGCGGTACTGAGGGCTCGCGAGGGCGACGTCGAACAGGAACAACGCGCCGAGAACATCACGTTCCGTGTGAGCGGCCAGAGCCGCGCGCAGGTGTTCCCGCTCGATCTGGTGCCCAGGCTCGTCCCTTCGGACGAATGGTCGCAGCTGACGCCTGGTCTTAGGCAGCGGGCGAAGGCGCTGAATGCGTTTCTGTGCGACGTCTATTCGGACCAAAGCATCGTCGCCGACGGCGTCATAGGAGTAGCTGCGCTGGACCGGGCGCCCGGATTTCGATCGGCCGGCCGATTGTCGACGGGCGCGGTGCGCGCACACGTCTGTGGCATCGACCTGGTGTGCGACCGTGCGGGGCATTGGATGGTGCTGGAAGACAATCTGCGTATTCCGTCCGGGATCGCCTACGCGATCGTGAATCGGCGGCTGTTGACCAAACACCTTCCGGAGCTCGAACGACCTCACGGGGTCGGCGATGTCGATGGGGTGCCCTCGATGCTGCTGGAGACCCTGCGCGCGTCGGCACCGGCGCGATGCGAAGGCGAGCCTGCGGTGGCGCTGCTGTCGGGCGGGTGGGATGACTCGGCCTGGTTCGAGCACACCTTCCTGGCCGACGAGATGGGCGTCGCGCTGGTACAGTCCTCCGATTTGTCGGTGCGCGAGGGGAGGTTGCTGCGGCACCTCGGTTCGGACGTTCGTCCAGTGGACGTCGTGTACGCCCGGATGGACGAGGACATGTTGTTGTCGTCCACCGGCTACGACGGCGCCTCGCTCCGGAACGGACTGCTGGAGGCGGCCGGCGGCGGGACGCTGACGATCGCGAACGCCCTGGGCAACGGAGTCGGCGACGACAAGGCGATCTATGCCTTCGTGCCGGCGATGATCGAGTACTACCTCGGCGAGAAGCCGATACTGGCGCAGGTGCCGACGTGGATATGTGCTGAACGCGCACAGCGTGACTATGTTCTCGACCATCTCGCCGAGCTGGTGGTGAAGCCGATCGATGGGTTCGGCGGGATCGGCGTCGTCATCGGTCCGGAAGCGACTGAGGAAGCCCTCGAGGCCCGTCGACGCGAACTACGCACCCAGCCGGAGCGCTTCATCGCCCAGGAGACGATCGCGCTGTCCACCCATCCGACGTTCGACGGTGAGGGCATGTATCCGCATCACGTCGATCTACGCGCCTTCGTGCATCTTCGCCCTGATGCGACGAATCAGCTGACGGCCCAGGTGATGCCGGCCGGGTTGACGCGGGTGGCGGCCCGCGGGTCGCGCATCGTGAATTCGTCCTCGGGGGGCGGGAGCAAGGACACCTGGATACTGACCGGCCGGGACGGCCCGGCCACGGGCCCTGGTGCTCGCCCACACCAGGCCTCGGCGTAAGGGGGGACGGAACCCAACGTGTGTGGTATCTGCGGAGAGCTCCGCTTCGACGGGCGGGCGGCTGATGTCGGCGCGGTGGCCCGGATGGCCGACGCGATGGTGTCGCGGGGCCCGGATTCAAACGGTGTGGTCGCCCATGGGCCGATCGCGTTCGGGCATCGACGGTTGTCGATCATCGATCTGTCCGCGCGCGGCGCTCAACCGATGGTGGACAGCGACCTCGGGCTCACCTTGGTGTTCAACGGCTGCATTTACAACTACCAGAATCTGCGCTCGGAGTTGGAGGCCGTCGGTTATCGGTTCTTCTCCGCGGCCGACAGCGAGGTGGTGATCAAGGCGTTCCACCGGTGGGGCACCGGTTGCGTGGACCGCTTCAAGGGCATGTTCGCCTTCGCGATCGTCGACCGGGCGACGGGGGTGGTGACCCTCGCCCGCGACCGCCTCGGCATCAAGCCGCTGTATCTGGCCGAACGGCCGGGACGACTGCGATTCGCGTCGACCGTGCGCGCCCTGTTGCAGGGCGGAGACGTCGACACCGAGTTGGACCGCTACGCATTGGACCACTACATGAGCTTCCATTCGGTGGTTCCGGCGCCGCGCACCATGTACCGAGGCGTGCGGAAGCTGCCGCCGGCGACGGTGCGGGTGATCCAGCCGGACGGCGCACACGCCGACACCGTCTATTGGACACCGGTTTTCGAGCGCGATCCGCAACGGGCGTCGTGGAGCGATCGCGACTGGCAGGACGCGCTGATGGAGGCGCTGCGCACCGCGGTGGTACGGCGCATGGTCGCCGACGTCCCAGTGGGCGTGCTGCTGTCCGGCGGCATCGACTCGTCGATCGTGGTGGCACTGCTGGCCGAGCGGGGCCAGCAAGGATTGGCCACGTTCTCGATCGGCTTCGACTCGGTCGGCGGCGAATCGGGTGACGAGTATTCCTACTCGGATCTGGTGGCCGAGACTTTCGGCACCGATCACCACCGCATCCACATCGACAGCTCGCGGTTGCTGCCCGCGGTACCGAAAACCATTGCTGCCATGAGTGAACCGATGGTCAGCCATGACTGCGTGGCCTTCTATCTGCTGTCCGAGGAAGTCAGCAAGTCGGTCAAGGTGGTGCAGTCCGGTCAGGGCGCCGACGAGATCCTGGCCGGTTACGACTGGTACCCCCCGCTGGCCACCGTCGCCCGCGAACGGACTACCGAGGCGTACGCGAAGGTGTTCTTCGACCGCTGCCACGCCGACGTGCTGGACATCTTCGCGCCCGAATACGCGATGGCGGAACAGGATCCGAGTTGGGAGTTCGTCAGGACCCACCAGAGCCGCCCGGGCGCCGAGACCGCCGTCGACGCGGCCTTGCGGCTCGATACTCAGGTGATGCTCGTCGAGGACCCGGTCAAGCGGGTCGACACCATGACGATGGCTTGGGGTCTGGAGGCCAGAGTGCCCTTCCTCGACCACGACTTCGTCGAACTCGCCGCCGCCTGTCCCGCCGACCTGAAACTGGCGTCGGGCGGCAAGGGGGTGCTCAAGGATGCATCGCGGGCGCTGCTGCCCGCCGAGGTCATCGACCGGACCAAGGGGTACTTCCCCGTCCCGGGCATCCGTCATCTGCACGGCGAGATGATGGACATGGTGCGCGACGCACTCACCAACGACGCCGCTCGGACGCGCGGGCTCTACCGTCGGGCAACACTGGACAAGCTCTTGGCCGAACCCAACGCGACGCGAACCACCCTGGGCGCCAACCCATTGTGGCAACTGGCGGTGCTCGAGATGTGGCTGCAGAACATGGAAGATCGCTGATCCCGTGACCCAGCATGTCCGCGCTACCTACGGGGCGTCGCTGTCGCCGGACGCGACCGCGTTCGCCTGCCTCGTCGACGACGGCGGGAACCCGCGCGCCGTTCAGCGCTTCCTGCGCGGCTGGCGGGCCAGCTCATCGCGCGACGTGGAGTTGCCCGTCGACGGTCCGGTCACCAAGGTCATCCACTCCGCCGACGGCCACTGGCTAGCCTGTGAGGTCGGACCGCACGGGGGCACCCGCACCCAGATCTGGCTGGTGACCACCGATCCCGACGACCGCGATGCGCGCCGCATCGACCAGTGGCCGACCGGCCTACCGCAGGGCACGGCCCAGTTGATCGGCTGGGACGGCGTTCAGGTTGCGGCCATCCTCACCGGTCAGGACGGCGTCGGCAGTTCGTGCCTGATCAATCCGACCGACGGCACCACCATCGTGCTGGACCGCCGATCCGGCGGCAAGCTCGTCGATTCGTGGGCCGGTGCCGCACTCGTGCGGGTCGGACCCCGGGGCTACCGCGACCTGGTGCTGCTGCACGGGCTGACTGAGATCGCACTACTGCCATCAGACCCCGGTTCCACCACTGACGCCGGGGTGATTCTCGACGACCACCAACCCCGTCGGCTGAGGTCCGGTCTGGACGGTGAGTCGTTGACCCTGTACCGCCCGGCGAAGACCTATCCCGTCAACAGCACACGAGGCTACGTCCGTGCCCTGGTCCGCAGCGACAACGGCGCCGAGCACGCCCGGCTGGTCGAACTGACCGTCACGGAGGACGGGGTGTCCTACCACGTCGTGGCCGAGCGACCCGGCTACGACTTGGACGAGTTCGCCGTCAGCGACGACCTCTCGACCGTCGCTCTGCTGTGGAACATCAATGGCTGCAGCGAGTTGCAGATGCTCGAATACGCCGACTACACCTTGAGCGAGCCGATCCCGCTGCCCGGCCCGGTGGCGGGCGAGCTCAGCATCAGCGCGGGCGGATCCATGGTGGCGATGACCGTACAGGGGCCGTCCATGCCGCGAACGGTGGAGCTCGTCAACCCACGGTCACGAGAATGGGAACGCATCGACCGCGAGCCCGGAGGCGGAAGTGCCGCCGGGAATCCCCGGCTGGTGACGGTGCGCGCCCGGGACGGGCTCGAGCTCAAGGCGTGGCTCTACGAACCATCGGGTGGCCGACGCGCGGCAGCGATGATCTTTCTGCACGGCGGCCCGGAGGGGCAGGCCCGCCCGGATTACAGCGAGATATTCCCCGCGCTGCTCGACGCGGGAATCGCCGTGCTGGCGCCCAATGTGCGCGGCTCGGGCGGGTTCGGCCGCAGCTTCTCCCACGCCGACGACAGGCAGCTTCGCTTCGCCGCCATCGACGACGTGGCGGACTGTGCTCGCTACCTGGTCGAAGGAGGCCTTGCTGTCGACAGTCGAATTGCCTGCTGCGGCTGGTCCTACGGCGGTTATCTGACGCAGGCGGCGCTGACCTTCCATCCCGAACTGTTCGCCGCGGGCATCAGCATCTGTGGCATAAGCGACCTGGGCACGTTCTACCGCAACACCGATCCGTGGCTTGCGGCCGAGGCCTATCCAAAATACGGCCATCCGATAAACGACCGCGATCTGCTCGATCGGCTCTCACCTCTCCTGCGCGTCGAGACACTCACCGCGCCACTGCTATTGGTGCACGGCGGCAACGACACCAATGTGCCGCCCGGTGAGTCCAGGCAGATGTTCGACGCGCTCAATCAACTGGGTCGGCGGGTCGAGTGTCTCATCTTCGACGATGAGGGGCACGCGATAGTCAAGCGCGCGAACCGCGCCGTGTTGGTCGCCGCCATCGGAGAATGGCTTACCGAGGCATTTCGCAACCACGACTTCGATGTGACCCGAAGTTCCGCCTAGTCGTGCGCGCTGGGTGACGCTAAGGCCGCCGTGCACTGATGGTGGATCCGCCGCGTCCGCCAGCCTAGCCAGTCAAGCCTTCGATGCCGAGCGTGGCGCTACAGCCAGTCCCGGATGGCCAGATCGGTTCGGGGCACCCATACTGGCGGGTTCAACCGCCACACGTGGGCGGTGTGCATGATCGGCGAGTTCGACGCGGCGGGCCCCACGCCGGTTCAGGTGCGCACCGTGGGGCGTCTGCTCGGGTGGCGGCTGGCCATGGATGGCATCGACCCGCAGGGCAGCGTCGGCGTTGACGTCGGACGGGGGCCCCTACACCCGTTTCTCCCAGGGCGCCGCCGTGAGCCTGCCGTGCATTTTTGCCCACCGCGACGTCAGCGATACTGATTGCCCGGGCAGCCTCGGATATGCCTTGATGAACCAGATTCGCGATATTGCCGCGCAGTTCAACAAACGCCCCAGCGCCGAGGATCTGGCGCAGTCGTAGCAGGGTAGTGCTATCTGTGAGCGGTGGCAGGCGATGGGGGGCATGAGCAGCGCCCTGGGCGCACCGACGTCGCCGGAATCGCAAGGGGCGGGAGCCACGCGCGCTGGGGCTGCCGACCAGCGCGGAAATCCCGGAGCCCGAGTGGGTCGTCCAGAATTTTCAACACGGCACCCTGAACGTCGATCGTGGGAGCCGGGCGGTCGTTAGCGTGATCGACGGTGTCGCTGCTCTGGTGCCGCCGCCGTCAGCAGGCGGGCCGCCCGTTCAGCTTGAGCGGTTTTCGCCGGCGCGCAACCGAGTCTGACCGGGGGCGTGTTCCCCGACGCGGGTAGGCATCTATGGACTGAGAACTATTCACCCGCTTGGCCCCGCCGGGGACGTTGTGCGCTTGCGGTCCTATTGAGGGGCATGCTGGATGCTCCCGAGGGGAGGGGGTTGACGCTCTTGACGCCGTCAAGGCCCGAAAGCAAAGCCGCAGGTAATGAACGGGACTGAATCGGAACGAGTCGGAGCGAACATGCAGGCAAACCGGTATCTTGCCCCGGTCAAGACAAGGGTTCGAGTCCCCTTAGCTCCACAATTGTGATGAGTCGAGTCATAGGTGACAGATGAGTCGCGTCATGGGTTACAGATTCCCCGGCCATCGGCCGGGGTTTTTGTTTTGGTTGCGCCAGTAGTTTTTGTCGGGGTCGATGTGGTGGCTGCTGAGGACGTGGTGACCGGTTTTGCTGATGACGGTGACGGTGTGGGTGGTCACCAGAATCAGGACTGGGGTGTGGGCGTGGGTGCAGCCGATGCGGAGGTGGTGTAGTCGGCTGCCGTGGCGCAGGGTGAGTTTGCCGAATCGGTCGATGGTGTCGTGGCGGATGCGGAACTGAGGGTTGGGTTGGCCGGTGGGGCTGGCCTTGGGCCGGGCTAGGTAGGCCTGTTCGGGGGTGAGCCGGCCGGGGTGAGCGCGGTGAGTGCGCGCGGTGTTGTAGATGGTTTGGAACGTGTCGAGCAGGTTTTGCAGTTCGGCGATGGTGGCGGGTCGGGGTCGTGCAGCTAGCCAGCGTTTGAGGGTTTGGTGGAAGCGTTCGATTTTGCCTTGGGTTTGGGGGTGGCCGGGGTGGCCGTTTTTTTGGGTGATGCCCAGGCTGGCCAGGAGGCGTTCGAAGTCGTTGTGGCCGTGGGTGAATCGTGAGGTGTAGACCGATCCGTGGTCGGTCAGGGTGGCTTTGGGCAAGCCGAATCGGGATGCGGTGACGGTGAAGGTGGCTACCACGTCAGCACCGCCGACGCGGCGGTAGGCGATGCAGGCCAGCAGGTAGCGGGAGTGGTCGTCGAGCCAGTTGAGGATCTCGACGTCGGTGCCGTCGGCCAGTGTCCAGTGGGTGAAGTCCGATTGCCAGCATTGGTTGGGCTGCTCGGCTTGGAAGCGGTGGTAGGAGCTTTTGGGCCGTTTGCGTGGTTGAGGGGTGATCAGACCGTGGTGGCCCAGGACGCGCCGGATCGTCGAGGTCGACGGGACCGGCAGGCCCTTTTGGGCCAGGTGTGCCTGCAAGGTGACCGGGCCGGCGTCTAGGCCGTCGTCGACGAGCTGTTTGCGCAGGAGCACGACGGTGGCGATCACCTCGTTGCTGACGGCGCGCGGGTTGCTGGCTGGCCGTCGTGAACGGGGATCAACGGCCTCAAGACCGTCTTGGTGGTAGCGCTTGAGAAGCCGGTAGATGTGTTGCCGGGACAGCCCGTAGGCACGGGCTGCCGCAGCCACTGAGAGACGACCGCTGGTGACTTCGAGGACGACCACACGCGCTTTGGACATCCACCATGACTGTCACCTATGACGCGACTCATCGGGCATCAACACAGGTGTAACCCATGACGCGACTCATGTGTCACCTATGTCGTGAACTCACACACCTTAGCTCCACTTCATCGACCTATTCCGACAGCGAGGCGTGCAGGAGCTTCATCTGCCCCATCGCGCCGCCGGCATTGTTGAACACCCAGGGGATGTCGTCGCGGATGTGACCCGGATACTCGCGTGTCAGCTCGGAGATGATCCGCGCAAAAGCCGCATCCTTGCTGTCCAGACCGACAGCGTTCATGGCGATGGAGTGCAAGTGCTCGGAATCGAAAATGGCTCCCATAACCAGCGACCCTATCATACACTCCATGTCTACAGTGTATGATATCGCTCGTGTGACCGATGCGAACGGCAGCCACCGGGTGGCCGATGCGGCGCAGACATCCCTGACATCGTCGCGGGGACCGAGAGGACAGCGCATGAGTGAGTTCGGTAGGTGGATGGCAGGTTTGGCGCGCGGCGGTTGGGAATGGATCGCGTCGATGCGCGAGCATTCGGCCGCGGAGGAGGTAGCCCGGGTACCGGTGACACGGGAGACGCACCGGGTGATTGTGGTTGGCTCTGGTTTCGGCGGCGGGATCGCCGCGCTGCGGCTGACCGAGGCCGGTGTGCCGGTGACCGTGCTCGAACAGGGCGTCGAGTGGAACGTATCGCCGGACCGCGACGCCTTTCCGCGTCCGGCCAGTAATCCGTTGGACAAGAGGTTGCTGTGGTTCGACTCCAATCCGGACGTTTTTGGGCGTCCGGTGCTCGGCGGGCCCTATCCCGGCGTGCTCAGTGCCTTCTCTGGTGACAACGTGACGTCGATAGCGGGAGTGGGCGTCGGCGGCGGGTCGTTGCTCTACCAGGGCATGAGCCTGCAGCCCAGCAGGGAGCTCTTCGAGACGCACCTACCGTCGGGGCTCGACTACGACGAAATGGACCAGGTCTACTATCCGCGGGTGGCCAGCATGTTGCGGCTGGCAACGGCGCCTGACGACGTGATCGACAGCCCGAACTATCGCGTGAGTCGCGTCTTCGCTGCGCGGGTCCGCCGCGCGGGCTATGCGGTCGAAAAGGTGCCGATGCCCATCGATTGGGACTGCGTCCGGGCTGAGCTGCGCGGTGAGGTGCGGCCGTCGCTGAGCAACGGCGATTGCGTCTTTGGTGTGAACAGCGCTGGCAAGCACTCGGTCGACAAGACATACCTGGCGGCGGCCCGGGCCACGGATCGCCTCACCCTGCACACGCTGCACCAGGTCACCGGCATCGCCCTGGCGCCGGATGGCCGCTGGCAGGTTGAGGTGGACCGGCTCGACATGCAAGGTCGTAAGCGGGAAACGAAGATCTTGACCACCTCCGCGCTGGTACTGGCCGCCGGCAGCGTCAGCACCACCCGGATGTTGGTGCGGGCGGAGGCGCTGGGGCATATCCCCGACTTGCCCGACGGCGTGGGTGATAACTGGGGAACCAACGGCGATCGGATCTACGTGTGGACCGACCTGGCCGACGGCTTCGGCGCGGTACAGGGCGGCCCGGTCGTCTATTGCAGCAAGGATTGGGATGACCCCCAGCGCGCCAACACGCTGATTCAAGCCTCCATGCCGCCCTTCGGAGGATTGGACATGCGCTCGACGATGTTGGTCGGCTACGGAGTTAGCCAGGCGCGGGGTTGGTTCAGCTATGTCGGGGACACCGACAAGGTGAAACTGTCGTTCCCGCGCAAGGGCGATGCCGCCATCTGGGCCGACATTCACACCAGGGCCAAGCGGATCGTCGGCCGGGCCGGCATCCTCACCGACACCAATCGGATCGACAACAGCACCTGGCATCCCCTTGGAGGGGCCTCGGCGGGCACCGTATGCGACCTCGACGGCAGGGTCCAGGGCCACCGAGGCCTCTACGTGCTTGACGGCGCGCTGATCCCGGGGACCACGGCGGCGTGCAATCCGTCGATGACGATCGCGGCCGTAGTCGAGCATGCGCTCGAGCGCATCGTGCGCGACGACGTCGGCTCGGTGATCTGACTGCGATTGCCTGCTCGGGCCGAAGACAGGCGCCCTAGACCTTTGCGCTCGTGCGGAGAGCGCCGTTCGCAGTGGCTAAGTCGGTGCCGTGGGCCGTCTTGCGGTAAGGGTCGGGCGATCAGGTGGGTGCTCTCAGCGCGGGAACTTCTTCGATCCGAGGAGAGTTGCTGGCGTAGGCGACGTCGAGGCGTTTGACGCCGTTGATCCAGCCAGCGCAAGCGTTGTGGTTGCCCCCTCTTTGGCATCCGAAGAAGCGCAGGCGTTCGGTATGCGAATGATTAGGCGCTTCGACGTCGACTGGGAAGAATACGGTACAACAGGCCGCGTTGCGCGGACTTGTCGAGTTCACCTTACGCACGACGCTGTCGTTCTTTGTTGTGCCAAACCAGTTGGGGCGCAGTAAAAATGATCTCCGCCGCTTCATCAAACGGTGGCTAGGCGGCGCCACACTAGCCCAAGAAAAAGAGGCGAGGCCACCTTACTCGAACCTTTTCTGTGCTGGGCTTCGTGTTTGGCTTCGCCGTTTCCGCATTTTGCGGGTGCGACTGCGAGCTCGGGGCCGTACACAGCGTCGGCGAGCACGGACGTTCGACATTCAAGTTCATCGGGGTGACGAGCGCGCCCGGTCGAGCATCCGGATCATAGGCGAGCGTCAGTGTGGCCCTTGATGGTTTCGATGCCCTCTCGGTGGGGCTTCAGCGAACCGATCGCTGGCGTAAGCGGGATATGCAGTGCGTCGACCAGGCCTGGGGCTGCATTACACACCCACGGGACCGCATTGATGGCGCGCATGCCGGTCGCG
Organism: Mycobacterium sp. 852002-51057_SCH5723018; assembly: GCF_001667035.1. Classification (GTDB taxonomy): domain Bacteria; phylum Actinomycetota; class Actinomycetes; order Mycobacteriales; family Mycobacteriaceae; genus Mycobacterium. The sequence goes on from NZ_LZIR01000040.1 coordinate 13,971, forward strand.
AGGAGACCGTGGTCGGTGGAGTCCTCGGTGGACTTGAAGCCGGTCTCGAACTCGGCATCGAAGCTGGGCTCGCCTTCGATGATCACACGCCACACGCCGTCGATGCCGCCGGCACGGCTTTTGGGCCAGTCCGGCGCGACGTCGACTGCCATCCGGTCCACGTGCTCAATCGTGATCACTTCTTCGCCGTCGACAACGCCGATGCAGCGGAACCAGACGGCCGCTACGTTGCCGGGCTCGATCACCCCGGACAGCGTCTCGAGCCGCCGCGGAGCGGGGGCGAACTCATAGCTCTCGCGAATCTCGTCCAGCTGTACTCCAAGCGCTTCCGCGACCATGGTGACCGCAGCGCCCCAGCCGTATGTGATCACCCCAGGTAGCGTGATGCCGCCGTGATAGTCCATCGGCTGGCCGAAGCCGAACAACTCCCGCATCTCGTACACCGTGTTGTCGCGCGAGTAGTCAGTGATCTCCAAGCCGCGGATCGAATAGATGCGGTTGGACATCGAGGCCATCGCGACGGCCAACAGATCGCACCCGAATCCGGGCTCGATACCAGATGAATAGATCGAGCTGCCGCCTTTGATTGCCGAGTCGATGATGCGCTGCACGGTCGACGGCTTGATCGACCCTCGGGGATAGACCAAGCCCGGAACTGAGGTCGTGACGATATTCTTGCCCGACTCCAGGATGCGGCAGAAGTCGCTGATCGCCTCGCGCGGCCGACTGGTTGCCGGCCCGGTGTAGATGATGCAATCCGCGTCGCCTGCGAGGATCGCGGCCTGGTCGCGCGTGGCTGCGACGCCCAGTGGATCGATGCCGGCAATCTCGCCGGCGTCCTTGCCGTCCTTGGGCTCCGAGTGCACCCAGACGCCCACCAGGTCGAGGTTGGGGCGGTCGGCGACCGCGCGGATCGCCAATCGACCAACGCGCCCGGTCGCCCATACCACGACCTTGTACGACTGTTCCGGGTCATCCAGCGGTTGTTCGCTCATCGGTGAGACTCCGTTTCGGGATAGGACTACTGCGGTCGAGGGATTTAGAAGGCAGGGACGCCGTCGCGGTGGGGGTGCAGGGCTCCCAGGGGCGTAGTGAGCGGCAGGTGCAGGGCGTCCACGATGCCCGGTGCGGCTTCGCACACCCATGGAATGGCGTTGACGGCACGCATACCGGTGGCCAAAAGCCCGTGATCGCTGGCGCTTTCGCCTGGGCGGTGGCCGACTTCGAATTCGCCGTCGAAAGAGGGCTCGCCGTCGATGAGTACCCGCCAGACTCCGTCGGTGGCTCCCGTTCGTCCCGTGGGCCAGTCCGGAGCGAGGTCGTCGGCCATCCGGTCTACGTGCTCGAGGCTGATCACTTCTTGTCCGTCGACGACGCCGACGCACTTGGCGTAGGTGGCGCCGACGGTACCGGCCGGAATGAGACCGCAGGCGGTGCGCAGATCGCGGGGGGTGGGCAGGAATTCACACGTCTCACGAATTTCGTCGAACTCGACTCCGAGCGCGTCGGCAACCATCGTGATCGCCGCCCCCCATCCCCACTTCAGTACCCCGGGCTGCTTCAACCCGCCCTGGTAATCCAATGGTTGGCCGAAGCCGAACAGTTCGCGTACGTCCCACTCGACCGGATACTCGGAGTAGTTTGTGATCTCGATGCCGCGTACCGAGTAGACCTTGTGCGACATCGTCATCAGCGCGATCGGGAAGAGATCGCAGCCAAAGCCCGGCTCGATACCCGAGGAGAAGATCGAGCTGCGCCCGGTCGCGGCCGCTTCTCGAATCGGATCGAGAAAACGCGCTGAGAGCGATCCTTTTTCGTAGACCAGACCGGGCAGTGACGTGGTGACGACGTTGGTGCCCGCGGCGAGGATGCGGCAGAAGTCGGAGAGCGCTTCCGCGGGCCGCGGGCCGGCCGGCGCGGCGTACATCACGCAGTCGACTCCAGAGGCCAACAAGGCATCGGCGTCGCGGGTGGCACGTACCCCGACCGGGTCGACGCCCGCAAGGGTGCCCACGTCTTGCCCGTCCTTGGCTTCCGAATGGACCCATGCTCCGGCGAGTTCGAGGTTGGGCCGGTCGATGATGGTGCGGATGGCATAGCGCCCGACACCGCCGGTGGCCCACACCGCGACGCGATACTTCTTGTCCTGTCGCTCAGCCATCAATTCTCCTCACCCTGCCCGAATCCCCCGCCGTCGAAAAATAACACGTGTAATCTTCTGGCGTGGCCGAATCCCGCCCGCGACCGAACCTGCATCACGCCGTGCTCGCCATCGCCCCGCAACGGTTGGCGCGTACGGCGCAGTTGTTCGCCGACCTCGGGTTTCGTTTCGACGAGTTCGATCTCGGGGATGTCGGATTGCGCGTGATGCTCGACTGGGACCGCGGGCTGGAGTTGGTCACGCCGACGGCGCCGGACAGCGACAATCCGGTGCGGCAATTCCTCGACAACCACGGTGACGGGGTGTTCACCCTGGCTCTGCGTGTCGATGACGCGCCGGCGGCGGAGCAGATCGCACACCGCTACGGAGCAGTCACCAATTTCCGGCAGCACCGCGCCGGAGACGGATGGCAGCTCGACGAGATCGAAATGTCAGTGCTGGGGCTGCTGCCTCTGACATTGTTGTCGACCGACCTTCCGTAGCCAGAACGGAGACCAAAGTGGGCGAACTCGATGGCAAAGTCGCGCTTGTCACCGGCACCAGCCGCGGCGTCGGGGTAGGCATCGCGCATGAACTGCTGCGGGCGGGAGCAACCGTCGTCGGCTGCTCGAGATCGCCCCTGGACGGATTACCCGGCACTGAGGCCAATCCCGACTGGGCACAGCGGTCGGCCCAAATGGTCTGTGACCAAGTCGATTACGGTGCCATTGACGAACTGGTGCAATGGGTCGCAGAGACGTACGGCCGGTTGGACATCCTGATCAACAACGCAGGCGGCACTGTACCGTCACCGTCGGTCGACGCGGTCCCTGCGCTGGTGTCCCGTATCCAGGGCGCGCCGGACAGTGACGACGATTACGAGCGCAGCGTCCTGTTCCACGCGTTTGCTGTGCAAATGAATCTGATCAGCCCGCTGTGGTTTGCGATTCGTGCCTATCGGCAAATGAAGACCCAGGACGGCGTGGGTTGCATCATCAACATTTCCAGCGGGGCCGGACACCCCGCGGGTTCTCCGACTCTGGTGTCCTACGGGGCCGCCAAAGCCGGACTCAACCAGATGACGCGTTCTTTGGCTCAGGAGTGGGGCCCCATCGTCCGGGTCAATTGCGTCGCGCTGGGGCCGACCATCACCGAGAACTTCCGGTCCTACGTGCTTCCCAAAGACGATCCCACCGGTAGCGAGTACTTCGCAAACGTTCCGATGCGCCGCGGGGGAGAACCCGAAGAGGTCGGCCGCACCTGTGTGTTCCTGGCTTCCGGCGCAGCCGATTTCGTCAACGGCACCACGATCGAGATCGACGGCGGAATGCTGCCCGGAGTGTTGTACGACGCAGGCCTGAAGACCATTACCGATCTGTTGTAAGGAGGGATCCAATGGTCCGGCGGATCATCCAGTTCTCCACCGGCAATGTGGGCGTTCACGCGTTGCGCACCATCATCGAGCGCCCCGACCTGGAGCTGGTCGGTGTGCATGCGGCCGGCGCCGACAAGATCGGCCGTGATGCGGCCGACCTGTGCGGGCTAAGCGACCTTGTCGGAGTGATCGCGACCGACGACGTGGACGCGTTGGTGGCGCTGAACGCCGACTGCGTGATGTACACCTCACAGGCCGAGACTCGCCCGCAGGAGGCGATGGACGACGTCGCGCGGTTCCTGCGGGCCGGTACCAACGTCGTGGGGTCGTCGTTCGTCTGGCTGGTCGCGCCGGATTTCACCGACGAGTGGCTGCGTGATCCACTCGAAAAGGCTTGTCGGGATGGTAACTCCACGCTCTACATCAACGGAATCGATCCCGGCTACTCCGGTGACACGCTGGTCTATACGGCGCTGAGCCTGGCCGGGCGGGCAACCGCGGTGACGGTCCAAGAGATCTGCGACTACGGCAGTTACGACGACGCCGAATTCACCGGCGTCAGTTTTGGCTTCGGTACCGACCCGCAACACGATCCCATTCTGTTTGCGCCCGGGATACTTGCGTCGATGTGGGGGATTCAGGTGCGCAGCCTGGCCGCGGACCTGGGTGTCGAACTCGACGAGGTGCGCGAGCGTCACGAGAAGTGGGCCACCCCCGAACCGATCTCCTGCACGATGATGGACGTCGCGCCGGGCAAGGTCGCAGCCGTACGCTTCGGTGTCGAGGGAATCCGTGACGGCAAGGTCGTGATCACGATGGAGCATGTGAACCGGTTGACCGAAATCGCTGCACCGCAATGGCCGTATCCACCCGACGGTCGCCCAGGCGTACACCGCGTCATCGTTGAGGGTGATCCCGGCATCGAGATCAATACCCACGTCGGCCGAAGAGGAACCGATCACAACCAGGGCGGTGTGATCGCCACCGCGGCGCGGCCGATCAACGCCATCGAAGCGGTCTGCCGCGCACCTGCCGGAATCCTCGCCGCCCACGACCTGCGTCCGCTCGACCACACCCGTGGCGTGATGTGGTGACATAACAGGCATGCCGATCGGACCCCGGCGGCCGCCAGGCGGTAACCAGTTGCGGGCGCAGCAGACCCGGCAAACCGTCATCGATGAAACCGTCAACTACATACTCGATGAGGGCTTTGCCGCACCGAGTGTCCGCCGTATCACCAAACGGGCCGGCGTCACGTGGGGCGTCGTGCAGTATCACTTCGGTGACCTGGATGCGCTGCTCATCGCCGTTGTGAACGAAGGTTTTGGTCAACTTGTCGACGCCCTGGATGGACTGCCGGCCACGATCGACGGCCTGCCGATCGAGCAGCGTACGCAAGCTGTCATCGACGCTGCGTGGCAAGCGTTCTCGAGCCGCACGTCGATGGCGGCACTGGAGATTCTGATTTCCACTCGCGCCGGGCGTGCGGAGGCCGTCAATAGATATCTCGCCGAGGTGATGAACCGGCTGACCGAACTGGGTCAGCACCTCGGTGAAGGCCTGGATCCACAGCATGCCACAGAGATCGGCAATCTGATCTGGGCGACTCTACGGGGAATCGTTGTGGCACAGCTTGTTTCATCGGCGCCACTGGATACTTCCAGGGATCGGCAGGCATTGGTCGAAGTGCTGACCGCCTATATCAAACTCCATCGCAATGGAAAGTGAGGAGCAGTACTTACGCCGTCCCGGACTGCAAGCCGCGTCACTCGACGCCACCCGTGGCTCCGCCCCTAGTCATATTCGATTGTCGCCAAGCGCCTTATCGGGGGGCTATGGAGTGCGCACATCGCCCCGGCGAACTGCATTCAAATGCTGGCCAGCGACACTGCCTCGTTGGCGAACTGGCGTTTCAACAGCTGATATCCCCAAAGCAGGACGAACCAGGGGCCGATGAGCCACGGGGCGTTGAGAAGAATGAACTTCACGCCGAAGTCCATAAAGCTCGTGGTGTTGACGGAGACGAATCCACTGAGTATCTCGGTCCCGTAGTAATACCACGTGAGCACGGTGTGGGTAACTGCTGTTGACATGACGAGCAACGTGCCCTTGTTGTTGGTGAACTTCGACCGGAACAAAAGGATGAGCCCGGTGACCCCGACGCACGCGTTGATGACCGAAAGCACCTCGATCATCATGAAACTGGGTTCGGCGTGCAGGTAGCGCACGTCGCCACCATCGATGTAGTTCCACCACGGATAGGCCCAGGCGGCGTTGCGGGCACCGGGGATTGCTTTGTGGAGGATGATCCAACCCAATTCCCAGGTCAAATGTGTTGCATACGAACAGATGACGAAGGGAAGGACCACGGCCTGGGCGCGCTGGAATCGTGTCCAGTTCTTCAGCGATGGGATGGGTAGCAGCGCAGCGAAGATGCCCAGGAAGTATGCGAGTGTCGCCTGCACCGCCATCGCGTGAGCGACGGTCACACGGTTTGCCCCGCTGAACGCCAGGTGGCTGTAGAGCGGGAAGGACAGCGCCAACGAACCGAACGCGACGATCCACAGCACTCGCAGCGTGCGGGACGGTGGAAGCTTGGCGGTAATGGGTTCCGCAGTCGTCCGCTCGGTGACCTCGGACGTAGTCACGGGGCGTACCCCCTCCGGGTGAGTAACTGTCGTTTTTCTATCAGTAATCATCGTTACTAGGCCAAGGTAACATGGTCTCCGCGGAGGCAACAAGCATCTCGCAACGAAAGGAGGCAAACCCGTGGACCAGCCGATATCTGGTGCACCCGTCGCCCGCCTCGATGATGCACGGCGCGCGATGTACCACGAACAGATCCTGGCTTCCGCCGAGTATGAATTCGCCCGTACCGGGTTCACCGACGCCAAGGTGAGCGCCATCGCCAAGACAGCGGGGGTTTCGTTGGCGACGGTGTACAAACACTTCACGGGTAAGGACCAACTGTGGGATGCGCTCAATGCCCTTCGCATGACCGAGTTCGTCGACGCCGTGTTGACGCGCACCGCGACCATCGACTCACCGCTGGAGAAGATTCTGCTCGGTGCGCGCGCTGAGATTGAGTTCTTTGCCGCCCATCCTCACTTCTTGGCACTGCATCTTCACGAAGGACTGAGCTGGGGTACCGCGTCGGCCTTGATCGATGCCGGGCGCGGTGGACAGCGCGAGGCGTGGCGTACCGGCATGGAGATGATCAGCCATGCAGCGGAGGCCGCTATCGAGGCCGGGGAGATCAGCGCATTGCGTCCGGCAGTTGTTGCCTCGCTGGTGATTTCGGCCCTGCAAGTCTGGCTCACCGACTGGATCGCCACCGACCGCGCGCTGCCCATCGACAAGGTTGCCGACGAGGTTGTCGATCACCTGCGGTGCTGCTTGACGCGCCAACCGCGTGTGACCTCCGAGTTGTAGCAAAGAGTGCCAGCGTCGGTAAACCGAGCAGAAGGAATGACCATGGCAATTGTTCCGGGCGCGCAACCACCTGCCCGATCCACCCATAGGGACTGAGCGCATGAGCAATGCGTCAGGCAACAACGCTGAGGCGTCGCCGCCGATCTTTCGGTTGACCGAACCCGGACCCGGATTTAGCCACTTCGTGGCCGGGATGCGCACACTGCAAGACCTGGCGGTCAGCGCAGCCCCTGAAGACGACGTCTTCGTTCACGCCGCGCAGCGAGTCGACGAACTCATCGACCTGTTGGGTCCTCATGAGGCAGCCGAGGGTGCGAGCCTGGCCGGTCGCGTGCCAAGCCTGCCCGGCGCGGGCAGCTTGCTCATGCCACCGTGGACGATCACGCGTTTCGAACCCGACGGTGTCGAGATCGCCGTCGAGTACAGCCGCTTCTACGTTGGCGCTCGCTCTGTGGTCCACGGGGGCACACTCCCAATGATCTTCGACCTCATCTACGGAATGGTCATCCACGCCGCCGGAAGAGCGTTCAGCCGCACCGCGAAAATGGAGGTCGACTATCACCAACCCGTGCCCATCGACACGCCCCTGACCGTGCACGGCCACATCCTTGACATCGACGGACGAAAGACAACCACCCACGCCGAACTGCGCGGACCCGGCTCCAGTGTCCTGGTAACCAGTCAAGGGCTGCTCATCAGCCCGAGAACCACTGGCAAACGCCAGGGATGACGGCATCAAGATCGATGCCGAGCCAGAGCCGAAAGGGTCGCCGGTGCGTTTCACGTTCACAGATGCGATGACGCGATCGGAGTACCTGCCGCTCTTGGCGGTCGCCGCCGAGGCTGCGGGATAGGACGGGTTCACCATCCCCGATTCCATTTTGGCTACCCGCAACGTTCCGATGCCGTCTATCCGTGCACGACCGCCGGCGACGCCACGCACTCTCGTCAACCGCCATCCATCCATTTCGAAGTGTCTGGCTTGCTGATCAGTCGAGTAAAGGGCGTTGTTGGCGTGTCTGCGTCATGGCGTCCCCACCCTTGACACAGCGGATCGGCAACACAGGTATTGCCGGTATGAGGAAGCGGAGCCGTTTCGTGCCGTGAGCTGACGACAGTTTTGGCGACAACGCTGACGACAGTTGCTGCCTCACCCACCTCGTCGACGCTGACGTCACTGGGCGGTCGTGGTCTAGGAGGGTGCTCATGTTAGGAGGTCGCGTGCATGTTCCTGGAGCCAGGCGCGCACTGTTATCGGCTGGCGTCCTAAGATGCGCTCGACGAAATCGTTTCGCGCCCAGACGACTTCGTTTGCTCTCTCGTACTCGAAGAAGTCCCACAACACCTGTCGGGTTTCGCCCAGGTGCGCGTACGCGTTGAAAAACGCCTCCTTGCTGCCATCGTGGGTGATCTTCTGGCCGAACACGTCGCTCATCACTTCGGCAACATCGCTGAAACGCATCAGGTCATGTCCGTTGTTCAAGGTGTGGAACTGACCGATGTGGCGGTGATTGTCAGAGAGGAACAAGCGGCCCGCCACCTCGGCGATGTCCCGGGGATCGATGAAAGGAATCAGCCGGTTGTGCCAGATGAGTTTCCGCTCAGATACCAGTCCTTGCTTCATCCAGAAGAAGTTGTCCGTGAACGTGGCGCCGAAGTTGAGATAGGTGACGGGCAGATCGCTCTCGTCGAGTATCTTTTTCGCGATCGGATGCTGGACCGGAAGTCCGACCCCTGCCTCGCGGATCGAATGCGGAATGCGCCGCGGATTGGCTTCGGGCTGTAGTCCCAGACCGCGTAAGATGTGAACGGCGGTACCCGATTTCTTAACAGCCGCAACCAAGTTGGTCATGGCAGGCCCCTCGTCCAGCCCGCCGGGAGTCAGTACCCAGATTCCTTCGATGCTGTGCACGGCGAGTTCCAACGACTGCAGGTCAAAGAAGTTGGCGCTGACGACTTCGGCGTTCGGAAAATCGCGCTGGAGAACGTCGATGCGTTCAGGGCTGCTGCTTACCAGACGCAGCCCGATCTCGGGCGCCTCCTTACGAAGAAAATGGGCAAGCGGCCGACCGATATGTGCGGCTGCCCCAAATATGAGGATGTTGCGGGGAATGGGTTTCTTGTTGTCGTTGGTGGTCATGAAAACTTCCTCTCAGAGTGCGGCTGTCGCGGCAGAACTCAATGGCGTCTCGGTCGCAGCACGCCGGGCCAGTAGTTGTAGTGCGCGATAGGGATCGCCGCGGCGGATTTCCATGAGGTCTGCCAGGATCTGTTCGAGTGATTCCTGGGTCTGCTGTTTAACGGCGGCTGCCCAGTCGGCTTGGGAGACCTCTGCGGGTTTGGCGGTGTCAATCGGACTGGTCCTTACCTCGACGTGCCCATGTACATGAGTTCGTAGAACGGACCGGTCGGCACGCGCACCGACGCGACCACCTGGTCGTGTTCGTAGTGGGTGAGTTCTGCCGGTCCGGTGAAGCGCAGCACCGCGCCCCCGTGGACCGATGAACGGGACTTGTCTTCTTCGGATCCCGGCAGCAGGTCGTCCCAGTTGACTTTCTGCGTGGGGGTCTCGTTTCGTACCGACAGCGTCAATCGGGTCGTACCGTCGCGGTACTCGAAGGCGAATCCGTCGGGCACGGGCTTTGCGGTGACGGCGTCGACATGGGTTCCGTTGACGGTATAGGTGATGTGGTGGGCGTTCTGGGTTCCCGGACCGCCGGCGAGGAGTTCTGCACCGCGATAGACCATGAAGAATGGCATGTCGGGGTAGCCGTATTCCTCCTCGAATGTCATGTGGACCGCCAGAACGGTGTAGTCGTCGAACTTCCCCTCAAACCAATTCCAGTTGTGAAGGAATTGGCCCAGCGGTTGGTTCATCCAGCCGCGGTCGATGTATCCGTCGCCGTGGCTGTCTATGTTCAGCCCCTCACCGCGGATGACGACGTGTATGTCCCCCGTGGGTACCGGTATGGCCCACCCGAAGTAATGCTCGTCGTTCTCACCGAAGATGATGTGACCCGTTTCGGGCCGCCAGTCGGGCGCGCTCGGTGTGAGATCGATGTCGGCGATGACCCCGTCGGCTTCGAAATGTGCACAATAACAACGGTCGTTCACTCTTTGGAACCGGCTCTTGCCCGCTCCGATACTGCAAACATCGTTGGAGAACGACTCGAAGTCCTCTGCGGTGAGCTGCTCGGACTTCTCGACGACGGTGCCGTCGGGAAACGTGAGGAGAAGCTGTGCACACGGCAGCAACCCGAGCTCGCCCATGAACGCCGGTGCGGTGATGATGCCGAGTGCGACCGTGCACTCGGCAAGCTCGGCCTTCATGAACCACCACTCAAACGACCCAGGACTGCCGTCGACATGCATGCGACCTTCACTGGCACTGACCTTGCCGGGTTGCAGCCCGAGCATGCGGTAATCCTCGTCAGAATGCGCTAGCCGCAAGGGGATTGTGGTCATTCTGCTACCTGCCTTCTCTTGGTCTGCTTCGAAACGTGGGGGCGCCTCCCGGGCGGACATCTGCGGACTGCGAGGAAAAAACTTGGTCATGACGTGGCTCCTGTCGGTTAGCAGGCTGGCGGGCGACTCGTTCGCTCAACGCCTGTAGAGTTAGCGTAGGCGCCGAGGGCATTTCGCTCAACGGGCGTTCAGTGAATAGGAGTGTGACGTTGGCCACATCGACGACGACATCGCGGGCCCAGCGGCGCGAGCGAACCCGAGCGGCGATTCTGCAGGCCGCCCGTGGCGAATTCGCCGAACGCGGCTACGAGAAGGCGACCATCCGGGCGGTCGCCGAGCGGGCGGGCTGCGATCCGTCGCTGGTGATGCAGCATTTCGGCACCAAGCAGGGGCTCTTTAGGGCCGCCTCGCAAATAGACCTGGACATGGCGGAGGTGGTGGTGGGTCCAGCCGAGGGGCTCGCCGACCGACTGGTGCGCGCGGTGTTTGAGCGCATGGACGCGCATCCGCAGGCCACGGCATCCACGCTGCGGTCCATGCTTACCCACGACGAAAGCGCCGAGGAGGCGCTCGAGCTGTTCAATCTGGACGCGATGATTCGCCGGTCCTCTGAGCTCGGCATGCCGAGCGACGACCTGACCGAACTGCGCGGTCAGCTGATCGGAGCGCTGACGATGGGCACCGCGATCACCCGTTACGTGCTGAAGTTCTCCGCGGTCGAGCAGGCCAGCGTCGATGACCTTGTGGCATGCCTGCGCCCGGCGGTTGAGGCGCTGCTCACGGGCACGGATGCTCCGACGACCGGCTAACGAATCACGCAGTTACGCGAGCGTGCCGTCGGCTCCACTTCCACCGCGCCGCAAAGAAGTCGATCACTCAGTGCTGGCAATGGGTCGGAACCAGGTTCGAGTCCCCTGAGCTCCACAAGATTGACGCAGTCCGCGCGTGGTGTAGTTATCGCTAGTCTCAGAATTCGTCAGCGTAGCGACGCAAGCACGTATACGTCGTTGTCGCATTCACCAACGTGGATGCGGCCAACCGCACCGGGCTCAGGGATGTAGGTTCCACTGACCGCAATCCTCGGCAAGGACGTCGTTGACGTCGACTTCGAGTCCCCCGACTACTGGGCCTGGATTCGACGCCGTGCTTACCACGCGTTGGTAGAGAACCGCGGCGGGGTCGATCTGACCGTGGGACCAAGCTTTGGTTTGCCAGGCCCACCGGTGGCCGGGGGTCCGCGAAGTTCCGATAACGCCGTCGGCGGCGGCCCATTGGCACACATCGAAACCGCCGTAGACGCCGGTGCGCTGCACTCCCAGTACCGAATTGATTCCGCGAAACCACTTGAGTGCCAGATTGTTCCAGGTGTCGTGGTTTATGTCCTCGTCGATGCTGAAGAAGATCGGGGCACTCTGACCGCCACCCGCCGCGGTATGCAGCTTCCAGGCGGTGCGAGCATCGGCGACACCCCCTTCGAATCCGCGCCTGAAGTCCGATGGCGCTGTCCCGCCTGGCTTGCCGTATTGGTAATTGCTGACGATCATTAGCCCGGCAGCGGTCAGCTGCTCGGCGTAAGGCCGGGTGATCGGCTTGGCGCCCATGGATGAGCCGGGACGCGATAGCGAAACGTAATTGATGACCCCGGAGTAGCCGGCAGCTCGAATGTGCTCCGCTGGGACTTGGCGCATGGCGAAGTCGATCAGTTTGGGAGTGGCGGCAGCCGCCGCAGGGACGGTGCCAATTTCCGATGCGGCATACAACCCTGGCAGTGCAGTTATAGCGATGGCGTAGCGCAATACCTCGCGCCGGGGAATATGGCGTGATCGCCGGAGGCATAAATTCACCGACAAGTCCTGCATCGCGTGATGTTAACGATGTGACTGCTGTTAGAAAAAGTGACTTGCACTAGTCGATATCGGATCGATTTATGCGGTTTACCTGCGAGAGCCAGTGGGTAGGGCGTGCGCCGAGCGTGATCGCCGTGAGTCCCGCGACCTTGTGCTGGGCCGTGAACTCGCGCGAGTAGTCGCGCACCGGCCACCGTGTCCCGTCGGGCCGCGACAGCAGCAGGTCATTGTTGGTCAGTCGCCGCCGGGCCGGAACGGTTTCAGCACAGTGCCCAGTGCCCGCGTCCAACGTTGTGCAGCCCGGCCGATGACGGTGGCCTGCGTCTCGTAAATCGTTGAAGGGAGCCGGGGATTCCCGTCTGGGACGACAGAGGAACGGGAGAGAACAATGTGGGACAACGACAACAGGGCATTGAACGGCCCCTTCGAACCGTGGCATCAGGAGGCCAACACCTTCGATTTGGAAGTGGTGGGTGAGATCCCGGGCGAACTCAACGGGGCCTTGTACGAGTTCCAATCCACACGTGCCGCCGGTGCATAGAAATCGTTATCACTGGTTTGAGGGTGACGGGATGATTTACGGGGTGTTTCTTCGCGGCGGCAAGGCGCACGCTGTGAATCGCTGGGTCAAGACCGCGGGCTTCAAAGTAGAGGAAGAGAACGGTAAAGCGGTCTACGGCAGTGTGCTCAACGGCGGCGTCGTACCTGATCTCTCGATCGATCCGGCCTTCAAGAACCCCGCAAATACGCATGTCACGATGTTCGACGATCAGCTGCTGGTCTTCTGTGAAACCGACCGTCCTCACGCATTGGATCCGACGACGTTGGAGACCCGAGGCACCTATGACTATCACGGCGACGTCTTTGGTGCAGTCACCGCGCACTGCAAGATCGACCCCCGCAACGGCGACATGTTGTTCTATGGCGTCAACGGCCAGGAACTGACGTGGTATCGCGCCAATTCCCACGGAAAGCTGCTCGACAGTTACAAATTCGACATGGGTGTGGCCTGTTTCCTGCATGACTTCGTCGCGACGGAGGATTTTGCGGTGTTCATCATCAATCCCGCCGTTTCTGTGCCAGAGGCGGTGATGACCGGCGCACCCAGCTTGATCTGGGATCCGGAGCAGTCCAACGGAACTCGGTTTGCGGTGCTGAACCGCCACAACGGAGCGGTTACCTGGATCGACGGCGGAGGCGCTTACACCGCGATCCATTTTTACAATGGCTACCAGGACGGGGACCGCATTGTTGTCGACGGTCACCGGACAGGGCGGTTCGGATGGCTCAAGGAGGAGGTTGCCGCCATCGAGCCCGGGCAGAACTGCAACAAGTGGTTTGACAGTGTCGTGGCAAAGCCGTGGCGTTGGGTGCTCGACCCGCGTACCGGACGGCTGACCGACCACCAGATCACCGATGTGGCGGGTGAGCTTCCGCGGATCAACGACGACTACGCGCTGCGTGAGCACCGCTTTGGCTATTACGCCACGACACAGGGCCTCGATGAGTGGGTCTACGACGGTCTAGCCAAGCACGACTTTCGGCGGGATCAGACCACGACGATCCCCAACGGTGAGCTCATCTCGCCATCGGAGCCGGTGTTCGTCCCCCGCGAGTCCGCCACCAGTGAGGACGACGGGTGGCTGATGTCCTTGTGGTGGAACCCGTTTACCCGATTATCGGAGCTGTTGATTCATGATGCGCTGCATTTCGACGCTGACCCGATCGCACGCGTGAAGCTCAATCAGCGCGTCCCCATGGGATTTCACGGCAACTGGGTCGACGGCGCAGTGATTGAATCCGCGCTGTCATCGCAGACCACCTAGCAGGTGGAAGGATGGGATCGGTGTCAGCCGACATTGGTTGAGTCTCAACCGTTGCAGAGTCGTGGGCGTTTTCATCGATGCGGCGCGCCTCAGCGTGATCTGCCCAGAAGACCTGTGCAGCAACAGAATCGGCATCGTCTAACGCTACTGCCACCCAAGCTTCCTCGCTGCGCAAATCTCGCGCGTTCTGGTTCACCACAGATACGGCTGCGTGAGCTGGCTCAACGAGACGCTCCTGCGTCCATTCCCGGGCAATCAAGGGCACTCGTGAGGATTTTCTGTACTGCTATCAAGGCTGTCGCGGGGCCGGCAACGGTTTTGAGCACAGTGCCCAGTGCCCGCGTCCAACGTTGTGCAGCCCGGCCGATGACCGCGGCCTGCGTCTCATAAATCGTTGAAGGGAGCCGGGCATACCGCCTGGACGTAAGCAGAGACAAGGAAAGCTCAAATGTTCAAATACAACAATAGGTCATTGAACGGCCCGTTCGAGCCGTGGCATCAGGAGTCCGACGCCTTCAATTTGGAGGTGGTCGGCCAGATCCCGCCCGAACTCAACGGCGCTTTGTACCGGACGAGTTCCAATCCACACGTGCTCCCGTTACAGCCGGATCGCCATCACTGGTTCGAAGGTGACGGCATGGTTTACGGGTTGTTCCTTCGTGACGGCAAGGCCCAGACGGTCAATCGCTGGGTGCGCACCGCGGGTTACCTGGTCGAGGAGCGCAACGGTAAGGCGGTCTACGGCAGCGTCATGAACGGCGGCTCCGTGCCGGACTTCTCGCTCGATCCGCCGATCAAGAACCCCGCCAACACCAATGTCACGCTCTTCGACGATCGGGTGCTGGTGTTCTGTGAAAGCGGCCTGCCGCACGAGATGCATCCGACCACACTGGAGACCCGTGGAATGTATGACTACCACGGGGCGATCTCCGGGGCGGTCACCGCGCATTGGAAGAGCGACCCCGGCAACGGGGACATGCTGTTCTACGGGGTCAACGGGACAGAGGTGAGGTGGTATCACGCCAATTCGCACGGAAAGCTGCTCGACAGTTACAAATTCGACATGGGTGTGGCCTGCTTCCTGCATGACTTCGTCGCGACCGAGGACTATGCGGTCTTCGTTGTCGGTCCCACCGTTCTTGCCCCCGAGGCGATGATGACCGGCGCACCCAGCGTAATCTGGGATCCCGAGCAGTCCAACGGAACTCGGTTCGCGGTGCTCAACCGCCACACGGGGGAGGTGACCTGGATCAACGGCGGAGGCGCTTACACCGCGACCCATTTTTACAATGCCTATCAGGACGGCGACCGCATTGTTGTCGACGGTCACCGGTCGGAGCAGTACGGATGGCTCAAGGACGAGATCGCGGCCATCCAGCCGGGGCAGAACTTCAACGAGTGGTTTGACCGTGTCGTGGCAACGCCGTGGCGTTGGGAGATCGACCTGGGTAGCGGACGGCTGACCGATCACCAGATCTCCGATGTGGCCGGCGAGTTCCCGCGGATCAACGACGACTACGCCCTGCGCGAGCACCGTTTCGGCTACTACGCCACCACCCGCGGCAGAGATGAGTGGCTCACCGACGGACTTGCCAAGCACGACTTCCGCACCGGCCAGACGTTGACGATCCCGACCGCAGAACTCATCTCACCGTCGGAACCGACATTCGTTGCGCGCCAGGGAGCGGCCAGTGAGGACGACGGGTGGCTGTTGTCGCTGTGGTGGGATCCGGCTACCCGCCTGTCGGAACTGCTGATCCATGACGCACAGCACTTCGATGCCGCCCCGATCGCCCGGGTGAAGCTCAATCAACGTGTTCCGATGGGATTTCACGGCAAGTGGATCGACGAGGCCGCGATCGAAGCCGCGCTGTCTTCGCAGACCACCTAGCAGGTGGAAGGATGGGATCGGTGTCAGCCGACGCTGGGTGGAGTCTCAACCCTTGCAGGCGGGACACCGACCCCTTCCGGTAGTCAGCTGTTCTGTCATCGGAACCAACAGGCGGTATTCACCTTGCGTGCCCGTCGTCTTCGAAATCAAGAATCGAGAGCGCAGCCTGTATTTCTGCCATCCGTTCGGCCAGCGGGTGGCCGAGGATCGTTTCGAGGGTGGCCAATCGACTGATCGCGGTATTTCGATGAACGTGTAACCGTTCGGCAGCGACCGCGACCCGCAGCCTGGAGTCGTAGTAGCAACGCAAGGTCTTCAACAAGTCCCGATTGCGCGGGCTCGACGTGGTCAGCTCGCCCAGCTCGGACTCGAGGAACCATTTGGTCCTCTCCTGGTCAATGCCGAGAAGGATGGGCAACGCGTGCTGGCTGTACTCGATGAGGCGAGCCGACCGGAAACGCCCGAAGTGATTAGCGGCGGCTGCCTCGAGATGTGTTCGGCGAAAACCCGCCGCATCCGGTTGTGTGGATCCCACACCCACCCGTACCGCTTCGCCGATCGCTACCCCCGGGTCGGCCTCGTCAAGGAGAGCTGGCCGCGCGGATGTGGCCCACACCCAGACGGAGTCTGCGTTCTCCCGCACGACAAACCCGGAAGCATGCACATGGTTCCTGACGACTTCCACAGCGTGCCGCAATGTAGGGAGATCCAGCGGTAACGAAGCAGTTCCCGACACCACGAACCCCAGGTGGTAATCGCCGATGGACGTTTTCAGGACGCTCTTGACCAAGCGCGGATCGACTGGCCGGCCAGCGATGAGCATGTCGATCATTTCCTGTTGGGCGTTTATCCCCGAGGACGAAAAGCGCTGCCGTTCTGTCAGGTATTGGTTAGCCATGGTGTCGAGCATCTCGTTGATCGAGTGCGTCACCGTCAGGCTGATCATGGTGAGTGTTGCAGCTGAGGCCTGGTGGGCGATGGCAACGTCGAGTAGGGCTCGTATCACCAGTTCGTTTGCTAGCCGTAGGGATTCGGCGACCAGGTCGAACGGAACCCCCATGGCGACCAGCTGCCTGATCGACTCTTGGGTCTTGGCGGCCAAATCCGTCTCATCATCGCCCTGGTCGACGCCGGCCAACGTGAATAACATTCGCAGTATCAGGATCTCGCCTTGAACCGCGATATCGTCAGCCGGCGCCGCGTGGTCGGGGTGTCTGGCCTGCATACCGGCAGCGACCTCGCCGGCCAGCTGGGCCGCCCAGGCCACCGCGCTCGACCCGAGAACGCCTTCCGCACGTTTGCTGGCCGCCGTCGCTAACCCGGTGACCGGTTCAGCCGCCGTCGGCGCGAGCGCAGCGACGATGGCCGCTATTTCGGCACTGTGCTCGCTGCCGGTCATTTCAGTGCTGCGACTTCTCGAAACGACGGCGTCCAGGACCGAGGGAGACCTGAATGAAACTCCGTGAGCAGAGCACGTCTTCACCTCCGCTATCTCCGTGACCGCGAGGATCATCAGGGCCGGATGCACGGCGGCGTGATCCTGCATAAACGGCGATGCATCAACATCTTATGCCGTGGATTGCGGTTGGACCGCCCGCCGCCGGGTGAGTGGATTTAGTTCGCGGTACGCATCTGCGCTGCGAACGGCGATGAGGTCGGACAAGGTCTGTTCGAGGGCTTGCTGGGTGCGCTGCTTGATAGTCGGCCGCACCAGCGTGCCAATCTGCCGTCGTACTGAGTACGGGATCAAGAATGTCTCTGCATCGGCCTGAGTATCGTTGCCCACCAACAGGAATCGGCCATCGAGGGGCAGGTTGTCCAGCCCGTCAACATAAGATCGGCAGATCCACGAGCGGCCCGACCCGGTCTGCGACGGACTCGACCGCGCGGCGAATGACCCGTATCCGGATGGGGGTTCGTGATCGCGTCGACTTCGTTATCGGTGGTCATACTTGCTGCTATCCGATGCGCGGAAGTCTCTAGAGCCGCGCAGGTGGAAGATCGGTGGGGTAGCTGTCGAAGCGACCCTCCGGGTCGTACTTGTTCCGCAGCTCTTCCAGGCGCGCGGCACTGTCCGGGTGCAGAACGGCCACTGGGTGCTCATACAGGTTGGAGTCTCCGACATATCCGCCGCCGATTGAATACGGATCGATACGCGCCATGGCGTCGTTATGCCACGCGAGCATGTCTTCGTCATGGGCGCTGGACGTTTGCGTCGCTGCAGGCCGCTCCGTCGCGGGCGGCCTGGTTTGTTGAGCTATCGCGGTTTGCATCCCGCACCTCCGTTGTGACGTCGCTAGATAGTTGACTTATGCCACTTGACAGTGGCATATTGTCACTAATGAGTGGCATTATGGCCGCCGCGCCGCCCAGAGGCGCACCGTCACCGTTCCGATGCTTACAGATAGGACACGCACATGGACTTCGACAGGATCACCCATCCATTGAGGTTGGCCAAAGGATCACACCAGCCGGGATCGGGTAAAGGGTGTGCGATGAACGTTATTTCCTACATCAACGGCGACACCCATATCAGCGACTTCCCGGACTGTTCGGCTCGTCCACTGTCCGCGTTCGTTCAACTATGTAACGATCTGCTGGCAGGGCCTGACGGCTACTTGTCGCCGGAAAACAGCCTGCTGGCACTCGAACTCGGCTGGCAGACCGTGGGAACCGCCGATGTCGACGACACTGTCATTCATGCCTGGGTGGCCGAACTGCTGACCAGCCCCGCATGGGGTGTCGTTTGCTACGCAAAGTGCGCCGCTCGCTACGCGAAGAGCGCTGCGGACAAGGCGGTTCTGAACATCGCTGAACTGCACCGTGCGGTCGGCGCCGGCGGCATGCCACCCATTGCCGCCTGGGACGCCGCCGATCGGGCCGCTCGCACCGCCTGCCGCGCCAGCAAACCGAACCTACACGTCGCCGGCCTGTATGCCCTAAGGGCCGCATATCATTCGACCGCAGTTGTCAGCGCCGGCCACGGGGCAACGCTGGATGCTGTAACCGGAAACGCCCTGCAGGCCCACGCGCTTGCGACGGA
This sequence comes from Mycobacterium sp. 852002-51057_SCH5723018, assembly GCF_001667035.1. Classification (GTDB taxonomy): domain Bacteria; phylum Actinomycetota; class Actinomycetes; order Mycobacteriales; family Mycobacteriaceae; genus Mycobacterium. The sequence goes on from NZ_LZIR01000040.1 coordinate 32,990, forward strand.
GGGGGCCACGGCAACCCCGATCGTGGAACTAACGCGCCATGCGATCCGCGCATGGCGTAGTCTCGCCGCCCTGGACGTTGAGACGTACCTCAATTGGACATCGGTCGACAGCGCCCGACAACTCATCGAGGTATCGACATAAGCGGCGGGACTTTTCGTTGTCGCGCCAAAACCCAGGGTTCTGAGACGGCCATGTTGTCGACGGTGGTCCGGACGTGACTCCTGCCGTCGCACGCCCAGTACCACTGAATACGCCGAAAACGAATATGCAGCCTTAACGGTAGAAGCCGTACTATTCACTCACTCAGCATTTTTCGCGTTTCTGAGTGACGACATAGGAGGCGCCGGGGATGTCCGCGGTGACGGCCTTCAACGCGCTCTCGTGCGGGCGGCGAGCACGACGGTCGCGCCCTGGCTGGCGGACATTCGAGCCGCCGCTGTCCCGATGCCACGGCTTGCCCCGGTGACGAGCGCGACCTTGCCGGATAGCATCCCGGTCTCAGTCAGGCCTCCACCCCCTGGGCCCCGAGGAGCTGACGCAGCGTGGATGCGATCGCGGTGGTCGCCCATTCGGCGGCAAGGTCGGCAGTTCCCTCTGCGTCGCGCAGCACCGCCTGGGTGAACATAGGACTGAGGTGCGTATTCACGATTTGGCGCAACAGTTCTGGCGAAGGCCCGTCGCCACCGGCTGCCTGCCACAGGGTCGACGTGATCATGGCCCAAGTTTCTTTATGTGCCCGTAGCTCTTTGTCGAAGACCGCGGCCATCCGTGTCGACAAGTGCCGCGTCTGGAAGTCCCACAGGAGCCGGCGAAACTGGGCCGAGGTGTGGTGCTCCCAGCGTGCCACCTCGACAAGCCAGTCTTGCCAATCCTCACCGGCGTAGGGCGGTACGTCGCGCAGGTAATCGGCATGCATGGCGACGAAGGCGGCGCTCATGATGTCTTCGCGGGTGGGGAAGTGGCGGAACACCGTGCGCCGATCCACCTCCGCCAGCGCCGCGATCGTGTCCATAGTCACGTCAAGGCCATACTCACGCATGCCCTGCTGCGCTGCGCGCACGATGGCATCGACAGTCAGTTGACGTTTGCGTTGCTGCAAGCCGCTTGGTTGCGGGCGACCTGATTGTTCGGTTTTCGCGGTTTCCATCGCTCCCTCCATGTCTAAGCGTCACTATACAGTTGACTTACGCCATTCTATACTGGCATAGTGCCACTAGCAAGTGACATCATGGTAAGGAGGAGGCCCCGCATGTCGACGCAGACCGATACCCGCGTGCCCCACCGTCAACCTGGGCCGTCGATCACGAGTGCCGGTCTGAGCGCCGAGCTCGCCGCAGTCCAGCCGGTCTACCGCCGACGCAGGGAGTTGTGCGTGATGACGCGCGACGGTGTGCGGTTGTCGGTGCGCGATGGTGGTGCGCGCCGTGCTGAGAGCACGGTCGTGTTCCTGCATGGGTTTTGCCTCACCGGTGACACGTGGACGCGCCAAATCGATTACCTGCTGCGCCGTTACGGTGATCGCATCCGGGTGATCAGCTACGACCACCGCGGTCATGGCAGGTCGGGTGGCGCGCCGATGACCACCTACCGGATCGAGCAGCTCGCCGCCGACTTGGCCGATGTGCTTGTCGGGCTTGATGTAGCCGGCCCACTCACTCTGGTCGGCCACTCGATGGGCGGGATGACGGCGTTGGCTTACCTCGGCCGGTCCGCAGCCGATCGCCCGGTCGACCCCGACGGATTGGTGCTGGTCGCGACGGCGGCCGGCCGGATCGCCGAGCGCGGTCTGGGCCGGCTGTTGGCAACACCGCGCATCGCGGCGCTGATCCGGCTGATCAACCGGACCCCCGATCAGGCACTGCGGGTGTTGAGCCGCCCGGTGTCTGCGACGCTGGGCCACTGGTACGCCCACGGCAGTCCCCAACCCGCAACCCTGACGGCGGTCATCGCCGCGGCGCTGGCAACCACCCCGGTGTCCACCGCGGTCGGATTCCTGGCCGCATTCAGCGGCTACGACCAGTACCGCTCCCTCGGCGAAATCGGCGCCCACACCGTCGTTATCAGTGGCGGCGCCGACCTATTGACGCCGCCAGCGCATTCCCACGATCTGGCCGCCTGGATTCCCGACGCCGTACACGTGCACGTTCCTGGCGCCGGACACATGCTGCCGCAGCAGGCGTCCCACGTCATCAGTGACGCCATCCAGACAGCGATGTTCGGTGTTGCAGGGCGACTCGGCCCGGTGAGCGAAAGGTATTCGAAGCGAGCATGATTCCCATTACTCATGTGCTCAAACGAGGGTGGATACCCTTGGTCCTGGTGGTCGTGCCAGCGGTTTGCGGGTTGGCCGTCGACCGGCTGCACGGGATCGTTGGCTCCGGGGATCCTGACTCGATGCGCCAAGATGGGCGGGACTTCCCGAACGCCAAATCGATTAGCGCTGGGCGGCCGCGATGACCGCGATAGTGGGGCTCGTGCGGCGGGTGTGGCTTCCGCTGCTCATCGTGGTGGCTATCGCGGCCGGTGGTGTCGCGGTGATGAAGTTGCGTGCGGTCTTTGGTTCCGATGCCATTTTGGTGGCGCCCAATAGTTCTGACAGTGCGGCGGACTTCAACCCCAAGGTCGTCACCTATGAGGTGTTCGGCTCTGCGACCACGGCGGTCATCAATTACCTCGACCTGGACGGCAAGCCGCAGCGGGCCCCGGACGCCGTGTTGCCGTGGTCGTTGACGCTGCACACCACCGCACCGGCGGCCACACCGAACATCCTTGCTCAGGGCGACGGTCAGGCCATCGCCTGCCGGATCACCGTTGACCGCGAGGTCAAGGATGAAAGATCTGCCACCGGTGTGAACGCCGAGACCTTCTGCTTGGTGAAGTCAGCATGAGCGCACCTGTGCATGACGCTGTCCAGACCGTTCCCATTCCGGTTGCCCGGCACGCGGCTCGGCCTTGGATACCGCGCATGCTCCGCGCGCTGGCGGTGCCGATCATCCTTGGTTGGATCGCCGTGGTCGCGATCCTCAATACCGTTGTGCCGCAATTGGAAGCGGTCGGCAAGATGCGCGCGGTGTCGATGAGTCCCAACGATGCGCCGTCGATGATCGCCACCAAGCGGGTAGGCAAGGTGTTCCGCGAGTACGACACGAGTAGCTCGGTGATGATCGTGCTCGAAGGCAACCAGCCGTTGGGTGCAGATGCCCACCAGTTTTATGACCGCGTGGTACACGACCTGCGGGCCGACACAAAGCATATCCAGCATGTGCAGGACTTCTGGAGCGATTCGCTGACCGCAGCCGCGGCACAAAGCGTCGACGGTAAGGCCGCCTACGTCCAGGTCTATATCGCAGGCGATCAAGGAGAGACGCTGGCTAACGAGTCGGTGGAGGCGGTGCGCCATGTCATTGCCAGCGTGCCGGCGCCCGCCGGGCTCACAGCCTATGTAACCGGGCCCGCGGCAACCAGTGCGGACCAAAATGCGACCGGCGACACGAGCATGCAGGTCATTGAGCTGCTCACCTTCGCCGTCATCATCGTGATGCTATTGCTGGTCTACCGATCGGCGCTCACGGTGTGCATTGTGCTGGTGATGGTGGTGCTCGAGCTTTTCGGCGCCCGCGGACTGGTGGCATTCCTGGGCTACCACAACGTTTTTGGCCTTACGACGTTCGCAACGAATTTGGTGGTGACGCTGGCGATCGCCGCGGCCACCGACTATGCCATCTTCCTGATCGGCCGATACCAAGAGGCGCGCCGGTTGGGCCAAGACCGGGAAGCCGCCTACTACACCATGTTCCACGGCACCGCCCACGTCGTGCTGGCGTCGGGACTGACCATCGCCGGGGCATCGCTTTGCTTGCGCTTTACCCGGCTGCCCTACTTCCAGACCATGGGAATTCCCTTGGCGGTCGGCATGGTGATCGTGGTTGCTGCGGCCTTGACGCTCGGTCCGGCGCTGATCGCGGTCGCCAGCCGCTTTGGCCGAGTGCTTGACCCCAAACGGATGACCCAGCCGCGCGGATGGGGCCGCATCGGCGCCGCCACCGTGCGCTGGCCCGGCGCGATCCTGGTCTGCGCGATCCTGGTGGCCCTGGTCGGCATGTTGACCCTGCCCGGCTACCACACCACCTACAACGACCGCATCTATCTACCCGCCGACGTCGCGGCGAACGTCGGCTACGCCGCGGCCGATCGGCATTTCTCCCAAGCGAAAATGAATCCCGATCTGTTGATGGTCGAAGCCGATCACGACCTGCGCGACCCCGCCGATTTCCTGGTAATCGACAAAATCGCCAAAGCCCTTGTCCACGTGCATGGCATCGCCCAAGTGCAGACCATTACCCGGCCAGAGGGACATCCGATCCAACACACCTCGATCCCCTACAACATCAGTCAGAACAGCACCGGCCAGGTGATGAACAACGACTACCAGCAGACCATCTTGAAAAACACGCTGCAACAGGCTGACGACATGCAGGTCACCATCGACTCGATGGAAAAGATGCAGAACGTCACCCAGCAGCTGGCGCAGGTCACTCACAGCATGGCCGCCAAGATGAGCAAAACCAGCACCGATGTGCAGGAGTTGCGCGATCACATCGCCGATTTCGACGACTTCTTCCGACCGATCCGCAGCTACTTCTATTGGGAGAAGCACTGCTTCGATATCCCGGTGTGCTGGGCGTTGCGTTCGGTGTTCGACGCCCTAGACGGCATCTCCACCATGAGTGATGACCTCAGCGATCTGGTGCCAGACCTCGATCGCATGGCCGCGCTGATGCCGCAGATGGTCGCCCTGATGCCACCGATGATCGAATCGATGAAAAACCAAAAACAAATGATGCTCAACCAGTATCAGGCCCAAAAAGCACAGCAAGACCAAACCATGGCCCTGCAGGACAACGCCACGGCGATGGGCCAAGCGTTCGACGAGGCCAAAAACGACGACTCGTTCTACCTGCCCCCGGAAGCCTTCAACAACGCCGATTTCAAACGCGGCATCAAGTTGTTCCTGTCTCCGGACGGCCATGCCGTGCGGCTCACCATCTTTCACCAAGGCGACCCGTTAACCGAGGAAGGCACATCACGCACCGAGCCGCTCAAAATCGCGGCCACAGACGCCATCAAAGGAACACCGCTCGAGGGATCGACCATCTACCTTGGTGGCAGCGCGGCCATGTACACCGACATGCAGCAAGGCGCTAACTACGACCTATTGATCGTCGCGGTCGCCGCGCTCATCTTGATCTTCATCATCATGGTGGTGTTGACCCGGGCGGTAGCGGCCGCGGCGGTCATCGTGGGAACGGTGGTGCTCAGCCTGTCGGCCTCCTTTGGGCTCTCAGTGCTGCTCTGGCAACACATCATCGGGATCCCGCTGCACTGGATGGTGCTGCCCATGTCGGTCATCATCTTGTTGGCGGTCGGATCGGACTACAACTTGCTGCTGGTATCGCGGATGAAAGAGGAGATCCACGCCGGGCTGAACACCGGCACCATCCGCGCCATGGTCGGCACCGGCTCCGTGGTCACCTCCGCCGGACTGGTGTTCGCCTTCACCATGATGTCCATGGCGGTCAGCAAACTGATCGTGATCGGCCAGGTCGGAACCACAATCGGCTTAGGCCTGCTGTTCGACACCCTGGTGGTGCGCTCGCTGATGACACCGTCTCTGGCGGCCCTGCTGGGCCGCTGGTTCTGGTGGCCAAACCGCGTACGGCCCCGACCCCTTCCCCAACCATGGCCACAACCGTCGCACCAGCAATCCGCCGAGATGCAACCGGCATGAGCGTCTCCGCGCCACGCTCGCGCTCCCACGACTGGCCCTCCGCGTCGCCAAAATCTCAGACCCGCAGGGATTGGCGGTATCAAATGCCTTGACCACCAACGCAATCCTGGCGGGATTCTACCAGGGGCCGAGGCGCTCATAGTGCAGTCGGCGCAGCTTTTCACCTCCGAGCAAGCCTGCGAGGGCATGCTCGCCTTCCTGCAGAAACACCCCCGAGCTGGGCCACCCAGGATCAGTGATGCCCTGATCGCTTTGCCTATACCGGTTCGGTGAGGCCATGCCCGGAAACGGCGTCCAAATTGCTTCGCGGACACGCCCTCCTAGTTGGTGCCGTCTGCGTAGCCTGCGGGAAGTAATCGGGCGCATCGGAAATGACGCTGTTCGTCTGTGCCGACGTATTCCATAAAGCTGATGTGCGCGAACTCCGGGACGACGGCGATGGGATAGGTCGGCCCCTCGTCGCGGTAGGCCCGCATGAGGTCGAGGTGATCGTTTTGGAAGAGAACCGTTTTGGAGCCGCCCTCCTCGATCCAGCGCGGGAAGAAGATCGTGCCGTGCAACCGCGAGCAATTCCTTGCGACCAGGAGCCGTCCCACTGGCATGAACAGAAAGACGCCATCTTTGCAGGTAGAACCACTAACGCGGGCGGGCCGCTGGTAGGGTCAGTTCGTGGGCGGCGAGTTTATCGAGATCCGGATAACCCAGCCCCGGGAATTTATCGAACCGGTGCCCGAGGCCGTGCGCCCGCGGCTGCTGGACTGGCACGTTGATGCCAAGGGCCGGCATGTCGCCTGGCGCTACCGGATCACCCGCTACGAACAGGACGGCCAACCGAGGTGGTGGCTGGACGGGACCGGCCAGCACCCGTGGACCAGCGACGACGTCGAGTACCTGAAGGACGTGGCCGAGCACCACGCCAGTCGACTGTTGCGCAGACAGCGATGGCGGCCCAAGAGCATGTACAACGGCCAGGAGCCGCCGCTGTGGATGGGTGGTCGAGGGTGGCCCTCATGAGAACTGCACAACTTGCGTTGTCACAAGCGCCCGACAGGCGGAATCGCCGCCGAACCCCTAACGCCCAAAGAAGTTGTGGCGGCCGTCCAAAAGCTGCACAGCGACCGCGATAGTACTCATCCCAATTCGTCGATGACACGGGCGAATACGTTGAGGCGCGGGGTATCGCGATCGGCGACGGCGTGAAATACCGGTTTGGTCCCGCGGTTGGGGCCTCCAGGGATCGTGTCAGCGGCTTCGTAATTCGAAATGGGCACGAGATTCAATCGTTTCGGTAACGGCGCGGCGAATCTTTGTTCGACCTGACGCGGGTTACCGTGTCGCCGTGCAACATCGCTGCAGCTGTGGGTCGCCACCGCGGGCTTCCCGGCGTAATGTGCTGAAATGCGCTGCAGCCGCGCCGGTTGTTCTCGGCTTGGCGATGGCCACGGACGTGCTCGTATCCACGGCGCGCGCACCCGCGGACCCCTACTTGTCGGTAGCGGCGATGGCGCCGGGCCAGCCGATCAACATCATCAGCCGCGCCGGGTGGGGCGCCGATGAGTCGATACGGCGCGGAGGACCGCTCTGCGGCAACGGAATTCGGGCTGGGATCGTGCACCACTCCGCGACCGGCAACGACTACGCACCGACAGACTCGGCGGCCATCGTGCGCTCGATCTACGTGTACCACGCGTTGACTGAAGGCTGGGGCGACATCGGCTACAACGCGCTGGTTGACAAGTACGGCCAGGTCTTCGAGGGCCGGTTCGGGGGCATCACCAAACCGGTCCAGGGCGTCCACACCGGCGGATTCAATACCGACACCTGGGCGGTGTGCATGATCGGCGACTTCAGCCAGGCGCCCCCGACGCCCGAGCAGTTGCGAGCGGTCGGCCAGTTGCTGGGATGGCGGCTCGCGTTGGACACGGTGGATCCCAAGGGCACCGTCGCGCTCACTTCCGCCGGCGGCCCCAACACGCGCTTCCCGCGAGGTGCCACCCCGACCTTACCGAGCATCTTCGCCCATCGTGACGTCGGCGAAACCGTCTGCCCGGGCAACGCCGGGTACGCGTTTATGGAGCGGATCCGCGACATCGCCGCCCGGTTCAAGCAACCGCCCAACACACAGGATTTGGCGGAGTCGCTACGGGGCGGAGCGATCCGCGACCGTTGGCAGGCGATGGGCGGCATGTCAGGCAAGCTCGGCGCACCCACGTCACCTGAAGCGCCCAGTGGTGATTCGACCCGCTATGTCATCTTCGCCAATGGCGCGATCTATTGGTCACCGGCCACCGGCGCTCAGCCGCTCACCGGCAGGATCTACGAGGCCTGGGCCACGCTGGGCTACGACCGCGGCCCGCTGGGCCTGCCGACGAGCGCCGAGATTGATGAGCCGGCGTGGATCGTGCAGAATTTCCAGCACGGCACCCTGAACTTCGACCGTCAAACCTCAACCGTCATGGCTGTGATGGACGGGGTAGCCAGTGTGGTACCACCACCGCCCGTGGGCGGACCGCCTGTGCAGCTTGAACGGTTCTCAGCAGCACGCAATCCGGTCGTCTAGTCGCCATGAGTTGATCGATGCGGGCTGCCACGTTCGCGGTGGCACCGATGAGGGTGTGAAGGCGCCGCGGTTCAAGCCTCCCTTAGTTATTGGCCTCGTTATTAGCCAAGGTGTATCTCGCGCGTGACCTGGCTGCGACGGTGACCAAGCACGCTCATCATCGTGACGGTGCTCGCGGCCATCGCCGCTCTCGCGATGGCGACGTGTGTCGGCTACTACTTCGGCCGGCGCGAGCGCCCGACGCGGCCAAGCTGGAAGAAGCGGACCAGTCGAATCGCGCTGGGCAGGCTGGCGTTCAGTCTGGTCGTGGCCCTGACCGCACGCCGCATTCGGCACAGCGCCGCGCGGATGTGGGCCTGAGATGTCGGCACTGCAGGGCAAGGTCGCGCTGGTGACCGGCGCGTCGTCGGGACTGGGCGCCGAGACGGCCCGGCTGCTAACCCGGCAGGGCGCAACGGTTTTCGGCATCGCCCGCGATACCGGGCGCCTGGCCGAAGTGTTCGCCGACGTGGAACACGGCGCATACGCATCGGTGGACATCGGTTCGGCGCAGGCCTGCCGGGACGCGGTCGACCAGTGCGTCCAAAAGTTCGGCGGACTAGACGTTCTCGTCAACATCGCCGGGCAACACCAGATGCGCCGCACCGAATCGATGACCGACGAGGACTGGGCACAGGACCTTGCGGTCAACCTCAACGGGCCGTTCTTCCTGTGCCGGGCCGCACTGCCCCATCTGCTGCGGCGGGGCGGCAACATCGTCAATGTCAGCTCCATCGCCGGCGTCGAAGGCCAGGCCTACTCGGCCGGCTACTGCGCCGCCAAGCATGGGCTGATCGGTCTGACTCGTGCGCTGGCGGTGGAGTACACCGCGGATCGATTGCGCGTCAACGCAATATGCCCGGGCGGCATGCTCACACCGCAACTCGAACAATTCACTGCGCCGGATAACCCGAACTACGACCTGATCATGCGCACCGCCTCGCCGCGCGGCTTGATGCAGCCCTTGGACGTTGCGAACGTGATCGCCTTCCTGGCCAGCGACGCCGCGGCCGCCGTCCACGGAGCCGTCTATCGGGTCGACAATGGCAAGGGCGCGGGCTAACACGCGCTAGCTCAAGCGAGCGTTTCCCAGAACCGGGTCAGGGCCGCCGCGCCCCGGGCCGGGTCCTGCATCATCCACCAATGCCCGAGACCCTCGAGCACTGCCGTTTGCGCCCCGGCCCGTTGCGCCGCGCGACGGCGCATCGCCTCCGAGCCGACGTAGGTGTCCTCAGTGGCCAGAATTGACAGACCGGGCCGAGCCGCCGCGTTGCCCAGGGCGCGCCCGGCTTCGGCCATCGCCGGTTGGCGCGCGGAACGGTAGAGCAGCAGGATCGCCCGACCCATCTCGGGGCCTTGCGCCGCGGCGAGCGAGGTTGCGATATCGGCTGGCATCCCGGCGGCAACCCACATGGCGGCGCGGTCTTCGACCGTTCCACCCAGGAAGGTGTCGACGTGCTGCTCGCCGTCGTCGGGTGTCTGCCACACCTGCGCCAGGTCGTGCCAGACGTAGTCGGGGTCGAAACATCCGAGGATGTCGCTGACCCAGCTGCGTACCAGCTCGGGCCGATGCGTCACCACGTTCATCACGTGGCCGCCGCCCCAGTCGTGGCCGACGAGGTCGACCGGCTCGCCGATGTCCTCGAGCTCGCCCTCAAGCCAGTCGCGGTAGGCGAGGTAGGTGGCCGGGAAGTCGCCCGGCAGCGGCGCGCCGAAGCCGGGCGGGGAGAGCCGCACCACGTCGTCGCGCCCCAGCGCGTCGACCAGCGGGCCCCAGATTGCGTCGGTCTCCGGATTGCCGTGCACGAAAACGACAGTCACGGTGCCCTCCTTCTGTGAGCGGGTCACTTCGCCGCAGGTCGACTCTGCCAGCAACCAACGGCCGCTGCATGAGTTTCCGGCATCGGCAGATTAGGTTTTCGGCGCGAATGGGATTACTCTTGCCCGCGGCCCGTGTCTGACTCAGGAAAGCAGCCATGTCCCTTCAGCCCACTCTGCGGCGCCCAAACGCGTTGCGCCGCAACCGTACGCGACGTATCACTCATCGCGTGAAGTGCCCAACGCTCGGGCAGTGCTTCGACATCGAAGCCGCTCGCCATCCGGACGGGTGGATGATCCGGATTCCCGAGATCGGCGGGTTCCTCCGCGTTGGCAGTCGGGCGGCGGTGGAGCCGGCCGCGCGCAGGTATATCGCGGCCCGCACCGGCATCCCGATCGGTTATGTCACTGTCTTCGTTGCAAGCGAGACCGCCTGCACCTCTTGATCGGACAGGCCTTACGCCGGCCGTAGCGGCCGGGAACGCACCAGCGTCGGCCACCAGAACCAGGGTCCAAGTATTCGAAGGATGCACGGCACCACAAACGAACGCACGATCAGCGTGTCGAGCAGCAGGCCGATGCATACGGTCGAACCCACCTGACCGATCGTCCTCAGTTCGCTGGTCAGCATCGCCAGCATGGTGAACGCGAACACCAGACCCGCTGACGTCACAACGCCACCGGTGCTGCCGAGCGCCCGGATGAGACCGGTGTGGATCCCGGCGTGCAGCTCCTCCTTGACTCGGATGATCAACAGCAGGTTGTAGTCCGAACCCACCGCCACCAAGATGATGAACGTCAGCGGCAATATCAGCCAGTGCAGGGGCAGGCCGATGAGGTGCTGCCAGACGAGTATGGAGAGCCCGAACGCACCGGCGTACGAGAAAGCTACGGTGCCGGGGATCACCAGGGCGGCCATCAGGCTTCGCGTCAGAAACAACATGATCAAGAAGATCAGCACGAAGGCGGCGATCGCCACGATAAGCAGATCGGACGCGGCGTATTCCTTGATGTCCTTGTTGGTTGCTCCCGACCCGCCGATATAAACCCTCGCGCCGGCCAACGACGTCTCTTTCAAGATCGTGGTTATCGCCCCCGGGAACTTTTCGACATGCTCCACGCCTTCCGGGCCATTGGCGTCGCCCTCGTGGGTGACGATGATGCGAGCGGCCTTGCCGTCCGGCGACATCAGGAGCTGCATGCCGGTCTTGACGTCGTCGTTGTCGAATCCTTCTCGGGGGATGTAGAAGAAGTCATCGCTGCGGGACTGGTCGAAGTCGAGCCCCACATTGACCTGGTCGTTGAATGTCTGGTCGGTCTGTGTGGATTGCAGAGACGACTGGCCGTAGCTGCTGACCAAAAGAGCGGCCAAGGCGTCCTGGTCGTCGGCCGTGAGCTTCAGCTGGGTTATTACTTGGGGCAAGATCTTGTCTATGGCCTCAAGGGAGGTTTTGGCGTCCGTGATGTCGTCGGCCAACTTGTCGATGTTGTCGAGCGCATCGAAGAGCGATCTGAATGTCCAGCAAATGGGGATGTCGAAACAGTGCCTCTCCCAATAGAAATAGCTCTTGATCGGCCGGAAGAAGTCGTCGACGTTCGAGATTTCCTGATTCATCTCAGCGGTGATTCTTTGCAGATCCTCGACCGTGAGAACGGTCTTGTGCAACTCATCCGACATGTTTTGGAAATAGACGATTTCTTTCCGCAAGACCTCGACGGAGTGCGTCGTGATCTGTGCCTGTTGGTCCGTATTCGCGTTTTGCTGCCTGTTAAAAGGGAGCTGTTGACCGCTACCACTGCCTTGCGTGGTGAACAAATAGGGAATGGTGGCGTGCTCCAATGGTCGGCCCAGGGGCCTGGTGATGCTTTGCACCATCGCGACGCCGGGAAGACGAATGAGGGCCCTGGCCGCCCGATCCAATGAGATGAAGTCGGCCGAATTTCGCATGTCGTGATCCGTTTCGATCATCAGCATCTCGGAGAACAGCTTGCTCTTCGGGAAGTGCCGATCCGCCGCCGCGAAACCCAGATTGGCGGGGGCGTTGTGCGGCTGGTATTGACGGTCGTCGTAATTCTGCCGGTACGTCGGCACGAAGACAGCCCCGAACACGACGGCGGCGGCACTGGCCACCAGGATTGGCACCGGCCACCGGACCACGCTTGTCCCGATCCGCCGATACAGATGCGCCTTGGCCTTCCCCCTGGGGTCGAATAGCCCGAAAAGGCTGCCCACGGTCAAGAATGCCGGGCCGAGCGTCAGCGCCGCGGCGATGGTAAACAGCATGGCGATGGCGACGGCCGGCCCCATGGTGTGGAAGTAGTTGAGCCTCGCGAACGTCAGGCAGTAACACGCCCCCGCGATCGTCAGCCCCGAGCCAAGGATGACCGGCGTGACGCTCTTGTAGGCGATGTAGAACGCCTCCTCCCTGCTCTCGCCGGCCTGTCTCGCCTCGTGATAGCGGCCCATCAAGAAGATGCCGTAATCCGTCCCCGCTCCCAGGGTCAGTGCGACGACGATGTTCACGGCGAATGAGGAGAGCTCGATGTACCCCAAATGCCCGAGGGTTGCGATGACGCCCTTCGCGACCAGCATCTCGAACAGAACCCCGGCCAAGGGCACAAATAGGGTGACGATGGAGCGGTACACGAGCAGCAACATCACGAAGATGAGGACGATCGTCACGATCGTGATGTTGTTCAGGCTTGAATTCGCAATAGCCACCGTGTCCGAGGCGAGCGGAGCCGCGCCGCTGACATAGACTCGGAGCCCGGGCGGTGGCGTGTCCTTCGCGACGATATCTCGAACGGCAGCAACGGACTCGTTCGCTTGCATTTGGCCGATATCGCCCGCGAGACGCAAGAGCACGTACGCGGCCTTGCCGTCAAGGCTCTGCGCCCCCGCCGCGGTGATCGGCTTGCCCCACAGATCCATGACGTATTGCACATGCTGAGGGTCGAGCTTGAGCCGGCGCACCAAATCGTCGTAATACCTATGGTCCACATCGCCCAACGGCCGGTCGGCTTCCAACACGAGCATGGCCAAGCTGGTGGAATTGGACTCGTGAAACTTCGCACCGATGGCCAGCAACGCCCGCTGCGACGGCGCGTAGTGCGGGACCACCGGCCCCGCGAGTTCTTCGGCGACCCTCTCCACCTGCGGCATGAAGGTGTTCGTCGACACGGCGAGAAGGGCCCAGAAGGCGATGATCGGTATCGCGAGGACGCGGACCATCCTCGGCACGAAGGGCCGTTTCACGCGATGCCCAGCCGGACGCTCGCTCATGCGGATTTCACTATGCAGAAGACATGCGCATCCTGATGGGCGTCGGATTGTTCAGCGCGGACAACGCCGTTCACCAGCAGGCGGCAGCCGACTTGACCACCATGGACCTGCGCCGAGATGCTGCCGGACACCACGGTGAGCGTGGTCGTCTCCGTGTGCGACCACGGCAGGGTCGTGAGATCAACCTGATGCGGATGCCCGTCGATGTCGACGTAGACCAGCATCCCGCCTTGCCCGACGGAGCCTGATAGCTCAAACGTGAGTCGTTTGACATTGAACTCCGGGGGTGCAGCCGGGCCATTGACGGTGATGACGGGCGGTGGAGCGGAAAACTGGTGCACCTTCCACATGAGCACCGCACCGACAGCGAGCGCCACGACGGCAACCAGCGGCATCCATACCCGCGCCAAGACGGTCCTGCCCACCGAACGAGGGCTCACTCGATGACCTTTCCGAATCCGGTCCGCATCTCCTCGTTCCCGCCCCCGATCTCTCCACTGGCCCATGCAGATAGTAGACGGTCATGTGCCTAACGGACTTGCGATCTGCAAAGATTAGCGGCACCGCGGCCGGAACGCGACCGCGAGGGCTGCGGGCAGCCTGCCGGTGATCGCACTGGCCGCCGTGAGTCGGTTCAGGACATCTTCCGCAGACGCCGTTTGAGCCTTGCGCTGCGCAGAATCTGAGTCGTGAAGTTCACGGAGGCCAACATGGGGAACACACCAAGAAATGTCCGCTCGGAGGGCGTCGCCCCGTGCAAGTGGTAAAGGCTTCCGAACACATAAAAACAGCCCACCATGAATAACGCCCCGGGAATGCAGAGCGTCATCAAGGAACTGCGATCGGCAAGGAGCTGCTTCGCGTAATCCAACTCTTCCTGCGACATCGGTTGCCGTTTGCGCACTTTGACTACAACCGCTTTGGCGCTCCCGACTTCTTCGCCTATCGGCAGGGGCGCTCGATCCCCAAGCCGCTTGACGTATACGGCGGCAAAGGACACAAATATCAGGGCCAGCGCGAAGGCGGTCATGGTCAGAAGGGCAAATAGGCTCGCGGTCATTCCCAGAACGTATCGGCGCGCGTTGCCGAAGGTCAACGGCGGAAGACCAGCCATCTCATCGCGCAGTACATGTACACCGCTTCGCAACAACCCGCCGCCAGGCGCGCGAGCTGGTACTGCACCCCAACGGCCGCCAACAGGCTGGACAGGCCGAGGATGAAGACCAGGTAGTTGACGATGACCACCACCACATACACGGCAAGCTGTGGACCGACCGGCGCGTGCGACCGAAAGTTGAAGGTGCGGTTCAGCGCGTAGCTAAGGGCAAAGGCGGTGGCGTAAGCGATCGTGACGGCGATCGGCACCGGAACGGCCAGGCCGCTGTGCAGGCCGGTCAAGATTGCCAGATCGACGCCGAAGGTGAGGCCGTTGATCAGGCAGAAGCCGAGAAATGTTGGTGCAACGAACGATTTGAGCCCGAACGGAAGCCGCCCGACGACGGCCTCACACCACTCGTGGAATCGGTCGACCACGCGTGACTGGCCGACCCGCGATGGGGCTTGCACACGCGTACCGTGTCACGACCAGGTATCTACCGTGTTATCAACACGCCAAATCCCCGCGCCAGAGGCGTTGTCGCGTTTCAGTTTTGCGCATCTGGGTAATTCGCAGCAGCGGTCCGCAGATGCGGTCGCAAGTCGGTGGCCGGAGCAAAGGACCAGGTCATGTCACGTTTAGTGCCCGCTGTTAACCGAACGGACACTACGCAGTCGGACGACGTTGTCCGCGGCGCCAACTCGAGGGAGACGAGCGGCTGGGCGTCTGAGGCGCTATGCCAAACTCTTGATCCTGACGAGCTTTTCGTAAGCGGGGCCGACCAGCGCAGGGCGGCGGCGATCTGCCGCCGGTGCCCCGTCATGTACCAGTGCGGGGTAGAAGCGCTGGAAAACAAGGTCGAGTTCGGTGTCTGGGGCGGGATGACCGAGCGCCAGCGTCGGGCCATTCTCAAAAGGCATCCCGAGGTCGTGTCTTGGTCGGCATTCCTTGACAGACACAAGGCTCGCAACGTCAGCTGATGGGGGGCGGCAGAGGGCTGTGTCACCGGGCGAGTGGCTTAAGGTGGCGCAGCCCTTAGTCGCGTCCGGGGCCGAGGAGGGACATCCGCGGTCCGTCGGCAGAGGTAAAGCCGCTCGAGCCGATCCACGAGAAGTTGTGCTTCGTGGATGTCCTGGCGCAGTTCGGCCGCTTCCGTCCGCATCGCGCATGCCCGGGCGCTCCTGCCAGCGGCCTGCAAGCGTTCGAGGGACGCCAGTTGGCCGGTCATTTTTCGCAGCTCAATGCGCAAGGCGCGCACAAACTCCACGGCCTGGGCGACCTGCCATCCCTCCATCGAGTGATCTTCCCTCACTGCAGGTGGTTACCCGGTAGCTTTCGCAGATAAAAGCATCGGGGCCGCAGCGGCCGTGACGCGAATTTCGTTGACGCACCTGTAAATTTGAGCGCCTGTTTCAGGCGTCGATCAACCATGGGTGTCCCTGTCGGTCCCGGTATTGACGGGGTTTGGCTGCCAATCGTTTCGCTGGAATGGGAACCCCGTGAGACGCGCTCATGATGGCGACATCGTAGAAACCCGTTGTACGCGAGAGGAAGAACTCATGTCCGTCATCCACTTTCACGCCGTAACCACGTCGACGCCCGAGCAATTCATCGCCGGGCTCACTGACTTCGGGCCGGGCCGGTCCAAGGTCTTCAAAAACAGCGCCGACGCGTATCTGATGGTGCACGACCGGGGTTTGAATCAGGCCGACGTCACTGAAGGCTCGGGCGGCATCTGGGAAACGCTGCACTACGACTGGTCCGATCCCGGCCGCGTCAAGCTCACCGCGACCGACTCCAACACGTTCGGCGGCGCGTCCGGGTACACCTACACCCTGACCCGCCGGCCCGACGGAGCGACCGACGTCGACGTCGTCATCGTTCGCGAGGGCAAGAACCTCAAGGGACGGGTGCTGTCGGCCGTGCTTGGAACCGTCGGGAAGCGTTTCTTGGGCAAGGCGTTCACCAAGAGCGTCAAGGCCATTGAAGCCCGCGGCGCGGCGGACGCTGCCGGGCGGTCTGCGGCGGCGTCCTGATCGCATCGCGATGTCGAGGCGCAGCCAACTCTCATCGGTCCTACCGACCACGGAAAACTGAATATCAGTGAAAACCGTTGTTGGAAAGAAGGTTCCGGTGACAGTCGATTGAAACCGCAACCGCATTCCACCGCCGCGTCGGATGAATCTGGGGGGATTGTCGAAGCTGCCAGGAGCCTTCTGCCCCGCGATGACCCTCGCCGGTTGAGGATCTGGGCGGTGTCGAGCGCGGCGAGCCACTCGTCGATCCCCGTGACGCCACCGGATTCCGTCAGGTACAGATGCACGCCGTTGTAGACGACGTCACCGGCGACGAGCAGACCCATGTCGGGATGTGCAGCATCGTGGTGGACCTTCTTTTGTTTGGTCATTGCATCAACCATGAAGCCGCCGGTTAATGATCGGAAGGCTCCCTTGACCCTGGGACTGGCCGGGCCATGGTTACGCTCGTCTGATGGCGGTAAAGGCCAACGCGCTGGGCGATTACCTTCGAGCCAGGCGTGAGCAGGTGCGGCCCGAGGACGTCGCGCTGATCGCTGGCAGCCGCCGGCGGGTCGCGGGGTTGCGTCGTGAAGAGCTGGCGCTGCTGGCCGGGATCAGTTCCGATTACTACCTGCGGCTCGAGCAGGGTCGCGACAAGAACCCGTCACCTCCGGTTCTCGATGCGCTCGCGCGGGCCCTGCGGCTCGACGTCAAGGCGACCGAGTACCTGCGCCAGCTGGCCAGCCCGACCGGCAACCGACGGGATTACTCGGGTGTAGAGGCCGCGGCGGACGACACCGAGGAGCTGATAGAGCAGTTCGCGATGCCGGCGATCGTGGCCAGCCGATGCCTGGATGTGTTGGCGGCCAACCGAATCGCTCGGGCGTTGTCGCCTGGTTTTACGCCCCGTCGAAACTTCCTGTCCTGGCGGTTATTAGACCCAGCGGCCCGCGAGCTCTATGTCGATTGGGACGAGGCGACCGACATCGCGGTGAGCGGATTACGCGAAGCGGCCGGCAGCGATCCGGATGACCCGCGCGTGCGATCGTTGATCGATGAATTGTCCGCCGCCAGCGAGCGATTCAGGGATCTGTGGGCGCGTGCCAATGTGGGATATCGGACCGGAGTTCTGCACATGCGCCACCCCGTGGTGGGTGATCTGTATCTGCACCGAAACCGCTTCAACATCCCGCACTCTGGTGGCCAGCACTTGCTGACTTACCGGGCCGAACCGGGAAGCGACTCGGCCAAAGCTCTGGACGCGCTGCGATCGCTCGGCTGAGACCCGGGGCTTTCGCCGGCGTCAACGTCACGTCAAGCGGACGTCGCTGATGTCGATGGACACCATGATTTCGTCGGGTACCAATCGGCCGTCGGCGTCGCAGCGGTAGGCCCGGCGCTTGGAGGGCAGTTTGATACCGTCGCCGAGATTGCCGTGAGGGCTGTGACTTGGGTATCTACCACAGCCATGGCGGCAATCTCGCTGCGCGCAAAGGCGCGGGAGTTGATCGCCAGGCAGTCAGATCGTCACGGTCAGCGGCCACACGTTCCAGATCTCGTCGCAATACTGGGCGATGGCGCGATCGGACGAGAACTTACCGCTGCGTGCGGTGTTCAGGATGGACATCCTCGTCCACGCATCCCGATCCTGCCACGCGGCGCTCACCCGGTCCTGGCACTCCACATAGGACGCGTAGTCGGCGCACACCAGGAAGGGGTCGTCGTAGCGGATGTTGTCCACCAGCGGCCGGAAGACCTCTGTGTCCCCGTGCGAGAACGTCCCGCCGGCAATGAGATCCAGGACGGTGCCCAACTCGTCGTTGCCGTCGATGTAGTCGGCGGGGCGGTATCCCTTCACCTTGAGCGCCTCGACCTCCTGCTCCGTCAGGCCGAACAGGAAGAAGTTTTCCGGCCCGACCTCGTCGCGCATCTCGACGTTCGCGCCGTCGAGGGTGCCGATGGTCAGGGCACCGTTGATCATGAACTTCATGTTCCCGGTGCCCGATGCCTCCTTGCCCGCGGTGGAGATCTGTTCGGACAAATCGGCGGCCGGGTAGATCATGTGCGCGTTCTGCACGTTGAAGTTCGGCACGAACGCCACCTTGAGGAACCGGTTCACGTCCGGATCGGCGTTGACGGTCTCACCGACGGCGTTGATCAGCTTGATGATCCGTTTCGCCATGAAATAGCCCGGGGCCGCCTTGCCGCCGAAGACGAATGCCCGCGGCGGAATTGACAGATCCGGGTTCTGCTTGAGCCGGTGGTACAGCGCGACGATGTGCAGCACGTTGAGGTGCTGCCGCTTGTACTCGTGGATGCGCTTGACCTGGACGTCGAACATCCAGTCCGGGCTCAACTCGACGCCCGCCACCGAACGTATGTACTTGGCCAGGCGCGCCTTGTTGTTGCGTTTGATGTCGCGCCACTGCTGGCGGAAGGAGGCATCGTCGACGAACGGCTCCAGCCCGCGCAGGCGGTCCAGGTCAGTCAGCCAGCCGTCACCGACGGTGCGGTCCAGCAGCTCCCGCAATCCGGGGTTGGCCAGCGCCAGGAAGCGCCGTGGCGTCACGCCGTTGGTCTTGTTGCTGAATCGCTCGGGCCACAACTCGTAGAAGTCTTTGAGCACACTGGCTTTCAGCAACTCCGAGTGCAGCGCGGCGACGCCGTTGATGGCGTGGCTGCCGACGGTCGCCAGGTGCGCCATCCGGATGTTCTTGCCGCCGTCCTCGCCGATCAGCGACATCCGGCGCAGCCGGTCCTCGTCGCCGGGGAAGCGGGCGCGTACCTCGTCGAGGAAGCGACGGTTGATCTCGTAGATGATCTCGAGGTGGCGGGGCAACGATTCGGAGAACATCTCCAGCGGCCAGGTCTCCAGCGCCTCGGGCAACAGGGTGTGGTTGGTGTACCCGAACGTTGCAACCGTGATGTCCCACGCCTCGTCCCAGTCCAGCTGCCTTTCGTCGACCAGCAGCCGCATCAGCTCGGCGACGCCGATCGAGGGATGAGTGTCGTTGAGCTGCAGGGCGAATCGCTGGGGAAGTTCCCGCACGCCCGCGTCGGCGAGGTCGTCCATGATGTGCAGCACGTGCTGCAGCGAGCAGGATACGAAGAAGTACTGCTGCAGCAGGCGTAGCCGCTTGCCGGCCTCCGGCTCGTCGTTGGGGTAGAGCACCTTGGTGACCGTCTCGGACGTGACCTCGTCCTCGACCGCCTTGTAGTAGTCGCCGGTGTTGAAGGCTTCCAACGCAAACGACTTGACGGCCCGCGCGCTCCACAGCGTCAGCACGTTGCAGGTGTTGACGCCGTAGCCTTGGATCGGCGTGTCATACGCAACGCCTTTGAGCAGCCGGCCGGGCACCCACTGGGCGCGGTCGTGGCCGGCCTCGTCGGTGTAGTGCTCGGCGTAGCCGCCCCACTTGACGAGGTAGTTGACGTCGGGTTTGGCTATCTCCCAAGGGTTTCCGTTGTCCAGCCAGTTGTCGGTCTGCTCGACCTGCCAGCCGTCGCGGATCTCCTGGTCGAAGATGCCGAATTCGTAGCGGATGCCGTAGCCGATCGCCGGACGCTCGAGGGTGGCCAGCGAGTCCAGGTAGCACGCGGCGAGCCGGCCGAGGCCGCCGTTGCCCAGCCCCGGTTCCTCCTCGCAGGCCAGCACCTCGTCGAGATCCTGGCCCATCGCGGCGAGGGCGGTCTTGGCCGCACGCTCCATTTGGAGGTTGAGCAGGTTGTTGCCCAGCTGCGGGCCCATCAGGAATTCGGCTGACAGGTAGCAGGTCACCTTGCGGCCGAGATCCAGCGATGTCTGCGTCGAGGCGACCCGGCGGTCCTGCATGCGGTCGCGTACCGCGAGCGCGAGCGCCCGGTAGTAGTGCTCGGGACGCAGGGCCGCGGCCGGGCGACCGATCGAGTAGCGCAGGTGATCGGTGATCGCGCGCTGCAGCGCCGTCGCGCCCATCCCGGTGCGGGAGTGCTCGACGAGGTCGGCTCGGGTGGGGCTGGGCGAGATTCCGTCGGAGGGCGTCTGCTCGACATCGGTCATCGTGGGTCCTAATCCCTAGAGATGGTGGCGACGACACCGGAGCATCACTGACTTGGCCGGCGCGCGCAAGGCGTCAGTTTGGCAGGGATCGTTGCACACCAGGCGCGGAATTGACGTCCGCCGCGTGAACGCAAGCCGACGTACTGTCGACGAAACGGAATTGGGGACGAGACGAACGCCGTCGGTGAGCGAAGTTCAGCCGTTGGGTTTGAACGTGTACGTCTCACCGTGCGCGAGGTAGATGAACTTCGTAGCCACGTTCGTGGCTTGGGCCGCCTTCTTGAAGTCGTCGAGTCCCGACAGGAAAACCGAGAAGTCGTTGTAGTGGATCGGGATGGCGGTGCGAGGCTTGGTGATTTCGACGGCCCTTACGCCCTGCTCACCAGTCATGGTCACCACCGTGACAAGGAAGGTGGTGCCACCGGTGTGAATCAGACCGAGGTCGATGTCGGGATAGCGGCGCGGAATCTCCTCGAGACTGTCGATGAGCATCGTGTCGCCGGTTATGTAGAGCCTGTACAGGTGCTCGGCGTGATGGCTGAAGTCCAGCATGTGTCCGTTAACCGGCATCAGCAGTTCGTTGACCGCCTCATCCGTGGAGTGCTTGCCCGGCATAGCGGTGATGGTCAGGGTCGCCTCGCCTTTGTGCACCTCCAGAGATTCCCAGGTGCCCAGTGGATGGCCTCGCTCAAAACCGAGAGCGCTCAGCTTGTCCACCGCATCAGCCGTCGAGACGATGGGCAGCTTCTTGTCGAGCTCTTCGGCGGCCACATCATCGAAATGATCGCCGTGATAATGCGACAACACGATCAGATCTATTGGGGGGAGGTCAGCGATCTGGCAAGCCGGCTCCACCTCACGTCGGGCCCAGATGCCATGACCCAGATAGACGTGCTCGCCTTTGTGCAGGAAGGCGGGATCGGTGAGGATGGTCAGCCCTCCGAAACGGATCAACGTGGTGGCGTTACCGATGAAGTACACGTCGCCCTCGTCGAAATCTGCCGTCTCGCCGCTGGTTAGCTCCAAAGAAGTCATGGTGGGCTCGCCCTCCTCGGGTCGGGCTGCGGATGCCGCCAGCTTCAGTCTGGGCCAGAAAATGCCAACGGGCCAGGCGAACATTTGTCTCATCCGTAGCACAATCGCAGGCGGCACACTCGTCGCACTCTGGAGGTTTGCCGTGAACCAGCCGCCCCAGCTGCAGCTGGGGTCGGACGGTGCGCGCTGGCTGATCGCCGCGGCCGTCCTCGGCTCCGGGATCGCGCTGCTCGACGGCACGGTCGTCAACGTCGCGCTGCCCGCCATCGGACGCCAACTGGGTGGCGGCCTGACCGACCAGCAGTGGGTCCTGGACGGTTACCTCTTGACGTTGAGCGCGCTGCTGTTGTCCGGGGGCGCTGCGGGCGACCGTTACGGTCGCCGGCGCGTCTTCATCGCCGGGCTGGTCGTGTTTACCGTGGCCTCCCTCGGCTGCGGTCTTGCGCCGACCATCGGCTGGCTGATCGGGGCTCGGCTGGTGCAGGGCATCGGTGCCGCGGCGCTCGTGCCCGGCAGCCTCGCCCTGATCGATGCGGGCATCACCGACGAGGACCGGGGCCGCGCCGTGGGGATCTGGGCGGGCATGTCCGGGGTGACGACGGCGCTGGGCCCGTTTATCGGCGGCTGGCTCGTGGACGCGGCGTCGTGGCGGTGGGTGTTCTTCCTGAACCTTCCGCTCGCCGCGGCGGTGGTGTGGATCGCCGCGCGGCACATCCCGGAGTCTCGCGATCCGGCCGCGCGAGGCCGCCCCGATGTCCTCGGGACCGCCGCTGTCACGCTCGGTCTCGCCGGGGTGAGCTACGCGCTCATCGAGAGCCCTTCGCGCGGTTGGACTTTGATCACCGTGACCGCCGCCGTGGTAGGCGCGGTGGCGCTGGCCGCTTTCCCGCTGATCGAGCAGCGCGCGCAGTCACCCATCCTGCCTCTCACACTGTTTCGCTCCAGCCAATTCACCGGTGCCAACCTGACGACCCTGGCCGTGTACACGGCGGTCGGCGGCGCATTGTTCCTACTGGCATTGCAGCTGCAGGAAAGCCTGCACTACTCGGCGCTTGCCGCCGGGCTGGCGCTGCTGCCGATGACGGTCATCATGCTGATCGGCTCTCCGTGGGCCGGTGCGTTGGGGCAGCGGACGGGTCCGCGGCTGCCCATGACGGTCGGGCCGCTGATCGCCGCCGCGGGCCTGGCGTTGATGGCACGCACCGTGCCCGGCGCGACCTATCTCGGGGCGGTCCTGCCCGCGGTGGTCGTGTTCGGCGTCGGACTGGCGATCACCGTGGCGCCGCTGACCGCGGCCGTTCTTTCCGCCGTGCCCGACACCTATGCCGGCACCGCCTCCGGCGCCAACAACGCCATTTCGCGCGTCGCCGGGCTACTGGCCATCGCGGTGCTGCCGGTCGCGGCCGGCATCCATGCCGGGCCGGGGCAGCCGCTCGGCCCCGGCTTCTCGATCGCGATGCTCATCGCCGCCGCCTGCTGCGTCGTCGGCGGAATCACCGCGGCGCTGACCATCCGCACCGGCGCCGACTTCGCACATCAGGTGCTGCCCGGGATCAACCACGCCTGCCAAGACCCGAGTACCAGGCGGGCCAGCAGCGCCCGGGAGGAAGCGGCCTGAGGCCGTAATGGAGCGCCATCTGTCTCGATGTGTGGGTTGGCGCACAGCGATTTTCAGCTAGATTCCGGGGATGACATTGACGACGTGGGATGTCGACGGGCGCAAGGTGTTTGGGGTTGCCGCCGGCAGCGGCGAGCCGGTGCTGATGCTGCACGGCTACCCGCAAAGCGCGTCCTGTTGGCGGCACGTGATCGGGGCGCTGGCCGAAAACCACTATGTCGTGGCACCGGATTGGCCCGGTTTCGGCCGGTCCGATCCGCCAGCGACCGCGCCGACTTATGACAACGAGATAGACCGGCTGGAACGATTCGTGCAGCGCTTGGGGTGGCGACGATTCAACCTATGCGCCCACGATTACGGCGGCTTCATAGGTCTCGGTTACGTCATTCGCCACCCCGAACGGGTGCAGCGACTGGCTCTGCTGAACACCCGCGCACACGGCATCTTCCGCCCCTGGTTCTACCGGTTCTCGTTGGGCCAACACTGGGCCGCGACGCAGCCGGTTGTGTCGGCGGCCGCCCAGCGTCTTCCGCTGGCCGCGCTGCACCACATCGTCCTGGCCCGCTACCGAAGTATCGGCTGTTTCGACACCGCGCTGGAAGCCGAATACCTGGGCTGGATGAACACACCGCAAGGAAGGCGGACATTTTGGGAGTTCTTCGCCCACTACTCGGTGCCTGCCATCGGTTGGCTGGCGGACGGACTGGCGACCATATCGTGCCCGGCCGCGGTGATCTGGGGCGACCGCGACCCCTACATTCCGTTTGACACCGCCCGCGAACTGGCCGATCGCATGCCCGACGCCAGGCTGATTCGCTTGCCCGGTGCCGACCACTACGTCATGGAGGAACGCCCCCGCGAGGTGACGGACGCGTTGCTAAGCCTGCTGGGAGTGGCCGCGGCGCCTAGCTTGTGACCGTCATCTGCTCGTCGCTGCTGGCCCACGATCGGCTGAAGATGTCGATCGGTACCTGTTCGTCCCGGCCATCCTCGATGCCGCTGTCATTGAGGTGCACGACGCCGAGGGCGGTGTCGATACCGGTGACCACCACGGCGTGGTCGGCTTGTGGTTCGCCGTCGGAGGTCTTGTCCTCCACCGGCTCACCCCAGATCAGCTCGGAGTTGACCCCGACGATCACCTTGTGGCCCTTGGCCAGATCCTGCTCGAGCGCCACCGTCCCGGTGGGTACACCGGTCTTTGCGGCGCGTTGCCTGTCGGTGCTCACGGCGTGGACGCCGTAGTGCGCGAGCAGCGCCGGTTCATCGTCGAACGAGGTGCCGCTGCCGGGCTTGCGCTTGTTGGGTTTCGTGTAGATCGGCCCGGAGTGGACGGTGCTCGGGATGGATTGGGCCACCTTGATGACGGCCTGCTCGGAGGGCTGGCGCCCGGTCCGCTCGCCGACGACGTCGGAGACCGCCATTTCCACGCAGTCGTCGTCATACCCCTGATAGCGCCAGAACGGGGCGGCCGCCGCCGGTTCGCCGTACAGCGTGCCCTGGCCGCGTGGCGAGTCAGGCGTGCTGGGGGCGGCGTGCGCGCTGCCCGCCGCCAGGCCCAGGGCCATCCCAAGGGCGGCCGCACCCGCCAGCCCCGCGATCCGGGCGGTGCGGCCGGCGTTCCCAATCCACGTGCTGGTCATGCCGTGTCCCCGTCAAGAAGTGCTCTCGTTGTCTTGATGGATTTCTGTAGAGAGCTCGTCTTCGTTACGGGCGGTTCGGGCCGCCGATCGACGACACGGGAGTGGCTATTTGGTACACGTTTCCGTGGCTGTCTTTCACCATGGCGCGGCGGTCGCCGTAGAACTGATCGGCTGGCGGCTCGATCACCTGGGCGCCGGCGTCGACGGCACGCCGGTAGGCCTCGTCGGTGTCGTCGACGTAGATGTAAAGGAACGCCGGGAAGTGCTCGCGTTCACCCAGGGAGGAGATCATCACCATCGAGTCGCCGATGACCAATTGAGCGGGACGGTCGGTGAACACCTCACCCTCGGCACCAAAAACCGATCTCAGGAACGACGCGCACCCTTCGACGTCTTGCACGACGATCCGCGGAATAATCGACCTCTGCACCGCTGGTGTTGTGCCGGCGTCGTCAGCCATGACCCCATTGTCAATGCGCACCGGTGAGATTCAAGGTTGACATCGAGTGGTTACCTGGAAACCTGATCTTCTTATGACGATCCCCGGGCGACCGCTGCGCTTCGATGTCAGCGACGTGGTCGGGGAGCCTGCATCCCTGGCAGCGTCCTATTATCCGGCGCGCGGCGGCGCTACCGACGGCGCCGTGCTCGTCTGCTTGCCGGGCGGCACTTATAGCCGTGAGTACTGGGACCTCAGGATTCCGGGACAGCGCGGCTACAGCTTCGCCGACTTCGCCGCCGAGAACGGCTACGGTGTCGTGACCATCGATCCGCTCGGCACCGGCGAAAGCTCAAAACCTGCGGGCGATTTCGATTTTGCGGATATCGCGGCCGCCCTCGCGCGCGCCGTATCCGAGATGCCGGCCGTGACCGGCGAACAGGCACCCGCCGTGGCCGTAGCGCATTCGCTGGGTGCCTACCTGGCGATCACCCAGCAATCGCTGTTTTCCAGCTATGCCGGGCTGGCTGCTCTCGGGTGTACCAATCATCATGTCGCGCCGCTGAATCTGGATGCGGCATTCATCGCCCGGGCTGGAAGCCCGCAGGGCCGCGCCGAGCTTGCCCAGCAGATACCTGCCGCCCTTCCCGAACCGTATGCCGAGGGCCCGCGCGAGTATTTACAGAGCTGGTTCCACCTCGCCGACGTCCCCGCCGATGTCGTTGCGGCCGACTGCGTCACGGCAAAGTCGGTCGTACCGCGCGTCTTTGGCACCGCGCTGATCCCCGGCGTTGTGGCTGAGCACGCCGCGCGGATCGACGTTCCGGTGTTTCTCGGCTACGGCGTCGTCGACGTATCACCGGATCCGCGGGCCGAGGCCGCCGTGTATTGCAGCAGCCCCGACATCACCACCGTCGTGCTGCCCGGCAGCGCACACTGCCACAACATGGCGTCGAGCCGGCACCGGTTGTGGCGCCGGCTGCTCGATTGGGTCGCGACCGTAACGTAGGGGATCGTGACGCGAAACCTCAACTCGAAACTGTCCAGGTATGCGCCGGCCGTTCTGAGTCTCTTTCGGTTGGTGTACGGCCTGCTCTTCGCCGCGTATGGCTCGACGATCCTCTTCGGTTGGCCCGTTCCTTCCGCGGTGCCGGTCGAGGTCGGTGCGTGGCCCGCCTGGTACGCCGGCTTGATCGAATTCGTCGCGGGACTCTTGATCGCCACGGGGTTGTTCACCCGCGCCGCGGCGTTCATCGCCTCCGGAAACATGGCGGTCGCCTACTTCTGGATGCATCAGCCCCACGCGCTTTGGCCGGTCGGGGATCCTCCGGCGGGCAACGGCGGCAGCCTGGCGATCCTCTTCTGCTTCGCCTTCTTCCTGCTGGTCTTTACGGGCGGAGGTAGCTATTCGCTCGATGCTTTGCGCCTCAGTCGCCCCACCGGCCGTGTGACGCCATGACTTCCAATCGGGTGACGCCGTCGTCCTGCCTTTCGCGCAGCACCTCTCCGGGCACCGAATAGGGCGGCGCCGCCTCGGCGCTGCGCCGAGCGTGCGCGGCGATCGCATCGACCAGCGTCCTCGCCATGGATAGCCGCGGGTAGCGGGCATGGATGGCCGCGGCGGTCTGCTCGTCGATGAAGCCGGCGTTGCGGCCGAAATCCATACCGATGCCCGACCGGGTCAGGTAGCAGAGTGCCCCACGCCGATCCGCGATCCCGGCCGAGGTGTGTAGGGCGATGGCCTCCCACACGCCGTCGACCACCGCGCGGTCGTAGCCGTGCTCGGTCAGCAGGGCCGCCGCCAGGTCGGCACCCTCCACCTCGAACCGCGCCCTGCCGGGAGCCGCGGCGCCAACGCCGAGATCGTGCAGCACGCAGGCCAAACACAAGGCCTCACCGTCATATTCCGCGCCGGGCCGGATGCCCTCGTGGGCTGCGAGCAACTCACCGAAGAAATAACTGCGCACGCTGTGGTGGAACACCGACGGCGACTCGGAGGACTGTGCCAACTGGATCGCGGCTTGGGCGGCGGCGGTGCGCGGGAGGTCGAGGACTGACTGCATGGCACCACGTTAGGGCGGCCGTGGCGCCGCGGGGAGTGGCCAAAAGGCCATAGTGCCCACCATTTAGGCCATGGCCCGACGCCCGGTGCCGGGACTTCCATTCGTCCGCCGATAATGACATTCTCTGCCTTGGAGAAGGCGTTTCCACGATGCGGTCCGAGGAGGTCGACGATGACCGGCGACCAACGGTGTGACGGCATGGTGGCCCTGGTCACCGGAAGCAGCCGAGGGCTCGGCAGGGCCATCGCGGCGCGCCTTGCCGCTCGCGGCGCCACGGTGGCGTTGACCGCCCGCACGATGGAACCCGATCCCAAATACCAGGGATCGCTGAGCCAGACCCGCGATGAGATCCTGGCGGCCGGCGGTCGGGCCGTCGCGGTTCAGGCGGATCTGTCGCAATCCGAGGAGCGCGCAAGGCTTTTCGCTGAGGTGGTCGACGCCGTCGGCGCGCCCGACATCCTGGTCAACAACGCCGCGGTCACCTTCTTGCGGAGCCTCGACGGCTTCCCCGAACGCCGGGCCCGGCTGATGATGGAGATGCACGTGCTGGGCCCGCTGCACCTGTGCCAGTTGGCGATTCCGGCGATGCGCGACCGCGGGCGGGGCTGGATCCTTAACGTGACATCGGTGGGCGGCGACCTGCCGCCCGGCCCGCCGTTCTCCGAATTCGACCGGACCGCGGGCTTCGGCATTTACGGAACGGTCAAGGCCGCGCTCAACCGGCTGACGAGAAGCCTCGCCGCCGAGCTTTACGACGATGGCATCGCCGTCAACGCCGCCGCTCCGTCCAACCCGGTGGCGACCCCGGGGGCCGGCACCCTGGACCTGGCCAAGACCGACACCGAGGACATCGAACTGATCACCGAGACCGCCTTCCGGTTGTGCACGGGCGATCCGAAGACCATGACCGGACGCATCGCACACACCCAGCCCTTCCTGGCCGAGGTCGGCTGGCCGAGAAGCGGCCCGCTGACTGGATGAGAATGGTCGAACTAGACCCCGACGAGCTGCGGCGGCGGCTCGCCGACGCCCACGTCACCAACCTCACCCCGCTGGCCGGCGGCGCGTCCAGCCTTACCTTCCGCGGCGAGCAGAGCGGCCGCCCGGTGGTGGTCAAGGTCGCCCCGCCCGGCGTCGAGCCGGTCGGCCACCGTGACGTGCTGCGTCAGGGCCGCATCATCAAAGCGCTTGCCGCGACCGATGTTCCGGTTCCGGCTGTGCTGTGGGAGGACGCGGGAAGCCCGCCGCTGTTGGTGATGTCCCATGTCGAAGGCGACTGCGAGGAGCCGCTTTTCGACGGCGGCACCCCGACCGGTGATCTGCTCGAGCGCTATCGGAATGCGTGCCGGGTGCTGGCGGCCTTGCACTGCCTGTCGCCGGCTCAGCTTGGCCTGAGCGGTGAACCGGTCGTGGGCCCGGCCACGGAGGTGCGGCGGTGGGGCGAGACGCTGCGAACCGTCGACGCGGCGCTGGTACCCGGCTGGCAAAAGGTGCGCGACGCGTTGCTGCGGCGGGCGCCAAAGGCCATGGCGCCTAGCGTGGTCCACGGTGACTTCCGGTTGGGCAACCTGCTGGCCGTCGGCGCCCGCATCGAGGCGGTGATCGATTGGGAGATCTGGTCGATCGGTGACCCTCGCATTGACGTCGGGTGGTTTCTGATCAACTGCGATCCGGATACGTACCAACGTGTTCCGGCCTCGGCGGGCATCGCGCCGCCGACCGACGAGCTCGCCGAGATTTACCAAAGCGAACTGGGTTGCGAGATCACCGACTTGGGCTGGTTCCGTGCGTTGGCATGCTTCAAGTCGGCGGCGACTTGGTCGCTCATCGTCAAGCACAACCGCCGAAGGCGTTGTCCGCGAGACGAACTGGAGGCCATGGCGCCCAGCCTACCGAGGTTGCTGGGGCGCGCCGCATCAATGCTGGATTAGCCGCGGTTCAACCGCATTTGACATACAGGTTTTGGCAATACATGCCGACGCCATCCCAGTTCGCTTCCGATGGACGGCCGCGATCGGCCGGATTCGAAAACAGCGATGGCGACTGAGTGAATAGAGTCTGCGTCAGCAGTTGCTCGATTGGGGGAGCGGGAGGCGGGGCAGTATCCGGTTGCGCTTGGGCTGTGCCGGCGCCGCCGGCGAAAGCCGCGAGGCTGATGGAACCGGCCAGCAGTCCGCGAGCGACCGCACGAAGTGTCACCGCCGCTCCCTTCGTCCGTCTGTCCTGAAATTATTGGCCATCCCAGAGTCAACCGCCAGTGGCAAATCCACATCGCACAACAGTTACGAACGCACAACAACTGTGGTCGGTTGGCCAGCAAATTCCACAAGTCGAATCGCATCGTGCCTACGGTGGCGCGCGTGAGGCCGATAACCGTGGTCGTTCGCCACGCTGCGGTCGTCGCGGTTTGCCTGCTCATGGCGGTGACGACGGCGCCATCGACAAGCGCCGACCCCGACGCCGAACCCGCCGGTGCGGTGGCAGCGCCACCGGTCGAAGGGGCGTTGCCGTCGAATCCTCCGGTGACGCTGAACACTCCCGACGGTTGGACCCTGGGGCTGGGCGCCAAGGACGAGGCGCAGGTTCCCGTGGCGCCGTTGACCACCGCCGTCTCCTCGCGCGAATACCTCGCGAGCGGGACGTTTGTCGGGTCACTCATCGGGCCGGAGCTGCCTAGAGGCATCCTCGAGGTGGGCTACGAGATCGGCTGCGGCATCGACATGAGCACGTCCGATGGCGTCACGATCGGGGGCACCGCCGGCGTTACTCCCGGCGTGACGGGACCGGTGACCGGTGTGCCGGGGGATATTCTGCCGTTGGTTGTTGCTCCGATCGCTGGCGTGCTCAACGTGGGGCTCAAGCCCGGCTTGGTGATTGTGGTGCCGGTCGTCAAGAAGGAATTCAGGGGTCCGAACCCCTGGGTCATGGTCAGCAATTTCCACGTGAAGATCGATGGATGCGTGGGACAGTCGTTCATCCGCTCCTATGCGGTGCTGACGCGGGTGACCGACCAATCCGACGTGGTGCTGTCTTACGTCGGCGTCACCAAAGCGGTCTAGCCGCGCGGGATTCCGGCGAGCCTGTCCGCAAACTTCGCCTCGGCGGCCGCACGCAACCGCAGCAGGTGCTCCGAGGGGAACAAATCGGGTGCCGGCTCCCGGTCTTTCAGCAACAGCCGCGCCAGCGTCACCTTGTGCACCTCGGTGGGACCGTCGGCGAGTCCCAGGACGAACGACTCCACCAGGTACTGCACGAACGGCATCTCGTGAGTGGTGCCCAACGACCCGTGTAGCTGAAGCGCCCGCGCCGACACGTCGTGCAGCACCTTCTGCATCATCGCCTTGACCGCCGAGATGTCGGCCCGCACCGCCTTGTAATCGTTGAATTGGTCGATCTTCCAAGCGGTTTGCACGGTCAGCAGCCGGAAGGCTTCGATCTCCATCCATGAGTCGGCGACCATCTCCTGGACCAGTTGCTTGTTGGCCAGCGCCTCGCCCTGGGTGTAGCGCGACACCGCCCGCTCACAGATCATGTCGAAGATGCGGCGGACCAACCCCACCGTGCGCATCGCATGGTGAATGCGCCCGCCTCCCAGGCGGGTTTGGGCGACGGCGAACGCCCCGCCGCGCGGGCCGAGCATGTGGTCGGCGGCCACCCGCACGTCCTCGTAACGGACATAACCTTCCCGTCCGCCGCCGGGTGGCTGATACCCCAACCCGACGTCGCGCATCACGTTGATGCCCGGGGTGTCGCCCGGCACCACGAACATCGAATACCGCTGGTACGGCGGCGCGTCGGGATCGGTCATCGCCATCACGATGATGAATGACGCCATCGAGGCGAAGGACGAAAACCACTTCTCCCCGTTGATGATCCAATGATCGCCGTCGGTGACCGCGGTGGTGCGGAAGACCTTCGGGTCTGCGCCGCCCTGCGGCTCGGTCATCGAGAAGCAGGACACGATGCGGTTGTCCAGCAGCGGCTCGAGGTAGCGCGCTTTGAGCTCGGGGGTTCCGTAATGGGCCAGGATCTCACTGTTACCGGAATCGGGGGCCTGTGAACCGAAGACGATCGGCGCGCACTCCGAACGGCCCAGGATCTCGTTGAGCAGCGCCAGTTTGACCTGGCCGTAGCCTGGCCCGCCCAGGTGTGGTCCGAGGTGGGTGGCCCACAGCCCGCGCTGCTTGACGATTGTTTGCAGCGGCGGGATCAGGGCCTGCCGCACCGGATCACCCAGATCGTGAGACTCCTTGACGATCAGGTCGATTGGCTCGCACTCGCTGCGCACAAATTCGTCAACCCATTCCAGCTGTTGGGCCCACTGCGGGTCGGTGGAGAAGTCCCACGACATCTGTCGTCCCTCTCGGTTGCGTTACTGCCACTTTTTTCGGCGTGCGGCCGCTTCGTCGGTCGCGTGCGAGATGACCTGGTTGCGGTTCTCCAGTTCCAGCGCCGAGGAGAGGCAGGCCGCGTCGGTATTGACCTGCAGCGCGCGCTTCGTCAGTTGCACGCCCAGCGGGGCCAGGTCGGCGATGAGCGAGGCCAGCTCCACGGCCCGGTCGGCCAGCCGGCCGGGGTCGACGATCTCGCTGACCAGCCCGCGCTTGTCGGCTTCGGCGGCCGATACCGTGCGTCCGGTCAGCATCCAGTCGGCCGCGACACTGGTGCCCACGATGCGCGGCAGGTGGTAGCTGATGCCCATTTCGGCGCCCGACAGGCCGAGCAGGATGGCCGCGTTGCCGAAGGATGCTGCCGCTGAACAGATTCGGATGTCGGAGGCCAGACACAATGCGAACCCCGCGCCGACGCACGGGCCGTTGACCGCGGCGATGACCGGCTGGGGCAATTGACGGACAGCTTCGGCCAAGCCGGCCATCTTCTCCTGGAAGCGCATCCGGTCCTGCGCCGGCGCGGTGGCCTCCGGCACGTCGGGTCCGAAGTCGCGCATGTCGATTCCGGCGCAAAAGCCGCGGCCGGCGCCGGTGAGTACGACGGCCCGTACCGACTGGTCGGACGCCAAATCGCCCAGCGCCTCGCCCAATTCGGTTTGCATGACGGCGTTGATGGCGTTGAGCCGCTCGGGGCGGTTCAGCCGCACGACGACGACGCCGTCGCGCGGCCGGTCGTGCTCCAGCGTGTGTGGCACCCACCGATCGTAAATGGTCTCTCGGCTCAGGAGAATAATCTTCTCCTGCACTGCGAAGCCGTTCTCGCCACGGCGCACGTCGCCTATCCCGGAGTTGTCGCGGTGAGGCGGACAAAAAGGGTGGTCCTCCCCACGGCGTGGCCGGGCATGACCGACGTGACTCACTGCTAGGCCCGTGCGTGAGCCGCCGCGCAGCGGGTAGCCCGCCGCCATGACGAAGATCGGATACTTCTTGTCCTGTGAGCAATTCGGCCCCAAGGAACTGATCGACCAGGCTAAGCGTGCGGAGGCGGCTGGGTTCGACGCGCTGTGGATCTCCGACCACTTTCATCCCTGGAATGACGAGCAGGGCCAGAGCCCGTTCGTGTGGGGCGTGATCGGGGCGCTGTCGGAGGTCACGTCGCTGCCGGTCAGCACCGCCGTCACCTGCCCGACGGTGCGGACCCATCCGGCGATCATCGCGCACGCGTCGGCCACCGCGGCCGTGCAGCTCGACGGCCGCTTCGTGCTCGGGGTGGGCAGCGGCGAGGCGCTCAACGAACACATCCTCGGCGACGCCTGGCCGTCCGTCGGCGTGCGCCAGGAGATGCTCGAGGAGGCGGTGGAGGTGATCCGGCTGCTGCACCGCGGCGACGAGGTGAGCCACCACGGCAAGCACTACGAGGTGCAGGAGGCGCGCATCTACACGCGACCCGAGCGTCCGGTGCCGATCTACGTCTCCGGGTTCGGTCCGCAGGGCGCCGAGCTCGCCGGGCGCATCGGCGACGGGTACGCGCTGGCGATGCCCGACGCGGAGTTGGTCAAGGCGTTTCGGGAATCCGGCGGGGGCGACAAGCCCGTCCAGGCGGGAACCAAGGTCAGCTGGGACCAGGATCCCGACGCCGCGCTGAAGGCGGCGCATCGCCTGTGGGGCAACGAGGCGCTGCCCGGGCAGACCGCGCAGATACTGCCGCGGCCGAAGGACTTCGCAGCCCTGATGTCGCTGGTGCCGCCGGACAAGGTCGCCGAGAGCGTCGCGTGCGGCCCCGATCCCGACAAGCACGCCGCGCAGGTGCGCAAGCACCTCGACGCCGGCATCGACGAGGTCTACGTGCAGCAGATCGGCCCCGACATGGACGGGTTCTTCGCGACGTGGGAACGTGAGGTGCTGCCCGCGCTGCGCGGCTGAGGCTCAGTCGAAGTTGGTGGCGCTGGTGACCTCTTCCCATTTCGCGATCTCGTTGGCGCGCTGTTCCGCGACGTAGCGGTAGAGCGCCAGGGCGTCGGGACCCAGCAGCAGGAAGCCGGGTGGCTCGCTCGATTCGACGGCCGCGATGATCGCGGCGGCCGCCTTGGCGGGGTCGCCGGCCTGGGTGCCGTGCATGGTGTCGTTTTCCTTGCGGCGCTGCCCGGCGGTGCTCGCGTAGTCGTCGATGACGGTGGCCGACTGCGCGAGCGAGCGACCGGCGAAGTCGGTACGGAACGCGCCGGGCTCCACGACCGTCACCGAGATGCCCAGCGGCGCAAGCTCACCCCGCAACGACCCGCTCATCCCCTCGATGGCGGCCTTGGCCGCCGAGTAGTAGCCGGATCCCACCGGGGTCACGGTTGCCCCGATCGAGGAGATGTTCACGATCGCGCCGCTGCGGCGGGCACGCATCCCCGGCAGGACGGCCTTGATCATCGCGACCGTGCCGAAGAAGTGCGTCTCGAACAGCTCCCGGACGTCTGCGTCGTCGCCCTCTTCGACGGCGGCGCGATAGCCGTAGCCGGCGTTGTTGACCAGCACGTCGACTCCGCCGAACCGCTCGGCGGCCTGCCGCGCCGCCGAGGTGACCTGCGCCGGCTGGGTGACGTCGAGGGCGACCGCGAGCGCGCGCTCCGGCGCGCCCTCCGCGAGGTCGGCGACCTTCGCGACGTCGCGCGCGGTCACGACGGCATTGTGGCCGGCACCGAGCACGGCTTCGGCCAGCGCGCGACCGAGCCCGGTCGAGCAGCCGGTGATGAGCCAGGTGGACATGGGAATGTTTCCTTCCAGTCGGGTGTGCGTCTCAGTCGGTCAGCGCCCGGCCCACGATCTGCGGATCCGGCTCGCCCACTAGCTCGTGGTCCTTGTCGTCATAGTCGGATTTGGCGAGAACGTAACGCATGGCGTTGATCCGGGCCCGCTTCTTGTCGTTGCTCCTGACCACGATCCACGGCGCGACGTCGGTGTCGGTCGCCGCGAACATCGCCTCCTTGGCCGCGGTGTAGTCATCCCACCGGTTCACCGACTCCATGTCCATTGGCGAAAACTTCCACTGCCGCACCGGGTCGACCAGCCGGACGGCGAACCGGGTGCGCTGCTCGGCGGGTGACACCGAAAACCAGAACTTGGTCAGGTCTATCCCGTTGGCCACCAGCAAATGTTCGAAGAGCGGCGCCTGGTCCATGAATTCGTCGTACTGCTCGGGCGTGCAGAATCCCATCACCTTCTCCACGCCGGCGCGGTTGTACCACGAGCGGTCGAACAACACGATCTCACCGCCGGCCGGCAGGTGGGCGATGTAGCGCTGGAAATACCACTGCGTTCGTTCGCGTTCGCTCGGCTTCTCCAGCGCCACCACCTTCGCGCTGCGGGGATTGAGGTGCTCCATGAACCGCTGGATCGTGCCGCCCTTGCCGGCGGCGTCACGCCCCTCGAACACGATCACATGCCGGCGCCCGGTGCGTTTGGCGTGATTTTGCAGCTTCAGCAGCTCGATCTGCAGCCTGCGCTTCAGCCGTTCGTATTCGTCACGCGGCATCCGGTGGTCGTACGGATATCGCTCGCGCCACGTGTCCACCGGATTGCCGTCCCGATCCAGCAGGACCGGCTCATCGTCGTCCTCGTCGTTGATCGTGTAGCCGTGTTCGGGAGTGGACAGGGCTTCCAAATCAATCTCTGTCATGACCCCAGGTATTCCCGGTGGGGTGCGGACTCATAAACCTGCGGCGCAGCGCTCCAGTCGGAAGGTGCGCTTGAAGCCGGCCGGCTGCGTCGTCAGCGTCACCTCCACGGCGCCACCTGGGGCGACGACGTAGCGCTCCTCGACGTCCGGGCCGTCGCTCCACCGACCGACCGGCTGGCGCCCGAGGTCGTCGCGGTCGCGCAGGTCCGGATCGAACGGAAACAGGACCGGATCGTACGGCGTCACGTCCCCGTCGGGACGGCCGTTGACGAGGCGGCTGCATTCCACGAACCTGAAGTGTCCGATGTTGTGCGCCGCCCGGTAGGTCCGCTTGATCACCAGCGGCGTGCGCCCATCGCCGGGCAGCGAGGCGTCCTTGGGCACGATCGGGTCGAAGACCACGTCAGTGCCTGCGTGCGCCTCCCGGAAGACCCCGAAGTGCCGCGAAAAGCGTTCGGACAACTCGAAACCCGCCTCCTTGTCCAGGAAGACCGCCAGGCCGATGGCCGTCGCCGCGAACGGGTGCGGCGAGCGCTTCACGCGCTTCTCGCCGAAGGCGGTGCGCAGCATCCGGGACACCAACGGGAAGCCCCCGGCCCCGCCCACCACGTAGATGCCCGCCACCTCCGACCACGCCACGTCCTCGCGGCCTCCGGTCGGGTCGTGCAGGACGCGCTGCAGCAGCGACATCGTCTTGTCGACCAGCGGCGCGCACACGGAATAGACGTCGTCGATGGGGCAGGAGAACGGGGGCCGGTCGGTCTCGCCGAC
Source organism: Mycobacterium sp. 852002-51057_SCH5723018 (assembly GCF_001667035.1). Classification (GTDB taxonomy): domain Bacteria; phylum Actinomycetota; class Actinomycetes; order Mycobacteriales; family Mycobacteriaceae; genus Mycobacterium. Next base: position 69,253 of record NZ_LZIR01000040.1, read on the forward strand.
CCCGGCGAGATCGACCAGGAAACGGCGCGTCTGCGGCCCGACGGCCTCCTTGCGGGCGGCGCATTCCTCGCGCAGCACCTCGCGCGTGGCCGGGTCCGCCCCGGGCAGGCTCAGCCGGGCCAGCACGAGGTCCACGATCGCCTCGTCGAAGTCGTCACCGCCGAGCCGCTGGATGCCCTCGCTGACGACGACCTCGTTCTCGTGTCCGGTCATCTTCAGCAGCGACGCGTCGAACGTGCCCCCGCCGAGGTCGTAGATGAGGACGTATTCGCGTTTGGCGGTGATGGTGGAGCGGTAGCGGTGGGCGTATTCGAGGCTGGCGGCCGAGGGCTCGTTCAGCAGTGCGACAACGTGGAAACCGGCCGCCACGAAGGCATCCAGCGTCAGCAGGCGCTGGGCGCTGGTGGCGTTGGCCGGCACGCTGATCGCGGCCTCGACGGTCTCGCCCGGCGCAAGGGTGGCGTTGGAACCGCGCTGCAGGTCGCGTTTCAGCTGAGCCAGAAAGCCGGTGAGCAGGTCGCTCAGCCGGTGATTGCGGCCCGCCAGTGTTACCTCGGTCTGCGGGCCGGCCTCGGTGAGCAGGCGCTTGAACGATCGCAGCACGGACCACCCGGGCTGGTGGCGCACGGCCGCCGCGTCCGGACCGAAGCGCAACTCTCCTTCGCCGTTGGCCGCGATGAGCGAGGGCCACGTATCAACCCCGTCGAAGGAGACGACCGGATAGTTGCCCCTGTCGACGGCGGCAACGACGGTGTGGGTGGTGCCGAAGTCGATACCGACTCTCATCGCGCAATTTTAGGACGGCGCGGGCGCCTTCGACACGACCTTGTCGGGCGCGTCCCACTGTCGCTGCACCTGGCGTTCGGCGGCGGTGGGAATCAGGCCCGACGGCGCGAACCGTTTCGACGGGACCGGCTCTTCCTCCGTCAACGGCCTGCCGTTGCCGCGAATTACCCTGAGCGACACGACAATTCCGACGATCAGCACGATGACGACGACCAGTGCGAACAGGATCGACAGGGTGCCCTGGATGAAGGTATTCCTGATGACCTCGCTCATCTGATGGGCGTTCTTCGCCGAACCGAACGCGGTCTTGCCCGCATTTTTGGCCGCCAGGTATTGGGAGTGCTGGGTCCAATAACCGACCGCGGGGTCGCCGGAGAAGATCTTCTGCCACGATGCCGTCAGCGTGACCGCCAGATCCCACAGCAACGGCGCTCCCGGGATCCACGCCCACTTCAGCAGGCCCTTCTTGATGACCACCACCGTGATGACGGTCAGCGCGATCGCCGCGAGCAACTGGTTGGCGATGCCGAACAGGGGGAACAGCGTGTTGATCCCGCCCAGCGGATCGGTCACGCCCATCAGCAGGGTGCTGCCCCACGCGGCGACGACGGCCAGGCTGCATACCCACACTCCGGGGCGCCAGCTCGGGTTTTGCAGCTTCGACAGCGGACCACCCAGGTTGCCGAGCATGTCGGAAAGCATGAAACGCGCGACCCTGGTGCCCGCGTCGACGGTGGTCAGGATGAACAGCGCCTCGAACATGATCGCGAAGTGGTACCAGAAGGACCTGAGGCCGGCGCCGCCGAACACGCGCTGCAGCACCTCCGACATTCCCCAGGCCAGCGTCGGTGCTCCGCCGGTACGCGACACGATCGACTTCTCACCGACGCTACTGGCGGCCTGGCTGATCTGGTCGGCGGTCACGGGCGCGCCGGACAGGCCGAGCTTGTTGACGTAGTCCGCGGCGGTGGCCGCGGTGCCGCCGGTCTGGGCGGCCGGCGCGTTGAGGGTGAAGTACAGGTGCTGGTTGATGATCGACGCCGTGATCAGCGCCATGACGGCGACGAACGACTCGGTGAGCATGCCGCCGTAGCCGATGAGCCGCATCTGGCCTTCCTTCTCCAGCAGCTTCGGCGTCGTCCCGGAGGAGATCAGCGCGTGAAAGCCGGACAGCGCGCCGCAGGCGATGGTGATGAACAGGAAGGGGAACAGCGAGCCGGCGAACACCGGACCGTCACCCCTGGTGGCGAAGTGCGAGACGGCGGGCGCCTGCATCAGCGGTCGCGCGATGCAGATGCCGACCGCGATCAGCCCGACGGCGCCGACCTTCATGAACGTGGACAGGTAATCGCGGGGCGCAAGCAGCAACCACACCGGCAGCACCGACGCGGCGAGGCCATAAATGATCAGGCACCAACTCAGTGCGACCGGTGACAGCGTGAACCACGTTGCACCCCAAGATGTTTCGGCAACCCAATTGCCCGACGCCACGGCGACCAGGAGCAGCACGAAGCCGATCGCCGACACTTCCGACACGCGGCCGGGGCGCAGGAACCGCAGGTAAAACCCCATGAACAGGGCGATAGGGATGGTCATGGCGATCGAGAACACACCCCAAGGGCTTTGGGCCAGCGCCTTCACCACGATCAGCGCCAGCACCGCGATCAGGATCACCATGATGACCAGGACCCCTAACAGGGCGGCGGCGCCGCCGGTGGCGCCGAGCTCGTCGCGGGCCATCTGGCCCAGGGAGCGGCCCCGTCGGCGGGTAGAGATCCACAGGACTAGGTAGTCCTGCACGGCGCCGCCGAATACCGCACCGATGATGATCCAGATGCTGCAGGGCAGGTAACCCATCTGGGTGGCCAGCACCGGGCCGACGAGCGGGCCGGCCCCGGCGATGGCGGCGAAGTGATGGCCGAACACCACCCGCCGGTCGGTCGGGACGTAGTCGGTGCCGTCGTCGAGCACCTCGGCGGGGGTGGCGTGGTCGTCGCGTGGGCGAACGATCTTCATTTCGATCAATCGGGCGTAGAACCGGAACCCGATGATGTAGGTGCAGATCGCCGCGATCACGAACCACACCGCGTTCACCGTCTCGCCGCGGGCGAACGCGATGATCGCCCAGGCGACTGCGCCGACGACGGCGATCGCGGCGAAGACGATTTTATGGCGGGTGGTGATGGGGGAGCGGTCGACGATCGCGACGGGGGGCAGCTCGGCGTCGGTGTGGATGAAGCTGACGTCTCTGTCGTGCTCTTTGATAGCCACGGCGAAAAACCCTACGCGCGCAACGTTGACAACGCGTGTTTTTAATACAGCGCCCGCACCGCGTCGATGGTGTCGGCCTCGGCGGGGCTCTTGTCGTCGCGGTAGCGCACCACCCGGGCAAACCGCAGCGCCAGTCCGCCGGGATAGCGCGACGACTTCTGCACGCCGTCGAGGGCCACCTCGACGACCTGCTCGGGGCGCAGCCGCACGACATAACCGTCCGTCGCGCCGACCGCGAGTTCGGTGAACCGTGCGGTCTGCCAGTCCAGCATGGCATCGGTCATGCCCTTGAAAGTCTTTCCGACCATGACGAATTCGCCGGTGGCCGGATCGCGCGCGCCCAGGTGGATATTGGACAGTTTGCCGCGTCGGCGCCCCGACCCCCACTCGACGGCGAGCACCACCAGGTCCAGCGTGTGTACCGGCTTGACCTTCAGCCAGCCCGCCCCGCGGCGGCCCGCGAGGTATACCGCGTCCGGCGCCTTGGCCATCACCCCTTCATGCCCGGCGGCCAGGGTGGCGTTCAGGAAGTCGGCGGCCTGCGCGGGGTCCGAGGTCGTCAGCCGGTCGACCCGTTGCGCCGGCGGCACCAGCGCGTCCAGGGCGGCCAGCCGCTCGGTGGTCGGTGCGTCCAGCAGGTCCGCGCCGTCGTAATGCAGGATGTCGAAGAAGAACACCGAAAGCCGCTGTGCGGCAAGGGCCGCCGCGACGTCGACGGATCGGCCGAACCGCGAGGCGGTGACCTGGAAGCGGTGCGGCCGGTTGTCGGGCCGCAGCGCGATCGCCTCACCGTCGGCGATCAGGTCGCGCACCGGGAGCGCCAGCGTCGCGTCCACCACCTCGGGCAGCCGTGCGGTGACGTCGTCGAGGCTTCGGGTGTATATCGTCACCTCGTCGCCGGCCCGGTGGATCTGCACCCGGGCGCCGTCCAGCTTCGCCTCGAAAATGGCTGTGCCGCAGTGGCGTTCGAGCGCGTCGGCCACCCCGGTGGCGGTCTGGGCCAGCATCGGGCTGACCGGCCGGCCCACCCGCAGGGTGAACGCGTCCAGCGCCGCGGGTCCGCCGGACAGGCCCGCCGCCGCGACCGCCGGCAGGTCCCCGCCCAGCATCGCAGCGCGTTGCACCGCGGCGGCCGGGATTCCGGCGGCCTTGGCCACCGCGTCGGCCATGATTCCGGCCAGCGCGCCCTGCCGCAGCTCGCCGCCGAGCAACCGCACCAGGAAGGCCTGCTCGGTTTCGGTGGCGGCGGCGAACAATCCCGCGACGAGCTCGGCGCGCCTGGCCTGTGAGCCTTTGCCGGACACCGCGCCGATCTCGGAGAAGGTGGCGTCCACGCCGGCGACGGTAAGCGTCGGATGGGCCGCCGGCGGCGGGCGCGAGCGCACCGACGCCCAGCCCACGCCGATCTGGCGCTGGCGCAGCTCGCCGGAGAGCCACGACACGATGGTCGCGACCGCATCGGGGTCGGCCGGCAATTCTGTGGAGGCGCGGCGCAGGAGGTCGGCGATGTGGGCGACCTTGGTCAGGCGCGACGACGTGCCGCCGACATTAAGCGATGTGCTTGCCACGTCCAGAAGGAGCACTTGCTCAGCTTGGCATGGCTCGCCGACAAGCCTCGGGGGCGGACACGCTAGCGTGCCTACTTAACGTTACAAATTTCATGAATTCTGACAAGCCTTAAGAAGGAGGTCCGGATGGAGATCAACGGAAAGAAGGTCATCGTCATCGGTGGCGCGTCGGGGATGGGTCGCGCCTCCGCGGAGTTGCTGGCCGAGCGCGGCGCGGAGGTCGCGATCTTCGACCGCGAGGGTTCCGACGGCAAGACCGTCGCCGAAGGGATCGGCGGTGCGTTCTATCCCGTCGACGTTACCGACTTCCAGGGAACCGAGGAGACGTTGCAGACCGCCGTCGACAAGCTGGGTGGCCTGCACGTCACGGTGACGACCGCCGGCGGCGGGATCGCCAAGCGCACGCTGACCAAGTCGGGCCCCCATGACCTCGAGTCCTTCCAGTCGGTCGTCGACCTCAACCTCATCGCCACCTTCAACATCAGCCGGCTGGCCGCCGCGCACATGGCCAAGAACGAGCCCGAGGACGAGGAGCGCGGCGTCATCATCAACACCGCCTCGATCGCGGCGTTCGAGGGCCAGATCGGGCAGATCGCCTACACCGCCGCCAAAGCGGGCGTCGCGGGGATGTGCCTGACGATGGCGCGCGACCTAGGTTCGGTGGGCATCCGGGTGCTGGCGATCGCGCCGAGCCTGTTCGCCACGGGGCTGACCAAGGGCATTCCGGACGAATTCGCGACGGCGCTGACCAAGGACGCGGCGTTCCCGAAACGGCTGGGCCGGCCCGAGGAGTACGCCAAGCTGGTGGCGGCCATCGTGGAAATCCCGATGCTCAACGGCCAGTGCCTGCGGCTGGACGCCGGCCAGCGGTTCGCCCCCAAGTAGACGCCCCCGGGTCCTATGGCCTCGGCAATACAGTATCCTCTTTAGGCAGCCGCCCCGCTCCCCCTCGGAGCGGGGCAGGCGTCAGCCCCGCGACGGGCGGGCCGGGTAGCGATCGCAAGCGCGGCGCTGGCGCCGCGGGTCGGCACCGCCAAGCCGAGGAGGAGTGCCCCATGGGTATCGCACTGACCGACGACCATCGCGAACTCGCCGACGTGGCCCGCGCGTTCCTGACCGCGCAAAAGGCGCGCTGGGCGGCGCGATCGCTGCTCGACGCAACCGACGAATCCCGGCCCCCCTTCTGGCAGAGCCTGGCGGAGCTGGGCTGGCTGGGCCTGCACATCGACGAAGAGCACGGCGGCTCGGGCTACGGCTTGCCCGAGCTCGTGGTGGTGATCGAGGAGCTCGGCCGGGCGGTGGCGCAGGGACCGTTCCTGCCCACCGTGATCGCGTCGGCGATGATCGCCAAAGACGGGACCGCCGAACAGAAGTCGCGGCTCTTGCCTGGGCTGATCGATGGAACCGTCACTGCCGGAATCGGTCTGGACAGCCGGGTGGCGGTCTCCGATGGTATCGGCGACGGCGAGGCGGGGATCGTGCTGGGCGCCGGGCTGGCCGAGCTGCTGCTGATCTCGGCCGGAGACGACGTGCTGGTGGTGGAGCGCGGCCGCGAGGGCGTCTCGGTGGAGGTGCCCGAGAACTTCGACCCGACCCGGCGCTCCGGACGGGTCCGGCTGGACAACGTGAGCGTTACGCCCGACGACGTGATGCCGGGCGCCCGGGAATCGGCCCTGGCCCGCGCCCGGACGCTGCTGGCCGCGGAGGCGGTGGGCGGGGCCTTGGACTGCGTCGACGCCGCCGTCGCATACGCCAAGGTGCGCCAGCAGTTCGGTCGCACTATCGCCACTTTCCAGGCGGTCAAGCATCATTGCGCGAACATGCTGGTGGCCGCCGAGTCGGCGACCGCGGCGGTGTGGGACGCCTCGCGCGCTGCCGGCGAGGATGAGGGGCAGTTCCGTCTCGCCGCCGCCGCGGCGGCCGCGCTGGCCTTGCCGGCCTACGCGCGCAATGCCGAACTCAACATTCAGGTGCACGGCGGCATCGGCTTCACCTGGGAACACGACGCACACCTGCATCTGCGCCGGGCGCTGGTGACCGCGGCGCTGTTCGGCGGGGACGCGCCGGCGCGGGATGTCTTCGAGCGCATCGCGGCCGGCGCCGTCCGGGAAAACAGCGTGGATCTGCCGCCGGAGGCCGAAGAGCTGCGCACCCGTATCCGCGCCGACGCCGCGGAGATCGCCGCGTTGGACAAGCAGGCGCAACGCGACAGGCTGATCGCGACCGGCTACGTGATGCCGCACTGGCCCAAGCCATGGGGTCTGGCCGCCGATGCGGTGGAGCAGCTGGTGATCGAGGAGGAATTCCGCGCGGCCGGCATCAAGCGTCCGGACTACGGCATCACGGGATGGGTGATCCTGACCCTGATCCAGCACGGAACCCCTTGGCAGATCGAAAGATTCGTTGAGAAGGCGTTGCGCAAGGATGAGATCTGGTGCCAGCTGTTCTCCGAACCCGACGCGGGGTCGGATGCGGCGTCCATCAAGACCCGGGCCACGAGGGTCGACGGCGGCTGGAAGATCAACGGCCAAAAGGTCTGGACCAGCGGGGCCCACTACTGCGCGCGGGGCCTGGCCACCGTGCGTACCGATCCGGATGCGCCCAAGCACGCCGGCATCACCACGGTGATCGTCGACATGAAGGCGCCCGAGGTCGAGGTGCGGCCGCTGCGGCAGATGACCGGCGGCTCGGACTTCAACGAGGTGTTCTTCAACGACCTGTTCGTCCCCGACGAGGACGTCGTCGGGGCGCCCAACTCAGGCTGGACGGTCGCGCGCGCGACGCTGGGCAACGAGCGGGTCAGCATCGGCGGCAGCGGGTCGTTCTACGAGGGGCTGGCGACCGCGCTGGTAGAGCTGGCCCGCCAGCACGCAGATCGGTTGGCGGGCGCGGATATCCGGGTGGGGTCCTACCTGGCCAATGAGACCGCGCTGCGGCTGCTCAACCTGCGCCGGGTGGCCCGCAGCGTCGAAGGCGCGGGTCCGGGGCCGGAAGGCAACGTCACCAAACTGAAGCTGGCCGAGCACATGGTGGAGGGGGCCGCGATCATGGCGGCGCTGACCGGGCCAGAGGTCGCGCTGGTCGACGGGCCGGGCGCCGCGCCGGGCCGGCTGATCATGGGCGCGCGCGGCATGGCGATCGCCGGCGGCACGTCCGAGGTGACCCGCAACCAGATCGCCGAGCGGATCCTCGGCATGCCGCGCGACCCGCTGATCAACTAGCCGGCCACCCGGCTCCCGCTTCGCGAGCGTGCGTGTTTGAACCGCGGCACGCCGGTCGTGGCGTACAGCTGCGCACGCTCGTGCCATCCGCGGCGTCAGACGCGTGGGGCGTCAGGCCGGGACGAATTGCGGGGCGCCGGCGCTGCCCCTCTCCGGCTGGATCTGTACGGGCATTCCGCAAGTCACCGAATCCGGTTCGCAGCCAACAATATTGGCGGCCACCCGCAGCCCGCTCTGCTCAACGAGCTCGACGATGGCGATCACGTAGGGGGTCGGAATGTCGGGGTTGTATGGGTGGTGGTTGACCGTGTAGGTGAACACCGCGCCGCGCCCCGACACCGGCCGCGCCACCAGCCGGCCGCCGCAGTCGCGGCATTCACCCGTCGCGGGGTGCACCCAGCGCGCGCACACCTCGCAATGCTCGATGAGCAGCTGAGACGTCGGCGCGCCTGACACGACCAATACAGTACACTCTATTAATTCGAGCGCGGGTGGCGGATTGTCGACGGGGTGGTGTGCATGGCGTATTTCGAAAAAGAGGCGATTCTGTCCGGCATCGGCATCTCGCGGATCGGCCGTCGCACCGGCATTCCCGGAGTGGAACTGACCATGGAGGCGGTGCGGGCCGCCATCGACGACGCCGGCCTGCGCGCGGGTGACATCGACGGAATTGCGACGCTGGGCGACACCCCGGCCCAGGAGGTCAACGCCCAACTGGGGATCGAGGCTGCCGACTGCGGAGCCGGATTCGGCACCGGCGGCTTGCTGAGTCCGGTGATGTCGGCGTGCCGCGCGGTCGCCGAGCGCCGCGTCCGCCATGTGGTCGTCTACCGGACGATACAGATGCTCGGCGGCACGGTACCGGTCAAACCGCAAGCGAACGCCCCGGCGCCGGCGCTGGCCCGCATGTTCGACACCCCCGAAGGGGAGCCCAAGCCGGCCGTCGGCGCGATGGACGACGTCACGGATCTTGTTGCGGCCCACGCCTATTCGGCGGCCAACTGGCTGGCGCTGAACTGCCGTCGCCACATGGAGCTGTACGGGACCACCAAAGAACAACTGGGCTGGTTGGCGCTCAACGGCAGGCGCAACGCCGCGTTGAATCCCCTCGCGGTGTACCGCGACCCGATGACAATGGCCGACTACCTGGGCGCGCGGCCGGTGTCGACGCCGTTCGGGCTGCTGGACTGCGACGTCCCCATCGACGGCTCAATCGCGGTGGTGGTTTCCCACGCGGAATATGGTCGCGACTGCCCGCACCGCGTGGTGGCGGTGGAGGCGATCGGCGGGTCCGACGGCGCCGGTGGCTGGTTCCACCGCGACGACTACCCGAAGATGGCCATGTCGGATGCGGCGGCGCAGATGTGGTCGCGCACCCAGCTGACGCCGGCCGACCTCGGCCTCGCCGAGTTGTACGACGGTTTTACGTATCTGACCCTCGCCTGGCTGGAAGCGCTGGGGATATGCGGCGACGGCGAGGCCGGCCCGTTCGTCGAGGGCGGGACGCGGATCGCCCGCGACGGCGAACTGCCGCTGAACACCTACGGCGGCCAGCTCTCGGCCGGGCGCATGCACGGCTACTGGGCGCTGCACGAAGGATGCCTGCAGTTGCGCGGCGAAGGGGGCGAGCGCCAGGTGTCGCAACGACCGGAGGTCGCCGTGGTCTCGGTGGGCGGCGGCCCGGTCGCCGGATGCATGTTGCTGACATGCTGAGATAGCTTGGGGGAGAGCATCATTGAGCTCTGACCCGGATACCGGCCGAGCGAACAAGCTGGCCTCGAAGGTGGCCCGCCAGATCGAGGCGGACATCGTTCGCCGCGGCTGGACCGTCGGGGAATCGCTGGGCTCCGAACAGGAGCTGCAACAACGCTATGGCGTGAGTCGATCGGTGCTGCGGGAAGCCGTTCGCCTCGTCGAGCACCACCAGGTCGCTCGGATGCGCCGCGGACCGGGCGGCGGGCTGCTGATTTGCGAGCCGGATGCGGGTCCGGCGACCCGCGCCGTGGTGATCTATCTCGAGTACCTGGGCACCACGCTGGGCGACCTGCTCAACGCGCGCCTGGTGCTCGAGCCCCTGGCGGCGTCCCTCGCGGCGGAGCGGATCGACGAGGCCGGCATCGACCGGCTGCGGGCGGTGTTGCGCGCGGAGGAGCAGTGGCCGCCGGGTTTACCCGCGCCCCGCGACGAGTTCCACATCGCGCTGGCCGAGCAATCCAAAAGCCCGGTGCTGCAACTGTTCGTCGACATCTTGATGCGGCTCACCACGCGATACGCCCTGCGGTCGCGGGCCGACTCGGCGACGGAGGCCATCGAGGCGGTCGACCAGATGCACAGCGCCCACGCCGCAATCGTCGCGGCCGTGACCGCCGGAGACGCCGCGCGGGCCAAGACGCTCAGCGAGCGCCACGTCGAAGCCGTGACCGCGTGGTTGCAGCAGCATCACCGGGGAAGCCGGGCACGCGGCCCACGGCGGCCGAACACGGGGGCGCCCAGGGGCAAGCTCGCCGAAAATCTCGCGGCCAGCATCGGTGACGAGATCGTCGCGGACGGCTGGCGGGTGGGTTCGGTGTTCGGAACGGAGACCGCGCTGCTGGAGCGCTACCGGGTGAGCCGCGCGGTGTTCCGGGAAGCGGTGCGGCTGCTCGAATATCACTCGGTCGCGCAGATGCGCCGCGGACCCGGCGGCGGGCTGGTCGTCGCCAGGCCCCAGGCCCAGGCCAGCATCGACACCATCGCCCTCTACCTGCAGTACCGCAAGCCGACCCGCGAAGACCTGCGCTGCGTCCGCGATGCCATCGAGATCGACAACGTCGTCAAAGTCGTCAAGCAGCGCGCCGAACCCGAGGTGGCGGCCTTCCTGGCGGCCCACCGGTCGGTGCTCGACGGAAGCCCTCGAGGAACCGCCGGCGATGTACGCCAGGCCGCCGCCGAGGAGTTCCGGTTCCACTTCGGCTTGGCGCAACTGGCCGGCAACGCGCTGCTGGAACTGTTTCTTCGCATCATCGTCGAGCTGTTTCGCCGCAACTGGTCCAGCACCGGGCAACCGGCGCCCACGTGGGCCGATGTCGTGGCCGTCGAGCACGCTCACCTGCGGATTCTGCAGGCGATGGAGGTCGGCGACGACAGCCTCGCACGCTACCGCCTCCGCCGGCATCTGGACGCCGCCGCCTCCTGGTGGCTCTAGGGACCGCTTTGCCCGCGGGTGTGACCTGTTCGTGCGTATACGGAGGGGCCTTCGGGGGTATGGGGATGGGAAAAGTCTTATGGCCGGATCCAGCAGGGGGTTGGCACTAGTGATCGAAAGCGAGAGTGCCGGAATGACAGGAGGTTTGGGGGGGACGAAAACCGCGCAACGGGGTTTCGTTCATTCCGCCCTCCTGTACCGCTCGCAGCGGGAGTATTTGGACGTCGTGGTGCGCTTCGTGCTCGACGGTTTGACGAGGGACGAGGCGGTGCTCGTCGCGTTGCCCGACGACAAGCTGGCCTTGCTGCGGGACGCGTTCCAAGCGTTCCAAGCCTCCGGCGGCGGCCTTCCGGCCGGGCTGCGGCTGGCCGACATCGCGGAGGTCGGCCGCAACCCGAGCCGGTTCATGGCGATCCAGGGCTCCTTCGCCGACGAACACCCCGATCGACGGGTGCGGATCGTGAGCCAACTCGCCTGGCCCGGCCGCAGCGACGACGAGTTCGTCGCGTGCATCGAGCACGAGGCGCTGGTCAACGGGGCCCTCGAGGGGTACCAGGCCACCGGGTTGTGCCTCTACGACGCGAGCCGGCTGAACGACGACGTGCTGGCCGATGCCCGCGCGACCCATCCCCTGCTGTGGAGATGCGGGGAGCTGCACCGCAGCGCCGACTACGCGCCCGACGACGTCCTCGAGCGCTGCAACCGGCCGCTTCACGTCAAGCCGGGAGCCGTCACCTACATGGTCCGCAAGTCGGCGGACCTACGCCCCGCACGTTCCTTCGCCGTCGACTACGCCGGCTGGGTGGGGCTGTCCCGGGATGGCATCGAAGACCTGCAATTGATCGCCACCGAGCTGGCCAGCAACAGCCTGATGTATACCGAAGGCGCGTGCCGGCTGGCGTTCTGGCGCGATGACGAGCACCTGGTCTGTGAGGCGCGCGACACCGGACGGCTGGACGACCGGCTGGTGGGACGCCTGGACCCGGGCCCGGACGGCCCGGCCAGCCGTGGCCTGTTTCTGGTCAATGCCATATCGGACTTAGTGCGCACGCACACGACGTCATCCGGAACGACGATCCAGGCCTACCTTCGGTTTCACCCGTCGCCGGGCCCGAACGGGTGATCGGCTTACTTCGAGTTCACGTTCGGCGATGGTAGCGGACCGCGCGGTTGCGTTGCGGCGGAAGGGGTTTGGCCGAATGCCCTTCCGCTGAGGAAAATTCATTTGCGTAGTCGGGTTCGGGGCGTCTAGTCTCGCGCTCGTGCGTCTTCTTCAGCGTGCCGTAGCCAGCACCCGCAGCGGGGTCTGATCCAGACCGACCCCCCGCTGCGGGTCGGAAGCTACAGCCGTCGGTCGCTCCAGCTGATCAGGGAAGACCGACACCATGCCTTTTTCTCAGCCTGTTTCTCGTCCGCATTCGGAATGGTTCGCCGACCACTTCGGTGCCGCGCTGCCTCGCGGCCTGCGCGAAGAGGCCGACGCGATGTCCTGGGAAGGCTTCGTCGCCACCTACGGTCACACCGCCGGCCCGCTGCGGCTCGGGCACTGGGCGTGCACGGACACCGAGCGGCCCGCCGGGCGGCTCGGCCCGCAGCCGCGCAACTTCCGGGCGATGATCGCCGTCCGCGATCACATCAGCGCCTCGACCGCCGCGGCCAGCGGTCCGGTCGCCGCCCTCACCACGATGCTGCACGAGCGCGGGATCACCGTGGAGATGTTGAAGTTTCACCAGCTGCAGTCGGGCGACGTCACCGCCACTTTTATCAAGGGCAGCAACGGGATTCGCGCGGAGTGGGCGTTGGGTTGGTCGCAGGATCCGACGCAGTCGGCGCTGCGCGCGGTGATCGCCTGCGCCAACCGGCTGATGGCGGGTGATTAGCTGCGCCGGCTCGCGAGATAACTAGAGCGGGCGCAGCAGGATCGGCATGCCGTCCTTGGGCACCGGCATGCCGCCGTAGTCCCACTCGGGGTGGTATCCCGGGCGGGGCAGTTCGAGCTGATACCTGCGCAGCAGGCGGTGCAGGATCGTCTTGATCTCCAACTGCCCGAACACCATTCCGATGCACTTGTGCGCGCCGCCGCCGAATGGCGTGAATGCGTAGCGGTGCCGCTTGTGTTCGTTGCGCGGCTCGGTGAACCGGTCGGGGTCGAATTTCAGCGGGTCCGTCCACAATTCGGGCAGCCGGTGATTCATCCCGGGGTAGGCGATGACATTGGTGCCCTTGGGGATGTAGTAGCCCAGCAGGTCGGTGTCGCGCACCGTCTGCCGCATGGCCCACTGCACCGGCGTCACCAGCCGGATCGCCTCGTTCATGACCAGGTCCAGTGACTCCAGCTTCTCCAGGGAGTCGATGTCCAGCGGCCCGTCGCCGAGGCGGTCGGATTCGTCGCGGCAACGCTCTTGCCAGTCCGGGTTGGCGGCCAGGTGGTAGGCCATCGTCGTCGCGGTCGACGTCGAAGTGTCGTGGGCGGCCATCATCAGGAAGATCATGTGGTTGACGATGTCCTCGTCGGAAAACTTGTTGCCGTCCTCGTCCTCGGTCTGGCACAACACCGACAGCAGGTCATTGCCGTTCTTGCCGCGCTGTTCCTTGACCCGTGCGCGGAAGTAGTTCTCCAGCAACTCGCGCGCCTTGAGGCCTCGCCACCAGGTGAACGGGGGAACGCTGGTGCGGATGATCGCGTTGCCGGCGCGGGTGGTGATCGCGAACGCCTTGTTCACCTTGGTCACCAGCTCGCGGTCGGTGCCCGGCTCGTGGCCCATGAATACCATCGAGGCGATGTCGAGGGTCAGCTCCTTCATCGCCGGATAAAGAAGGAATCGCGCGTCGTTGACGACCCAGTCGTTGGCGACCACCTGCGAAACGACCTGGTCCATCTGTTCGACGTAGGACACCAGGCGGGAACGGACGAAGGCCTCCTGCATGATCCGCCGGTGGAACATGTGCTCTTCGAAGTCGAGCAGCATCAGGCCGCGGTGAAAGAACGGGCCGATCACCGGGACCCAGCCCTGTTGCGAGTAGTCCTTGTTGCGGTTGGAGTAGATGACCTGCGCGGCGTCCGGGCCCAGCGCCGCGACGCCCGGCAGGACCGGCGAATCCCCGAACACCACGGGGCCCTTGGTGTGGTAGAGGAACATCAGGTAGTCCGGTCCCCCGCGCAACATCTCGATGATGTGGCCGATGAACGGCAGTCCGGCGTCGCCGAGGACCGGCTTGAGCCCGCTGCCCGGCGGCGGGTCGGCGAGTTTGTGTTCCGGGAACTCGGTCTCGAGCAGCTTGCGCTCCACCAGACCCATGCCGGGGAAGTTGTTGATCGACGGGGTCAACCGCCGCCGCGCCTGGTCAAGCAGGTAGTGCGGGGTGCTGATGGTGGCGGGCATGAACGCTCCTTTGCGGCACGCGACGGGTGACGGCGGTCACTGATAACCATCCTTCGGGACAAACTTGACGGCTGTCAAGTTTGCTTTTGCGGCGGCGTGGTGCATGGTCGAGAGCGTGAGCAGCCATGCCGTCAATCCGGAGCCGGGCGAACCGGCGCGCCGGCGTGGTGACAAGCACCGGCAGGCCATCATGCAGGCGGTGCGCGAGCTGCTGGAGGAAAAACCGTTCGCCGAGCTGTCGGTCAGCACGATCAGCCAGCGGGCCGGGGTGGCGCGGTCGGGCTTCTACTTCTACTTCGACTCCAAGTACGCGGTGCTCGCCCAGATCATGGCCGAGGCCGCCGAAGAGCTCGAAGAGCTGACGCAGTATTTTGCCCCGCGCGGGCCGGGGGAGTCGCCAGAGCAGTTCGCCAAGCGGATGGTCCGCAGCGCCGCGGCCGTCTACGCGCACAACGACCCGGTGCTGACAGCCTGCAACGCCGCACGCACGACCGACGCGGAGATCCGCGACATTCTCGAGCAGCAGTTCGAGGTGGTGCTGCGCCAGATCACCGCGGTCGTCGAGGCGGAGATGACGGCCGGGACCGCCGACCCGATCAGCGACGACATCCCGACCCTGGTGCGCACGCTGGCGGGCACCACGTCGCTGGTTTTGACCGGCGACCCGCTGGTAACCAGCCGTGACGATGACGTGGAGCGCCGGGTGCGGGTGCTCGAGCAGCTGTGGCTGAATTCGCTCTGGGGTGGCGGTCACCGGTAACGCGTTACCGCCGGTATCGTCACCGCCATGGCGCGACAGGCGGCTGAGCGGTATTTCGCAGGGAAGCGGTGTCTGGTCACCGGCGCGGCCAGCGGCATCGGGCGGGCCACGGCCCTGCGGCTGGCCACCCACGGCGCCGAACTGTATCTGACCGACCGCAATGCCGAGGGTCTCGAGCTGACCGTGGCCGACGCCCGCGAGCGGGGCGCGCGGGTGCCCGAACACCGGGCGTTGGACATCGCCGACTACCAGCAGGTGGCGGCATTCGCCGACGAAATCCACGCCCGCCATCCGGCGATGGACGTCGTGCTGAACATCGCAGGCGTGTCGGCGTGGGGCACCGTCGACCGGCTGACCCACGAGCAGTGGAGCAAGATGATCGCGATCAACCTGATGGGTCCGATCCACGTAATCGAGACGTTCGTGCCGGCGATGGTGGCGGCCGGGCGCGGTGGGCACCTGGTCAACGTGTCCTCGGCGGCCGGGCTGGTAGCGCTGCCGTGGCATGCCGCCTACAGCGCCAGCAAGTTCGGGTTGCGCGGCCTTTCCGAGGTGCTGCGCTTCGATCTGGCCCGGCACCGCATCGGGGTGTCGGTCGTGGTGCCGGGCGCGGTGCGCACCCCCTTGGTGAACACGGTCGAGATCGCCGGCGTGGACCGCGAGGACCCGCGGGTCGCGCGCTGGGTGGACCGCTTCAGCGGACATGCCGTGTCGGCGGAAAAGGCGGCCGAGAAGATTTTGGCCGGGGTCGCAAAGAACCGGTACCTGATCTACACGTCGGCCGACATCCGGGCGCTGTACGCGTTCAAGCGGCTGGCGTGGTGGCCCTACAGCGTGGCGATGCGCCAGGTCAACATGGTGTTCACGCGCGCGCTTCGCCCCAGCCCGCCGACGATGCAGGCCGTGAAGCGGCGTGAGGAGGAGGCGGGCAATCGGGCCTAGCCCGCCGACGATGCAGGCCGTGAAGCGGCGTGAGGAGGAGGCGGGCAATCGAGCCTAGCTCCGGCGTCCCTACCGCGGCATGACCAACTCGAGTCGCACGCCGAGTAACCGAACCGGCCGGTCCAGCTCGAAAAGGTCCAGGACGCGCAGGGCGGCGGCGATGATGGTGTCGGCGTCGGTGGTGGGCGCCTCGAGCTTGCGGATCTTGGTGCGGGTGTAGAACGTCGCGGTGCGCACCGTGACCGCCACGCGGGTGACGATCCGTCCCGACGCCAGCACGTCGTCGAGTGCCTGTCGGGCCAATTGTGTGACGGCAGAGTCCATTTCGGCGCGGTCGGTGAGGTCGCGCGGAAAGGTGACGACGTGGCTGCGGGAGCGCGGAATCCACGGTTCGGCGCTGACGCCCGTGTCGCCGCCGCCCTTGGCCAGCAGCAGCAGCCACAGGCCGGTGCGCGGACCGAAGGTGGCCGTCAGCAGCTCCGCGTCGCTGTGGGCGAGCTGCCATACCGTCGTGATCCCAAGGGATGCAAGCTTTTTCGCCGTCTTCGGGCCCACGCTCCAGAGGGCGTCGACCGGGCGGTCGGCCATCAGGGTCATCCAGTTCCCGTCGGTGAGGGTGAAGATGCCGGCCGGTTTTGCGAAGCCGGTGGCGACCTTGGCCCGCTGCTTGTTGTCGCTGATGCCCACCGAGCACGACAGGCCCGTCTCCGACGAGATGACCGTGCGGATCTGTTCGGCCAGCTCGGTGGGGTCCTGGCCGGCGAACCCGATGTAGGCCTCGTCCCAGCCCCACACCTCGACGGGGTGTCCCAGGTCGCGCAACAACGCCATCACCTCGTCGGACGCCGCGTCGTAGGCGGCGGGATCCGACGGGAGGAAGGTGGCCCCGGAGTCTGGGGGGCAGCGGCGGGCAGCCGTGCGCAGCGGCATGCCCGCGTGCACGCCGAATTCGCGCGCCTCGTACGAGGCGCAGGTGACGACCTTGCGCGGTTCGGTCGGGTCGCCGCTGCCGCCGACGATGACCGGCAGTCCCGCGAGCTCGGGGTGGCGGCGCAGCTCGACCGAGGCCAGAAACTGGTCGAGGTCCACGTGCAGGACCCAGTCGGTCACCGCCCGCACAGCTTGCGCGCCAGGCTCTCCCACGCGTCCCCCAACGTCTCCAGCGTGTGGCCGCCGTTGTTCAGCTTGTGCTCCACATAATCCGCGTCTAGCAGGGCCAATAGGGCGTCGGTCTGGGAATCGAGGCTGCCGGTGGTGTTCGCCGAGGACAGCAGCACCCGCACATGCGTGCGCAACACAGTCGCCGGCGGACCGTAGCGCAGCTGCGGATCGCGGCCGGCCTCCGACAGCAGCGCGTGGTGGGTGTGCACGAAGCGGATCCGCTCCCGGCCGAAGGCCACCAGCCGATCCACCGGCGGCGCATCGGGCCCCAGCGGCGGCGGGCCGAACAGGAACGCCTGCTGGCTGGCCCGCTCGTCCTCGTCGAGCAGGACCATCATCAGGGCGGCCCGGCTGCCGAACCGGCGGAACAGCGTGCCCTTGCCGACGCCCGCGGCCTCCGCGATGTCGTCCATGGTGACGGCGTCGGCGCCGCGTTCGGCGACCAGGTCTCGGGCGGCCTGCAGGAGCAGGGCGCGGTTGCGCGCCGCGTCCCCGCGCTCCTGGGGAACGGAAACGTGCAACTCGCTCAGCCGCTCGACACCGCTCACCACTGCACTTTAACGCCGCCGGAATAAACTGGACTACGGTCCGGTTGGGCGTGCGAGGATGTAGACCAACAACCGAAGGGAACGGGACATTGGCAGAGGTCAAGATCTTGGCGCTAGTGGGCAGCCTGCGCGCGGCGTCGATCAACCGTCAGATCGCCGAGCTTGCAGGGGCCGTCGCGCCCGAGGGCGTCGCCGTCACGATCTTTGAAGGGCTCAACGAGCTGCCCTTCTACAACGAGGAGATCGACGACGCGATGAACGCCGACGCCCCGCCGCTGGCCCCTGCGGTCGCGCTGCGTGGCGCGGCGGCCGACGCGGATGCCGCCCTGGTCGTCACCCCGGAGTACAACGGCAGCATCCCGGCCGTCATCAAAAACGCGATCGACTGGCTGTCGCGCCCGTTCGGCGACGGCGCGCTGAAGGGCAAGCCATTGGCGGTCATCGGCGGGGGCTTCGGGCGGTACGGCGGGGTGTGGGCGCACGACGAGACCCGCAAGTCGTTCGGCATCGCGGGCGCCCGGGTGATCGAGTCGATCAAGCTCTCCGTGCCGTTCGGCACCTTGGAGGGCAAGGCCCCGGCGGAGCACTCCGAACTATCCGAGAACGTCCGCGACGTGGTGGGCAAGCTGGCCGCCGAAGTCGGCTGAATTTGCCTTCATTTGGTTGGAACCAACAAGCTCCCTCCCCGGCGATCAGCACGGTTGCCACACGCGGATAGCCAAAGCCGCCAGCTTGTGCTGGCGGCTTTGCTAGCGGCGGGCGGGCGAGCCGCCGGCGCCGGCGATGTCGGTGGCCGCTGATATACCAATGCCCATGGGCGTCGTCGGGCCAGTCTGTGATCTGCGACACGCCGGGCGCGCGTCGAAGTTTCTCCGCGACAGCGCTTACGACCAGGGAATTTCAGAATTGTTATTTAGAAGATGTTGTATCTCGGGATCTTGTCAGCCACTAGGTGTAGTGTTTCGAGGGCCGGCAGATCCCAGGTTCGCCAAGCCCGGCTGGCTTGGCGAACCTCCCGGAACCGGGCCAGCCGGGTCGTTCGACCCGACGGCCGCAGGACGGGAATCTGGGGCCATGACGGGCCGCTGAACCTAGCGCAGACGTAGTACCCAAGCAGTTGCCAGTCCCTAGTACGTTGACCTTCCGCAAAGGAGCGGCATCATGAGCATCACCGTGTACACCAAGCCGGCATGTGTGCAGTGCAGCGCCACCTTCAAGGCTCTGGACAAGCAGGGTCTGGACTACGAGAAGGTCGACATCACCGTGGACTCCGAGTCGCGGGACTACGTGATGGCGCTCGGCTACCTGCAGGCCCCCGTGGTGGT
Source organism: Mycobacterium sp. 852002-51057_SCH5723018 (assembly GCF_001667035.1). Classification (GTDB taxonomy): domain Bacteria; phylum Actinomycetota; class Actinomycetes; order Mycobacteriales; family Mycobacteriaceae; genus Mycobacterium. The sequence continues at coordinate 88,402 of NZ_LZIR01000040.1, forward strand.
GGCCGGCAACGACCACTGGTCGGGCTTCCGGCCCGACCGCATCAAGGCCCTCGCCGGCGCCGCGCTGAGCGCTTAGGCGACAGGCAGGACAGACGTTAGGTAAGGGAGGGCGGTGCCATGGATACCCCGGGGCGCAGCCTAGGTCGGATGAGCGGCGACCCGCTGCGCCCGGGTGCGCCGCGCTTGCGATCGCAACTGGTCTATTTCTCGTCGGTGTCGGAGAACACCCACCGCTTCGTGCAGAAGCTGGGTGTTCCCGCCACGCGGATACCGCTGCACGGCCGCATCGAGGTCGACGACCCCTACGTCCTGATCCTGCCCACCTACGGCGGCGGGCGGCCCACCCCGGATCTCAACGCCGGGGGCTATGTCCCTAAGCAGGTCATCGCCTTTCTGAACGACGAGCACAACCGGTCGTTGATCCGCGGCGTCATCGCCGCGGGCAACAACAACTTCGGCGCCGAATTTGCTTACGCGGGCAACGTCATCTCCCGCAAGTGCGGCGTCCCGTACCTTTACCGCTTCGAATTGATGGGGACCCCGGACGATGTGGACGCCGTCCGCGCGGGACTTGCCGACTTCTGGAAGGAACAGACGTGCCACCAACCGTCGCTGCAGAGCCTGTAACCGCCGGCACGCACTCCCATCTCGCTGGGGGGCCGGACGAACATGACTACCACGCCCTGAACGCGATGCTGAATCTGTACGACGCCGACGGCAAGATTCAGTTCGACAAGGACGCGCTGGCGGCTCGCGAGTACTTCCTGCAGCACGTCAACCAGAACACGGTGTTCTTCCACAACCAGGACGAGAAGCTCGACTACCTGATCCGCGAGAACTATTACGAGCGTGAGGTTCTCGATCAGTACTCGCGCAACTTCGTCAAGTCCCTGCTGGACCGCGCCTACGCGAAGAAGTTCCGGTTCCCGACGTTTCTCGGCGCGTTCAAGTACTACACCTCCTACACGCTGAAGACCTTCGACGGGAAGCGCTACCTGGAACGCTTCGAGGACCGCGTGGTCATGGTGTCGTTGACGCTGGCCGCGGGCGACACCGCGCTGGCCGAGAAGCTGGTCGACGAGATCATCGACGGGCGGTTCCAGCCGGCCACGCCGACGTTTTTGAACTCGGGCAAGAAGCAGCGCGGCGAGCCGGTGAGCTGCTTTTTGCTGCGCATCGAGGACAACATGGAGTCGATCGGGCGATCGATCAACTCCGCGCTGCAGCTGTCCAAGCGCGGCGGGGGAGTCGCGTTGCTGCTGAGCAACATTCGCGAGCACGGCGCGCCGATCAAGAACATCGAGAACCAGTCCTCGGGCGTCATCCCGATCATGAAGCTGCTGGAGGACTCGTTCTCCTACGCCAATCAGCTGGGGGCCCGGCAGGGCGCCGGCGCGGTGTACCTGCACGCGCATCACCCCGACATCTACCGCTTCCTGGACACCAAGCGCGAGAACGCCGACGAGAAGATCCGGATCAAGACGCTGAGCCTGGGCGTGGTGATCCCCGACATCACCTTCGAGCTGGCCAAGAAGAACGAGGACATGTACCTGTTCTCGCCGTACGACGTGGAACGGGTGTACGGCGTCCCGTTCGCCGACATCTCGGTGACCGAGAAGTACTACGAGATGGTCGACGACGCGCGGATCCGCAAGACGAAGATCAAGGCGCGGGAGTTCTTCCAGACGCTGGCCGAGCTGCAGTTCGAGTCCGGCTACCCCTACATCATGTTCGAGGACACGGTGAACCGGGCCAATCCCATCGAGGGCAAGATCACGCACTCGAACCTGTGCTCGGAGATCCTGCAGGTCTCCACGCCGTCCGAGTTCAACGAGGACCTGTCGTATGCCAAAGTGGGCAAGGACATTTCGTGCAACCTGGGGTCGCTCAACATCGCCAAGGCGATGGACTCGCCGGACTTCGCGCAGACCATCGAGGTCGCGATCCGCGCGCTGACCGCGGTCAGCGACCAGACGCACATCACGTCGGTGCCCTCAATCGAGCAGGGCAACAACGACTCTCACGCCATCGGGCTGGGGCAGATGAACCTGCACGGCTACCTGGCCCGCGAGGGCGTCTTCTACGGCTCCGAGGAAGGCGTCGACTTCACCAACATCTACTTCTACACGGTGCTGTATCACGCCCTGCGGGCCTCCAACCGCATCGCGATCGAACGCGGCACGCACTTCAAGGGTTTCGAGCGGTCCAAGTACGCGTCCGGCGAGTTCTTCGACAAGTACACCGAGCAGGTGTGGGAGCCGGCGACCGACAAGGTGCGCCAGCTGTTCGCCGACGCGGGGATCCGGATTCCGACCCAGGACGACTGGAAGCGGCTGAAGGAGTCGGTCCAAGCGCACGGCATCTACAACCAGAACCTGCAGGCGGTGCCCCCGACCGGGTCGATCTCCTACATCAACCATTCGACGAGCTCGATCCACCCGATCGTGTCGAAGGTCGAGATCCGCAAGGAAGGCAAGATCGGCCGGGTCTACTACCCGGCGCCCTACATGACCAACGACAACCTCGAGTACTACCAGGACGCCTACGAGATCGGCTACGAGAAGATCATCGACACCTACGCCGCGGCCACCCAGCACGTGGACCAGGGTTTGAGCCTGACGCTGTTCTTCAAGGACACCGCCACCACGCGCGACGTGAACAAGGCGCAGATCTACGCCTGGCGCAAGGGAATCAAGACGCTGTACTACATCCGGTTGCGGCAGATGGCGCTGGAGGGCACCGAGGTCGAGGGCTGCGTGTCCTGCATGCTGTAGGACGCGCGGGCTGAGATCGCAGCACCTCTTGCGGCCCTGGGCAGTTCGCCGTCGAATCCCAAGCGGCGTGACATCTAGCTGACTGCGCTTTGCGGACAAGGGCCGCGCTATGTGGGTAGACCGGCGGTATCGCTATCCCTAGCTTTGTAATCGACATTGGCCGGGCCGTCGTGTCCGGTCAGCGGTGCCCGTACAGGGGTCGAACCCATCCGGGACCCGTTCTGTTGATTCTCCGCCCCGGTCTCGCTCTACGAAAAGAGGATGCACGCCGTGATTTGTGATGATCTGTCTCTGCCGCCCGTACGGCCGGAGGTTGCCGCAGCCCTGCAGATGGCGGTGGCGGGTTCGGTTCTGCTGCCGGGTGACGCCGGATATGACGACGAACGCGGCGTCTTCAACCTGAATCACGAGCTCAAGCCCGCTGTGATTGTGGTGGCGCAGTGTGCGATTGATGTCGCGGCGGCCGTTGCTTTCGCGGCGGAACAGCGCCGCCCGGTCCTGGTGAAGGCCACCGGCCACCAGATGGTTGGCACGGCGCAGGGTGCCGTCCTGATCACTACGCACCGGATGAACGACGTCGACATCGACGCGGCCGGCCGCACGGCCCGAGTTGGCGCCGGAGCGACATGGGCCGAGGTTGTCCAGAAGGCAGCCGAGGTGGGGCTGGCACCTTTGAACGGGTCGGGCCCCACAGTAGGAGTCGCCGGTTACACCCTGGGTGGCGGTATCAGCCCGACCCTCGGCCGCTCCCACGGCTACGCCGCCGACCACGTGCGCTCGCTCGACGTGGTGACCGCGGACGGCGAATTCCGGCATGTCGACGCGGAATCCGACCCCGAACTGTTCTGGGCATTGCGCGGCGGTAAGGGCAACTTCGGGGTGGTCACGGCACTGGAATTTACTTTGTTCCCGGTTTCCCGGATCTACGGCGGCGGTATCTATTTCGCGGGAGAGCGGATGGCCGACGTGCTGCGCGCCTGGACGGCCTGGCACCCGAACACACCGGAAACCATGACCTCTTCCTTCGCAGCGCTGCGGCTGCCGCCGCTGCCCGAAATACCCGAACCGCTTCGCGGCGTGTTCACGGTGGCTCTGCGGATCGCCTATGACGGCACGGCCGAGGATGGCGAACGGATGATCGCGCCGCTACGGGCAGCGGCACCGGCAATCTTGGACACCGTGGCGGACATGCCCTACGCCGCAGTCGCTTCGATCCACAACGAGCCGACCGAACCACTGCCCTTTTACGAACGCAGTGTCATGTTGCGGGAGTTTCCCGCGGAGGCGCAGGACCAGCTTGTCGAACTTGTCGGTCCGGACTCCGACGCCACCATGTGGATCGCCGAACTGCGTGCCCTTGGCGGAGCCTGGGACCGAGAGCCGGCGGTGCCCAACGCCGTGGCGACCAGAGGCCTGCCCTATGCCCTGTTGGGCGTCGAGGTCGGTCCGCTGTCAGAGGAACAGCGGCTCAAGGAGTCGATCGCCGCGCTGCTCGACGGCATGGCGCCATGGCAGGGCGACCGGCGGCTGGTGAACAACCTCGCTCCGGAAGAAGCGACCGACGCCGTCGCGATCTACGGCCCGGAGTGCTACGAGCGCCTGGTCGGTGTCAAGAAGACGTACGACCCGACCAACATGTTCCGCCTCAACCCCAACGTGGTGCCAGCCGTCTGAGCATCGACGCCGATCACGGGGCGAGTAGCCGAGGCCGCGCTTTCCGGCCGTTGGCCGCGTGATTCGGGTAGACCGACAATTGCGGTGCCTCTATCTTTTACCCGTGAACGCTAGCCCTCGGCTGCATTGACGACGCGGCAGCCGCAACTTTCGCCAATCATCCCAGCAGAGGTCACTCGCGCGTGGTCGCGGGTGCGTAAGGGCCGCAACAATAATGAGTGTTTCCATACATCGTCGACTGGTCAGCCGGCTTTGGCTCCCGACAGTCGTGTCTGTCGTGGCCGTCGTGGCGGGTTTCACCATCGAAGACGCTCACGGCATCTTCGGCTCCCAGGACCGAACTCGGAGCCCGGGGAACAAATTCTCGATAGCTCAGTTCAATCCCAAACGCATCGAATACGAGATCTTCGGTGATTTGGCGGGGTGGGGGAGGGTCAGTTACTGGGACGTGAACTCTCATGCGATCGCGGTCGACGTCGCGGCGTTGCCCTGGACACACACGGAGGTCACGGTATTGACGACGGCTACCGCCGACATCACCGCGCAGGTGGCGGGAGGAAACATCGGCTGCCGCATCACCGTTGACGGGCAGGTGCGCTCCGAACACACGGCAACGGGCGAGCACGCCGGTGTCTGGTGCCAGGTCCTGTCCGCATGAACCACGACGCCACCACTGTGCGCAAGCCGTTCGTTGCGAGGACCATGCGCAAGTTCGCCGTGCCCGTGGTCCTCGCGTGGATCGCGCTGATGGTCGTGCTCAACGTGATCGTTCCGCAGCTAGAACCCGTTACCGAGGCCGGCCGGGGTCCATTGGTCCCGGTCGACGCGCCATCGTCACAAGCGCTCATCCACATCGGGCAGGTGTTCAAAGAGTCCGACAGCAACAGCCTGGTGATGGTCGTCTTGGAGGGCGACCACAGGCTGAACGAAGCCGACCACTCGTTCTACGACGATTTGGTCGCAAAACTACAGCGCGACAAGCACGTTCAATATGTGATGAACCTGTGGGGCCAGGGAACCACCGCCGCCGGGGTGCAAAGCAATGACGGCAAAGCGTCCTACACGCTGGTCCGGATCGCCGGCAATCTCGGCTCCGCGTTATCGGACGAATCGATCAAGGCGGTGCGAGACTTGGTCTCGCAGACCAAAACCCCGCCCGGGCTGAAGGTCTTTGTCTCGGGTTCGGCACCGCTGTCCGCGGACATGCTTCAGGCCGGTAACGAGAGCCTGATCACGATCATGTTCGTCACCATCGTCCTCATCACGGTGATGCTGCTGATCGTCTATCGGTCGATCAAAACCGCGCTCCTCGTCCTGTTCATGGTGATGCTCGAATTGAACTGCGGGCGGGGCATCGTCGCCTTGCTCGCCTTCCACAAGCTCATCGGGCTATCCGAGTTCGCGTCGAATCTCCTGGTCTCTCTGATCCTCGGCGCGGGCACCGATTACGCGATCTTTTTGATCGGCCGCTACCACGAAGCACGCCACGCGGGCGAAGACCGGGAAACCGCTTACTATTCCGCCGTGAACGGCGTGTCTCACGTCATCCTCGGATCCGGTCTCGCGGTCGCCGGCGCAACGTTCTGCCTCAAATTCACCCGACTCAACTACTTCAATACCTGTGGGATCCCTTGTGCCGTGGCTATGCTCACCGCGGTCGGGGCCGCCCTGACCTTCGGCCCGGCCGTGCTGGCGTTGGGCAGCCGCTTCGGGGTCTTCGAGCCGAGACGTCAAGGCGGAGTGGGAATCTGGCGCAAAGTCGGCACGCTAACCGTTCGGTGGCCCGGCCGGGTCCTGCTGGCAAGTTGCGTGGTGGTGCTCGTCGGGTCGCTCACGCTTCCCACCTACCATCCCAACTACGACGACCGGATCTACATTTCCGATGACAGCCCGTCGAAGCTGGGATATGCCGCAAGCGACAGGCACTTTCCGGTCAGCAGGCTGAACGGCGACATGCTCATGGTCGAATCCGATCACGACATGCGCAACAGCACCGATATGATCGCGCTGGACCGGGTGGCACGCACCATATTTCACACTCCGGGCGTGGGATTGGTCCAAAGCGTCACCCGACCGTTGGGGACTCCACTCGAGCATTCGTCGTTCACCTACACCATCGGCACGATGGGAACGAAGATCAAAGAACTCCTGCCGTTCCTCACCGACGTCAACAGCCGGCTCACCGCGATCGCCGACATCACCGACCGCATGACTGCCCTGATGCGTCATCAGCAGGAATTGACTTCGCAACAGGCCGGCGCGGCTCATCTCGCCGCCGACGCAGCCCAAGGCATGAAAGACGTCACCGATTCGATGCGGGACAACATCGCCGACTTCGACGATGTCTGGCGCCCGATCCGAAGCTACTTCTACTGGGAGAAGCACTGTTTCGACATCCCGCTCTGCTGGTCGCTGCGTTCGCTGTTCGACGCGACAGACAAGGTCGACCAGCTCGATGAGCAGATGGACAAGAGTCTGAAAGCGGCGATGATTCAGGACGCGGTGACACCACAACTGGTCGACCTCCTCGGCCGCAACGTTGACCAGCTCGCCGAACTCCACCGGGTCGTCCTGGCCGAGCACAGCACGATAGAACCCCAGTTGGCCCAATTGGACGAGCTGAGCCGTCAGATGATGGATCTGGGCTACGCATTCGACAGTTCGAAGAACGACGAGTTCTTCTATCTACCACCAGATGCGTTCGGAAATCCTTCGTTTCACATCGACCTGAGATTTTTCATGTCCCCGGACGGCAAAGCCGCCCGATACATGATCTACCACGACGGTGAAGCACTCACTGCCGAGGGCATCCATCACGACCAGACCTATCTGCCCGCCGCCAAGGAGGCGTTGAAAGGCACCACGCTCGGCGGGGCGCGCGTCTATCTCGGCGGCGCCGCGACAACCTACTGGGACATCCAGGACGCGGCCCAAACAGACCTGATCATTGCGGCCACAGCGGCATTCGCGTTGATCTTCCTGGTGATGCTGCTCATCACCAGGAGCATGATCGCGGCGTTGGTCATCATCGGAACCGTGGCCTTCTCGTATTCGGGAGCGTTTGGCCTGTCGGTGCTGATCTGGCAGCACCTGCTCGGCATCCCGATCAGCTGGCTAGGACTGCCGCTCACGTTCATCATCCTGGTGGCGGTGGGGTCGGACTACAATCTGCTGCTCATCGCCCGTTACCTCGAAGAAAGCAAGGCGGGTCTGAACACCGGTCTGATCAGAGCGGTCGCCAATTCCGGCAAAGTGGTCACCACCGCCGGCATGGTCTTCGCCGTCACCATGATGGCAATGGTTTCCGGGAAATTGGTCTCGGTCGGCGAAATGGGCTCCACGATCGGCATCGGTCTTCTGCTCGACACACTCATCGTGCGCTCGTTCATCACCCCCGCCCTCGCCCGGCTGCTCGGGCCATTCTTCTGGTGGCCCCGACTGATCCGGTCCAGACCACCGCGCGCGACCGCCGGACGGCACGTTGCGCCGGTCGAGTATGCGGATGTTCGTTGAAGCCACCACCAACGTGTCGCATTTCGTGGAGAGAACGGCGCAATTGCCGTGGGTGAACGGCCCAGCACCCGTGCAGACTTGATCACCTCGTCCAAACGAGGAGCTTGATTGGGGGTGACACAGCTGTGCAAGCGATTACCGCCCGTGACCGCGCCGCCGGTTACCCGCATGCCGCGGAAAACGACGTCATCGTCCGCGGTCCAGGCCGCCGGCTTCAGCCATCGTCGCAATCCCATGAAGCTCGGACTTCGTTTGCCCGAGAGACTGGGAGCCGACCTACGGGCCACCGGCTCATGATCGACGGTCTGCGGATCCGGACCGATACCTCAGATCCGGAGGACGCGCGAACCCAAATCGGGTCCGTCTACTGTCCCCACCGCCTCACCGTCAGGGGCAGCTTGTCGGCGTTCCGAGCGCGGCACGCCGAGGGAGGCACCCGCGGCCTGGGCGTGTACTCGCTGTCGTATGGGGCTGCTACCACATTGCTGGAGTCGTCGACGTTCAGAGATTTCGTCCTCGTGTCCCAGCAGATCCGCGGACGATTTGCGGCCCGTGCCGACAGCGGGGAACGGCTCCTGCTGCCCGGCGAACACGTGGTGTTGGACGCGCACACCGCGTATCGGTTGCGCTGGGAGGAAAACTGCAACCTTTTCCATGTGCGGATTCCCCATACCGAATTCCAGTCGGCTGTAGCCGAGTTCACCGGCGCGACCGAGCCCGCGGCGGTCCGATTCCCGCTGAGCTGGCAGCCGTCCAAGCCGGGAACGGTGGCGGTTGCGAAGGTGATGCAAATCCTGCTGCGGAATGCCGGACCGAACGGGCTCTTGGCGTCGGGGGCCTTGGTGTCCGCACAGATGCGACGGATGCTGGTGGCGAGCATCGTCGAGGCCTATCCCGGGATCGTTCACGCGGCCAAGGCGGGTTCGAGCGGTGACGTCAGACCGCCGGCCGTGCGTCGTGCGATCGCGTACCTCGAGGACGCTGTGGCCGAGGATGTCCGGATCAGTGACGTCGCGGCCGCGGCGCGGTTGGGCACCCGCGCCCTGCAGGAAGCCTTTCGTAAGCACCTGGACACGACTCCGATGGCATACCTGAAGTCGATCCGTCTCGCGCGGGCGCACGCCGACCTGCGGCATTCATCCGTCGAGGAAGGGACGACCGTGGCGGCGGTCGCATACCGATGGGGCTTCGGCAATCTCGGCCGGTTCGCAGCCGACTACCGGCGCGAATTCGGCCGCTCTCCGAGCGAGGTGCTTCGTGGCCCGAGGTGACGCCGCCGAGCCCCAGCCGCCCGGCATAGCCAGTCTGCCCAGGTCAGCGGCTCCTACGGGGTACAGTGCTTGACGTGGTGAGAATGCCTCGACCCTCGCGACCCCACCCCGGCGTCAAGCCCGGGGTCAAGGTCGACGCGCGCAGCGAACGCTGGCGTGAACACCGCAAGAAGGTGCGCGGCGAAATCGTCGATGCGGCGTTCCGCGCCATCGACCGCCTCGGCCCCGAGCTGAGCGTGCGTGAGATCGCCGAGGAGGCCGGCACCGCCAAGCCGAAGATCTACCGGCACTTCCAGGACAAGTCCGACCTGTTCCAGGCGATCGGCGAACGGTTGCGTGACATGTTCTGGGCGGCGATCTTCCCGTCGATCGACCTCCAGGCCGACTCCGCCCGCGAGATCGTCCGGCGCAGCGTCGAGGAGTACGTCACCCTGGTCGACCAGCATCCCAACGTGCTGCGGGTCTTCATCCAGAGTCGCTCCTCGGCCACCCCGCAGTCGACCGTGCAGATCCTCAACGAGGGCCGCGGCATCACGTTGGCCATGGCCGACATGTTCGACAATGAGCTGCGCGAGATGGAGCTCGACCACGCGGCCTTCGAACTCGCCGGCCACGCTGCCTTCGGGTCGGCCGCGTCGGCCACCGAGTGGTGGTTGGGGCCCGACCCGGGGAGCCCGCGGCGCATGCCGCGCGAGCAGTTCGTCGCCCACCTGACGACGATCATGATGGGTGTCATCGTCGGCACCGCTGAGGCGCTCGGCTTGTCCATGGACCCCGACCAGCCGATTCACAGTGTCGTCCCCATCAACTCCGCCGCCATCTGACCTGGCCGCGGCGTTGACGACCGGCCACGACGGATGGCCGGATTGTCTCGCCGGACTGCTATGAGCTGCCGGAGTTTTTGCCCCGACCCACGAACAGGGCCAGCACCGCGCCGACGGCGGCTGCGACCGCTGCGACGACCATCGAGGCATGCAGCCCGACCATGAAGGCGCTATGGCTGCCCTGTGCCACCGCGTGCGCCAGTGGGGCCGACATGCCGGGGACCGTCGGGCTAACGCCTTGAGCCACAAGCTCTTTGGCGGCGGTCACCTTGGCGGCCACCGTGGCCGGAACGCCCGCGCCGGTGAGCTGGTCGAAGAGAACTGAACCGACACGGCTGGACAGCACCGACCCGAGAATGGTGGTGCCCAGCACCCCGCCCAGCTGTACGGCAGTGCTTTGCAACCCACCGGCCAACCCCGCGTCGTCGACGTCGGCATTCCCGATGATGGCGTCCGAACTCGCGGTCAGGACCAAGCCGATACCGGCCCCCAGCAGCACGAAGCCGGGCCAGAGCGCCTGGTAGCCGGAGTCGGTGTGCAGGAAGCCCAGTGAAAACAGTGCGGCCGCGACGGCAGCCAGCCCGACGACCATGGCCGGTCGTGGTCCGAACTTCTCGGTAAGGAATCCGCTGAGCGGGGCCGTGATCATCAGCGTCAGGCTAAGCGGCAACGTGCGCACACCGGTCTCCACCGGGCTGAAGCCCAGCACGTTCTGCAGGTAGAGCGACAGGAAGAAGATGGCGCCGAACAGCGCAAAGAAGTCGATGACGACCACCGCGGTGCCGATCGACAGCGACCGGTTGGCGAACAGCCGCATCGGCAGCAGCGGTTCAGCGGCACGCATTTCGATGAGGACGAACACCGCCAACACCGCCAGGCCGGCCAGCAGCAGCCCGAGCGTCCGGCCCGCCAGCCAGCCCCAGTTCTGCGCCTTGATCAAGCCGAAGACGATCAGGAACAGCCCCCCGGACAGCGTCGTAATGCCCGGGACATCGAGACGGTGGCCGGCCACGCTGCGGCTCTCGACGATCGCCAGTCCGCCGATCAGCAGGGCCACCGCTGCGATCGGCGCGTTGATGTAGAAGACCGATTGCCAGCTGACGTGCTCGACGAGCAGACCACCCACGATGGGGCCGGCTGCAATCGACACACCCGATGCGCCGGCCCAGATGCCCACGGCGGTGTTGAGCTTCTGGGGCGGAAAGGTGGCACGGACGATGGCCAGCGTGCTCGGCATCAACAGCGCTCCGAAGACGCCCTGTACGGCGCGCAGCGTGATGACGCCGCCAACCGTCCCGATCAGGCCGATGCCCACTGACGTCGCGGCGAAACCGATCACCCCGATGAAGAACGCTCGTCGCCGGCCGAACCCGTCGGCAAGCTTTCCGCCGAAGACCAGCAGCGACGCCAACGCCAGCATGTAGGCGTCGGTGATCCACTGCAGGTCTGACAGCGACGCGCGCAGATCCAGGGCAATACGGGGATTGGCGATGGCCACGACCGACGCGTCGAGGCCGACCATGATGACGCCGACGGAAACGGCGGCCAGTGTCCACCAGGGGTTGCCCCGTATCCCGCGGTGGCTCGCTGCCCGATGCCGGTGCAGCTCTGCCAGTTCCGGGGCAGTCGATGCAATGGACATGTGTTTGCTCGATTCGTATGTGGAGGGTCGCTACCGCTTACTACTTTCGAAGATAGGCGGAAGTGGATGGCATCCTCCAGTTGTGCCGGTATGCTCGACCTGTGATTTCAAGCGCAACGCCGCGCGTAAAGGGAGCCAGGCCACTTCGTGCCGACGCGAAACTCAACCGGGACAAGATCCTGACGGCGGCCGCCGAATTGTTCGCCGAGCGCGGGCTCTCCGTTCCGCTGGAGGAGATCGCCATGCGCGCCGGGGTGGGAGTGGCCACGCTTTACCGGCGCTTCCCGACCCGCGCCGATCTGGCGGCTGCCGCGTTCGAGCGCAACATCTCCCGCTACACCCGGACGGTGGATCGCGCGGTGGCCAATCACCAGGCGTGGGAGGGATTTTCGACGTTGGTCTTCGAGTTGTGTGAGTTGCAGGCCGGGGACGCCGGGCTGCGCGACCTGTTGACGACGGCGTTTCCCGCCAGCAGTGTTGTGGAGCAGCGCATCAATGAGACGGTCGAAAAGGTCAAGGTGCTGATCGGACGCGCACAAGCCGAGGGCAGTCTGCGGTCCGACGTGGTGGTCGCGGACATTGTCGTGATGCTGCTGGCCAACGCCGGTGTGCTCCGCGCCACCGGCACGTCGGCCCCGAATGCGTGGCGCCGTTTTGCGGCGCTGATGGTCGACGCGTTCCGTGCCCGGCCCGAGGTGCCGCTGCCGCCCGCTCCGCCCGAGCAACAGCTGCGCCGGTCAATCGCCTTGTTGACCGAGGGTCGCTGAACAGCGGCGATCGATCGGTCCGCGTTGACAGCCCTGCGCCCGCCGGACAGACTGAAGTTGACCAAGTATCCGGTACCGGCGTTCCCAGGAAGGATCGCACAATGACCAGTGCCGAGCTGACGGCGACACCGCAGGCGCAGGAGCCCGTGCATACCCGCGCCATCATCATCGGGACCGGGTTCTCCGGCCTCGGCATGGCGATCGAGCTGCAAAAGCAGGGTGTGGACTTCGTCATTCTGGAGAAGGCCGACGACGTCGGCGGCACCTGGCGGGACAACAGCTACCCCGGCTGCGCGTGCGACATCCCCTCGCACCTGTACTCGTTCTCGTTCGAGCCCAAGCCGGACTGGAGGAACCCGTTCTCCTATCAGCCCGAAATCTGGGACTACCTCAAGGGGGTCACCGAGAAATACGGGCTGCGCCGCTACATCGAGTTCAACTCCCTGGTCGACCGCGGCCACTGGGACGAGGACGAAAACCGGTGGCACGTATTCACCAGTGAGGGACGGGAATACGTCGGTCAGTTCCTGATCTCGGGGGCCGGCGCCCTGCACATCCCGTCCATCCCCGACTTCGAGGGCCGTGACGAATTCGCCGGCCCCGCATTCCATTCCGCGGAGTGGGACCACAGCGTGGACCTCACCGGCAAGCGGGTGGCCGTGATCGGCACCGGTGCCAGCGCGATCCAGATCGTGCCGGAAATCGTCGGGCAGGTCGCCGAACTTCAGCTCTACCAACGCACCCCGCCGTGGGTGGTGCCGCGTTCCAACCCCGATTTCCCGCCGGCGCTGCGGCAGGCCATGGCAAGCGTCCCCGGCATGCGGGCGTTGGTGCGCCTCGGCATCTATTGGGCCCAAGAGGCTTTGGCGTTTGGAATGACCAAGCGGCCGAACGCGCTGAGGGTCATCGAGGCCTACGCCAAGTACAACATCCGCCGCTCGGTGAAAGATCGCGAGCTGCGCCGCAAGCTGACCCCTAAGTACCGCATCGGTTGCAAGCGAATCCTGAACTCCTCGACGTACTACGGAGCGGTCGCCGATCCCAAGACCAAGTTGATCACCGACCACATCGCCCGCATCACCCGCGACGGAATCGTCACCGCAGACGGCACCGAACGTCCGGTCGACGTGATCGTGTACGGCACCGGCTTCCACGTCACCGACTCCTACACCTACGTCCAAATCAAGGGACTGCACGGCGAGGACCTGGTGGACCGCTGGAACCGGGAGGGCATCGGCGCCCACCGCGGCATCACCGTCGCCGACGTGCCCAACCTGTTCTTTCTGCTGGGACCCAACACCGGGCTGGGCCACAACTCGGTGGTGTTCATGATCGAATCCCAGATCCGCTACGTCGCCGACGCGATCAAGAAGTGCGACAAGCTGGGCGCCCAGGCGCTCGCCCCGACGCGCGCCGCGCAGGACCGCTTCAATGACGAACTGCAAACCAGGTTGGCCGGCTCCGTGTGGAACAGCGGCGGCTGCAGCAGCTGGTATCTCGACGAACACGGCAGGAACACCGTGCTCTGGGGCGGCTACACGTGGGAATACTGGCGGGCGACCCGATCGGTCAAGCCCGAGGAGTATCAATTCTTCGGCGTAGGTCCTACGCGCGGTCAAAAGGGCCGTCAAAAGGGCCTGAGCCGCGCCGGTTAGGCCTAAGCGCCTCCACAGAACTGCACCGAGCCTGGTCCTGTCACTACCAGGGTCAAGCGGGCCAGGGTGCCGACTCGTAATCGGGAATTCCTCACCCTCGCCGTGCGTCTTTGCCAGCGGTTTCTCCGCGAGAAAGGCGACAAGATGAGCGGCGGCAACGAGTTGTTCCTGATCACCGGCGCCACCGGCAACACCGGCGCGCATACGGTCCGGTTGTTGCGTGAACGCGGCCTTCGCGTCCGCGCGTTGGTACACAGCGAGGATGAACGCGCGGAGCGGTTGCGTGAACTGGGCGCCGAAGTCGTGCAGGGCGATCTGCTCGACTTCCCGACGGTCAGCGCCGCGGCGGCCGGAGTGAGGGCGGCCTACTTCAACTACCCTGTCGCACCCGGCTTGCTGGAGGCCACCGCGAATTTCGTTCAGGCCGCCAGCGAGGCCGGCGTTCATGCGGTGGTCAATATGTCACAGATCTCGGCCAGTCGGGAAGCCAAAAGCAATGCGGCGCGCCACCATTGGCTTGCCGAACGGCTGCTGGACCGCAGCGCGCTGATCACCACCCACCTGCGGCCCACCTTCTTCACGTTCTTCATGAACATGTTCTGGATCCGCCAGAACGGCGAAGGCCTGTATCGGCTGCCCTTCGCCGACGCCCGCCACGCCCCCATCGATGCCGCCGATCAAGCCCATGTCATCGCCGCGATCCTGCAAAACCCCGAACCGCACGACCGCCAGATCTACCCGCTGTTCGGCGCCGAAGAACTCAACTGGCATGAAATCGCCGCGAAAGTCCAACACACGCTGGGCATCCCGGTGCGCTACGAGCCGATCGACATTCCCACCTTTGCGGCCGGTCTGACCACCGCCGGCGCCTCGGCGCATTTCGTGCAGCACATCAGCAACGTGGCACAGGACTACCGCGAGGGTGTCTTCGCCGGGGTCAACAACCTCGTCGAGGTGATCGGCGGAGTCAAGCCCACCACGGTGGAGGACTACGTCGTGGCGACCCGCTCCCGGTTCGAGGCCAGCGGCCGCGCTCGTCGGTGAGCGCGAGGTTAGGCTATTAGGTGGCGACCGAAGCTGTTGGGGCGCAGAGCTGTTGGCGTGACCCCGAGCTCTCACCAAAACGCCGAAGCTCCAGCCGGACGATGCGGTCCAGAACCCGGTCGGAGACGACGCGGCTGATCCGCACGAGGATCGCGGCGTCGCGTCCGATGGTGTAGCGAGTCCGGGGACGAGACGCGGTCGCGGCCTTGGCGATCACCTTCGCGGCGTGTTCGGCCGAGACGCCGGTGTCGTTGAACGATCGGGCTTGTGCGGTGACGGCCGCGGCGAGGTCGTCGTAGCGTGCGAGTTGGACGGCGGTCATGTCTGCCTGCAGTCTTTCCGCGGCGGCGATTCCGCGCGCCGCCATCTCGGTCTTGACTGCGCCCGGTTCGACCACGACGACCTTGATTCCGACACCGCCGACCTCGCGGCGCAGCGCGTCACTGACCGCCTCGAGCGCGAACTTCGAACCGGCGTACGCGCCATAAGTCGGCAAGACCACCTTCCCGCCGACGGAGCTGATGTTCACCACGGTGCCGGAGCTGATGAGCAAGGCGGGCATGAGGGCCTGGATCATGGCGACCTGGCCGAACAGGTTGACCTCGAACTGCTTGCGCCACTCGGCAATCGGCAGCGCTTCCACCGGCGCATTGACCGCGATCCCCGCGTTGTTGATCAGCGCGCGCAGGGGCCGCCGCTGCGGATCGCCGGCCACCCGGTCGGCGATCGCGGCGACGTCCGATTCGACCGTGATGTCGAGGATGTGTGGCTCGATTCGTTCGGCGCGCAGCGCATCGGCGTCGGCCTCGCGGCGCACCCCGGCAAGCACGTGAAAACCCTTGCGGGCCAGTTCTCTTGCCGTGGCCGCGCCCATGCCTGTCGAGGCTCCGGTCACGACCAGCAGCTCGTGACGGTCGGCGCGATTCGAGGAACTCATGGCGGTCTCCATCCCGGTGGAAAGTATCTAAGTTGACGTTGTCATCTCAAACTAGCAGTTGAGTTGACGGTGTCAACTCAAGTACCGGCTTATGCTCGGCGGGTGACGACACGAGCGGAGAGTGCGGCGGCGACACGCCGTTCGCTGCTCGAGGCGGCGGAGGTCTTGCTGGACCTGGGCGGAGTCGAGGCCGTGACGCTGCGCGAGGTGGGCGCTCGCAGTGGCGTCTCGCGCTCGGCGGCGTATCGCCACTTCGCCGACAAGGACGCTCTGCTCGCGGTCCTGGCCACCAACGCCCTGAGCGAGCTGGGCGACGCGCTCGAGGTGTTGGCGGCCAGCGGCGAACCACCCGAGGAGTCGTTGCGGTCCGCCCTGCTATCGCTGATCGCCATCGGCCGCAGCCGGCCCCACTTATACCGCCTGATGTTCACCCCGCCGGCGGGTGACCCGGCCGCGGCGAGGCAGGCGGCCGAACGCGCGCAGGACCTGTTTCTCGAACTCATGGGCCGCCTTGTCGGTCCTCAGCGGGCGCGCCGCTATGGGGCGCTCCTTTTGACCAGCGCCCACGGCATCACGGGTCTGGACCTGAGCGGCCACCTGGATCTGGACAAGTGGCACACCAACGCCGAGGAACTCGTCGACACGCTGATCTCGCTGTTGCCGGCTGCGAAAGGCTAAGGGACCCGGGCATTCAGGCGCTTGAGGGCCGCCTCGGCGCCGTTCCAGCCGGGGATTCCGGTCACGCCCGGCCCGGGGTGGGTGCACTGGCCGCACAGGTAAAGCCCGTCCAATGGGGTGGCGAACTTGTCTTCGCCCTCCACGACGCGCCCCGTCCACAGCTGGTTGGGCTGCAGCAGGCCGTGCGAGTAGTCGCCCGCGTGGGCGCTGAACGTGCTGCCGAAGTAGCGGTTGGAGAACACCACCCGGTTCGTCACGGAGTCGGCGAACCCGGGCGCGAAGGTGTCGAAGATCTGCACGCAGGTGTCGGCGTATTGCTCTTTCCAGCTGCGGTTTTCGTCGGCGTCCAGCCCGGTCGGGAAGTACGGCGTGAAGATCGTTGCGCTGTGCTTGCCCTCGGGCGCCAGCGACGAGTCGACCATGCTGGGGATGTACAGATAGGTGGGCGGAGCGTCGGGCAGCTGTCCCTTGCGGTATTGCTCCCACGCGTCGCTGATGTATTCCGGTGACGGCGCGTAGGCGACGGTGGGGCACCACTGCCCGTTGTCGAGCATGAAGGGTTGCAGCCGCTCGATCCATTGAGGCGCTTGGTCGATGGTCAGGTGGGCCTGGATGTATCCCAGGTTGAAGTTGATCTCCTTGACCTTGCGAATGTAATCGGGCGGAAAATACTGTGCGCCGGCCAGATTCACAAAGGTGGTGTACGGGTCGAGCGACGACAGCACGGCGTCGCCGGAAATCGTTGTGCCGTCGCGCAATTCAATCCCAACGGCGCGGCCGTCGGCGACCAGGATCTGCTTGACGTGCTGCTTGAGCCGCACCTCGGCACCCAACGATTCGGCGCGGCGGCACAGCGCGGCGCTCAGCGAGCCGATGCCGCCACGCGGCATGATGTATTCGACGTTGCCGCCGCCGATCAGGTAGTGGTACAGCGTCGAAGCGTTGGAGCCGGGGGTCCACGGGCCGCCGTCGAAGGCGTCGATCGACATCGCGGCCAGCGAGCCCTGGATGCAGCGGGCCTGCTCAGGCGCCAGGAAGCGGCGCACGGTGTCCATCGTGCTGCCGTACCACATCTGGGCGAAGTCGTGCCGGTCGGCGGGCGTGGGCTGCGCGGCGATCACCTCGATGACGTCCAGCGGGGGACCGAACGCCGAATCGACGAAATACGGTGCGAACCGGCCGATGTGGGCGAACAGGCCGCCGAGGGCCGCCGCCACGTCGGGCCCGTGGTCGTCGAGCAGGTGGCGCGTCATGCGTTCGAGGTCGTTGTACATCACGAACGGCGTGTCCGCGGCCCCAGTGCCGGGGCCGAACGTGCACGTCGACGTCCACTGGTCCATCAGCTCGAAGCCCCACTTGGTCAGCTCCAGGCGTTCGGTCATCTCCCGCCGCCAGATCAGCACCGCCCAGGCGCCCACGCTGTGCTTGTAGCCGTCGAACAGCTCGCGGGTAGCGGCCATCCCGCCCAGAAAGTTGGCCCGTTCCAGCACAAGGACTTTCGCGCCGCCCTTGGCCAGCACATTGGCGGCGACCAAGCCGTTGTGGCCAGCCCCGATGACGATCGCGTCGTAGTCGGCCATGGTGACTCCTTGAAGTGTGATCCCTCGGCTGAAGGCACAATGTCACACCTGACATATTTGCGTCAATGGTGACATTTCGTGGCATGCTGGCACCGTGGAATCGCGTAGCCAGCGCACGCGTCAGGCGCTACAACAGGCGGCGATGAAGCGCTTCGTCGCCCACGGCGTGCACCAGACCAGCGTCGCCGACATCGCCGCCGACGTCGGGGTGACCGAGCGGACCTTCTACCGCCACTTCCCGTCGAAGCACGCGGTGCTCTTCGCCGACTACGACATCGGCTTCGAATGGTTCGCCCGCGCCCTGGCGCTGCGCCCGCATGGGGAGCCCATCACCCAGTCGGTGCGCAAGGCGGTGGACGCGTTTCCCTTTGACTTCCGGATGGTCCGCGAGGCCGCGACCATCCGTTCGCGCGATCTCGATCAGGAGATCATCACCAACCACATTCGACGGATGCGCGATCAGGTGGCCGACGAGATCGGGCGCTTCATCCACGAACGATCGGCGCCCACCGCCGACGGGGCGATGATCGCCGACATCGCGGCGCACAGCCTGGCTACCGCGGTGTTCGTCGCGCTGGAGGCGTGGATGGCCGGAGACGAGCACGACATCGACGAGCTGGGTCGGCTGACCGACATGGCGCTGAGCGCGCTGGAAGACGGCCTCACCCACACCCTGCGCAACACCGGACTGGACTAGCGGTGCGCCGCATTGCCATCTGGCGCGCCGAACGTGCACGCACTGCGAAATTTCCGCCGGTTTTTCGCAGTGGGTACACGCTCGGCGAAGCTGGCCGGTGCGACACGCAAACACAAGCTCTTGTGTTGAGCCGCCTTGTCGTACCCCAGGGGTAGTGTCTGAAGTCTGAAGTGCCGCAGCAAAACGTCTGGTGAAGTGGGGTTCTGGTGACCGAAAACATGAAGCTGATCGACCGCGCTTCGGCGATCAACTGGAACCGGCTGCAAGACGACAAGGACGCCGAGGTCTGGGATCGCCTGACCGGAAACTTCTGGCTGCCCGAGAAGGTGCCGGTGTCCAATGACATCCCGTCGTGGGGGACGCTGACCGCCAACGAGAAGCAGCTGACGATGCGCGTCTTCACCGGGCTGACGTTGCTGGACACCATCCAGGGCACGGTCGGAGCGGTCAGCCTGATCCCCGACGCGCTGACACCGCACGAACAGGCCGTCTACACCAACATCGCGTTCATGGAGTCGGTGCACGCCAAGAGCTACAGCTCGATCTTTTCCACGCTGTGCTCGACGGCCGAGATCGACGACGCCTTCCGCTGGTCGGAGGAGAACGTCAACCTGCAGCGCAAAGCCGAGATCGTGATGGAGTACTACCGCGGCGACGAGCCGCTCAAGCGCAAGGTGGCCTCCACGCTGCTGGAAAGCTTCCTCTTCTACTCCGGGTTCTACCTGCCGATGTACTGGTCGAGCCGGGCCAAGCTGACCAACACCGCCGACATGATCCGGCTGATCATCCGCGACGAGGCCGTGCACGGCTACTACATCGGCTACAAGTTCCAGCGCGGGCTGGCCCTGGTCGACGACACCAAGCGCGCCGAGCTGAAGGACTACACCTACGAGCTGCTCTTCGAGCTCTACGACAACGAGGTGGAGTACACCCAGGACCTCTACGACCAGGTCGGCCTGACCGAGGACGTCAAGAAGTTCCTGCGCTACAACGCCAACAAGGCGCTGATGAACCTCGGCTACGAGGCGCTGTTCCCGCGCGACGAGACCGACGTCAACCCCGCCATCCTGTCGGCGCTGTCACCCAACGCCGACGAGAACCACGACTTCTTCTCCGGCTCCGGGTCGTCGTACGTGATCGGCAAGGCCGTCAACACCGAAGACGAGGACTGGGACTTCTAAAAGCGCAGGTCAGTCGCCTAGGCCGCTGACGGGTCTGTCGACCGGACCCCGGTCTGCGGCTTGACCGAACTGCGACGTGCCCATGCCGTGGCCACATTTTGCCCACAATTTCGATCCAGGATTCGATGTAAGCAACCTCAGGCCTGACCTGCATCGGTCGCAGCCAGAGGGGCCGTTGTAACCGTGCCAAAGCGCCGCCGCCCCCTTTCTGGGGCGTCCGTATGGCGGGCAGGATGTGTGGAATGAGCAGTGACGACGATGTGGGTGCGGCAGACTTCCGTCGCGCATTGGCGCTCATCCAGCACGGCGAGCGTGGCGACGAAGCGGGCATGCGCGTCATCGTCGACGATGAAGTCATCCCGGCTGGCCGGCTGCCACAGCTGATCCGCGCCACCGTGTCGATCCTGTGGCAACTGGTGGCTCAGCTCTGCGAACCGGACGAAGTCGCGGAGATCGGTGAAACCCTGACCTTGGCGTCTACCGACGACGAGATCGGTCTCGACCGTGACAACCGGCTCGTGGCCCGGATGTCCATGGCACAACATTCGGGGGATCCCGGCGCCGAGTATGAGGTGCTCCGCGACGCAGCCACGGCGCCCGACGGTCTGGTACGCCTCGCGCTCACCGCCGCCGGTGTCGTCTCCGCGATGCTGCCTCAGTTACGCACCGCTGCTGGCCGGCAGTTGATCAACAACTTGGCGATGCAAGCTCTGCGCGACGAGAACAGCCGATGAGCAGGCGCGGGATCAGGCGAGGACTGGGACTTCTGACATCCGCGCTTGTCGGAGCGCGGCGCGGCATAACACTATGGAGATGGGGACGGGGACCCTGAGGAGAAACGATGTCCCCACACGCTCTGAGCAGTCTCGTCGGTTTGTGCGCCGCGCCGCTCGCGACGGCCCTGTTCCTCGCCCCTACCGCCTCCGCCGACGCTGCGTCCTGGAACGGCCAGTACGCGATCACGTTCATGGTCGGTCCTAAGTCGGGGACCAGCATGGCGGTCGGTGACCCCGAGGTACAGCACACCGATACCTACGGATTCCGCTCGAGCTGTACGAACGGAACATGCGTCGCCACAATCGTCAGCGGCCCTCCGCCGAGCAACCCGACGGTCCCGCAACCGGTCCAGTTCACCTGGGATGGGTCGTCCTGGGTGCAACACAGCGATTTCCAATGGGACTGCATGATGCCTGACACCACGATCCAGTGGAATCCTGCCCATTCCGACGTGCGTTACACGCCCCAGCCCGACGGCTCGCTTGCCGGCACCATGCACACCAACATCTTGAGCGGCGCGTGCCAGGGCACGATCGACATGGATATGAGGGCCCAGCGCGTGTGACCGGGCTTTTGATCGGCTGATGAACGACGCGTGAATTGGGCGCGCTGCGACGCCACGGTCGCGCCAGAGCCGTGACACTAATGGGGTGACCTCAACCCACGCGTCTCACAAGCATGCCCAATTCCTCCGCTCGGTGATCCGCTGGCTGGACGTCGGCTACCCCCAGGGCGTCCCTGGACCGGACCAAGTGGCACTGTTCGCCCTCTTGCGCAGCACACCGCTGACCGAGGAACAGCTCGAAGAAGTTGTGCACAACATCATCGCGAAGCACCGCGGCGACGCGGACGGGCCGATCGGCAAAGAAGAGATCTCCGAGTTCATCACCAAGACGACGCACGCCGACCCCGGACGGGAGGACGTCATACGGGTCGCCGCCATACTGGCCGCCGCCGGTTGGCCGCTGGCCGGCATCGACGTCAGCGAGGTTGTTCCCGGTGACGAACACGCCGAAGCCGCCGAGGAGATCTGCAAGACGCCGTCACAAGCGTGAGATGTCGATCACGAAGCGGTAGCGCACGTCGCTGGCGAGCACCCGCTCGTAGGCCTCGTTGACGTAGTCGGGCTCGATCAGCTCGATCTCGGGCGTGACGTCGTGCTCGGCACAGAAGTCCAGCATCTCCTGCGTCTCGGCGATCCCGCCGATGTTGGAACCGGACAGGCTGCGCCGCGCCATAGCCAGCGGGAACGCCGGCACCTCCATCGGGTGCTCGGGGATGCCGAGCTCGACGAGCGTGCCGTCGACGTCCAGCAGGTTCAGGTAGTCGCCAAGGTTCAGGTTGGCCGACACGGTGTTGAGGATCAGGTCGAAGCTGCCGCGCAACGTGCGGAAGGTTTCCGGATCGGCGGTGGCGTAGTAGTGCTTGGCGCCCAACCGCAGCCCGTCCTCCATCTTCTTCAGCGACTGCGACAGCACGGACACCTCGGCGCCCAGCGCCGCGCCTAACTTGACGCCCATGTGCCCGAGCCCGCCCAAACCGACAACGGCCAGCCGCGTGTTTTCCCCGGCCTTCCAGTGCCGCAGGGGCGAATACAGCGTGATGCCGGCGCACAGCAGCGGCGCCGCCTTGTCCAGCGGCAACGAGTCGGGGATGCGCACGACGAAGTTCTCGTCGACGACGATCGCCTGGCTATAGCCGCCCTGCGTCGAGGACCCGTCCTTGTCGATCGAGTTGTAGGTGAAGGTCGCGCCGGGCTTGCAGTACTGCTCCAGCCCGGCCTTACAGCTGCTGCACTGACCGCAGGAGTTCACCATGCAGCCCACCCCGGCATGGTCACCGACCTTGTGCTTGGTGACCTCGGACCCGACCTCGATCACCACGCCGGCGATCTCGTGGCCGGGCACGACGGGGTAATTCGGTTGTCCCCATTCGGCTTTGACGGTATGGATGTCCGAGTGGCAGATCCCGGCGTACTTGATCTCGATCACGACGTCGCGCGGGCCGGTGTCGCGGCGCTCGATGGTGGTCTTGGTCAGCGGCTCGGTCGCCGCGGTGGCGGCGTAGGCCGAAACTGTGCTCATGAAAATCCCTCTTCGATGTGGTTACGTCGTCTTACGTCCTCAAGAAGTTTAGCTAAGGTAATGTTCTCGGGCCACTTGGCGGGTGCGGACGGCCCCGGGTGCCAGCTTATGCCGACGTTTGCCGGCCGGCCGCTCGGGCGGCTAGTTGATCGGGGCGTTGACCAGGCGCAGGTCGTCGACGATCCCGCGGGCCGCGATCAATCCCTCGCCGGTTTGCCATATCTCGTCGTTGACGACGTAAACCCGGTTGTCCCGGTTGGCGGACAGCTTGCGCCAGGGGCCGCTGTCCAGGACGGTCGCGGCGCGCTCGGCGGCGGCCGGTGTGGCGCACGATACGTAGACGACGTCGGCGTCGGCTGCGGATAGGTCGGGATTCTTCGCCAGATCGACGTCGGTGGCGCCGAACTCGATATAGGGCTTGTCGGTGAACCGCTGCGCGGCCGGCCGGTCCACCCCGACCGCGCCGAGCACGCTGGCCGGAAAGTTGTTGGCCCCGTACACCCGGATGGTGCTGGTGGTCAGCTGGACGATCGACGCCTGGAAGTGTGACGCGTCGTGGGCGCCCCCGATCTGGGTGGCCCGCTGCGTGAAGCCGGTGAGCAGCGCGTCGACGGCGGCGGTGCGCGCCGTGGCCGCCCCGACGCCGCGCAGGTTGTCCTGCCAGGCAGCGCCGGGTGGCCCGGTGAACACCGCCGGGGCGATCCCGGCCAGCCGCGGATACAGCGTCGGCGTCAACCCGACCGATCCCAGGATCAGGTCGGGGTGGGCCGCGGCGATGCCGCCCACGTCGGGGTTGCTGCGGGTGCCGACGCCGGGCAGGCCGTGCACCGCGTTGCCCAGGTAGGACGGCTGACTCGTGGTGCCGTCCGGCAGGGCCGTGGCGACCACCCGCGATTGCAGGCCCAGCGCGCACAGCGCGTCGAGCTGGTCACCGGAGAGCACCACGATGCGCCGCGGTTCGGCGGGCACCTGGACCGTGTCGGGGGTGATCCCGGCCGCGTTGCGGGCCTGCCGGGTCGGCGGCCCGGGGTCGGCCGCGGCGGCGTCCCGCGCGCACGACTCGTCGGGCTTGCGGTCGTTGCCGAGCACCCCGGCGCCGGCGACTTGGGTGGTGGGCGTGACCAGCGACGGGGTCGACGCCTTGGGGCCGGGATTTGCCGAGCCGCAACCGCCGCAGGCCACGACTAGCACCGCGGCCACGGCGGTCGCGGCCACGATCGATCGCCTGCCCAGCACGGGTCCGACGCTAACATCCGGCGACGTCGGAGCCACTTACGACAGTTTGTAGGACTGCCCCTGACGGCGAGTTCTTCGGAGGCTAAGATTCGAGTCATTACTGGGTTCGGGCCCCTGTCCGACGATGTTTGGAGGAGCTGTTGACAGCCGAAGCCCCGCCGTTGGGAGAACTCGAGGCCGTCCGTCCCTACCCGGCCCGGACCGGTCCCAAAGGGAACCTCGTCTACAAGCTGATCACCACCACCGATCACAAGATGATCGGCATCATGTACTGCGTTGCCTGCTTCATCTTCTTCTTCCTCGGTGGGCTGCTGGCGCTGCTCATGCGCACCGAGCTGGCCGCGCCGGGTCTGCAGTTCTTGTCGAACGAACAGTTCAACCAGCTGTTCACCATGCACGGCACGATCATGCTGCTGTTCTATGCGACCCCGATCGTGTTCGGCTTCGCCAACCTGGTGCTGCCGCTGCAGATCGGCGCACCCGACGTCGCCTTCCCGCGGCTGAACGCGCTCTCGTTCTGGCTGTTCCTGTTCGGCGCCACGATGGGGGCGGCCGGCTTCATCACCCCGGGTGGGGCCGCCGACTTCGGCTGGACCGCCTACACCCCGCTGACCGACGCGATCCACTCGCCCGGCCCCGGCGGTGACCTGTGGATCATGGGGCTGATCGTCGCCGGTCTGGGAACCATCCTGGGCGGCGTCAACATGATCACCACCGTGGTCTGCATGCGCGCGCCCGGCATGACGATGTTCCGGATGCCGATCTTCACCTGGAACATCCTGGTGACGTCGATCCTGGTGCTGATCGCGTTCCCGCTGCTGACCGCGGCCCTTTTCGGGCTGGCCGCCGATCGCCACCTGGGCGCGCACGTCTACGACGCTGCCAACGGCGGGGTCCTGTTGTGGCAGCACCTGTTCTGGTTCTTCGGCCACCCCGAGGTGTACATCATCGCGTTGCCGTTCTTCGGCATCGTCACCGAGGTGATCCCGGTGTTCGCGCGCAAGCCGATCTTCGGCTACACCACGCTGGTTTACGCGACGCTGTCGATCGCCGCGCTGTCGGTGGCGGTGTGGGCGCACCACATGTTCGCCACGGGAGCCGTTCTGCTGCCGTTCTTTTCGTTCATGACGTATCTGATCGCGGTCCCGACCGGCATCAAGTTCTTCAACTGGACCTTCACAATGTGGAAGGGCCAGATAACCTTTGAGACCCCGATGCTGTTCTCGGTGGGCTTCCTGGTCACGTTCCTGCTGGGTGGCCTGACCGGCGTGCTGCTGGCCAGCCCGCCGCTGGACTTCCACGTGACCGACACCTATTTCGTGGTCGCGCACTTCCACTACGTGCTGTTCGGCACCATCGTGTTCTCCACCTTCGCCGGCATCTACTTCTGGTTCCCGAAGATGACCGGGCGGCTGCTGGACGAGCGGCTGGGCAAGCTGCACTTCTGGTTGACGTTCATCGGTTTCCACACCACGTTCCTGGTGCAGCACTGGCTGGGCGACATGGGCATGCCGCGCCGCTACGCCGACTACCTGCCCACCGACGGCTTCCAGCCGTACAACGTCGTGTCCACCATCGGCGCCTTCATCCTGGGCGCGTCGATGTTCCCGTTCGTCTGGAACGTCTTCAAGAGCTGGCGCTACGGCGAGGTCGTCACCGTCGACGACCCGTGGGGCTACGGCAACTCGCTGGAGTGGGCCACCAGCTGCCCGCCGCCGCGGCACAACTTCACCGAGCTGCCCCGGATCCGTTCGGAGCGGCCGGCATTCGAGCTGCACTACCCGCACATGGTCGAACGGCTGCGCGCCGAGGCGCACGTGGGGCGTCACGCCACGGCCATGGAGTCGCCGAAGGGATTCGGCCCACGGACCGAACCGGATCGCGCGACTAGTGATCAGTAGCGGCGCCGAACGGCTTTGAGTCGCGAGTGAACGCACCACTCAAGGTGTCGGTGCTGATCACCGTCACCGGCGTGGATCAGCCAGGTGTGACGTCGGCGCTCTTCGAGGTGCTGTCGCGGCACGGGGTCGAGCTGCTCAACGTCGAACAGGTGGTGATTCGCGGTCGCCTGACCCTGGGCGTGTTGCTGTGCTGTCCGCCGGAAGTCGCCGACGGCGCCGAATTGCGCGAGGACGTTGAATCCGCCATCCGCTCAAAGGGTTTGGACGTCAGCATCGAGCGCAGCGACGACGTGCCCATCATCCGCGAACCCCCGACGCACACCATCTTCGTTCTGGGAAGGCCGATCACGGCCCGGGCGTTTGGTGCGGTGGCCCGCGAGGTGGCCGAGCTGGGCGTGAACATCGACCTCATCCGCGGTGTCTCCGACTACCCGGTGACCGGCCTGGAGCTGCGCGTCTCGGTGCCGCCGGGGGCCGAGGGCCTGCTGCGCAACGCGCTGACACGCGTCGCTCCCGAAGAGGGTGTCGACGTGGCGGTCGAGGACTACAGCCTGGAACGGCGCGCCAAGCGGCTCATCGTGTTCGACGTCGACTCGACTCTGGTCCAGGGTGAGGTCATCGAGATGCTGGCGGCCCGGGCCGGTGCCCAGGGGGCGGTCGCCGCGATCACCGAGGCCGCGATGCGCGGCGAGCTGGATTTCGCGGAATCGCTCGAGCAGCGGGTGGCGACCCTGGCGGGCCTGCCGGCCACGGTGATCGACGAGGTCGCCGATCAGCTGGAACTGATGCCCGGCGCCCGGACCACGCTGCGCACGTTGCGGCGCTTGGGTTTTCATTGCGGCGTGGTCTCGGGCGGGTTCCGGCGGATCATCGTGCCGCTGGCCGAGGAGCTGATGCTGGACTTCGTCGCCGCCAACGAGCTCGAGATCGTCGACGGCACGCTCACCGGCCGGGTCGTCGGCCCGATCATCGACCGGGCCGGCAAGGCCCAGGCGCTCCGCGAGTTCGCCGAGCAGGCCGGGGTGCCGATGGCGCAGACCGTCGCCGTCGGTGACGGCGCCAACGACATCGACATGCTGGCAGCGGCCGGGTTGGGGGTGGCGTTCAACGCCAAGCCCGCGCTGCGTGAGGTGGCCGACGCGTCGTTGAGCCACCCGTACCTGGACACCGTGCTGTTTCTGCTGGGTGTGACCCGCGGCGAGATCGAGGCCGCCGACGCCGTCGACGGCCAGCTGCGCCGGGTGGAAATCCCGCCGGACCCGTAGCGATCGCAAGCGCGGCGAAGCCGGGCGCAGCGGGTCGCTGCGCATTTCACCGGGCGCGGGAGGTGGCGACCCGGCACCGATTCCGGGGTCGCGGTACGGCACGATGGTCGGGTGCCCGAAAACGCAAGCGAGCCAGCCGACCCCGATCTGCTGATCGACTTGCACGATGTGTCGCTGCGGCGCGGCGACCGCATCCTGGTCGGGCCGCTGGATTGGGCGGTGGAACTCGACGAGCGGTGGGTGATCATCGGACCCAACGGCGCCGGCAAGACGTCACTGCTGCGCATCGCCGCGGCGGCCGAGCACCCCTCGACGGGCGTCGCGTTCGTGCTCGGCGAGCGGCTGGGCCGGGTCGACGTTTCGGAGTTGCGCTCGCGGATCGGGCTGAGCTCGTCGGCGCTGGCGCAGCGGGTGCCCGGCGACGAGCTGGTGCGCGACCTGGTCGTGTCGGCCGGCTACGCGGTGCTGGGTCGGTGGCGGGAGCGCTACGACGACGTCGACTACCGCCGCGCGATCGACATGCTGGAAAGCCTCGGCGCCGAGCACCTCGCCGACCGCACCTACGGGACGCTGTCGGAAGGGGAGCGCAAGCGGGTGCTGATCGCCCGCGCGTTGATGACCGACCCGGAGCTGCTGCTGCTCGACGAACCCGCCGCCGGCCTGGACCTGGGCGGCCGGGAGGAGTTGGTGGCCCGGCTGGCCGACCTGGCCGCCGACCCCGATGCGCCCGCGCTGGTGCTGGTCACCCACCACGTCGAGGAGGTGCCGCCCGGCTTCAGCCACTGCATGCTGCTGTCGGAGGGCCGGGTGGTCGCCGCGGGTCTGCTGCCGGACGTGCTGACCGCGGAGAACCTGTCCACCACGTTCGGTCAGCGGATCGCCCTCGACGTCGCCGACGGGCGCTATTTCGCCCGCCGGATCCGCACCCGCGCCGCCCACAGGAGGCTTTCGTGACGTCACCGCAGGAGCAGCCGCCCCTCGTTCCCCGCCCGGCCGCGACGGTAATGCTGATCCGCGACGCCGGGGATGGGCTGGCCGTCTTCCTGATGCGGCGGCACTCGCGGATGGAGTTCGCCGCGGGAACGATGGTCTTTCCCGGCGGCGGCGTCGACGACCGCGACCGCAACGCCGAGATCGCGTGGGCCGGGCCGCCGCCGTCCTGGTGGGCGCAGCGGTTCGGCATCGAAGCCGACCTGGCCGAGGCGCTGGTGTGCGCAGCGGCCCGCGAGACGTTCGAGGAGTCGGGGGTATTGTTCGCGGGCCCGGCCGACGACTCGGACGGCATCGTGGGCGACGCCTCGGTGTACCGCGACGCCCGCCGCGAGCTCGCCTCCGGCACCCTGTCCTTCGCCGACTTCCTGCGCCGCGAAAACCTGGTGCTGCGATCCGACCTGCTGCGGCCGTGGGCCAATTGGGTCACCCCTGAGGCCGAGCGCACCCGCCGGTACGACACCTATTTCTTTGTGGGAGCCCTGCCCGAGGGGCAGCGGGCCGACGGGGAGAACACCGAGTCCGACCGCGCCGGCTGGACGACGCCGCAGGCGGCCATCGACGACTTTGCCGCCGGACGCACCTTCCTGCTGCCGCCGACCTGGACGCAGCTCGATTCCCTGGCCGGCCACAGCGTCGCCGAGGTGCTGGCCGTCGAGCGCCAGATCGTCACCGTGCAGCCGCACGTCGAGATCCAGGGCGACAACTGGGTGTTCGAGTTCTTCGATTCCGACCGCTACCACAGCGCGCGAAAGGCGGGCGGGATGGGGTGGCGGCATTGAGGGAGTTCGTCAGCGTAGTGGTCAGCGACGGCTCGCAAGACGCCGGCCTGGCCATGCTGCTGTTATCGCGGCCGCCGACCAACGCGATGAGCCGGCAGGTCTACCGCGAGATCGCGGACGCGGCAGCGGAGCTGGCGCGGCGCGACGACGTCGCCGCGGTGATCCTGTTCGGCGGCCACGAGATCTTTTCCGCCGGCGACGACATGCCCGAGCTGCGGACGCTGACCGCCCCGGAGGCCGACGTCGCGGCCCGGGTGCGCCGCGAGGCCGTCGACGCCGTCGCGGCGATCCCGAAGCCGACCGTGGCCGCGATCACCGGCTACGCGTTGGGCGCCGGCCTCACCCTGGCGCTGGCCGCCGACTGGCGGGTCAGCGGTGACAACGTCAAGTTCGGGGCGACCGAGATCCTCGCCGGCATGGTCCCCGGCGGCGGCGGAATGGCCCGCCTGAGCCGGGTGGCCGGGCCGAGCAAGGCCAAGGAACTGGTGTTCAGCGGCCGCTTCTGCGACGCCGAGGAGGCCCTGGCGCTGGGCCTGATCGACGACATGGTCGCCCCCGACGACGTGTATGACGCCGCCGCGGTGTGGGCGCGCCGCTTCCTCGACGGCCCGCGGCACGCGCTGGCCGCGGCCAAGGCCGGCATCAACGCCGTCTTCGACCCGGAACCGGGCGGCCGTTAGGCTGCCCTGCATGACGACGAGTTCGACCGACGCCGCGCCCAAAGCCCACGCCACCGCCGAGCAGGTGGAGGCAGCGCGGCACGACACCAAGCTCGCCCAGGTGCTCTACCACGACTGGGAGGCCGAGACCTACGACGAGAAGTGGTCGATCTCCTACGACCAGCGCTGCGTCGAGTACGCCCGGGGCCGGTTCGACGCCATCGTGCCCGGCGAGGTGATTCGGGAACTGCCCTACGATCGGGCCCTCGAATTAGGCTGTGGCACAGGATTTTTCCTGCTCAACCTGATCCAGTCCGGGGTTGCCCGGCGCGGGTCGGTCACCGACCTGTCGCCCGGTATGGTCAAGGTCGCCACCCGCAACGGACAATCGCTGGGCCTGGACATCGACGGCCGGGTCGCCGACGCCGAGGGCATCCCGTACGACGACAACACCTTCGACTTGGTGGTCGGGCACGCCGTGCTGCATCACATTCCCGACGTGGAGCTGTCACTGCGCGAGGTGATACGCGTGCTGCGCCCGGGCGGCCGGTTCGTGTTCGCCGGCGAGCCGACCAGCGCCGGGGACACTTACGCCCGCCAGTTGTCCACCCTGACGTGGCGGGTCGCCACCAACGTCACCAAGCTGCCGGGTCTGCGGAGCTGGCGGCGGCCGCAGGGCGAGCTCGACGAGTCGTCGCGCGTCGCGGCCCTGGAGGCCATCGTCGATCTGCACACCTTCACTCCGGCGGACCTGGAGCGGATGGCGACCAACGCCGGCGCGATCGAGGTCCGGACCGCCAGCGAAGAGTTCACCGCCGCCATGTTCGGCTGGCCCGTCCGCACGTTCGAGGCCTCGGTGCCGCCCGGGCGGCTGGGCTGGGGCTGGGCGAGGTTCGCCTTCAACGGCTGGAAGGCCCTGAGCTGGGTGGACGCCAACGTGTGGCGGCACGTGGCGCCGAAGGGCTGGTTCTACAACGTGATGGTCACCGGGGTCAAACCCTCCTGAAGCCCGGTTCCGGTGGGCCGCGCTTCGGCATCGACGACGTTCGCTACCTGCGGTCCGAGGCGGGCGCCGCGGCGCTTGCCGCGGTGGCAGCGCTGGAGTTGACCGACGCGACCCGGATCGCCGACATCGCGGCGGTGCGCGACCGATTCGGCGAACGGGCACCGGTGCTGGTGGAGACGACGCTGCTGCGCCGGCGCGCCGAGACGAAGCTGCGCCAGTTGGGTGACGTGTCGAGCTGGCTGTTCACCGACGAGGCGCTGCAGCAGGCCACCGCGGCGCCGGTGGCGCTGCACCGGGCGCGCCGGCTGGCCGCTGGGCCGGGCGGACCCGACGTCACCGTGCACGATGCCACCTGCTCGATCGGCACCGAACTGGCCGCGCTGCGAGCCTTGGGCGTGCTGGCGCTGGGCAGCGACATCGACCCGGTGCGGCTGGCGATGGCACGCCACAACCTTCCGGAGGGCACCGCCCTGTGCCGCGCTGACGCGCTGCACCCGGTCACCCGCGACGCGGTGGTGCTCGTCGACCCCGCCCGCCGCAGCGACGGCCGGCGGCGCCTGCGCCTCGAGGATCACCGACCCGGGCTCGGCCAGTTGATCGACGCCTACCGCGGCCGCGACCTCGTTGTAAAGTGCGCCCCGGGAATCGATTTCGAACAAATCAGGCGGCTCGGTTTCGACGGCGAAATCGAGCTCACGTCGTATCGCGGCTCGGTTAGGGAAGCGTGCCTGTGGTCGGCCGGGCTGGCGCGTCCGGGCGTCGGCCGGCGGGCGAGCGTGCTGGATCGCGGCGAAGAGATCACCGATGCCGAGCCCGACGACTGCCCGGTGCGGCCGGCCGGGCGATGGATCGTCGACCCCGACGGCGCCGTGGTCCGGGCCGGCCTGGTGCGCCACTACGGCGCGCGGCACGGGCTGTGGCAGCTCGATCCCGACATCGCCTACCTGTCCGGGGATCGGCTGCCGGCGGGGGTGCGGGGCTTCGAGGTGCTCGAGGAGGCGGCGTTCGACGAGCGCCGGCTGCGCCGGGCCCTGGCGGCGCTGGACTGCGGGGCGCTGGAGATCCTGGTCCGTGGTGTCCGTGTCGACCCCGACGCGCTGCGGCGACGGCTGCGGCCGCGCGGCGGCCGGGCGCTCTCGGTGGTCATCGCCCGCATCGGCTCCGGGCCCGCCGGCCGTCCGACGGCCTTCGTGTGCCGTCCCTCCCGATAGCGCGCGGGTACGCTGGTCGCCGTCACTCTTGTAGGCGCGCAACCCTTTCAGTCGGCGAGGACGATTCCACATGCGTTATCTGATCGCGGCGGCGGTGCTGGTCGCTGCGGTCGTGCCGGGCTGGCCGGCGGCCGCGGCCCCGCCGTCGTGTGCCGAGTTGGGCGGCGCCGTCGAGGCCGGGCAGTTGTGTCACGTGCAGACCACCGCCACGACCTACACGCTCAACTTGACTTTTCCCGCCGACTATCCCGACGAACAGGCGCTGACCGACTACATCACGCAGAACCGCGACGGGTTCGTCAACGTCGCGCAGAGTTCCGGGACGCGCGACCAGCTCTACCAGATGGTCGCCACCACCGAGCAGCACACCGCGGGCCAGCCGCCCCACGACACCCGCAGCGTGGTGCTGAAGTTCTTCCAGGACCTGGGCGGTGCCCACCCGTCCACCTGGTACAAGGCGTTCAACTACAACCTCGGGGCCAAGCAGCCGATCACGTTCGACAATCTCTTCGCGCCCGGCATCACGCCGCTGGACAGCATCTTCCCGATCGTCCAGCATGACCTGGAGCGCCAAAACCCCTTGGGCGTGGCGATACTGCCGTCGACGGGGCATGACCCGTCGCACTACCAGAACTTCGTCATCACCGACGACCAGCTGATCTTCTACTTCGCCCCGGGCGAGATACTGCCCGCGCTCGCCGGTCCGGTCCAGGCTCAGGTGCCGCGCAACGCCATTCCGCCGCTGGCGATCTAGGGCCTCGTGGCGTAGCCGGGCGCAGCGGGTCGCCACCATCTCGGACTAAACGGGGCCGGCCAGCGACTCCATCGCCGCCGCGCCGATCGCCAGCCCGACCTGCGCCAGGCAGCCGACGATCGGGGCGACGAAGGCGAGCTTGCGCCGTATCAGGAGATACACGGCGACGCCGACGTCGGCGACCAGGACGACGGCGCCGCCCCACACGCCCAACCGCATCGCCCGGTCGATCCACACCGGGTCGCCGCACTTGACCGAACCGCACGGGTCGGTGCCCATGACCAGCAGGCCCAGCAGCGCGACCGTCGCGCCGAACAAAAAGCCGTGCACGATCAGCAGGACGATGGTCGCGGCGATGCCGGCCGGCCGGCTGCGGTTACTCATCGATGTCTAGGCCGGCGCCAAGCCGTAGACCTGGCCGTCGCTGGTGGCGGCCACCACCCGGCGGTCCGCGCCGACCGACACCCCGACGGGATAGCCGGTGGCCGCGGGCAGCGGATAGCTGCCCAGGGTGTGACCGTTGGACGGGTCGAAGACGAGCACCGACATCCCGGGCGCGCCGTCGGCCGGCGGGCCGCCGGCCACCGTATAGCCGACGCCTCCGCCGGTCAGGCTCGACGACGACAGCGGGGTGACGTCGTCGCGTCGCCAGACCGGATCGGCGTGGTCGCCGGCGTCCTTGAACGCCAGCAGCCGAGTGCCGGGGCCGCCGCCCGAGACGATCAGCCCCTGCGGGGTGACCGCGGGCGGCGTCTGCGCCAGAAAGCCCAGCGGTACCGACCATTTCGCCTTCCCGTCGGCGGCCTTCAGCGCCCACAGCCGCTGGTCGCGGCCGTTGACGTAAACAGTCGACCCGTCGGCGGACAACACCGGACTGGCAATGACGCCGGCGCCGACGGCGTCGCTGGTCCATTCGCGGGATAGCAGGGGGGTCTGCCCGGGGTGGTATTTCAGCCCGATCAGCCCGGCGGCGGGGGCGCCCGGCTGCCAGAGGCCCACCACCGCCATCCCGGTGGTCGCGGAGAAGGCCGGCGACGCCGCGACCGGGCAGCCCGGCCGGGCGGGCGCGCAATCGGCCAGCCCGCGTGTCGCATCGGTGGGGTCGACGCCCTCCACCAGGTCCATCGGGCTGCCGACCACCTCGCCGCGGTGGGAGTCGAAAACCAGCACCTGGCCCAGGTGGGTGACGACCAGCAGCTGGCCCTGCCCGAGGAACCGGGGGGTGGCGGGCATCCCGATCACCGGCTTGCGCCAGCGCGTCCACTGCGTCAGCGGAAACGAGAGGAAGGCCCCCGGTTGACCGACGTAGAGGTTGTCGAAGCCGTCGAACAGCGGGCCGGCGAACCCGCCGCCCTGGAACAGCCGGACACACCAGCGCTGCCGGCCGTTGTTGTCGTTCTCCCACTCAAACAGCGAGCATCCGCCCGGCGTCTGCGCGTTGAGCGCGAGATAACCGCGCGAGCTCAGCGCCGGGCCGGCCGCCAAACTGCCCTTGACCGAGCGCGTCCACCGCAGCGACAGCTTGGAGGCGCCGCTCGTCGCGGTGTATCCGCTGTTGGCGGCGTCGGCGTATTGCGCGGGCCAGCCCTGCGCGGCCGACGAGTCGACCCACGAGTCGGTGTTGCCGCATCCGCCGACCCCGATGCCGAGCCCGACGGCGAGCGCGCCCGCCAGCGCCGCCGATGACCAACGCCGAAGCCCACGCGGGAGATGTCGGGCAAGCACCTCGGGTTTCCAAGTCCTTCCGCGGGGTGGTGGGCACGATCGGCGATCGAGTACAGGTGAGGGTAACCCGTAGCGCCTCCGTTAGGCTTTTCGGCCATGACGAGCATGTGGGGGGCCCCGCTCCATCGCCGGTGGCGTGGGTCAAACCTGCGGGACCCGCGCCAGGCCAAGTTCCTCACCCTGGCCTCGCTGAGGTGGGCGCTGGCCAACCGCGCCTACACCCCGTGGTACCTGGTGCGCTACTGGCGGCTGCTGAAGTTCAAGCTGGCCAACCCGCACATCATCACCCGGGGAATGGTGTTTCTCGGCAAGGGCGTGGAGATCCACGCGACACCGGAACTGGCGGAGCTGGAGATCGGCCGCTGGGTGCACATCGGGGACAAGAACACCATCCGCGCCCACGAGGGTTCGCTGCGCTTCGGCGACAAGGTGGTGCTCGGCCGCGACAACGTCATCAACTGCTACCTCGACATCGAGCTCGGCGATTCGGTGCTGATGGCTGACTGGTGCTACGTCTGCGATTTCGACCACCGCATGGACGACATCAACCTGCCGATCAAGGATCAGGGCATCATCAAGTCGCCGGTGCGGATCGGGCCCGACACCTGGGTGGGGGTCAAGGCGACGGTGCTGCGCGGCACGTCCATCGGGCGCGGCTGCGTGCTGGGCTCGCACGCGGTGGTGCGCGGCGTCGTCCCCGACTATTCGATCGCGGTCGGCGCGCCGGCCAAGGTGGTCAAGAACCGGCAGCTGTCCTGGGAAAGCTCGGCCGCGCAGCGCGCGGAGCTGGCCGCGGCACTAGCCGACATCGAACGCAAGAAGGCGTCGCACTAGCGGCTCACCGTTTCGGGCTGGTCGTCGACCTTGAAATCGAAGTTGACGTCGCCGGCGTCGACGCCGGTGACGGTCACGTTGATGCCGTACTTCTGGGCGCCGTCGGTGAGTTCGCAACGCAGCGTCGCGCCCTGGACGCCCTTCAGGTATTTGCATGCCGACCATCTTCGGGATAGGGGAATTCGTCAATCCTGCGCGGCGGCGGTGATGTGCGGAGATTGGTGGACGTCATCGCCGGACGGGTCGAACATTTCGGCCCGGGTGATCGGCCGGCCTTCGGTCGCGCGAAACCGCAACAGCGACGGCATGATTGGGTGCCCTAGCGGTTGCGCCGCCAGATATCACTGGCCAGGACCGTCGCGAACGCGCACCACAGCGGATAGGGCGACAGCGCCGCCGCGGCTCGCCGGTCGGCGTCCGCGGCGCGACGCACCAGATCGGCACTGCTCGCCGTCAACACCGCGGCGCCGAGCGCGGAGGCACCGAGCTTGTGATACCGGAAGAAGAGCCAACTCCATCCGGCGTTCAACAGCAGGTTCACGCCCAGCGCCACGGCGTAGCGCTGGGCCCGGTCGGGCCGCCGTGCGGTCCGAAACTGGTCGATGACCACCGCGGACGTGACCGCTATGTCGGCGTAGAGCAACGTCCACACCACCGGGAATGCGGCGCCGGGCGGCTGGTAGGGCGGCTTGCGGAGCAGCGAGTACCACGCGGGCACGCGCTCCGGGCTGGCGATGCTTCCCGCGCTGGCGGCCGTCGCGACGGCAAGCGCTGTCACGGTCCATGTCGACCTTCTCACGCTGCGCTCCGTTCTTCCAATGGCTTTGGGCTAGGACTAGCACAATTTCAGTTACTTAAACATTAAATAGCTTTAGCAATCCAGCTGAAGCGGGACTCCGCTGGGTATTAGCGGCGCGCCGCGCGTTGGGGTGAGTCGTTGACGAGCTCGCCCTCGAATGTCGACATCGCAGCGATCATTGCGGTGAAAACGCGGTGGGCGGCAGCGAGGTCCCTATCGCTGAGATCCGCCATGGCTGCTCGCAGATGAGCGCCCAGCGGCGCGAAGAAGGCCTGCGCCGTAGCCATGCCGCGGTCCTCGTAGCGCAGCAACCACTTTCGTCGGTCGTCGGGGTCGGGTTCGCGTCGAATATGCCCCTCGTCGATCATTCGATCGACGAGGTAGGTAATCGCCGCGGACGACACGCCCAAACGTTGGCGCAGCTGCGCCAAGGTCAATGGCGCACCCGCGGTTTCACCGACCATGATGTGAAGGAGCGCGTGAAAGTCGGTGGTACCCAAGTCATTCTGGCGCGCGAAGTGGCGGCCCAGGCGATCCGATTGCGCTGTGATCGCGCGCATGTCGGCCGACAGCCGCTTCTCCAGCTCGCCGCGGCTCGGCGGTGGGTCGTGTGCGCGGCGCTTCGTCACCTACCCGCATCCTTCATCAGACCCACAGCGTATCCGCGCGCCTCACGAAAGACCTAACAGAACCCACCGCTCCTCGGGCCGAGCTTGCCGCGGGGTCGGGTTTGGCGGCCCAGCACGCGAAAATTGAAGGTGCCTAGGGCTTTACGGCCTCAGTACGGGATCGCTGCGACGCGCGGCCAGGTGCCTGGTCTCTCGGTCCTGGACCATGTCGGAGAGGAACCCGCGGCGTGACCGGACGATGTCCTCGATGAGCTGAAGGGCTTCGGCCACCGACCCGACGACGGGCAAACCGTGGTCGCCGACGATGCCGAGCAGCGGGCGCATCGCGGCCCCGGCGACCACGCTGCAGTGCACCCGGGTCTGCTGATGTTCGTGGTTGAGCACCTGCAGCGCTCGGAACCCGTCAAGGCTCAGGAAATCGAGGTGACTCAAATCGAGGATCAACGGGGTTTTCAGCCGGGCGAAGCGGCGAATCGCTCGGGCGACGTGCGACGCATTCGAGGCGTCGATCTCGCCGTCAATGCGCAGGACGGTGCCCAGGCTGCGCGCGTAAACGAACAGTCGCGCGCCGTTGAAGTCGGCCATGTACCGGCAGCGGTCAGGTTGGCCTTGGTCGGGTGTACCCGTGGGATGAATAGCGCTCATGTGAATGCCCGTCGATCACGCTGCGGGGGAGTGGTGGTGCAGCACACGCCGCTCCGGAAGGCAAGAAGCTGTGGACTCAACCTTCCCGGCATTCTACGCCGATTTCCGCAGGTTGGCGGCGGAAAACCAAAGTCGAACAACGCCGTCCGGCGCGCACCGGATGCCGACTCCCTCGGTGGTTTGGTAGCGCCCAGAGCGGGTATGTGACGCGGTAACAACCAGCCGGCGGATCCCCGTGGGATGCGAAGGGCGGTGTGGCCCAATGGAAGCGACGTGCGGCCGATACTTTCGGTCAGCGATCGCAGTTGCATTCACCATCATGTGTGCGGGCGCGTGCGCGCCGGCCGGGGCCAGCCCGGGCGCGACGGTGTATCCCGGCATGCAGATCTATCAGGGTGGTACGGCCTGCATGGTGGGGTTCGTCGAGCCGCGGCTGCGGGTCGCGCTGAGCACCGGTCAGTGCGATGAGGGGTCACTGGTCACCGACCGCGACAAGAATCTGCTCGGAACGGTGGTGGTTGCCCGCCGCCAGACCTCCGGCGACGTCTCGGCGGAAGTCGCGGCGGCCGTCGAATACGAAGTCATCGCGGTGGCGCCCGATGTCGCCGCCACGGATCTGCTGCCGACCGGGCGCCATCTGCACTCGACGCCCGCGCTGAGCGCGCAACAGGGCCTGCCGGTGTGCCAATTCCGGGTAGCGGGCGGCCAGAAATGCGGCACCGTGGGACCGGTCAGCAACGGCCGCTTCGTCATCGCCGATATGGCCGTCGACAGCCGCGACTTCGGCGGTCCCGTGTACGCGCTGACCGACGACAACGGCGCCATGATCGTGGGGCTGTACGAGGGCATGTGGCGATCGGCGCCCGCGATCGAATCGTGGCAGGCGGTGATGGCGCAGGTCTACATCGACACCCGTGCGCGCGGCGGGCAGCAGCCGTTGCCGGGTCTGCGCCCGGCCGGCCGGTAGGACGACGTTTCTCTCGGGTTTCTCTCGGGTTTCTCTCGGCCGAGAACGGGAACTCGGCGCCGGTGAACGTTTCCGATCTTGTCGCTACGCCCTTCCAGTGGGGATCCGCCCTTCGCGGCCGCCGGTTCTTCCATCCGGTCGGTGTCCTGGCCAAAGGCTCCATGGAACGCGTCGCGCCCGCGGCCCAGGGGTTGCCGATCCCGTCCTCCGACGTGGTCGCCCGAATCTCGAAGGCCGTCGGGACCCCGGGCGCGTGGCCCGACTTCATCGGCCTGGCGATCCGCGTCGCACCGCGGGAGGTGGCTGCGACGCCGTGGGACATCCTGCTGGTCTCCTCGGGCTCCGGTGTGCTGGCGCGGGCGGTGGCCCTGCGGCCGACCACGTCGTGGACGGGCCAGACGCTGACCAGCCTGATGCCCCTGCGCTATCGCGGAGGCATTTGGTGGCTGAGGGCCCGAACCATAAGCGATGTCAACGGTTCTGGGTTGTCTCTGGAGACTGTCCGGGAAGCGATCCGGGGCGGCGGCATCGAGTTCGCCATCGACCAGGCCTGCGGCAGGGCCGATTTCACGCCGTTGGCCAGGCTGACGTTGACCACTGCGGTCGGCCCGGACCCGGCCGAGGACGTGTCGTTCGATCCGGTCGTCCATACTCCGCCCGGGTTGAGCCTTTCCCCCGGATGGCTCGCCGACCTGCGCGCCCGCGCCTACCGGCGCAGCCGCGCGGGCCGGGATGCCGAGTAAGCGGCTTAGCGGTTCGGCAGCGCGTGCTCGACGATGGGCAGCCGCGGCTGCGGCTGACGTTCCCCGCGCTTGGCCGCCAGATAGACCTGCGCGGTCTCGGATGCGACCGTGCCCCAATCGAAGTCGGAGGTGAGCCGTTGGCGGGCGGCGCGTGCGCGCCGCTGCGCGGCCGCTGGGTCGTCGAGCACGGTGCGCACCGCCTCGGCCAGCGCCGCCACGTCTCGGGGCGGGCAGGACACTCCGGTCTGCCCGTTGATCACCGCCTCGCCCAGGCCGCCGATGTTGGAGGTCACCAGCGGGGTACCGGCGGCGGCGGCCTCGAGGGCCACCAGCCCGAACGGCTCGTAGTGGCTGGGCAGCACCGCCGCATCGGCGCGATGCAGTAGCGCCAGCAGTTCGGCGTGGCCCAGGTGCCCGACGAACCGAGTCGCCTTGAGCACCCGGTGTTTACGTGCTTGATCGATGAGCCACTCCTGCTGGGTGCCCTCCCCGGCGACGGTCAGCGTGGTGCCGGGATGCGTGCGCCGGATCCGGGGCAGCGCCGCGATGACGTCGTGCACGCCCTTCTCGTATTCCAGCCGCCCGAGGTAGAGCAGTTCGGCCGGGCCGGTGCGCGGCCGGCGGGCCGCGAACGGCCAGCGCGCCGCGTCAATGCCGTTGCGGATCACCGTGATTCCGGCCAGGCCGGGGCCGAACAGCTCGGTGATCTCGTCGGCCATCGACGCCGAACACGTGATCAGCGAATCGGATTCACGCACCAGCCACGACTCGACCGCGTGCACCTGACGGCTCAGCGGCCCGCTCACCCAGCCGGAATGCCGGCCGGCTTCGGTGGCGTGAATAGTGGAAACTATTGGCGCATCGTAGAACTGGGCGAGTGCGACGGCCGGATGGGCCACCAGCCAGTCGTGTGCGTGCACCACGTCGGGACGCCACGGACGCTCGGTGCGCGGCTTCTTCAGGCCCAGCCCGGCGCGGATCATCGAGTGACCCATCGCCAGGGTCCAGGCCATCATGTCGTTGCTGAAGGTGAATTCGTGCGGATCGTGCGCGGCCGCGATCACCCGGACGCCCTCGGCGACGTCGTCCGACGACGGGTGGCTGCTGGGATCGGTGCCCGAGGGGCGGCGCGACAGCACAACGACGTCGTGCCCCGCGTTGGCCAGTGCGGTCGACAGGTGATGGACGTGGCGGCCCAGCCCGCCGATCACCACCGGCGGATACTCCCACGACACCATCAGGATCTTCACGCCCGCCCTCTCGGTCGTGAGCGTGCGCAAAATGCCACCCGGCACGGCGTGTCGTCGTACAGACGCGCACGCTCGCGGGGCAAGCAGAACTTCACTTGGGCAGCCTACGCGCGTCCAGGGCGCCGAACAGGCCGTCGGCCCGGTTCCAACCGTCGGCCAGGCGTTGCGCGCTGTCGCGGCGGCCCGAGGCCAGCGCCCCCGCGATCTCGCGGGTGGCATGCGCGTGCAAGTGCGCGCGGTATCGGGCGTAGTCGGCGGCCGAGTCCTTGCTCACCATGAACGGCCAGTCGCTGGACACGGTCAGCAGCGTTTCGCGCAGGATCTGGTCGGCGACGCGGTCGCGGGGGAGCGGCCCGTCCAGCGACGCGTTCTGGGACAGCGCTTTGTCGACGGTGGTCAAAGCGGTGTCGACCACCTCGGTGTTGAGCTGCACCAGGTCGGCCACCTTCTCGCCGGCCCACACCTGCCAATCCTTGCCCGAGCCCCACGAGCTGGGCGGCAGGGCGACGGAGTCGCCGACGAACCCGGCCGCGATCGCGTCGCTCAGCGTGCCCACCCGCACGCCGGCCGCCGGCAGGGCGCGCAGCACCCGTTCCAACCACGTCGGGCCCTCGTACCACCAGTGGCCGAACAGCTCGGTGTCGAAGGCGGCGACCACGTGCGCGGGCCGGCCGATGCGCTCCGACTCGCTCGTCAGCCGGCTGCGGACCACCTCGACGAAGTCGTCGACGTGCACGTCGACCGCGCGGTCGGCGCGCTCGGGGTCGTAGGGCGCCTTGGCCTCGGACGGCACGTTGCGGCCGGTCACCCGGGCCGGCTTGAGCCCGGTCAGGTGGTCGTAGGTGTGGAAATCGCGGTAGGCGGCGTGCCCGGGGTAGCCGGACTTCGGCGACCAGACCCGGTAGCTGACCTGCAGGTCGCGCCCGAACGCGACCACGTCGGTGTCGCCGACGGGCCGGCCCAGCGCGGTGTCGCCGTGCAGCGACGGCCCGTCGACCATGAAGTGCGTGACACCCGCGGCGGCGTAGTCGTGCTCCATGCCCGGGGCGTAGGCGCATTCGGGTGCCCAGATTCCGCCCGGGGTGTGGGCCAGCCGCAGCTGCGCGTCGGCCAGGCCCTCGCGCAGCGCGAACTCGCGCAGCCGCGGCGCCAGCAGCGGCTGGAAGGGGTGGGCCAGCGGGCCGCCGAGCAGCTCCACCGCGCCGGCGTCGATCAGGCCGCGCAGCAGCGGGCTGCCACCGTGGCGCCACAGGGTGGCGAAGTCGTCGAGCGCCCGGTCGGCCTCGGCGCCGTCACGAATCCCGAAGGCCCGCAATGCTTCCGGCGTGCACGACTGGTAACCCGCCGACTTGGATCTCGGGATCGACCGCACGCTGGCCGCCTCGGTCGCCCGCAACCGCCAGTTCGCCAGCCAGTGGTGCATGCCGTCCAGGCAGTACGGGTCGTCGAGCTGCGCGTTGACCACCGGGGTGACGCCGAGGGTGATGAGCCGGTGCCGGTCCTCCTCGGCCAGCGTGCGCAGCACCCGCAGCAGCGGCAGGTAGGCCGCCGCCCAGGACTGGTAGAGCCATTCCTCGCCGACGGGCCAGCGGCCGTGGTGGGCCAGCCACGGGAGATGGGTGTGCAGCACCAGGGTGAACATCCCCGGCACCGGGCTCGCGGGCGCGTTCACGGGCGCACCGCGATCGCGACGAGGTCGAGGCTGTCATCTATATCCCGCTGTCCTGAGGCCTCGACCCCGCTTTCCACCAGGTCGAAGTCGTCGCACGTGACCGCGGCGACATCGGCCGCCAACTGCGGCGGCCACGGTGCCCCGGGGTCAGCCGCCATCGCCCGCTGGATCTGCGCGTCGATGATCGACCCGCCGTGGCGGGCGTCCATCTCCCGCAGGCGAGCGCCGTGGAACAGGCCGCTGATCGAGACCGGGCCAAAGCCGCCGTCGACGAGCAGCTCGGTCAGCTCCTCGGCGTTGAGCTCGCGGGTGTGAAACGGATTGATCGGGGTGTCGCGGCCCGGCGAGAAGGTGATCCGGTTGGGGGTGGACATCATCAGCAGCCCCGAGGGGCGCAGCACCCGCGCGCACTCGGCGACGAACTGTGGCTGATCCCACAGGTGCTCGATCACCTGGAAATTGACCACAACATCCACCGAGGCGTCGGGCAGTGGCAGCTCGGCCAGGTTGGCCTGCATGACCTCGACGCTGGGGTAGCGGGCGCGAACATGGGCCACCGCGGCGGCGTCGTAGTCGACCGCCACCACCCGGCGCGCGACGCCGGCGATCAGGTCGGCGCCATACCCTTCGCCACAGCCGGCCTCGAGCACCTCACGGCCGGCGCAGCGCGGCGCCAGTCGCTGGTAAACGACCTGGTGGCGGCGAAACCAATAGTTCTCGATGTCGAGATCGGGGATGGTGCGCTCGCCCGTCAGCGTCAGCACCGCTGGGGCCTCGGGCGAGGCCGCCGACGCGGTGTCGGCGGGGTCGTTTGGGGGACCGTCGGGCAGGAATGCGCTCATTGCATAGGCAGGCTAACGCGAAGTGTCCGATTCGCGAACCGCGAAGCGGGCACTCCCGTCCGGAGCGGCAGACAGGGCGAAAGAACCTGCACTACGACCCGCTATGGTGTGAGAGCAGACCGCACAAAGTTACCCGTCAGTAACACGTAAGTGCAGTTAAAAAGTGCGTGACCGAGGTCCCGCGGCCGGCCGCCGTGGGACTCCTTCGAGGAGGACGAGCCACACTCATGACGAACATCGTGGTCCTGATCAAGCAGGTCCCAGACACCTGGTCGGAGCGCAAGCTCACCGACGGCGATTACACGCTGGACCGCGAGGCCGCCGACGCGGTGCTGGACGAGATCAACGAGCGCGCCGTGGAAGAGGCGCTGCAGATCCGGGAGAAGGAAGCCGCCGACGGCGTCGAGGGGTCGGTGACCGTGCTGACCGCGGGTCCCGAGCGGGCGACCGAGGCGATCCGCAAGGCACTGTCGATGGGCGCCGACAAGGCCGTGCACCTCAGGGACGACGGCCTACACGGCTCCGACGTCGTCCAGACCGGATGGGCGCTGGCGCGGGCCCTGGGCACCATCGAGGGCACCGAGCTGGTCATCGCCGGCAACGAGGCCACCGACGGTGTCGGTGGCGCGGTGCCGGCCGTCATCGCCGAGTACCTCGGCCTGCCGCAGCTCACTCACCTGCGCAAGCTGTCGGTCGAGGGCGGCAAGATCACCGGCGAGCGGGAGACCGATGACGG
Source organism: Mycobacterium sp. 852002-51057_SCH5723018 (assembly GCF_001667035.1). Taxonomy (GTDB): domain Bacteria; phylum Actinomycetota; class Actinomycetes; order Mycobacteriales; family Mycobacteriaceae; genus Mycobacterium. Next base: position 132,146 of record NZ_LZIR01000040.1, read on the forward strand.
CGTCTTCACCCTCGAGGCCAGCCTGCCCGCGGTGGTGAGCGTGACCGAGAAGATCAACGAGCCGCGCTTCCCGTCCTTCAAGGGCATCATGGCCGCCAAGAAGAAAGAGGTCACGGTGCTGAGCCTGGCCGAGATCGGGGTCGAGTCCGACGAGGTCGGGCTGGCCAACGCCGGGTCGACCGTGCTGTCGTCGACGCCCAAGCCGCCGAAGACCGCGGGTGAGAAGGTCCCCGACGAGGGCGAGGGCGGCAGCCAGATCGCCCAGTACCTGGTCGCCCAGAAGATCATCTAGCACCGATCCCAGACACGACGAGAAGAGCGAAATACCCATGGCTGAAGTTTTGGTGCTCGTCGAGCACGCCGAAGGCGCGTTGAAGAAGGTCACCGCCGAATTGATCACCGCCGCCCGCGCGCTGGGCGAGCCGGCCGCCGTCGTGGTCGGCGCGCCCGGCACGGCGGCTCCGCTGGCCGACGGGCTGAAGGAGGCCGGCGCCGCCAAGATCTACGTCGCCGAGTCCGACGACGCCGACAAGTACCTGATCACCCCGGTGGTCGACGTGCTGGCCTCGCTGGCCGAGTCGAACTCGCCGGCGGCCGTGCTGCTGGCCGCCAGCGCCGACGGCAAGGAGATCGCCGGGCGGCTCGCCGCCCGGATCGGTTCCGGCCTGCTGGTCGACATCGTCGAGGTGAAGGAAGGCAACAAGGGCGTGCACTCCATCTTCGGTGGCGCGTTCACCGTCGAGGCCCAGGCCAACGGCGACACCCCGGTGATGACCGTGCGGGCCGGCGCCGTCGACGCCGAGCCGCAGGCCGCGGCCGGTGAGCAGGTCACCGTCGAGGTGCCGGCCCCGGCCGAGAACGCCACCAAGATCACCGCCCGCGAGCCCGCGGTCGCCGGCGACCGGCCGGAGCTGACCGAGGCCACCATCGTGGTGTCCGGTGGCCGCGGCGTCGGCAGCGCGGAGAACTTCAATGTGGTCGAGGCCCTGGCCGACTCGCTGGGTGCGGCCGTCGGCGCGTCGCGCGCGGCGGTCGACTCGGGCTACTACCCGGGCCAGTTCCAGGTCGGCCAGACCGGCAAGACGGTGTCGCCGCAGCTCTACATCGCGCTGGGCATCTCCGGCGCGATCCAGCACCGCGCGGGCATGCAGACCTCGAAGACGATCGTCGCGGTCAACAAGGACGAAGAGGCGCCCATCTTCGAGATCGCCGACTACGGCGTGGTCGGCGACCTGTTCAAGGTCGCCCCGCAGCTGACCGAGGCGATCAAGGCCCGCAAGGGCTGAGTTCCTAGCGCGAGCAGACGCAAAAGCCCCCGCACGCCCGGCGTGTCGGGGGCATTTGCGTCTGCTGGCCGAAGGCGGACTTTCGCCACATTTCGTCATCTGACGTGCACCGACACGTCACAGCGGCGATGCCGATTAGCTCATCGATTACGCCACGTTGTTTTCCATGAGCATTGCTTCTGTCCTGATAGCCAGCGAGAAGCCGGAGGGGGTGCCGACCAGCTCGTCTGGTCCGCGCTACTCGCTGCTGTTGTCGACCGACCCCAGCATGATCGAGGCGGCGCAGCGGCTCCGGTACGACGTGTTCACCAGCACACCCGGCTTCGCCCTGCCGACCACCCGCACGGACCACATCGACGTGGACAGGTTCGACGAGTACTGCGACCATCTGCTGGTCCGCGACGACGACACCGGTGAGCTGGTCGGGTGTTACCGGATGCTGGCGCCGGCCGGGGCCATCGCCGCCGGGGGGCTTTACACCGCAACGGAATTCGACGTCCGCGCCTTCGACACGCTGCGGCCCTCGCTGGTGGAGATGGGACGCGCGGTGGTGCGCGACGGTCACCGCAACGGCGGCGTGGTGCTGCTGATGTGGGCGGGCATCCTGGCCTACCTGGACCGCTACGACTACGACTACGTGACCGGCTGCGTCTCGGTGCCGATCGGCGACGAATCCGACGGTGCGGGTGTCCAGGTGCCGGGCAGCCAGCTGCGCGGCGTCCGCGACTTCATCCTGAGCCGGCACGCCGCGCCGCCGCAGTTCCGCGTCCAACCGCATCGGCCGGTGCGTGTCGACGGGCGGGCCCTCGACGACATCCCCGCCCCGCCGCGGCCGTCGGTTCCGGCGCTCATGCGGGGCTACCTGCGGCTGGGCGCACAGGTCTGCGGCGAGCCGGCGCACGACCCGGACTTCGGCGTCGGCGACTTCTGCGTGCTGCTGGACAAGCGACAAGCCGACACCCGATATCTCAAGCGACTGCGCTCCGTATCGGCGGTGGCCGAGATGGCCGGCGGCGCACGATGAGCGCTCCCATAGCAACACCCGTCACCACCCACGCCTGGCTGCCGCGCGCGACCTGCGACAGCAGCTGTGTCGGTGTCGGCCCCGCGTCCTCGCGGTGGCGGGTGGTGCTCCGGGTAACGCTTCGCCTGACGTTGGCGCTACTGCTGGCGCCGGGGGTGCCGCTGGTGGCGTTGCCACTGCCGGGTCAGGTGCGGGTGCAGCGCTTCTACTGCCGCGTCGTGTTGCGCTGCTTCGGGGTGCGGATCAAGGTTTCGGGCAGTCCGATCCGGAACCTGCGTGGAGTCCTGGTGGTCAGCCCGCACATGTCCTGGCTGGACGTCTTCGCGATCGGTTCGGTGCTACCGGGATCGTTCGTCGCCCGCGCTGACATGTTCGCCGGGCGCCTGGCGCGCCTGCTCAGGATCATCCCCATCGAGCGGGCCAGCCTGCGGCGGCTGCCCGAGGTGGTAGACGCCGTCGCGCACCGACTCCGCGCAGGTCAGACCGTGGTGGCCTTCCCCGAGGGCACTACCTGGTGCGGCGTGGCATGCGGGTCGTTCTACCCGGCGATGTTCCAGGCCGCGATCGACGCCGGCCGCCCGGTGCAGCCGCTTCGGCTGACCTACCACCACGTCGACGGCAGCGTCTCGACCGCTCCGGCCTTCGTCGGTGACGACACCTTGTGGCGGTCTATCTGCCGGTTGGTCACCGTGCGCCGCACCTGGGCGCACGTGCATGTCGAGTCCCTGCAGCTGCCGGGCACCGATCGGCGGGTGCTGGCCCGCCGCTGCCAGTCGGCGGTGGGCGTCGGGGTGCCGCAGCGCCGCGGTCCACGCCACGTGCTGGTGGCCTAAGCACTCTGGCTGCGCCAGATTGGCCCGCCGCCTCCTCAGGCCGTTCCGGCCTGCATCGTTGCCGGGCCGGCCCGGTATCGTGGGGCGCGTCATGGTCTACCTGGATCACGCCGCCACCACCCCGATGCACGCCGCCGCCGTCGAGGCGATGACGGCCGCGCTCGGCACCGTCGGCAACGCGTCGTCGCTGCACACCAGCGGCCGGACGGCCCGGCGCCGCATCGAGGAATCCCGGGAGCTGATCGCGGACAAGCTGGGCGCGCGCCCGTCAGAGGTGATCTTCACCGCGGGCGGCACCGAGAGCGACAACCTGGCCCTCAAGGGCATCTATTGGGCCCGGCGAGGCGCCGAGCCGCTGCGCCGGCGCATCATCACCAGCGCGGTCGAACACCACGCCGTGCTGGACTCGGTGAACTGGCTCGTCGAACACGAAGGCGCCGAGGTGACTTGGCTGCCCACCGCCGCCGACGGCTCGGTGTCGGCGGCCGCGCTGCGCGACGCGCTGGAAAGCCACGACGACGTCGCGCTGGTGTCGGTGATGTGGGCCAACAACGAGGTTGGCACCGTGCTGCCGGTCGGCGAATTGGCCGCCGTGGCGGCCGAATTCGGCGTGCCGATGCACAGCGACGCCGTTCAGGCGGTGGGGCAGTTGCCCGTCGACTTCGCCGCCAGCGGGCTGTCGGCGATGAGCGTCACCGCGCACAAGTTCGGCGGTCCGCCGGCGGTGGGCGCGTTGCTGCTGCGCCGTGACGTGGCCTGCGTTCCGCTGCTGCACGGCGGCGGGCAGGAGCGCGACATCCGCTCGGGGACCCCCGATGTCGCCGGCGCCGTCGCAATGGCGGCGGCGGCCAGGATCGCGGTGGACGGGCTGGAGTCGCACAGCGCGCGGCTGCGGGCGCTGCGGGACCGGCTGGTCGACGGGGTATTGGCGGGCATCGACGACGTCAGCCTCAACGGCGCCCGCGACCCGCTGCGGCTGCCGGGCAACGCGCACTTCACGTTCCGCGGCTGCGAGGGCGATGCGCTGCTGATGTTGTTGGACGCCAACGGGATCGAGTGTTCGACCGGATCGGCCTGCACCGCCGGCGTGGCGCAGCCGTCGCACGTGCTGATCGCGATGGGCGCCGACCCGGCCAGCGCCCGCGGGTCGTTGCGGCTCTCGTTGGGGCATACCAGCGTTGACGCCGACGTGGACGCGGTGCTGGCGGTGCTTCCCGGGGCCGTGGACCGGGCTCGACGGGCAGCGCTGGCCGCCGCGGGGGCCTCGTAAGTGAAGGTTCTCGCCGCGATGAGCGGCGGCGTCGACTCGTCGGTCGCCGCCGCCCGCATGGTCGAAGCCGGTCACGACGTGGTCGGCGTACACCTGGCGCTGTCGACCGCACCCGGCACGCTGCGTACCGGCTCGCGGGGGTGCTGCTCCAAAGAAGACGCCGCCGACGCACGCCGCGTCGCAGACGTGCTCGGAATCCCGTTCTACGTCTGGGATTTCGCGGAGAAGTTCGAGGCCGACGTGATCGACGACTTCGTCGAGTCGTATGCCCGCGGCGAGACACCGAACCCTTGCGTGCGGTGCAACCAGCGGATCAAGTTCTCGGCGTTGTCCGCCAAAGCGCGTGCGCTGGGCTTCGACACGGTGGCCACCGGCCACTATGCGCGGCTCTCCGGCGGCCGGCTGCGCCGCGCCGTCGATCGCGACAAGGATCAGTCCTACGTGCTGGCCGTGCTGACCGCCGAACAGTTGTGCCACGCGGCGTTTCCGATCGGCGACACCCCCAAACCCCGCATCCGCGCCGAGGCGGCCCGTCGCGGCCTGGCCGTCGCCGACAAGCCGGACAGCCACGACATCTGCTTCATCCCGTCCGGGAACACCCGCGCCTTCCTGGGCGAGCGCATCGGGATTCGGCGCGGCAGCGTCGTCGGCGCCGACGGCGCGGTGCTCGCCAGCCACGACGGCGTGCACGGCTTCACCATCGGTCAGCGCAAGGGCCTGGGCATCGCCGGGCCCGGGCCCGACGGCCGCCCGCGCTACGTGACGGCGATCGATCCCGATAGCGGGACCGTGCGGGTCGGCGAGGCCGCCGACCTCGACGTGCACGCGCTGGCCGGGCGGTCCCCGGTTTTCACCGCAGGCGTAAGACCACAAGGGCCCATCGAGTGCGCGGTTCAGGTCCGGGCGCACGGTGAAACGGCCGGAGCCGTCGCCGAATTGGTCGGGGACGAGCTCGTCGTGCGGTTGTGTACCCCGCTCCGCGGCGTGGCGCGCGGCCAGACCCTGGCGCTGTACCGCCCGGACCCCGACGGCGACGAGGTGCTGGGCAGCGCCACCATCGCCGCCACGTCGCGCTGATCGCTGCCGGGATTTCTCCTCTCCAAGAATTCGTTGAGGATCCGCCAAGGGCTGTTTCCGATCCTTTTCCTGACACCAGGAAAGGAGCCAACAGACGTGAGCACGCAGCAAGTCGCGGCGCGTGAGGTGCCGTCCGTCCAAACCAACGCCCTCGTCATCGCGGCCTTCGTGCTGAGCCTCATGGGCATGTACGGCAGCCCGGTGCTGAGCGCCATCCTCGCCCTCGTCGGGTTGCACCAGGTCAAGCGGCGCGAGCAGAACGGTTTCGGCCTCGCGGTCTCGGCGCTGGCGGTCTCGGCGGCCGTCACCGTCCTACATGTGGCGATGTGGATCAAGTGCGGCCACCCGAATTTCGAGCTGCTGACGACGGCGCACTGGTGAAGCTAGCGGGGTATGTTGGCGGCGATGTTCGTCATCACGATGTCTGACACCGACTGCGGAAAGCCGCAGAATGTGACCTCGAGCAGGGCCACTGACGCGACCCGGTAGTCGCGGCCGCACCCGCCGGGCCCCAGGTGCAGTGTGGCGCCTTCGGCCTTCCAGTCGCCGACGAGCAACTGGCCCGGGGAGCCGCCCGCGCAGTCGCCGACTGTGTGCACCAGCGTGCCGAACGCGCGGCGCGCGGTGTCGGCGTCGGAATACGCCGCGGCGCCCTCGGAGATCAAGGCGCCGTCGGGTGGGTCCTGGAAGGTGGTCTTGTGGAACTCCTCGACATCGGGCCCGAACGTCGCCGTCTCGGCGTAGAGGAACCGGCACTCCTTCGGCGTGCTCTCGGCGAGGGTGTCGATGTCCACCGGGCGGCTGCCGTCCATCGAGGGAATGATCGTCAGGTGCTCGCCGGCGCCGGTGATGGCGCGCATCCGGGACTGGTCCAGCAGGACGGTGTCGACGTTCACGCCGTGAACGCCCTTGGCGGCCGGGCCGAATCCCGGCACCGCCGCGCCGTCCACCACCCGGGTGCACGCCGCCGCCAGCAGCACCGCGCCCGACCCGCACAACAGCAGGAGCCGCCTTGTCTGTCTTGCCATGCGCCACACCGTTTGCACCTTCTTTGGGATGAACCTACTAGCCGGCGCACCCCCTGGCGACCGGTGTGCAACGTGGCGTCGAATACGGTTGGGCGGTGAGTGATTTCGCGCATGCTTTCGCCAGGGCCAGCGGCGTCGGATCCTGGCCCGGCACCGCCGCGCGGGAGGCCGCCGAGGTGGTCGTCGGTGAGTTGGCGGATGCGCTGGCCCACATCGTCGAGCTGCCCGCCAGGGGAGTGGGCGCCGACGTGCTCGGACGCGCGGGCGCGCTGCTGGTCGACGTGGCGATCGACACGGTGCCGCGCGGCTACCGCATCGCCGCCCGGCCCGGCGCGGTGACCCGCCGCGCCGTCAGCCTGCTCGACGAGGACATGGACGCGCTGGAGGAGGCCTGGGAGACGGCCGGGCTGCGCGGCGGCGGGCGCGTGGTCAAGGTGCAGGCGCCCGGGCCGATCACGCTGGCCGCCGGGCTCGAGCTGGCCAACGGCCACCGGGCCATCACCGATTCCGGGGCCGTGCGCGACCTGACGGCGTCGCTGGCCGAAGGTGTGGCCGCGCACCGCGCGGCGCTGGCCCGGCGACTCGACACCCCGGTGGTCGTGCAGCTCGACGAGCCGTCGCTTCCGGCGGCGTTGGGCGGTCGGCTTTCCGGGGTGACGACGCTGAGCCCGATCGCCGCGCTCGACGCGGCGGTGGCCGTCACGCTGCTCGACGCCTGCGTCGCTACCGTGGGTGGCGAGGTGATGCTGCACTGCTGTGCCCCCGAGCTGCCGTGGGTTCTGTTGCAGCGCAGCGCAATTAGCGCGATATCCGTGGCCGCCGGGGCGTTGCGGGCACCGGATCTGGACGGCATCGCCGCGTTCGTCGAATCGGGCCGCACCGTCATGTTGGGCGTGGTCGACACCGACGCCCCGGAGCGGCGGCCCTCGACGGAGGAGGTGGCGCGCGCCGTGGTCGCGGTGACCGACCGGCTCGGCTTCGAGCGCTCCGCGCTGCGCGACCGCATCGGCGTCACCCCGGCGTGCGGCCTGGCGGGTGCGACACCGCAGTGGGCCCGCACCGCGATCTCGCTCGCCCGCAAGGCCGCCGAAAGGTTTACCGAAGACCCCGACGCGATCTAGTTCTGCAACCAAAAGGTTGCGTCTCGCGGGTTCCGTGTGGTGTAGTGATACGCAACCAGGAGGTTGCATATGAGCACTGATCGCATAGAGAAGCAAGTACTGCTGCGCGCGCCGCTGGACCGGGTGTGGCGTGCCGTCAGCGACGCCGAGCACTTCGGCCGCTGGTTCGGCGTGCGCTTCGACGGGCCGTTCGTCGCCGGCCAGCCCGTCACCGCGACCATCACCCCGACCACCGTCGACGACCAGGTCGCCAAGCGCCAGGAACCGCACGCCGGGGTGCGGAGCACGTGGCAGATCGTCGCCATCGAACCGCCGCGGCGGTTCGCCTACCGCTGGCAACCGTGCGCGGGCGAGCCGGATGTCGACGAGGACGCGACGACGCTGGTCGAGTTCGCGCTGTCGGAGACGCCCGACGGCGTGCTGCTCACCATCACCGAATCCGGCTTCGACGCCATCCCCGCGGCGCGGCGCTCGTCGGCGTTCGAGTCGAACTCCGAGGGCTGGGCCATCCAGACCGATCTGGTGCGCAGGTATCTGCAGGACGCCCGGGTATGAGCGCTGTCGGCGCGCCGCTCTTTGACGCGCTCGGCGATCCCAACAGGCTGCGCATCATCGTCCGGCTGTGCGAACTGGGGCCCAGCTCGACATCGCAAGTCACCGGCGTCATTCCGGTCACCCGGCAGGCGGCCAGCAAGCACCTGGCTCTGCTGGAGAATGCCGGACTGGTCACCAGCAGCCGGCGCGGCCGCGAACGCGTGTGGACGGTGCAGACCGAGCCGCTGGCCCGGGCCAGTGACTACCTCACCCAGTTGTCGCGCCGATGGGACGCCGCGGTGGAGCGGTTGCGGGCTTACGTCGAAGAGGACGAAGAGGACTGAGCCGGCCGCAACCGTCCGCCACATGCGCCACACCCGTCCCGGCTCGGGGTGCATGTGTCTTTTTGTCCGCCTCAGCGCGACAATTCGCCGGGTGGGAGCCCAGTGTCGCGCCGAGGCGGACAAATTGCGTACCGGCTCCGCGAGAGGCGCGTGTGGCAGATGTGACCGACGCGCCGCAGTCCGGCCTGTCGGCGCGCTCCGATAGCCTGCGAAGGTGAGTTCGCCAGAGGCTGATCCGGTTGCGCCCGAGGTTCGGCGGGAATGGCGTGAACTGGCCGAAGAGGTCCGCGAACACCAATTCCGTTACTACGTGCGGGACGCGCCGATCATCTCCGACGCGGAGTTCGACCAGCTGCTGCGCCGGCTGGAAGCCCTCGAGCAGCGCTATCCCGAGCTGCGCACGCCCGATTCGCCGACCCAGCTCGTCGGCGGCGCCGGCTTCGCCACCGATTTCACCTCGGCCGAGCACCTGGAGCGAATGCTGTCCCTGGACAACGTGTTCAGCGCCGAGGAGTTCGAGCTGTGGGCGGCCCGCGTCCGCGCCGAGGTCGGTGGCGAGGTGCCGTATCTGTGCGAGCTCAAGATCGACGGCGTCGCGCTGGCCCTGGTCTATCGCGGTGGCCGGCTGGTCCGGGCCGCGACCCGCGGCGACGGGCGCACCGGCGAGGACGTCACCCTCAACGCCCGCACCATCGACGAAGTCCCCGAACGCCTGACGGTCAGCGAAAGTTACCCCATCCCCGACGTTCTCGAGGTGCGGGGCGAGGTGTTCTTCCGGCTCGCCGACTTCGAGGCGCTCAACGCCGCGCTGGTCGAGGACGGCAAGACGCCCTTCGCCAACCCGCGCAACAGCGCCGCGGGTTCGCTTCGCCAGAAGGACCCCGCGGTCACCGCGCGCCGCAAGCTCCGGATGATCTGCCACGGCGTGGGCCACACCGAAGGCTTCCGGCCGGCCACCCTGCACGACGCCTACCTCGCGCTGGGCGCCTGGGGGCTGCCCGTCTCCGAGCACACCACCCGGGTCGACGACGTTGCCGGCGCGCTCGAGCGCGTCACCTACTGGGGCGAGCACCGCCACGACGTGGACCACGAAATCGACGGTGTCGTCGTCAAAGTCGACGACGTTGCGCTGCAGCGCCGGCTAGGGGCCACCTCGCGGGCGCCGCGCTGGGCGATCGCCTACAAGTACCCGCCCCAGGAGGTGCAGACCAAGCTCCTCGACATCCGCGTCAACGTCGGGCGGACCGGGCGCGTCACCCCGTTCGCCTTCATGACGCCGGTCAAGGTCGCCGGTTCGACGGTGGGGCTGGCCACCCTGCACAACGCCGCCGAGGTCAAGCGCAAGGGCGTGTTGATCGGCGACACGGTGATGATCCGCAAGGCCGGCGACGTGATCCCCGAGGTGCTCGGTCCCATTGTCGACCTGCGCGACGGCTCGGAACGCGAATTCGTCATGCCCACAACGTGTCCCGAATGCGGCACCCAGCTCGCCCCGGCGAAGGAGGGCGACGCCGACATCCGCTGCCCCAACGCCCGGTCGTGCCCGGCGCAGTTGCGGGAGCGGGTTTTTCACGTCGCCGGGCGCGGAGCGCTGGACATCGAGGGGCTCGGCTACGAGGCCGCGATCGCGCTGCTGCAGGCCGGGGTGATCGCCGACGAGGGAGACCTGTTCACGCTCACCGAGGACGACCTGTTGCGCACCGAGCTGTTCCGGACGAAGGCCGGCGGCTTGTCGGCCAACGGAGCGCGCCTGCTGGCCAACCTGGACAAGGCCAAGGCGCAGCCGCTGTGGCGGGTGCTGGTGGCGCTGTCGATCCGGCACGTCGGGCCGACCGCCGCCCGCGCCCTGGCCACCGAATTCGGCAGCCTCAAAGCCATCACGTCGGCGTCGACCGAGCAGCTGGCCGCGGTCGAGGGCGTCGGCCCGACGATCGCCGCGGCGGTCACCGAGTGGTTCACCGTGGACTGGCACCGCGCGATCGTCGACAAGTGGCAGGCGGCCAGGGTGCGGATGGCCGACCAACGCGACGCCAGCGTGCCCCGCACGCTCGAGGGCCTGACCATCGTGGTCACCGGTTCGCTGACGGGTTTTTCGCGCGATGACGCCAAGGAGGCGATCGTGGCGCGTGGCGGCAAGGCCGCGGGGTCGGTGTCGAAGAAGACCGACTACGTCGTCGCCGGCGACTCGCCGGGCTCCAAGTACGACAAGGCGGTGGAACTCGGGGTGCCGATCCTCGACGAGGACGGGTTTCGCCGGTTGCTGGACGAAGGTCCGGCGGACGGTTCGGAGTAGCGGTTCAGCGCAGCATGGTGGCCACGATCCCGGCGAGGTAGCCGAGCCGCGCCACCTCCGACGGCCGAAACTCCGGGCCGGGACGGCCCAGCACCACCGCGGTGTGCGGGTCGCCCAACGGCGCGGCGACCATGGTCATATACATGTCCCGCCACGCCGCGGGCACCCACTCGCCGGTGTTGTCCAGCGTCACGGCGCGCTCGATCGGCAGCCACGGCGCCGAATCCGCCTTGGTTTCCGGGGATCCCGGGCTGCCCGCGAGGCGGTGCAGCTCTCCGTGATCACTGCGCAACACCGTGCACCAGCTGACGCGCAGCACCTTGGGCGCCTCGTCGGCGAGCGTCTGCAGCCGCGACGCGTTGTCGCCGGCCGCGGCGACATGATCGAGCAGCTCCAGCTCGCGGTGGGCTTCCAGCAACCCGGTGTGCGGGCGAACGCTGTCCACGCGGACGTTGGGGAGCGACTCGGCGGCGGTGATCAGCCGGTCCGGCATTCCCCCGGGCGGCAGCTCGATGACCAGGTCGTCGATCGCGTAGCCCGAGCTGCGCTCCACCACGTCGAGCGACAGGATGTCGGCCCCCACCGAGCCGAGCGCCACGGCCAGCGAGCCCAGGCTGCCCGGGCGGTCGGCCAGCGCGATGCGCAACAGATACGACGGCACGGCCAACACTGTTGCACAGCGGTGTGTCGATGGCATTTCGGCTTGGGTGGCGTTGGTGGCGAGCGCGAAGCCAGCCCCACGCTCCCGGCTAGGTAGGCTTTCGGGTCGTGTCTCAGATCTCCCGCGACGAGGTGGCGCACCTTGCCCGGCTGGCCCGGCTGGCGTTGACCGATGCCGAGCTGGACAGCTACGCCGGCCAACTCGACGCCATCCTGACCCACGTCAGCCAGATCCAGGCGGTCGACGTTACCGGCGTCGAAGCCACCGACAACCCGCTGAAGGATGTAAACGTCACACGCCCCGACGAGATGACACCGTGCCTGACGCAGCAGGAGGCCCTGGCCGAGGCGCCCAAGGCCGTCGACGGGCGCTTCGCCGTCCCGCAGATCCTCGGAGACGCCCAGTGACCGCGCACCGCGACGACGTGCTGCGAGCCGACGCCGCGACGCTGGCCGCCAAGATCGCCGCCAAGGAGCTGTCGTCCACCGAAGTCACCCGGGCCTGCCTGGACCAGATCGAGGCGACCGACGACCGCTACCACGCCTTTCTGCATGTGGCGGCCGACGAGGCGCTGGCGGCGGCGGCCGCGGTCGACGACGCCGTGGCCGCCGGCGAGCGGCTGCCGTCGGCGCTGGCCGGGGTCCCGCTGGCGCTCAAGGACGTGTTCACCACCACCGACATGCCCACCACCTGCGGTTCCAAGATCCTCGAGGGCTGGCGTTCGCCGTACGACGCCACCGTCACCGCCCGGCTGCGCGCCGCGGGCATCCCGATCCTGGGCAAGACGAACATGGACGAGTTCGCGATGGGCAGCTCGACGGAGAACTCTGCCTACGGCCCCACCCGCAACCCGTGGGACCTCGACCGGGTGCCCGGCGGCTCGGGCGGTGGCAGCGCGGCGGCGCTGGCCGCCTTCCAGGCGCCGCTGGCCATCGGGACCGACACCGGGGGCTCCATCCGCCAGCCGGCCGCGCTGACCGCGACCGTGGGGGTCAAACCCACCTACGGCACGGTGTCGCGCTACGGGCTGGTCGCCTGCGCGTCGTCGCTGGACCAGGGCGGCCCGTGCGCGCGCACCGTGCTCGACACCGCGCTGCTGCACCAGGTGATCGCCGGGCACGACGGCCGCGACTCCACCTCCGTGGACGCCGAGGTGCCCGACGTCGTCGGCGCCGCCCGTGCCGGGGCGGCCGGTGACCTGCGCGGCGTGCGCATCGGGGTGGTGCGGCAGCTGCGCGGCGAGGGCTACCAGCCGGGGGTGCTGGCGTCGTTCGAGGCGGCCGTCGAGCAGTTGACCGAGTTGGGCGCCGAGGTCAGCGAAGTCGATTGCCCCCATTTCGATCACGCGCTGGCCGCCTACTACCTGATCCTGCCGTCGGAGGTCTCGAGCAACCTGGCCCGCTTCGACGCGATGCGCTACGGGCTGCGGGTCGGTGACGACGGCACGCACAGCGCCGAGGAAGTGATGGCGCTGACCCGGGCCGCCGGGTTCGGCCCGGAGGTCAAGCGGCGCATCATGATCGGCACCTACGCGCTGTCGGCCGGTTACTACGACGCCTACTACAACCAGGCGCAGAAGGTCCGCACGCTGATCGCCCGCGACCTCGATGAGGCCTATCAATCCGTCGACGTACTGGTGTCGCCCACGACGCCGACCACCGCCTTCGGTCTGGGTGAAAAGGTCGACGACCCGCTGGCGATGTACCTGTTCGACCTGTGCACGCTGCCGCTGAACCTGGCCGGCCACTGCGGCATGTCGGTGCCTTCGGGGCTGTCGCCGGACGACGGGCTGCCGGTCGGGTTGCAGATCATGGCCCCCGCGCTGGCCGACGACCGGCTTTACCGGGTGGCCGCCGCCTACGAGGCCGCCCGCGGCCCGCTGCCTTCGGCTCCCACTGTTTAGCGGTCAACCGCGCGCCGTAGACCGCCTCCCGCGGGCAAGATGAAGGGATGCGGATCGGAATTCTCACCGGAGGCGGCGATTGCCCCGGCCTGAACGCCGTCATCCGGGCGATTGTGCGCACCTGCGACGCCCGGTACGGCTCGTCGGTGGTCGGCTTCCAGGACGGGTGGCGCGGGTTGCTGGAGAACCGGCGTCTGCAGCTGCACAACGACGACCGCAACGACCGGCTGCTGGCCAAGGGCGGAACGATGCTGGGCACCGCCCGGGTGCACCCCGACAAGCTGCGGGCCGGGCTGGACCAGATCAAGCAGACCCTGGACGACAACGGCATCGACGTGCTGATCCCGATCGGCGGCGAGGGCACGCTGACCGCCGCGCATTGGCTGTCGGAGGAGAACGTTCCGGTGATTGGTGTGCCGAAGACCATCGACAATGACATCGATTGCACCGATGTTACTTTCGGCCACGACACCGCGCTGACGGTCGCCACCGATGCCATCGACCGGTTGCACAGCACCGCCGAATCCCACCAGCGGGTGATGCTGGTCGAGGTGATGGGCCGGCACGCGGGGTGGATCGCGCTGAACGCCGGGCTGGCGTCGGGCGCGCACATGACGCTGATCCCCGAGCAGCCGTTCGACGTCGAGGAGGTGTGCCGGCTCGTCAAACGGCGCTTCCAGCGCGGGGATTCGCACTTCATCTGCGTGGTGGCCGAGGGCGCCAAGCCCGTCGCGGGCTCAATCACCTTGCGCGAAGGCGGAATTGACGAGTTCGGCCACGAGCGTTTCACCGGGGTGGCCGCGCAGCTGGGCGCCGAGGTGGAAAAGCGGATCAACAAGGAGGTCCGGGTGACCGTGCTCGGCCACGTCCAGCGGGGCGGGACGCCGACGGCCTACGACCGGGTGCTGGCCACCCGCTTCGGCGTCAACGCGGCCGACGCCGCGCACGCGGGCGAGTACGGCCAGATGGTGTCGCTGCGCGGTCAGGACATCGGCCGGGTGCCGCTGGCGGACGCGACGCGCCGGCTCAAGCTGGTGCCCGACAGCCGTTACGACGACGCGGTCGCGTTCTTCGGCTAAATGGTGGCGACCCGCTTCGCCCGGCTGCGCCGCCCTCGCGATCGCCACGGGCTAACTGGCGACCCGCTTCGCCCGGCTGCGCCGCCCTCGCGATCGCCGCGGGCTAACTGGTGGCGACCCGTTTCGCCCGGCTGCGCCGCCCTCGCGATCGCCACGGGCTAACTGGCGAGCCGCTTCGCCCGGCTGCGCCGCCCTCGCGATCGCCGCGGGCTAACTGGTGGCGACCCGTTTCGCCCCGGCGACGGGTTTGCAAACATCCGGTAGCACCGACTCGACGACCGGCTGAATTTGCCGTCGGATTCCCCAGCTCACGCCCCGCCGGCGCGACGTTCCTGGTTTTCTGCCAGTTCGAAGCGGTTATACCGTGAGGCATGAGCAACCGCGGTTCACTTCGCGGAGTAGTTCAGCCGCCCGCCGCGCCGGCAAGGCCATCTCGATCGCCGGATCGTCACGCACCGCCACCACGCTGGCGCGGCGACGCCAACCCGACTCCGGCCACGGTGCCCGAGCCCTATCGCCCGGCCGCGGCCGCGCGTCAGCCGTCCGGGCCGGCTTCGGCTCCCCAGACCGCCCCGGCCCCGGTACCACGGGTCGTGTCGCCGTTTCGGCGGGAGCCGACGCTGGGTGGGACAGCTCTCGACGGCCTCGACCAGCCGGAGCTGAAGGACTCGGCAACGTCCAGCTGGCGGGAAAGGCTCCGCCGCCTCACCGGCATCGACCTCGGCCCCGGCAGGGACGCGGCATACGAACACGACCTGCGGGAGCGCATCCGCACCCCGATCGGTGGTGCGTTTCCCATCGCGGTGCTCAACCTGAAAGGCGGGGTGGGCAAGACCGTGGTGGTCGAGGCTCTCGGCTCGACCTTCGCCGCGGTGCGCGACGACCGGGTGATCGCCGTCGACCTCGACGCCGGGGACTTGGCGGAACGCCACGGCCGCCGCAACCCGCTGAGCATCGCCGACCTGCTCTCGGACGACTCGGTCGCGCACTATTCGCAGGTTCGGGCGCACACCTACATGAACAGCTTCGGGCTGGAGGTGCTGGGCCTGCCCGACTATGCCCGCACCAATTGGCGGCTGGAGCGTCGCGACGTCGTCAAAGTGTTTTCGATTCTGCGCAAACACTATTCGGTTGTGTTGGTGGACTGCGTCAAGGCGGTCAATTCGGCCGTGATGGACGCCGTCCTGCCCGAGGCGCGGGCCCTGGTGGTGGTCACCAGCACCTCTATCGACGCGATACGCAAGACCAGGACCGCCCTGGATCTGTTGCACAACAACGGGTATCAGCGACTGATGGAGTCCACGGTGCTGGTGATAAACCACGTCCAGCCGGGCAAGGTCGGCGTCCTGGCCGCCAAGGAACTCGATGAGTTGTCCGCCCGCGTCGCCGCCAGCGTGGTGCTGCCCTTTGACCGGCATGTGCATGACGGCAAAGAGATCGGGCTGGATCGAATGAGTAGGGAAAGCAGGCGCGCCTACCTGGAGATGGCGAGTGCGATCGCCGACATGTTCGGCCCGCGGGCCGGGCAGGAAAACTTGCGGTTCGGGGCCCGGCGGGCGCCACGCGGGTCGGAGATCAGCGACGCTCGTTAGGATCGACGGCATGAGTGTTGCCGCCGGGCCCGAACTGCTGGAGTACGACGAGGTCGTCGCGCGCTTTGATCCGGTGCTAGGCCTCGAGGTGCACGTCGAGCTGTCCACTGTGACCAAGATGTTCTGCGGCTGCGCCACCACCTTCGGCGCCGAACCCAACACCCAAGTGTGCCCGGTGTGCCTGGGGTTGCCGGGCTCGCTGCCGGTGCTCAACCAGGCCGCGGTGGAGTCGGCGATCCGGATCGGGCTGGCGCTGGACTGCGAGATCGTGCCGTGGTGTCGCTTCGCGCGGAAGAACTATTTCTACCCGGACATGCCGAAGAACTATCAGATCTCGCAGTACGACGAGCCGATCGCCATCAATGGCTACCTCGAGGCGCCCCTGGAGGACGGCAGCACCTGGCGGGTGGAGATCGAGCGGGCACACATGGAGGAGGACACCGGCAAGCTCACCCACCTGGGTAGCGAGACCGGTCGCATCCACGGCGCGACGACGTCGCTGATCGACTACAACCGCGCCGGCGTGCCCCTGATCGAGATCGTCACCAAGCCCATCGTGGGTGCGGGGGCCCGAGCACCGCAGATCGCCCGCGCCTACGTGACCGCGTTGCGAGACATGTTGCGCGCCTTGGGCGTATCCGATGTGCGGATGGACCAAGGGTCGATGCGCTGTGACGCCAACGTGTCGCTGATGCCCAAGGGCGCCGCCGAGTTCGGGACCCGCACCGAGACAAAGAACGTCAACTCGCTGCGAAGCGTCGAGGTCGCCGTCCGTTACGAGATGCAGCGCCAGGCCGCCGTGCTGACGGCGGGTGGTCGAATCACCCAGGAAACCAGGCACTTTCACGAGTCGGGGTACACCAGCCCGGGCCGCACCAAGGAAACCGCCGAGGACTATCGCTACTTCCCCGAACCCGACCTGGAACCCGTCGCGCCCAGCCGCGAGTGGGTCGAGCGGTTGCGGGAGACCATCCCCGAGCTACCGTGGTTGACCCGCAAGCGGATTCAGCAGGAATGGGGTGTGTCCGACGAGGTCATGCGCGACCTGGTCAACGCCGGCGCCGTCGACCTGGTCATCGAGACCGTCAAGCACGGCGCGCCCAGCGAGCAGGCGCGGGCCTGGTGGGGAAACTTCCTGGTGCAGAAGGCCAACCAGGCGAACGTCGCGCTGGACGAGCTGGCCATTACGCCCGCTCAGGTCGCCGCGGTGATCGCCCTGGTCGACGAGGGCAGGCTGTCCATCAAGCTGGCGCGCCAGGTGGTGGAGGGTGTGCTGGGCGGCGAAGGTGAGCCACAAGAGGTGATGACCGCCCGCGGCCTGGAACTGCTGCGCGACGACTCCCTGACGCAGGCCGCCGTGGACGAAGCCTTGGCCGCCAATCCCGATGTGGCCGACAAGATCCGCGGTGGCAAGGTGGCCGCCGCCGGCGCCATCGTCGGTGCGGTGATGAAGGCCACCCGCGGACAGGCCGACGCGGCGCGGGTGCGTGAACTCGTCCTGACCGCCTGCGGTCAGGGCTGACCGGGCCGACCGATCGCACGTAAACAGCGTTGGAAAGGTCGTGCGGATCCATGATGGTCATGTGTTCAACGACTTGATGGCGATGCTGGACAGTCCGGTTCTCGTCGTAACCACCCAGGCCGATGATCAACCGTCGGGTTGTCTGATCAGTTTCGCCACGCAGACCAGCGTGCAGCCCCCGAGCTTTATGGTCGTGCTTCCCCGCGGCAGCGGCACCTGCGTTGCGGCGCGCCGATCCGAGCACCTGGCGGTGCACGTGCTGCCGCACCACAACGTTGCCCTGGCCGAGCTGTTCGACGGCGAAACGGACGACGAGGCAGACAAATTCGGTCGCTGCTCGTGGCGCGGCGGCCCCAATGGGATGCCGATTCTCGATGAGGCCATCGCGTGGTTCGTCGGGAGGACTGCGCATTGGATCGATATCGGAGATCACGTGGCCTACATTGTGGAACCCGTTGCCGGATGGGTTCCGGAGTCCCACGACGATGTGCTTTACCTTTCCGACCTCGACGACCTCGAACCCGGCCACGAGGCGGCGGAGCGGTTCGTCTTGCACAAGCCGTCCGGCGAGCCGCGCAAATACGGCCTGAGGTTCACACTCGGCGGCCTGTGACGCGCTAGGTCTTGTCGTCGTTGTTGCGCGGGAATCCGCCGCCCTGCGGGAAGAGCGGGAACACCACGTCGTCGAGCTTCTCGGCATCCCCGGCCGTCTTGTTAACCGTTGCGCCCCAGACGTTTCCGTCAGGGGACATCCGCAACGCCCACGCGTGGGCGTGGGTGTCCTTGCGCACGACCTCGGGCTCACCGGTGACGGCGCCCGTCGACGGTGCCAGCCGCAGCGCCACCGTCAGCTTGGTGTTGATCAGGTTGACCAACACGGTGCCGTCCATCGCCGCGCACCCGGCCACCCCCGGCTTGTCCGGCCACGTCCACACCGTCGAGACGTCCGAGGTTTTGGTGATGCGCTGCAACCGGTCCGCGGTGGGGGTGCGGTCGGCGACATACAGCGACCCATCGACCGGGTCGATGCACAGCCCGCCGCCAGACCCGACCCCGGATAGCGCCGTCGTCGGCGGCGCCTGACCGATGGTGGTCGGCTGCTCGATGCGCAGCACCTTGCCGGCCAACGACTTCGGGTCGGCGGCCGCGGCCGGGTTCCCCGCGTCACCGGTCATCACGACCAGCGTGGTGGGGCTGGTGAAGATCAACGCGCCGGTGTTGCCGGTGGCCCCCTTCGGGATTCCGGTCAGGATGTCCTTGGGGATGTCGCCGTCGGCGATGCGGATCACCCGGTTGTCGGTCGGCGTGCTGATGTAGGCGTACATCAGCCGGTCCTGCGTGTAGGTCGGCGAGAGCACGATGTCCATCAGGCCGCCGTCGCCGGACGGGTCGACCGGAATCACCATCTTCACCTTCGGCTCGGCGCTGACGGAGATCTCCTTGACGGCGCCGGTGGTGCGTTCGGCGACCAACGCGGTTTTGCTGTCGGTGCCCATGATCAGGCCGCTGGTGCTCTCCAGGCAGCCCTGCATCACGCCGGGGGCCGGGCACGCCTTCGGAAAGGGGGTGGGCGGCAGCGGAGGCGGCGGGGGAGGCGTCGAGCTCGGCTGCGGCTTGAGTTCGGGATTGGTGGTGAACGGCTGCGACTGGGCGTCATTGAACCGTGCGCAGCCGCCGGCGACCAGCACGACCGCGCCGAGCGCGGCGAGCACGCCCCGCACGGAGCGCCCTGATCGCCCTAGTCGCATGACCGACAGGCTACGGACTGTGCGGGCACCGCCGCCACATGCGTGCCCGTGTCCGCCCCCGGAGCTCCGCCGACCCCACAAACACTCTCTCTAACCCGCTGCTGTGTTGCGCGTTGGGCACCAAGCGGGATCACGCAAGCAATTGGATTGCAATCACCAAATGCCGCTGAAAACATGTGATTTGTACTAAACGGCCCGCACGCCGAGGGCGGACGGATAAGCTTCCCGCGTCGATGGGGGGCCCGCCATGTCAGTTGTGCTCGCAACGCCGGAAAGTATGACGGCGGCAGCGACGGATCTAGCCGGTATCAGGTCGGCGATAAGCGCCGCGAACGCGGCGCTGGCCCCGACGGCCCAAATACAGGCGGCGGCCTCCGACGAGGTGTCGGTTGCGATCTCGGCGCTGTTCGGTGAGTACGGGCAGGCGTATCAGGCGCTCAGCGCGCGGGCTTCGGCGTTTCACGACCAGTTCGTGCAAGCGCTGAGCGGCGCGGGCCTGTCGTATGCGGCGACCGAGGCCGCCAACGCGTCGCCGTTGCAGACACTGGAGCAGGACGTGCTTGGCGCGATCAACGCGCCGACCCAGACGCTGCTGGGACGCCCGCTGATCGGCAATGGTGCTGACGGGACGGCGGCCAGCCCG
>NZ_LZIR01000041.1 GCF_001667035.1 Mycobacterium sp. 852002-51057_SCH5723018
CGCCCGCCCCCCCCCCCCCTCCCGATGCCGCGCCACCCGGCACGGCCAATGGTGAAGGGCCGCAGGCTGCCCCAAGCTCATTCGGTGGGGGAGCCGGTAAACCGGTGCCGTCGATCGCGGTCGCCCACTACGACCCGCGTACCGGTCGCTATGTCGGCCCGGACGGAAAGCTGTACCAGCAGTCGGATCTCGCGACGGCGACACCGCCTAAGACGGGGCGGGGAGTTCTCCCGCCGAGGGGACGTCGAGTGGCGCGATGGGCGGAAGGTCAGCCGACATTGGCGACAAGGGTGCCAGCGTTGGCCCCGATGACGGCACCGGCGGCGCAGCGTATCCCGGTCCGGGTGGTCCATACGCGCCCCGCGGCCCCGGCGGTGTGCCGCGCGGCACCGCCCCCGGCGGCAGTGGCGTTCCCTCGACCGGGCCAAAGATCCTGTTGTTGACGGTAACCCGGTCATCGGGCGGGATGCCCTGGGAGAGCAGGTTCGGATCCAGCGGGGAGGGGCCCAGAACATGCTGGCGCATCGCCAGCGGCATGTACGGCTTGTCGCTGTTGCAGATTTCGACCGTGGGCGCGCGTTTGCCGGGATGACCCATGCATGGATAGTTGCGGGCGCCGCGAACCGAGAGCGGTGAATCCTGCGGGAGTTTGCAATAAAGCCCGTCTGGTGTGTCCATGTCGCTGGTGTCGGCCGGGGATCGCCATTGGCTCGGCGGCAAGAAGCCGACCGTGCAAATGGGCGGATCGTCGATCGTGAGTGCGAAGTCACCGACGGCCCGACCGTCCGGATGGTTCGTGGGGCCGGCAGCTTGCTCGATAGCAACCGCCGACGGCAGCAACACCAGCAGCTGCTCCAGCGATGGGTGATAGGTGACCGCGATCTGCCCGATGGTCGTCAGGTTGGCAAGCAACACCGGCAGCGTCGGTTTGATTTGTTCGAGCAGTCGGGACGCTTCGTTCGCGGCCTCGGGACCGTTTCGTAGCAGGGTGCGAAACTGGGAATCGTCGTTCACCAGGACGTCCGAGATGCCGGCGAGGCTATGCGCCCACGTTCTGATCGAATCGGTGGTGCGTGCTTGCGAATCCAAAAGCGGCCCAGTGTCTTCGGTGAGGGTGCGGGTGCGATCGACGACGCCATTCGCATCGCGGGAGATCGTGGACGAGGAGTCGAACAGTGACCCCAGGTCGTAGCCGGTTCCGTTGAAGCCCTGGAAGGACTCGTCGAGCAACTGGCCGAGTTTGGTCTTCGGGATGCTGTTGACCAAGGCACTGACCTGATCGAGCATCGGCCCGACCGGTTGCGGAATCGCCGTGTCGCGCACGGCGATTACTGAGCCGTCGTGCAGGTAGGGCGGCGAATCGGTTCTGGGTCGCAAGTCCACGTACTGTTCGCCGACCGCGGAGACACTGTGCACCTCCGCTTCCAGGTCGGCGGGCACCTTGGGTGAAGTGCCAAGCGACAGCGTCGCTTTCGCGCCGGTCGGCGTCAACGCCACCGCCGTGACCTTACCGAGCTGCACCCCGCGGTAGGTCACGTTCGAAAACCGGTACAGGCCGCCGGTAGCCGGCAGTTCCAGCGTGACCGTGATCCGACCGATGCCCAGCAGGGTCGGCGCTTGGATGTAGAAGAGAACCATCGCGATCACGCCAATGGTCCCGACGATCGTGAAAATCACCAGCTGGATCCGAACGAAGCGCGTCAGCATCTATCCGCCGCCGTCCGTCGGTGCCGGTGGGGGCGGCGGCGTTTGGCCAAGACCCGCGTCGGGCCCCGGCGCCGTGGTTGGCGCGGGCCCGGGCAGCGGGGCACCGGGCGCCGGTGCCGCGGCTGGCGGAGGCCCGGGCAGCGGGGCACCGACCCACGGTGGCCTCGTGGCGGCGTGCAATGGATCCAGCGTGTAATTCAAGTAATACGGGTCCCCGGGTGCCGGTACCTCCGGTTGGTCCAGCTGCCCCCAGTGGGTCCCCAACATCAGTCCCCGCTTGAGCCGTGGAATCGTCAGGTCCAAGTCGACATGCAGGTTGAAGTAGTCGCCTCGGACCGCTCGGTCGACGAAGTTCTGGGTGAACGGGAACACGAACGCCGCCGCAAGTGCCGTGCCGAGTTCCGGTCCGACGTCGGCGAGCGCGCGGATGGTCGGTTCCAAGTTTTTGAGGTTCGTGACCAGGTCGGCCTGGGTGTCGTTGATCAGCCGGGTGGCGGTGTTGCTGAAGACGCGGAGTTTGTCCAGGGCGGTCGTCAAGCGCGGCCGCTCCCTGATCAGCACTTCGAGCGCGGGCGGTACCTTGCGCAGCGCCTGGGTGAGAACGTCGCGTTGTCCGGCGAATGTGGCGGAAAGCCGGTTCAGCGCCTGGATCGAGGCGACGATGTTGTCCCGCTGTTGGTCGAGTGTTCCCACGAACGTGTCGAGGCGAGTAAGGAGATCACGTACGGCGCCCTCACGCCCGGACAGCGCAGCGGTGAAATTGTGGATGATCTCCCCGATCTGTCCGAGGCCCCCGCCGTTGACGACCGCCCCCAGCGACGACAGCGTCTGCTCGGTCGACGGGTAGTTCGATGACCGGCTCAGCGGGATGGTGGCGCCCGGCTGCAGCCGTCCGCTCCCCGGTTGGCCGAGCGGCGTATTGAGCTCCAGATGCATCGACCCCAGCAGGCTGGTCTGACCGACGCTGGCTACCACGTTGGCCGGGACGACGACATCGCGCTTTACAGAAATCTCGACGTCGGCGTGCCAGCCTTGCACCCTCATCGTGCCGACGCTGCCGACGACGACGTCGTCGATCATCACCGGCGAATTCGACTCCATCGTACCGACATTCGGGACCTCGACGTGGTAGATGTTGGCACCCGGCCCGCGTCCGACCGCACCGGGCAAGGGTAATGAGTTCAGGCCGTGGAAGGCGCATCCCGTCACCGTCAGCATGACGCAGGACGAAATGGCGAGCACCCGCCGCCCCGGCACTCGTACCCGGGCGGTCATGGTTGCTGCCCTTCGGCCGGCAGCAGCATGCCCGACACGCTCGGCGCCGGTGGTGGCGGTGGGGGTTCCATCGGTGTCGTCGGTGGGGGCGGCAGCGGCATCGCCGCGCCCGGTATCCGCGCTGGCGGCACCGCCCCCGGCGGTCCGACGGGATCACCGGGCAGACCGGTGTAGGCCGACACCGCGGGCGGGATCTCGGGTGGTCCCGGTTTCGGGCCCTCGCCGCCCGGGGCCAGGCGTTGCTCGGTGTAGACGATCTTGGAAGGGTCCACCGACTTCTGCAGGAAGATGTTGATGGGAATCGGCAGACTGTTGAAGTTGAGCAGGCGCAAACCGGGACCGAGAAACAGGGTGCACAGCTTGGCCGTTTCGACCGCGGTCACATTCTCGACGGCGCCGATTTGCGAGCAGCCCGGAACGGGCAGCGGAAGAAGCAAACCCGAGGCCACGGGATTCGCGAAATCCATGATCCCGAACCCGCCCACGATCGTTCCGGTATCGGCATTGTAGTCGTTGAAGAAGTTACCGAGCGCGTTCGGCGACGCGTGCAGAATGTTCTCCAGAGCCATGTGCTGATCGACCAGGATCTGCGTGACGTCGGCCAACCGGGCAACCTGCTCGCTGGCCTGGTTGCGAGTCCCGGCGATGAATCGTTGCACCTCGCCGACCGCCGTCGACAGATCGGTCAGCGCGGCGTCCAGGTCAGACCTGCTGTCGTTGACCACGCTGGTGAGCGTGGCCAGGCGGTCGTTGAACTGCACGATCTGGGTGTTGCTGTCGCGCAGCGCCGTGACGAAGATCTGCAGATTCTTGATGATGTCGACGATGTTCCCGCTGCCGTTGGCCAGGATCCGGCCCACCCCCGACAATTGGCCGAGCGTTTGCCGCAGCTTGTCGCCATTGCCCTCGAGTGCATTGGCGGCGCTGTCGATGAACCGGCCCACCGACGTGTCCGATACCCCACTCTTCGGTCCCAAATCCGTTGCCAGCCGCATCAACTGGGTCTTGACCTCATCCCACTCGACGGGCACCGCGGTGCGTTCGACCGGTATCACCCCGCCGTCCGGCATGACCGGGCCGCTGGACCGGTAGGCGGGAGTCAGTTCGACGTAGCGGGCGGCCACCAGGTTCGAGGCGACGATGACCGCTTTCGCGCCCGCCGGAATGGGCACGCCCTGGTCGACTTTGAGGGTCATCTTGGCTACGGTGCCCGCTGGGTGAATCGACTTGATGCTGCCGACTTTGACGCCCGAGACCCGCACCTCGTCACCGGGATAGATCGCCGTGGTCGTGGTGAAATAGGCGGTAATCGTCTTCGGCCGAAAGAACGTATTACGGACGAGCACGGCCGTGCCGGCAACGAGGAGCCCGACCAGGACAACCGCCGCCACGGTCGCAAGCCTGTTGCGCGGGATCCGGGAGATCCGGGAGGTCCGGGAGGTCATTGTGATCCTCCGATCCTTCCGCCCAACGTACAGCCAGGGCACACCGGAATACCGTTGTACGGCCAGGGGATCAGCGACCGAGGTACCGGCGAAGGGAAGCCGGGACCGCGAGCCGTGTCGAAGGTGCGGAATCCCCAGAGGTAGTCAAGGAACGGTTGGAAGAGTTGCGGGATAAGGAAGTTCGGGACGAACGCCGAGTAGGCGTACATGCTGGAGATGGCCTCACCGACCGTGACCTCGAATTTCGCGAGACCCGGCAGCGATTTGGAGATGTTGTCGCGGTTCTTTTCCAGCATCGCGGTCACGGAATTCAGCTTCTCGAGCGTCGGCGCCAATTTGCTTTCGTTGTCGTGCACCAATCCCGTCAGCTGCCTGGCCACCGCCGACGTGTTGGCCAGCAGGTCCACGATCTCTTGTCGGCGCGCCGCCAGGACCCGGAGCAGATCGTCGGAATTGAGGATGAGCTTGTTGACCTGCTGGCTGCGTTCGGATAGGACCCCGGTGACGTCGCTGGCACTCTTGAATAGGTCACCCAGGGTCTGGTTGCGGCCGTTGAGGGTGCGTGACAACCGGGTGAGCGCGTCGAAGGTCGGCCCCAGTTGGGGTGCAATCTGGTTGAGCGTCGCCGACAGCGTATCGAGCGACTGGTTCAGCGACTGGGTGTTGGTTCCGGCGGTGTTCGATGTGAGGTCGCTGACCGCTTCCGTCAAGGAGTAGGGCGAGGATGTGCGCGAGACCGGGATGACAGCCATCGGATGCATCGTGCGGCTACCGGCGGACTCCAACGTCAGCATCCGCTCGCCCAGCAGCGTGCCGGTGCGGATGTGCGCGGTAGTCTCCGACCCGAGCAGGATGTTGCCTTTCATCGAGAACGTCACCAAAGCATCGCCGTTGCGCAGCGACATGTCCGACACCGTGCCGACTTTCAACCCCGACACCGTGACGGGGTTGCCCACCGCAAGGCCGCCGGCTTCCGAAAACAGCGCCTGGTATCGGACCGCTGTCGCCCACGACAGCAACCGTTCCGGCGACAGGCCCACCAGGATGACGAGCACGATCAGGACAGCGCCGATGAGTCCGGCCTTGACGAGCCCCGCTCCGCGATACTTAAGCATTAGGGTTCCGTGCACCTTCCAGCATCTGACCTGAACCAGGGGGCTACCACCGTCTTGCCCTGAAGATCCGTGCCACGGAGCGTTATCTCGCAGATGTAGTACGGGATGGTGGCGCCGAATACTCCGAGTCGCGTCAGCTTGCGGTAGTTCTTCGGCGCCTTCTGGATTGCGGCGTCGAGGCGGTCCTTGTCCGAATCGAGTATCGGCGCCAGCCTGCTGAGCTGGTCTATGGTGCCGGACAGCGGCGGCCGCGCGTTGGTCAGCAGGTCTGCCAGCGAGGCGGTCCCCTTGTCCAGGGAGTCGATGGCGGCGCCGATGGTGTCGCGATCGTCCGACAGGCCGCTGACAAGCCGTTCGAGGCGATCGATTGCGCCGGAGAACTTGGTGCCGTCCTTGGAAAGCGTGCCGACCACGACGTTCAGGTTGTCGATCAGTTGCTGCACGGTTTGATCGTTGTCGGCCAAGGCATTCGAAAACGATGTGGTCTTGGCGAACAGCGACTCGAGAGTTCCGCCCTGGCCCTGGAAGACCTGCAACAACGCCGAGGTCAGCGCGTTGACGTCCTGCGCATTCAGGCCCTGAATAACGGGTTTCAGTCCGCCGAGCAGCAGATCGAGGTCCAGCGCCGGCGCGGTGCGGTCGACGGGAATCTGACCGCCGGCCGGCAGACGCTTGGTCGAGCCCGGGCCATCGGCGAGCTCGAGGTAGCGATCGCCCACCAGGTTGAGATAGCGGACCGACGCCCTGGTGCCTTCGGTGAGGACGACATTGCGGTCGGCGTCGAACTTCACCACGACTTTTTTGTCGGGCCGCAGCGAAACGCCTTTGATCGTGCCCACCCGGATCCCGGCGACCCGCACCGATTGCCCCGATTTGAGACGCGACACGTCGGCGAACACCGCCGAATACCCGGTCGTCGAACCCGTTCTGTACTGGCCGAAGATGAAAAACAGGAAAGCGGTCAGCACCGACATCACGACCACGAAGATCGCGAACTTGATCAGCGTGGCGCGCGTCCTCATCCGGGTTGTCCGATCTGAGCGGAGTTGCGCGGTGGGCCGGCGATCGGCCCGTACAACAGCTGCTTGAGGAGATCGGAGTTGATCAGCAGCTGTGGGTTTCCATACCCCACCGGGTCGGCACCGATATCTGTGATCAGTTGCGGCGGATTCGTATTGAACGGCAGCTTCGGCAGGCCCAGGCACCGCGGGCCACCCGTGGCCGCGACCTTGGGCAAGTTCGTCGGGTATCGATAACGTTCGCCGCCCCACGTGAGACTTGCCGAGATGTTGATGCTCGGTTCCGACAACGGCGGATTGTGCCCAATCTGTATGAGCCCGCCGAAACCACAGGTGAACACCTCGTGGTACTGGCTGGTCAGGTCGGTGGTCGGCACCAGCAGATGCAGCACATCCGTAAGCGGTTTGCGGTTCGTCGACAAGACGTCGTTGCCGATGTCGGCCAAGCCGATAGCGCTGATCAGCAGCGCATCCAGGTTGTGCTGCTCGTCGACGATCGTCTGGCTGATCCGGCTCGCGTTACTGACCGTCCTCACCAGATCCGGTGCCGCGTCGGCATAGGCGTTGGACACAGCCGGCAAGAGCGCGAGGTCGCGACTCAATGCGGGGAGGCTCGGCTCCAGGTTGGCCAGAAACGAATCCAAGTCGCTCAGCGATTGGCCAAGCTTTGCGCCCCGCCCACTGAACGCTTTTGCCAGCGCGCCCAGTGCCTCGTTGAGCTTCGCCGGGTCGATCTGGGCGAGCACCGACGTCAATTGCTGAAACACCGTGTTGATCTCAACCATCACGTGCTGGCCCTGCAGCGTCTGGCCGGCGTGGAGCCGCTGCGCCGAGGGGTCGGCGGGTGGTACCAGCTCAACGAACTTGGCGCCGAACACCGTCGATGACGTGATGTTCACGAGCACGTTGGCGGGAATGTAGTGCAAGTCCGACGGGTACATGTCGAGGTGAATCGCCGCTTGGCCGTTCGGTAGCGTTTCGATGGGGGAGGCGACCCTGCCCACCTGCACGCCGCGCATCTTGACCTTGGCGTCCGGGTTCATCACCAGGCCGGCGCGTTGCGAAATAACGGTCACCGGCACGGTTTCGGTGAATCCTCCCTGGAATAGCGTTATCGCCAGGGCGACAATTCCGCAGATGACCACGACAGTGGTCAGTCCGAGCAGGGGCGCTAGGTAACTCGGCGGCCCCTGCCGGGTGGCTCCCCGCGCAGCGGCGGTACCCGGTAGCCGGCCGGCGGATGAGCCACGACCCGCTGGCACATTTTGCGTCACTGCGATCCCACCTCCTCCGCTACCCGGACAGGTTGAAGTTGCCGTTACTACCGTAAATAGAAAGCGAAACCAGCAGCGTTACCGACACCACGACGATGAGCGAGGTGCGCACCGCGTTACCGGTCGCGTTGCCGACACCGGATGGTCCACCGGAAGCGAAATAGCCGTAGTAGGTATGAATCAGCAAAATGGTCAACGCCATGAGAACTGCCTGCAGGAACGACCACAACAAGTCGAGCGGGTTCAGGAACGTGTCGAAGTAGTGCTCGTACAAACCCGCCGACTGACCGAGCAAAAACGTCGTGGTGAACTGGCTGGCGACGAACGACAAGATGACAGCGATGCTGTACAACGGCGTGATCGCGAGCATTCCGGCCAGGATCCGGGTGCTCACCAGGTACGAAATCGGGCGAATGGCCATGCTTTCCAGCGCGTCGATTTCTTCGTTGATGCGCATCGCACCCAACTGAGCGGTCACCCCGGCACCGAAGGTCGCCGCCAAACCGATCCCGGCGACCACCGGTGCCGCGATACGCACATTGATGAACGCCGCCAGAAAGCCGGTTAGCGCCTCGATGCCGATATTGCCCAGCGAGGTGTAACCCTGAATGGCCAGCGTGCCGCCCGCGGCCAACGTCAAAAAGCCGACAATCACCACGGTTCCGCCGATCATCGCCAAAGTGCCTGCGCCCATGCTGATCTCGGCGATGAGGCGGATGACTTCGCGTGTGTAGTGGGTGGCTGCGAAGGGTATCCCGGCGAGCGCTCGGCTGTAGAACAGTGTGTGGTCGCCGATCCGCCCCAACGAGGCGACCGGCCGCTCGAGTTGGCGGAAAAACCTGGGATAGGCGGCTCGCAGCGTCACGGGGTCACTTCGCCGTCATTTTGATGCCGACCGCGGTGACAACCACGTTGACTACGAACAGCGACATGAACGCGTAGACCACCGTTTCGTTCACCGCGTTGCCCACGGCCTTGGCGCCGCCGCTGCTGATGATCAGGCCGCGATAGCAGGCGACCAATCCGGCGATGAGGCCGAAAAGCGCTGCCTTGACACAGGAAATGATCACTTCGGGCACCCCGGTCAGCAAGGTGATGCCCGCGGCGAAGGCCCCGGGATTGACGTCTTGCACAAAAACCGAGAAGGCGTAGCCGCCCAAGATGCCGATGATGCAGACCAGGCTGTTGAGCAACATCGCGACCAACCCGGAGGCCAGCATGCGAGGCGTCACCAGCCGTTGCACCGGATTGATGCCCAGCACCTCCATCGCGTCGATTTCTTCACGGATCGTTCGCGCCCCGAGGTCGGCGCACATCGCCGTGGCACCGGCTCCCGCCACGATCAAGACCGTGACCAAGGGGCCGACTTGAGTGACCGCGCCGAACGCGGCACCCGCACCGGACAGGTCCGCCGCACCTAGTTCGCGCAGCAGGATGTTGAGCGTGAAGCTGACCAGAACGGTGAACGGGATGGCTACCAATATTGTCGGGGCCAGGGAGACCCGGGCGACAAACCATGACTGTTCCAGGAACTCGCGCGCCTGAAAGGGCCGGCGGAACGCGAACTTGATCGCGTCCGCCGACATCGCGAATAAACCCCCGACGGCCTGCATGGGCCCGGAGAGACTCCCCTTCAATTTCAGCGAGGGCAATCCCGGTGACCAGCGGTCGCCGCGCTTATCTGCCATGGGCGTCAAATCCTTCCGGCAACACGAGACCGGTAGTCTCAAAAATCGGCCGGGCCGGCGACGAATGCGCGACGCCGACGGCGAAATGCCTAGCGGGTAGCCACGTTTCGGGCTTTATGCCCAGTGCGGCGTCCGCTACCATCCTCACGCCAGTCCTCCGTTCTCTCGCGTGAGTTGGCGCCCCGAAACGAGGTATCCCTCGTCTCGAAGCGTCCGGCGATTATGACTCATGCCGCGTCCCGGGGGAACGAAAAGTTTAAAACCGTTATCGGACAGCCCATGTTCGGCTTGAACATCTCAGGCGGGGGTCCGATCCCTGCAGCACTCATGTGACGGCGCCGGCCGTCTTGAGTTCGATGATGCGATCCCAATCGAGCCCGATTTCCATCAGGATCTCGTCGGTCTGCTCGGCGAATCCGGGCGCCGGTCCCGTCTGCGGCGCGGCAACGTCGAACTGGACCGGGTTGGCGACCAGGTCGAGTTCACCTGCGCGAACCAGATACTCGTTGGCGCGGATCTGTGCGTCGTCCACCGCCTGCAACGTGTCCTGCACCGGTGCCCAGGGCCCGGCGAGCGTGGCAAAGCGGTCGCTCCACTCGGCAAGCGTGCGGGTTGCGATCACCTTGGTCAAGATCTCCACCGCGTCGGCTGTGTGGGCGGCGATGCTTTCGGCAGTGGCGAACCGTGGATCGTCCGCCAGCTCGGGAAGCTCGACGTGCCGGCACACGTCAGCCCAGAACTTGGTCGGCTGCATCATCACCAAAGAGATGTAGCGGCCGTCGGACGTCGCGTAGACGCCCACCAGTGGGTTGACCGGCGACCCATGTATGCCGGGCGGTGGCGCTTCCAGCCGCTGCCCGAGATGCTTTGTCAGCGCCACCGTGTGACCAAGCGACCACAGGCCGCTGCCGAGCAGCGACACGTCGACGACGGACGGCTCTCCGGTGCGTTCGCGCTTGAGCAAGGCCGCCGCGATGCCGCCGGCGAGGTTGGTGCCGGAGATGGTGTCGCCGTAGGCGGGCCCGGGCGGATTGATCATCCCCTCATAACCCATCGGCGTGATGGTGGCCGCCGTTCCGGCCCGGCACCAGAAGGCGGTCATGTCGTAGCCGCCTTTGGTGGCCTCTTGGCCGCGCGGGCCGAGCGCGCTTCCCCGGGCGTAGACGATCGACGGGTTCACCGCTCGAATCTCGTCGACGTCGATGCCGAACTTCTGCCGGGCGTCGGGCAAGAAACTGGTCAGGAACACATCCGACCGGCGGGCCAGCTCGTAGAGAACCTCCCTGCCCTCGGGCACCGACATATCCAGACCGATGCTGCGCTTGCCGCGGTTGGCGTGTTCGATGTTGGGGTTCGGGTCGCCTTCGACGCGCAACATGCCGGTCTGGCGCAGTCCGCGCTGCGGGTCACCGGTGACGGCGTGCTCGACCTTGACCACATCGGCGCCCCACTCGGCCAGCACCGCACCCGCCGACGGGACGAACCCGTACATGGCGACCTCCAGGACGCGGATGCCCTCGAGCGGCCTCATGCGGGCGCCCCCAGAACGGGAACAGCAAATGTCTTGCGCTCCAAGAACTCCTCGAGCCCCGCGACGCCCATCTCGCGGCCGATGCCGGATTGCTTGAAGCCCCCGAACGGGCTGTCCGCGCTGAAGTAGTTGCCGCCGTTGATGGAAAACGATCCGGTGCGGATCCGCCGCGCCACCGCCAGCGCCCGGTCCTGGTCGCGGCTGAAGACCGCGCCGGCCAGCCCGTAAATCGAGTTGTTGGCGATGCGCACCGCGTCGTCGTCATCGTCGAACGCGATGACGACGAGCACCGGGCCGAAGACCTCGTCCTGGGCGATTTCGCTGTCGGGGTCGACGTTGGTGAGCAACGTGGGGGCATAGAAGTAGCCGGGATCCAACCGCTTGCCGCCGGTGACCCGGGTCGCCCCCGCGGCAATAGCGCGCTGGACCATGCCGTCGACCTTGTCGCGCTGGCGCTCGTTGATCAGCGGCCCCATCAACGTTTTCGGATCGGCCGGATCGCCATGACGCACCTTGGCGAAGTTCTGGGCGATCAGTTCGACGATTTCGTCGTGGTGCGACTTGGGCACCAACAGCCGCGACGTGAGCGCGCAGCCCTGTCCGGCGTGGGTCACCATGCTGAACGCCGCGAACATGCTGGCGCTGGCGAAATCGGCGTCGTCGAGCATGATCACGGCCGACTTGCCACCCAACTCCAGGAAGACCCGCTTGACGGTGTCGCTCGCGGCGGCCATGATCCGGCGGCCGACCGCGGTTGACCCGGTAAAGGTGATGACGTCGACGTCGGGGCTGGCCGTGAGCGTCTCTCCGGCCGCGGCATCCGAGGACGTCAGCACGTTCACCACGCCGGGCGGGATATCGGTGTGGTTGGCGATCAATTCACCCAGGGCCAGCGTGACCAGGGGGGTGTCCGGCGCGCCCTTGAGCACCACGGTGCAGCCGGCGGCCAGGGCCGGGGCCAGCTTGGCCAGCGCGAGCTGGTTCGGATAGTTGTAGGCGATGATGGCGCCCACCACGCCTGCGGCTTCCTTTTCCACCCAACGCTGATGCCGCATGCCCCGCGATTCGATCTCGCCAAGGTCTTCGGAGAACTGGTAGCTGCGCAGCAGGTCGGCGTAGAAACGCACGATCTTGATCGGCTCGTCGAGCTGAGCGCCGTGGGTCAGCGCCCGGGTGGCGCCGACTTCGGCGATGGTCAGCTGGCGCAATTCCTCGGCGTGCTCGACAAGGGCTCGGTGCAGCTGGTCCAGGCAACGGATCCGCAGCGCGACGTCGGTCGGCCAGCTTGTCGTGTCGAACGCGCGCCGGGCCGCCGCGATCGCCGCTTCGGCCTGCTCGACGCCGGCGTCCGGGGCATGCCCGATGACCGCACCTGTGGCCGGATTGATCGAGGGGAACGACTTGCCCGCGCCCAGGAGCCGGCCGTCGATCAGCAATCTGTGGTCGATCTGCGACTCGGACGCGGCATCGGCGATGGTCCCTGAGGTCGTCCCCAAGGCGGCCTCGGCCGTGTCCTGCGCTGGCATTCCTTACCCCTTACTGTGGTGACGGTCACGATAATTTCATTCTCCTCCCGGGCGAATCTTACATTCGACTCTCGAGAATTCAAGAAAGTCACAGGAATCAAGAACCTGCGGCTGACCAGCTCAAAAGTTGCGTTTATCAGCCTCGCAGCGCAGGCCGAGCGTGGTTTTGTACCCGTGTTGCATGGCGCTTGAGGCCGAGAGTAGGGTTCTCATAATCGTAAGCGAGATTCTTTGTGGCTGAGATGGCCCACCGTTGGAAAGTGAAGGATCGACGTGAAGACCGCGGTTGTCACCGGTGGCGGATCCGGCATCGGTCAGGCTGTAGCGCAGCGCTTGCGCGCCGACGGCCTTGACGTCGCCACCATCGACCTCAGGCCGTCGGACGCCGATCTCGCGTTTACCGCCGACGTCACCGACCGATCGCAGGTGGACGCCGCGGTATCGGCGATCCGCGCGCGACTGGGCCCAGTGGCGGTTCTGGTCAACGCGGCGGGCCTCGACGGGTTCAAGCGTTTCAACAACATCACCTTCGAGGACTGGCACCGGGTGATCGATGTCAACCTCAACGGAGTTTTCCACACGATTCAGGCGGTCCTGCCGGACATGGTCGAGGCCGGTTGGGGGCGGATCGTCAACATCTCATCATCGAGCACGCATTCCGGCGCGCCCTACATGGCTCACTATGTGGCGGCCAAGTCCGCGGTCAACGGGCTCACCAAATCACTGGCACTTGAGTACGGCCCCAGCGGCATCACCGTCAACGCCGTGCCGCCCGGATTCATCGACACCCCGATGTTGCGCGCCGCCGAGAAAAACGGGTTCCTTGGCGACATCGACGAGACCATCGCCCGGACCCCGGTGCGCCGGATGGGCAAGCCCGAAGACATCGCCGCCGCGTGCGCCTTCCTGGTGTCCGAGGAAGCCGGTTACATCACGGGTCAGATATTGGGCGTCAACGGCGGCCGAAACACCTGAGCACCGCCACAACTTGAGCCGAAAAGAACCATCGCAAGGAGACGCCGTGAAGGTCTGGGTTGACTCAGAACGCTGCCAGGGCCACACCCTCTGCTCGATGATCGCTCCGGATTCTTTCCAGCTCAGTGACATCGACGGAAGCTCGTCGGCGATCGACGAGCTGGTGCCCGCCGACCGGGAGGACCGGGTTCGCGAAGCCGCACAATCCTGTCCCGAGCAGGCCATCATCATCACTGACGAAACGTAAAGGGAGACAGCGCTTTGAGTGTCGACGACGTCGTCAGTGACGGCGATCGCAAGCGAATCCGATATCAATTCGAGCGGCACTCCGCCGAGTACCGCTCGAAGTTCAAGGCGATCACCGAGGAGATGCACACCCGGTGCCCGGTGGCCTGGAGCGACACCTACGGCGGACACTGGGTGGCGGCCGGCAGCCACGAGGTGTTCGAACTGGCCCGCTGCCCGGCGGTGTCCAACGATCACGACGTCAACGACGAACGCCGTGGCTACAAAGGCATTTCGATCCCGACGGCCAGCCGCATCAACGGCGTGCGCGGCGGCATCCTGGAGATGGATGACCCCGAGCACCGCACCTACCGCAACGTGCTCAACCCCTACCTGTCCCCGGCCGCGGTCAAGCGGTGGGTGCCGTTCGTCGACGACGTGACGCGCGCCTGCCTCGACGAAAGGATCGAGCGAGGCAGCATCGACTTCGTCGACGATCTCGCTAACATCGTGCCGGCGGTTCTGACGCTGGCGCTCATGGGCATCCCGCTGAAGAAATGGAAGATGTACAGCGAGCCGACCCATGCTGCTGTCTATACGCCCGAGCACTCCCCCGACATCCGGCGAGTCACCGAAATGCACCGGCAGATGGGGCTCGACCTGGTCAACAACATGATCGAGATCCGCGAGCATCCGCGCCCGGGCGTGGTCAACGCCCTGCTCGAAATGCGGATCGACGGCCAGCCCGCCCCCGACCTGGAGATCCTTGGCAATCTCGGATTGCTGATCGGCGGCGGCTTCGACACCACGACGGCCCTGACGGCGCATTCGCTGGAATGGCTTTCGGAGAACCCCGATCAACGGGAACTGCTCAGCAAGTACCGCGACACGCTGCTCGACCCCGCGACCGAAGAATTCCTGCGCTACTTCACCCCGGCGCCCGGCGATGGCCGGACCTTCTCCGACGACGTCGAACTCGACGGGATGCGTTTCAAAGAAGGTGAGCGACTGTGGATCTCGTGGGCCATGGCGAACCGCGACCCATCGGTGTTTCAGGATCCCGACAAAATCATCCTCGACCGCAAAGGCAACCGGCACTTCAGCTTTGGCCTGGGCGTGCACCGTTGCATCGGCTCCAACGTGGCGCGGACGGTGTTCAAGTCCATGTTGACCGCCGTCCTCGACAGGATGCCCGACTACCACTGCGATCCCGAAGGCGCCGTGCATTATGAGACCATCGGCGTCATTCAGGGCATGCGTAAGCTGCCGGCCACCTTCACTCCGGGCCCCAGGCTCGGGGCAGGCCTCGACGAGACGCTGGACAAGCTGCAACGCATCTGCGACGAGCAAGAACTCGCCAGGCCGATCACCGAACGCAAGGAAGCGGCGGTCATCGACTAGGTGTTTCAGCCCGTTGACTGCCACGTTTTTTCCGAGTAGGCCTGTTCAGCGAGACGGCGCCTTATATTTGGGCTAAACGCCTGTGCAGGGATGGGAGACGCATCGGTGAAGATTTTCACGGTGAGCCTTGGGCTTGCCATGGCCGCGGTGACTCTTACGCCTACCGCCCACGCGGAGATGCAGGTTGGCAACTACAGGGTGGACACAAACCGGGACCCCGGCCACAGCTGGATCTGGTCGATTCGACCATGCAACCATCCCGAACCGGGATGCGTTCGGATTCAAGCGATACCCCAGCCCAACGGGCAAGCGGCGCCCTACGCCGAAGATGCTCATCTGTCCAACGGCCGCTACACCATGACCGTCGACGTGCCCGACGGCGTGCGCTGCGTGGTCCAGTTCTTCCCCTCCCATGATGTCTATTCGTGGGATGAGGTCTCGCTGGCCGGTCAGGTGGTTTCTACATTCGACACGGGATGCGGCGGCGGACCCGGCGGCACCAACACCTACCCTTTCTCGCTCGTGCGATGGTAGCCGCGACCACCCTTGTCCTTGCGATTTGCGGGCAGCTCTGATCTCAGGAATGGGCAGTACAGTACGAGCGATCAGAGTTCAGTCGACGATGACGGGGACGGGTGGTGAGCGCGATGGCTGAGGCGAAAGAACCGCAAGAACGCTCGGCCACATCGAAGGCCGAGACCATGGCGTTGCTCGAAGAAGCCGAGGCGGAAGCCGCCGAAGCTGAAGCACTCGCCGCCGCGGCGCGTGCCCGCGCCCGCGCCGCCAGGCTGCGGCGTGAGGCGCTGGCCGAGGCAGAATCCGACGCCGCCGAGCCCGAACAGGCCCCCGAGCCCGAACAGGTCGCCGAGGCCGCCGAGGCCGCCGAGGCGGCCGACAAACAACCACCGGACGCCGACCAAGGCGGGGACGAAACCGTCGAAAATGTCGATGCGGAGCCCGATGAGGTTGCCCCCGAGCAGACCGTCGAGGCCGACGAACCGGGATCTCGACTGGCCAGAGGGCGACGCCGGTTGCCGTCCCTGTCGACGACTTCTAAAGTGGTCGCGATCGTCCTCATCTGCGCCTTTGCCGGGATCAGCGGATACATGATGTGGCAAGACCGTCAAGCCACTCAGCGTGAGCACCGCGCAGCGAATTTTGTCGCGGGGGCCAGGCAGGGCATCGTCAACATGATTTCCTTGGATTTCAACCGAGCAAAGGAAGACGTCCAGCGAGTGATCGACAGCTCCACCGGCCAGTTCAGGGACGACTTCCAGCAGCGGGCAAAGGATTTCACGTCGGTCGTCGAGCAGTCGAAAGTGGTTACCCAGGGGACGGTCACCGCGGCGGCCCTCGAGTCCATGGACGAACATTCCGCATCCGTATTGGTTGCGGCCACATCGCGGATCACCAATTCCGCTGGCGCCAAGGACGAACCACGCATGTGGCGGTTGCGGGTAACCGTGACCGAAGAAGGCGGACAGTACAAGATGTCGAAAGTGGACTTCGTACCATGACCGATGACACCCGCGACGCCGAAACCAGCACGACGGCGGAGGCGGTCGAGGACGATGCAGGGGCGGACGAAACCGAGGTCGACGACTCGGTGGCCGAGGTGCCCGCCGAAGTCGATAGCTCCCCCAAGCGAATCCAACGCGGTCGGCGGGGCTGGTCACGCACTCTGCACAAGGTGAAGCCCGTTCCGGTGATTCTGATCCTGCTGCTGCTGGTATCCGGAGGTCTGGCGGCGTGGCTGTACTTCGAGCGGTACCAGCCAAATCGACAGACCGATCCCAGCGTCGCGCGCACGGTGGTCAACGCGGCGTCCGACGGAACGGTTGCGTTGCTGTCCTACTCCCCCGAGTCGCTGGACAAAGACTTCGCCAACGCCAAGTCGCACCTTTCTGGAGACTTCCTGTCCTACTACAACCAGTTCACCGACCAGATCGTGGCTCCCGCGGCCAAACAGAAGTCGTTGAAAACCACCGCCCGCGTGATTGGCGCCGGGCTGTCGGAACTGCATCCGAATTCTGCCGTGGTTCTGGTGTTCGTCGACCAGAGCACGACAAGCAAGGACAGGCCCGACCCGGCGATGGCGGCCAGCAGCGTGCTGGTGAGCATGACCCGCGTCAACGGCAATTGGCTGATCACCAAGTTCGACCCCGTCTAGAGCGCACCGCAGTTCGGCCCAGCAGACGTAAAACCCCCCGGCACGCCGTCTGAGCCCGCGAGCTCCGGCACGTAGCTCACGACCAGCGCTAGCCGCGAGGGAGGCCGAGCACGCGCTGGGCGATGATGTTGCGCTGGATCTCCGAGGTTCCCCCGGCGATCGTGCCGGAAAAGCTGCGGGCATAACGCTCGAACCAACTGGCGAAGTAGTGGTCGAGGTTCATCGGCGCATACGGGCCGGTCTGCCCGGGGTGGATGAGCCCGTCGGAACCGGCAGCCGACAGGGCGTGTTCGGTGCCGTGCAGCTCGGCTTCGGAGCCGAGGAGCTTGAGGACGGAGATCGCGGCGACGTCGTCTTCCCCACTCGCCGCGCGGGCCAACGCCACCGAACCCAGCAGGCGCAGAGCCTGTTTGTCCATGATCAGGGTGGCGTATTGGTCGCGCTCGAGCTCGGTGGACGGACGCCAGTCGGCGATCACGTTGTCCATTCGGTCCGCAAAACCGAGCCACATCATCGTGCGTTCGTGGCCTAGCGATCCGTTGGCCACCCGCCATCCCTGGTCGAGCTCGCCGACCAGGTTCTCGGCGGGGACACGCGCATCGGTGAAGAACACCTCGTTGAAGTCCAGGTCATCGGCGGCACAGATGGACGGGAACGGCCGGCGCGCGACGCCCGGGGTGTCGGTCGGGATCAATAATGCGCTGATGCCCTTGTGCTTTGGCGCGTCCGGGTTCGTCCGCACGAACGTCAACAACACATCGGCGTCATGGGCCCCCGACGTCCACACTTTCTGCCCGTTGACCACGAAGTGGTCGCCGTCGAGCACCGCACGGGTGCGCAGCGACGCCAGGTCGGAGCCGGCGCTGGGCTCACTCATCCCGAGCGAGGCGGTGATCTCGGCGCGCAGGATGGGCACTGCCCAGCGGCGCTTTTGTTCGTCGCTGCCGAACGACAACAGCGATGCCGCAACGATATTCACGCCTTGCGGGTTGAAGCTGTGGTAGATCCGCCGGCGGCACAATTCCTCGAGATGGACGAACTGCTGGACAATGGTCGCGTTGCGGCCGCCGAATTCGGGTGGCTGACCGGGCAGCAGCCAGCCGTTGTCGAACAGCAGCCGCTGCCAACGCCGCGCCCACTGCGGCATATGTGAGACGGACCGCGGGCGCTCCAGGGTTTCGCTTGCGGGAGGCAGGTTTTCGTCGAGGAACGCGGCGAACTCCGCCCGAAACGCCTCGACGTCGGGATCAAAAGTCAGCTGCACGGTACTCCTCCGCGATGCGCGCGCGATGTTCGGCCGCCCCGCCGAGCATGTGCTCGCCCGCCTTGGCCCGCTTGAGCGCGAACTGCAGGTCGTTCTCCCAGGTGAAGCCCATCGCACCGAAAAGCTGTAAGCCGTGCCGGAATACCAGCGACTGGCACTCGCCCGCCGACGCCTTGGCCATCGCGGCGGCCAGCCGGCGCCGCGGGTCGTCGGCCGCGATCGTCAAGGCGGCGAAGTAGGCCAGCGCCCGGGCGCGTTCCACCGCGACGTGCATGTCGGCAGCCTTGTGCTGAA
Source organism: Mycobacterium sp. 852002-51057_SCH5723018 (assembly GCF_001667035.1). Lineage (GTDB taxonomy): Bacteria > Actinomycetota > Actinomycetes > Mycobacteriales > Mycobacteriaceae > Mycobacterium. The sequence goes on from NZ_LZIR01000041.1 coordinate 18,910, forward strand.
CAGCCTGGAAGGAACCGATCGGTACGCCGAATTGGTGACGGGTGCGGACATGATCGAGCACCAGGTCGAGGATCCGTTGGCAGGCACCGACCATGGTGATCGCCATGCCCGCCAACGCGATGTGGTGCGCGCGCTCCGCGTCTACGGTGAGCCGGGCGGTGTCGGGGACCCGGACCTCGCCGAACGACAAGTCGGCCACATGAAGGACGGGATCGAACACCGCCGAGCGGCGAGCCGATACCTGGTTGGCCGCGACGACGAACACCCCGGCATCGGTCACCACCGCCAACCGGTCGACACGGTCGCCGTCGAGGACGTGGCGTGCCGTCCCGTCCAACACCCAGCCGTCGGCGTCGCGGTGTGCCCATATCCCGCCGTACACGGCGGTCCCCGACGCGTGCGGGTCGAACTGATCGCCGGCCAGGGGTGCGAACTGGCTCATCGTCGCGAGGAACGGGGTCGGATCGGTCGCTCGTCCCAACTCCTCGAACACGATCGCCAGCTCCACCGCGCTGGCCGGATCGTTGAGCTCGGTCCAACCCTGGTCCAGATAGGACTTCCACAACGGGCTCGGGTCGACGCCATCCTCGGCCACGCTGCGAACGAGCGAGGGCGGGCACTGCTTGCCGACCACGTCGCGCACGGTCTTCTGCCACAGTCGCTGATCAGCGTCGAACTCCAACAGCATGAAGGCCGCCTCCTGTCGTCACCGCCAGAGCGAGAATAACATTCTCTCTCACGGAAGTAATAATCTCGGAAATCGGTTATGAGGTGCAAGTAAGGCGCGGACGCTGCTTGCTTAGATGCCGAGATTGACGCGAGCGTGTTGCGCAGTCGCACTTCTTCGCGCCGACGTGGATCTCGACGAAGAGTCGCCGCCGCACAACGGTGCTCCCGAACCAATGACTCACGCCGCTAGATTCTGGCCGCCAGGTTGTCGGCCGGCTGGTTCCACCTGTCGAGGTTGGCGAATTCGGCCAGTGGACGACGGCGCAGCGGCCCGTGCCTGCCCTTGGGCCATCCCACCACGATGTGGCCGGCGATCATCCAGTCGTCGGGCACGCCAACGGCGTCACGCAGCAGCCGCTCGCCCCCGTACGAGGCCCAGCTGGTCATGCACGCCCCGAGACCCTGGGCGCGCGCGGCCAGCAGAAAATTCTGCATGGCCGGAAAGATCGACCCGCCGAGCAGCAGTTCGGACGCGGTCGGGTAGTGCTGCTGGGCGAACAGCACCGAGGTGAATTCACCTGCCCGGTCGTGCAATTCGTAGGTCGCGCGGTAGGTGCGGGCACGGCGGCTGGTGTCGTCGTCGGCGGGTCGGCTCATTCCGTACACCGGCTCAATCACTTCCAAGGCGTGCGCGGCCGCCTCGGCCACGACGGCCCGCTGCTCGGGCGATCGCAACACGACGAACCTCCATCCCTGCGCGTTCGCGCCCGACGGGGCCCACCTGGCCGCTTCCAGACACCGCGCCAGCGTGGCGTCGTCGACCGGCTCGTCTGTGAACCGACGGATCGTCCGGGCGGTCGACATGACTTCCCAGACGTCGCTACTTGCTCCAGTCACGACTGCTCCTTCCGGCTAGACCAACGTCATATCAGGACGCGCCCGATTGCGGGTCGACCGCTCTGGTTGGGTGTAGATCGGCGTCAACCCCGGTCGAAAAGGAGAAGACCATTGGATCGCGAAACATACCAACGAGGACTCGAAATCCGCTCGGCGGTGCTGGGCGAGGAATACGTCAATCAAGCCCTGGCCAACGCGAACGACTTCACCAAGCCGTTGCAGGATCTCGTTACCGAGTACTGCTGGGGAGCGGTGTGGGGCCGCGACGGGTTGCCGCTCAAAACCCGCAGCATGCTCAACCTGGCGATGATCTCGGTCCTCAACCGGCCCAACGAATTGCGCACCCACGTCAAGGCGGCACTGACCAACGGTGTCAGCCGCGACGAGATCCGCGAGATTTTCCTGCAGGTGGCCATCTATGCGGGCGTGCCCGCCGCGGTCGATAGCTTTCGTATCGCCGGGGAGGCGTTCGCGGAAGTGGACCCAACCTAGTGGCCGTGATGGAGATCGGATTCATCGGGTTGGGAAACATGGGCTTTCCCATGGCAACTCGCCTCCTTGAGCAACGCAACGCTGTCATCGCCTTTGACACGAACGACGCGGCGCTCGATCGCATCGTGACCCTCGGGGCACGCGCCGCGTCGTCGCCGAAGGACGTCGCCGATCACGCCGAAACGGTGCTGGCAAGCCTGCCGTCGCCCGCCGCATCGCTCGAGGTGGCAACCGGTGCCGGTGGGGTGGTCGACGGCGCGCGGGTGCGGCGCTATATCGACCTGTCGACCGTCGGAAGCCGGACCGCAACCCGAATTCACGACCTGCTGAGCCAACGTGGCATCGCGGCGATCGACAGCCCGGTCAGTGGTGGGGTCAGCGGAGCCCAGAATGGGTCGCTCGCGCTCATGGTGTCCGGCCCGCGGGCCGAATTCGACAGCGTCGCAAGCGTGTTGGAGGCGCTGGGCAGACCCTTCTACATCGGCGAGAAGCCGGGCGCGGCGCAGACCATGAAGCTTGCCAACAACATGCTGGCGGCCAACGTCTTGGTCGCCACCGCCGAAGTCGTCGTGATGGGCGTCAAGGCCGGCCTCGACCCGAGCGTGATGGTCGACGTGCTCAACGCGGGGTCCGGCGGGACAAGCGCAAGCCGCGACAAGTTTCCCCGCGCGATCCTGCCACGCACCTTCGATTACGGGTTCGCCACCGGGCTGATGGTCAAGGATGTGCGGCTGTATCTCGACGAGGCGAAGGGACTGGGCGTGCCGGCCGAGGTCGCCGAGACGATCGGTCGGCTCTGGGAGGCGACGGCTCGCGAGGAAGGGCCCGATTCGGATTTCACGACGGTGATCAAACCGCTCGAGAAGGCGGCCGGTGTGACCGTGGGTCAGGCGGGCCTGCCACCGTCAGGCTAGTTGTCCTGACCGCAGAGATTGGCTCGCCGCCACTGCTCTGAACGATTCGGCTCGTGAATCACATTGGTAATCCGTGATTTTGGACATCCCAGCCTTGCCCGTGGGCGCGCGACGACGAGGCGAACTCAACGCTTGGTGCTTAGGTGACTCACAGTTGAGGTGTCTCGCGGTGGAGCTTCCCCCGCGCGCCCCGCGGCTGCGGAGGTGGCCAGCCGAAAAGCCACGCGGCCACGAGGAAGCACAAGGCGCCGAAGAACGTACCGATGTTGGCCCACGCGAGACTGACATCGGCTCCCGAGCGCAACACCAGTGCGCCCGCGGCCGAGGCGAGAAACAGGACGGATCCAGCAAAGTTGAGGAAAGCGATGCGCTGCGACGCGTTCGCAACGTGGGAATGCCGCCGGGCCCGGACCTCGGGAACGATCGCGATAGCCGAGGAGACCAGGAACGCGACAGAACCGACAATGTCCGGCACCCACACCTCGACGTCTACCAGCTCTGGGCGCGCGCCGATGCTCACCGCGGCGTCCATCGTGTTGACGTTGAACAACACCGTCCCCACCAACTGGATAGCCGCGGCCAGCCAGTCGGTAGTGCGAGCACGCAACGGGAGCGAGCGCCGCTCGGCGTCGGGCAGCTCTCGGCGAGCGAGGACGAGCTGAAGGGTCGCGGCGGCTGTGAAGAACACCGCCCCGATCGCGTATGTCACCGCCGAGAGCAGCGGTGGCGACGCGGGTAGCAGCGAGAGGAGGACACCGAGCGCAAACAGTGCCGCGCCGACCACGAACAGGAGACCAGTCCAGCGCACCATGGACGCGTGCACTGCCCTCAGCACGTACGGGCCATCGGGTGAGACAAAGAGCTACGACATTTTGACATCGATTCGCGCGTCTTCCTCATGGGCGTGGCGTCCCGATGGGTGCAAACCGCTCAGTCAGCGGTCGTGTTGCTGATCCGCGATCGGACTCGGCGCCAAGCACACATGGACAAAGCTGAACATGGCCCCAATCCGGCGATCACGCGTCGAATCGTACTGCCTATGCGGGAGGTCCGGTTCGCGAGTTGTCGCCGGCGCGGTCGGGTCCATCAGCAATAGCGGAGAATGCTATTATCCTTTATCAAGAACGATACTTACCTCAGCGACGGCAATACCGATAGCTACCAGCGCCGATGACTAACCGAAACGCTTACCGGAAATCCATTGATTGACGATCCAGAAGAATGTTAGCTTATCTATCATATGGCCCAACCGGGCTCACTTTGGCTGACGGCGCCGAAGGACGGCTCTCGTGATCGAACACGCTGACGGAACGCGCACACCGGTGATCGACGCCAGCGTGCACATCTTCTTCCCGTCGAACAAGGACCTGCGCTCGTTTTTGCGCGAGCCGTTCAAGAGCCGCGGTTTCCCCGACTACGAGATGGACTGGTACGGCGCACCGGGCGGCGAGTACGTGCCGAACATCGAGGGACCCGACCGCCAGTACCCGGGTTCGGATCCGGATTTCGTTGGCCATGAATTGTTTTCGAAGCGCGGGGTGGATGTGGCCGTGCTGCACCCAATGGGGCGCGGCATCATGCCGGACCGGCACCTGGGCACGGCGCTACATGCCGCGCACAACGAGATGATGGTGTCGCGCTGGCTGGACTCGGCGGAATTCGGCGAGCGGTTCCGCGGGACGATTCGGGTCAACCCCGACGACATCGCCGGCGCACTGAGGGAAATCGAGAAGTGGCGTGGCCACTCGCGAGTGGTCCAGATCGGTGTGCCGCTGCAATCCCGCGAGCTCTACGGCAAACCGCAGTTCTGGCCGCTCTGGGAAGCCGCCGCCGATGCCAATCTTCCGGTCGCTGTGCACATTGAAACCGGCGAGGGCATCGGCTTTCCCCCGACGCCGTCCGGGCACACGCTCACCTACGAGCAATACGTCAGCTTCATGGCGCTCAACTACCTCTATCACCTGATGAACATGATCGCCGAGGGCGTGTTCGAGCGCTTTGCGAACCTAAAGTTCGTCTGGGCCGACGGCGCGGCGGATTTCCTCACGCCGTTCATGTGGCGGATGGACACGTTCGGCCGGCCACACCTGGAACAGACGCCCTGGGCGCCGCGCATCCCCAGTGCCTACCTACCCGGCCACGTGCACTTCGTGCAGGGCAGCCTCGACGGTCCGCCCGACGCGGAATTCGCCGGCGAGTGGTTCGGCTTCACCGGCAAGGAAGACATGGTCATGTTCGGCTCCAGCTATCCGCACTGGCAATGCAATGACGTGCGCCGGCTGCCGACAGCGCTATCCGCCGAACAGCGCGAAAAGCTGTGCTGGCGCAACGCGGCCAACCTGTACGGGATCGACGTTTCGGTCGACCTCGCAGCGGGATAGTCGCAGAATGTGAAATAGGAAGACTGAGGAGTGCGAAATGACACTGACACACATGCACGAGCGGGTTCCTGCCGCCGAGCGCATAGCCGTCCGGTGCGTCGACTCGGATGTCCACCCGGTGCCCAAACGCGGCGAGATCACCCCGTACATCCCCGAGCCGTGGCGCAGCAACTTCTTCCTCGAACACAGGGTGGGCGAGCTGATCTACTACGACGCTCCCGATTACGCGCACGCCTTCGCGATGCGCACGGACACCTTCCCACCGGACGGCGAGTTTCCCGGGAGCGATCCCGACATGGCGTTCCGTCAGCTGATCATGGAAGCCGGCTCCGACATCGCGATCCTGGAGCCCGCCGGCCGCACGCCCCGCTTGCCGGAGGCTCACCAGGCGTTCTCGAGCGCACTCAACGACTGGCAGGCAAACCACTGGCTCGACAGCCACAACAACTGGCATGAGCGGTGGCGGGGTTCGATCTGCGTAGCGATCGAGGATCCTGATGGCGCGGTCCGCCAGATCGAGAAGTGGGCCGGGCATCCGTACATGGCGCAGATCCTGATCAAGGCGGAGCCGCGACCGTCCTGGGGTCACCCGAAATACGACCCCATCTGGGAGGCCGCCACCAAGCACGACATCACGGTGAGCTGTCACCTGTCGCGCAGCAATTACGAGCTGCTACCGACCCCGCCCGTTGGATTCCCCAGCTACAACCACGATTTCATGGTGACCTACTCGCTGCTGGCCGCAAATCAGGTGATGAGCCTGGTTTTCGACGGCGTCTTCGACCGGTTCCCGACGCTGCGGGTCGTCTTCGTCGAGCACGCGTTCTCGTGGATCCTGCCGCTGATGTGGCGCATGGACGCGATCTACGAAGCGCGCAAGTCGCGGATGCCAATCACGCGCAAGCCATCGGAGTACGTCAAGGAGCACATCAAGTTCACCACCCAACCGCTGGACTATCCGGAAGACAAGACGGAGTTGACCCGCGCCTTGGAGTGGATGGAGTGCGACAAAATCCTGCTGTTCTCCTCGGACTACCCGCATTGGACGTTCGACGACCCGCGCTGGCTGGTGAAGCACCTGCCGAAGGCGGCCCGGGACGCGGTGATGTACAAGAACGGGATCGCGACATACCACCTCCCGGAGACCGTGCCGGTCCTCGAGGGCCAGACCCGGGTGTTTTGAGTTGGCGTCTGAACAAGAAGGGGCAACCACCAGGCGGCCCCAGCCCCGCCTCGCTCAGGGCCGCGAGCATGTCGTGGCGACAGTGGACGAAATCCCTGCGGGCAGCCACAAATTGGTGCCGATAGGGCGGCACGGCGTCGGTGTCTACAACGTCAACGGGACGTTCTATGCCATCGCGAATTATTGCCCGCACCAAGGCGGTCCGCTGTGCTCAGGGCGCGTCCGCGGGCGCACCATCGTCGACGAGACCGCCGCCGGCGACGCGGTGATGGTGCGGGACCTGGAGTACATCTACTGCCCCTGGCATCAATGGGGCTTCGAGCTTGCGACCGGCACGACCGCGGTCAAGCCGGAGTGGAGCATTCGCACGTATCCGGTGCGAGTCGTGGGCAATGACGTTCTGGTGATGGCGTGACGCGACGGGAGCATGTGTGTCGACTATCGAGGTGAATGGCGGAAACGTTGTCTACGAAATCCTCGGTGACACAGGCGATCTCATTGCCCTGACACCGGGCGGCCGGTTCAGCAAGGAAATCAACGGCCTGCGCCCGCTGGCCGAGGCACTGGCGGCCGGCGGCTATCGGGTGCTGCTGTGGGACCGGCCCAATTGCGGCGCCTCCGATGTGCAGTTCTACGGTCAAAGCGAGTCGCATATGCGCGCCGAGACGCTGCACAAGCTGGTGACAGGGCTGGGCTTCGAGCGCTGCATCCTCGCCGGAGGATCCGGCGGTGCACGGGATTCCATGCTGACCACGATGCTCTATCCCGAGATGGTCACCAAACTCGTGGTGTGGAACATCGTCGGCGGCATCTACGGCACGTTCGTGCTGGGCTCTTTCTACATCGTCCCAAGCATTCTCGCGGTGCGAGGTACCGGAATGGACGGCGTAGTGAAGGTGCAGGAATGGCGCGAGCGCATCGAGGAAAACCCCGCCAACAAGCAGCGGTTTCTCGACTTCGACAAGGACGAGTTTCTCAAGGTCATGCTGCGCTGGCTCAACGCGTTCGTTTCCAAGCCGGGACAGACGATCCCGGGCGTCGAAGACGAAATGTTCGACCGTATAAAGGTCCCCACGCTGATCATTCGTGGCGGCGAGAACGACATGGATCACCCCAAACGGACGTCGCTGGAAGTGAGCTGCCTGATCAAGGAGTCGAAGCTCATCGATCCGCCCTGGCCGGAGGACGCCTGGGAACGCGCCTCCGAAGACCGCGCGGCGGGCCGGGTGCAGCACTTCAACATGTTCGACACGTGGGTGCTCGCCGGGCCTCCGATCCTCGAATTCTTGGACTCCTGATGTCCCCGTTGCGTTTACCCGATGCGAATGTGAACCTCACAGTTCAGCGAGGCCTCGAGGGCCGTGTGGATCCGGCTTTCCGGGATCCGCTCGAGGTCGGCTTCGCGCAGGGTCACGTGGATGATGTCGTAGCCGTCGTCGCCGGGCGTCCGGACGATCTCGCCGGTGAGTCCGAAGCCGGCCAGCACGCCGTGCGCGTCGTCGTCGGTTCCCCGGCTGACAAAGGTCACCACGCCGGCCGCCGGCGCGGTGCCAAATGCCTTGGCGCACAGGGCCAGTCCGGTCTGCTTGACCGCGTCGGCCTCGTCCCCTGCGATCAGGAGCTCCACCTCGCGGCGATCAGGCGGCATGCCCGCAACATTGTTTTCCACCACATCCGCACCCAGCTCACGGGCAAGCAGAAGGAGCGCGGTCATGCCCTGGCCTAGCTGCGCGGCGGTGAGCACACCGGACGGGTCGACGTTGACGCGCACGACGGCGGTTCGCATGTGCGCAAGCCTAACTGCGACGATGGAGAGCAGCTGATGGGAACCAGCGCGGCGCCGGCCATCACCGCGGCCACCTGGCCCGGGTGCCCGTCGCGCCTGCTCGGCGCTCACCCGGACACAAGGGAGAGCTACCAGGCTTACCGGGAGCAAGGCGGCTACCGTCGCCTTGCCGATCCGGACCAACTGCTCGGTGAAGTCGAACGCAGTGGGCTGCAGGGCCGGGGCGGCGCGGCCTTCCCGCTCGCGGTGAAGTTGCGCGCCGTGCGCGACAACGGCCGTCTCGCCGGTGGCCCCGTTGTCGTCGCGAACGGTGAAGAGGGAGAACCGGCTTCGATCAAGGACCGCTGGTTGCTGCGGAACCGGCCCCACCTCGTTCTCGACGGGCTGCGACTCGCGGCTGCGATGGTGGCGGCCAACCGGGCCTACGTCTACGTGTCAGACCCGGAATCTGCCCGCAGCGTCGAGATCGCGCTAACGGAACATCCGCTCGGCGACATCACGATTGAGGTGTTCAACGTCGCTGCCGGATACATCGCCGGTGAGGAGACCGCGGTCACCCGCGCGATCAACGGCGGCCCGGTCAAGCCGACGGACAAGCCACCGCGGCCCTTCCAGAAGGGCGTCGGTGGGCGGCCCACCCTGGTGAGCAATGTGGAAACCCTGGCCAACCTGCCCTACCTGCAGCGGCACGGCTCGGCGGAGTTCCGCTCGCTGGGCACGGCGTCCTCGCCCGGCACCTTCCTGGTGACGCTGACCGGGGCCGGTCGGCCGCCGGGGCTCTACGAGGTGCCGCACGGGCTGCCGTTCCGGGAACTGGTTGCCCTCCACGGGGTTTCGGCTGAGCGGGTCCAAGGCGCGCTGCTGGGCGGCTATTTCGCCGGGCTGCTCAACAGGAGCGTGCTGGACGCAACGTTGGATCACGAGACTTTCCGCGGCCTCGGCAGCGCCCTGGGCTGCGGTGCGATCGCGGTGATCGCCGACGAATGTACGGTGGCGGTCGCCGCGTCGGTACTGGCCTACTTCGACCGCGAGAACGCCGGCCAATGCGGTTCGTGCTTCAACGGCACCGCCGCGATGGCCGCCGCCGCCGGCGCGCTCCGCGATGGTGCCGCCACGACCGAGGACCTCGACCGGCTGCGGCGGTGGTCGGTGACGCTGCGCGGCCGCGGCGCCTGCGCGACGTTGGACGCCGCGGCCAACGTGGCGGGAAGCCTGCTCGACCAGTTCCCGCAAGCGGTGGCCCAGCACCTAGACAACGGCTGCGAGCTGTGCCGAGCCCAAATGTTCAGCGCCGAACGGCCTTACGAGGCGGAGGCGGTGGTGTACGCGTGACCGATGGCATGAAGATCCACCTCGACCGGACCCTCTGTGACGGCTTCGGCATCTGCGCAAAACACGCTCCCGGCTACTTCTCGCTCGACGACTGGGGCTACGCGTGTTTGATCGGGGACGGTGACGTCCCCGAGGCCGACCGCGGCGCGGTCATGCGCGCGCTGATGGATTGCCCGGTCCACGCCATCATGGAATTGAATGAACGCCGACCCGACGACGTGCCGCCGCCCCCAAGCGGCGAAGAAGATCCCGCCGCGCACCTCAAAACCGAGGCGAACGAAGCCGAGTGGGGCTTCACGCGTTGACCGCTCGTCGCTAGTTCTGGCGGTCTCGAAGGCATAAGCTGAAGCCAGCCAAGGTCGGGATAGTCCCTCAGGGAGGCCTGCCATGAGACGGTTGGTTAGTCATCTGGCCGCCGTTATCGCGGTCGCGTTCGTGTCGATGGCGGTTGCGGTTATCGGGACGCCGGGTGTCAGCTCGGCGGAATGCGGCCCCAACATGTCATGGAATCCGACGACCAACGTGTGCAAACAGCCACCGGCGCCGCCCGAGTGGTACAGACCTCCACCGCCATATGCGCCGGCATTTGCCCCATTGGATGTGCCGCCTCCTCCGCCAACGCCGTGGTGGGCACCGCAGGCCCCGGCGTGGAGTAACGGCTTTCAGCATTGGGGCGTTGTCATAGGCACCATCTGGGTGCCCATCTGACGCCGGGACGTCTCCGCGCGTCGCTCAACCCGATTGCATGACGGTCGCGGATTAGTCCGGTCGCAAGCCGTGTGACCGTGCGCGGGCGGGGCGGCTACTTCGCGTTCGAACCGAAGATCGATTGTTTCTTCTTGCCAATTATCGCGGCGAGGTTTCGTCATGAGTCGGGGATGAGGAGCGGCACTACAGTTTCCTAACAGGTTGATACCGATTGATACAGGGCAGTTTTGGGCCCAAATATTGATGCACTATGTGCCCAGTACACATTGTCGGCATAAAGATGCGGGGAACGTCCCGCACGTCCATGGCAAAACAGGGAGAACCATGAAATCCATGAAATCCATTGCCGTCAGCGCGGCTGCACTGGCCGTCGTTGGCGGTGGCGCCGCCGGGCTGGCATCCAGCGCATCGGGCATTGCCCCTGCGGACCTGCCTCAGGTTCAACTGGCCTCAGTCGGCGCGCCGCTACCACAGGACCCGCCGCAACCCGCGTCGACAATGAACCTGCCGACCCCTGACCAGTTGACTGGCATCCTCAACGACCTTTCCAATCCGGGCGTGTCATATAGGACCAAAGATGGTCTCGTCGAAGGCGGCATCGGGTCGGGCGAGGGCCATCAGATGGATCACGAGCTGAGAGTGGCCTACCGGAACGGGCAGCTCCCGTTGTCGTTCGTCGTCTCCAACATCCAACAGAACGGTCCGACTACGGTCATGTCCGACGTGGCTGTCTCGGGGCCAAAGTTGTCGGCACCGGTCACGAAGCCCCTCATGTTTGTCAATCAGAACGGTAACTGGGTGTTGTCGAGCCCTTCCGCGACCATGCTGGTGCAGGCCGTCGCCGGGCACTGATTCCGGCTTTCCGCATGAGCAGCCGAACGTTGGCTGAAGTGGGGCGGGGCCCGCCCAACGCATTCGGAAATGGCATTTCGCGTGCAAGCCAGAAATCGACTGTATCTTCCTGTAGTGCAACAGGATCACCGCTTCCGGCTCCAGCGGCCAGCGTTGGCACCCTTCGTATGCGTCGCGCGAATTCGGCCCCTGTGGCGGCACGGCGGGGCCGAGCCCCGGGCAGGCTCTGGCCATCGTCGGGCGCTCCGGATCGGTCCCGGCAGATGCGCGGCCTAGATCGCGCCTGCCTGAAAGTGATAACGTAATTCTCCGATTCGTACAACGGGCCTACCGCCGAGGCTCGACTTTCCGGAGGTGACGTGTCAGCAGCACCGGGACGTCCCCTTCCGATGGTCACCCTCGACAACGAGTTCTTTTGGACGTCCGGTGCCGACGGCACGCTGCGGCTGCAGGAATGCAGGCGCTGCGAGTCGCTGATCCATCCGCCCGCACCGGTGTGCCGCTACTGCCGTTCCCGCGATATGGGTGTGCGCGCCGTCTCCGGTGTCGCGACGCTGGCCGGGTTCACCATCAACCATCGGTTCAGCCTGCCGGGAATGCCGGCCCCGTACGTCGTCGCGCAGGTGGCGATCGCCGAAGATCTGCGCGTCCGGCTGACCACCAACATCGTTGAGTGCGATTTTGATCGACTCGAACTCGGTCAACAGGTGGAGGTCGTCTTCGAGCACATCGAGGACGTCTGGCTGCCGCTGTTTCGCCCCGTTGCGGACGCGCAGCCCGCTGCCCTGCCCGAAGACGAGATCGCGCCGGAGCGCTTCGGCGAACACATCAGGCCGATGCTGACCGCGGAGAAGTTCGAGGACAAAGTCGCGCTCACCGGGATCGGGATGTCGCCGATCGGGCGCCGCCTGATGGAGCCGCCGCTGGCGCTGACGGTGCAAGCGTGTGAGGCGGCGATCGCGGATGCCGGGCTGACGTTCGCCGACATCGACGGCCTCTCAACATATCCCGGCGGCGGCAACCTCGGCGGGTTCGGCGAGGGCGGGGTCACCGCGCTGGAGGCGGCGCTGGGCGTACGGCCGACCTGGCACAACGGCGGCATCGAGACGTTCGGCCCGGGCGGATCGGTGATCGCCGCGATGCTCGCGGTCGCCGGCGGCCTGGCCCGTCACGTGCTGTGCTTCCGGACCCTTTGGGAAGCGACCTTCAGCGAGCTGATGAAGCAGGGCAAGATCACCCCCTCCCATCTATCGGGGGGCCGAGCGCCTGGCTGGCAGTTCCCGTTCGGCGCCACGTCGGCGGCGCACACGCTGGCGATGAACGCGCAACGGCACTTCCACCGTTACGGCACAACGAAAGAGACGCTGGGCTGGATCGCGCTGAACCAGCGCGCCAACGCCGAGCTCAACCCCACCGCCGTCTATCGCAGTCCGATGACGATGGACGACTACCTGGGCGCGCGGCCCATCACCACACCGTTCGGCCTCTACGACTGCGACGTGCCGTGCGACGGCGCGATCGCCGTCATCGTGTCCGCCTCTGACGCCGCCCGCGACCTAGCCAAACCGCCCGTGCTGGTGGAGGCGGTGGGCACCCAGATCGTCGAGCGGATCGACTGGGACCAAAGCACTCTCACCCACGAGCCGCAGGTACTCGGTCAGGCCGCGCACGTGTGGACGCGCACCGAGCTGCGACCCACCGACGTCGACGTCGCCGAACTCTACGACGGGTTCACCATGAACTGCCTGTCCTGGATCGAGGCGCTGGGCTTCTGCGGAATCGGTGAGGCCAAGGATTTCCTGGACGGGGGCAAGAACATCGCCCGCGACGGCCAGCTGCCGCTCAACACCCACGGCGGCCAGCTGTCGCACGGCCGCACGCACGGCATGGGCCTGCTGCACGAGGCTGTTAGCCAGCTGCGCGGGGAGGCCGGTGACCGCCAGGTCGCCGGCGCCCGCGTCGGCGTGGTCAGCAGCGGCGGCCTCACGCCCAGCGGGGTGCTGCTGCTGCGGGCCGACGCATGATCACCGTTCGCCCGCGGGTGGTGATCGTCGACGGCGTCCCGATGTCGGCGTTGGTCGCCGAGGCCCCCGAACCCAAGGCCGTGATCGTGGCGATCCACGGCGGAGGCACCACCGCCATCTATTTCGACTGCCCGGGCCACCCTTCCTACTCGCTGTTAAGGGCCGGCGCCGCAGCGGGATTCACGGTGGTGGCGCTCGACCGGCCCGGCTACGGCAGCTCCGCTCCCTATCCCGAGGCGATGGCCACACCCCAGCAGCGGGTCGGCCTCGCCTACGGGGCGGTCGATCGCGTTCTCGGGGAACGCCCGCGCGGCGCGGGACTGTTCCTGATGGCCCATTCGGGCGGGTGCGAACTGGCGGTGCGGATGGGCGCTGACGAGCGCGGCGCGGATCTGCTGGGCATCGAACTGTCGGGTACCGGCCGCCGCTATCACCCCGCGGCGCGGGAAATCCTGAAAACGGCGACCCGGGAACGCCGGCCGGCGGGGTTGCGCGAGCTGTTGTGGCACCCGGAGCGGGTTTACCCGCCCGAGGTCCTCAGCGGGGCCACTATTTATCCGGGAGCCCCCTCGTACGAGGACCAGATGGTGTCGAACTGGGCCCGTCAAGACTTCCCGGCGCTCGCGCCGGCCATCGGCGTGCCGGTCCAGTTCAGCATCGCCGAGCACGAAAGGGTTTGGCAGACGGATGATTCGGCGTTGACCGAGATCGCCTCCCTGTTCTCCGGCACGCCGCGGTTCAGCGTCAACCGCCAACCGGGGGCCGGACACAATATCAGCCTCGGCCACACCGCCGCGGATTACCACTCGAAGGTCTTCTCGTTCGCGGATGCATGCGTGGCCTCTCGCGCGAATCCCGTTGATCCACAGGATGATTTGGAGGCCGGGTGAAAGTCGGATTCATCGGGCTGGGAAGTCAGGGCGCCCCCATGGCGCGGCGGATCGTCGAAGCCGGCTACCAGACGACACTGTGGGCGCGCAGACCCGCGACGCTCGAGCCGTTCGCCGACACCGCGGCGAAGGTCGCCGAGTCACCGGCCGAACTGGCCGCGGACTGCGACGTGGTCTGCCTGTGCGTCGTCGGCGATGCCGACATCCAGCAAATCACCAGCGGTGACCACGGGCTGCTGGCCTCGATGAAACCCGGCGGCGTCATCGCCGTGCACAGCACCGTACACCCCAACACCTGCCGCCAGCTCGCGGAAACCGCTCGTGCCCACGGTGTTTCGGTCATCGATGCCCCGGTGAGCGGGGGTGGCCCGGCGGCATCAGAAGGCCGCCTGCTGGTGATGGTCGGTGGCGACGCCGACGTCGTGGAACGCTGCCGTCCGGTCTTTGCAACCTACGCCGACCCGATCGTTCACCTCGGCGAGCTGGGCTCGGGGCAAACCACCAAGCTGCTCAACAACCTGCTGTTCACCGCCAACCTGGGCACCGCGGCCACCGCCTTGTCGCTGGCCAATGCGCTGGGCGTCTCCCCGGATCGTTTCACCGAAGTCGCCTCCCGCGGCAGCGCGAACAGCTTCGCGCTCAACGCTCTTGGCGGGATCGGCGGCCTGGAGCGGCTGGCCGGTCTGGCGGGGACGCTGCTGCAAAAGGATGTCCGGTTGATCGTCGAACTCGCCGAGCAGGCCAAGGCCCGCGGCGGTGCCGTGCTGGATGCGGCCGACGCCACGCTGGCCTTGATGGGCCATTCCCGATGAAGGCCCAGTGAAAGTCGGGTTCGTCGGCGCGGGCCGGATGGGACGCCCGATGGTGGCGCACCTGGTCGAGGGCGGGCACGAGGTCCGAGCCTTAGGGCGAACCGCCGAGTCGCGGCAGCAACTCGAACGGCTGGGCGCTCGAGCGGTGAGCCAGGTTGCAGCCGCCGGCGCGCGGGCCGACGTCGTGGTGCTCTGTGTGTTCACGGATCAGCAGGTGCGTGAGGTCTGCCTGGACGGCACCCTGCTGGCCACGATGCCGCCCGGGTCGACGTTGGTGGTGCACACCACCGCGAGCCCGAAAACCATCGAGGCCGTCGCCGCCCGCGCCCTGCACCTCGACGTGGTCGACGCGCCGGTCAGCGGCGGCCCGCACGACGTCGCGGCCGGCAGCCTGACGCTGTTCGTGGGGGGCGGCGACGATGCCGTGGCACGAGTGCGCCCGGTGCTGGACTGCTACGGCGATCCGGTACTGCCCGTCGGGCCGCTCGGCGCCGGGCAAAGGGTCAAACTGGTCAATAACGCGCTGTTCGCGGGCCACATCGGGCTGCTTGCCGAAGCGATCCGGCTGGGCCAGCGGCTCGGCGTGCCGGAGTCGACCCTGCTGGCCGCCCTACCGCAGGGCAGCGCAGCCAGCCGGGCGCTGAACATCCTCGCGGCGCGCGGGTCCCTCGCGTCGTTCATTGCGGTCACCGGCGAATTCGTCGGCAAGGACGTCGCCGTGGTTCGCGCGATGGCCGAGGAACTCGGCAGCGACCTGGGTGCGCTGAACGACGTCATCGAGGTCATCGACCCCGTAACAGAGAGAGCCGGGAGGGTATGAAATGGCGCCGCTTTGGTCTTTTCGGCCCGCCACGAAAGCGCTACCGTTAGCGTTACAGTGAGGCAATCCACTGTAACGGTTCCAGCCCGCACCTCGCCCGCCAGGAGTGTCCTATGACCAAATCGAAGCTGGTCTTCGATCCGTTCTCCGAGGAATTCTTCAACGGCGCCTGGGAGACGTACCGGCGAATGCAGGAAGAAGCTCCCGTTTACTACAGCGAGGAGTACGACTTCTACGCGCTAACTCGCCACGTTGACGTCGCAGCGGGCCTCAAGGACTTCGAAACGTATTCGTCGGCCTACGGCATCGACTTGTCGATGGTGCGGTCCGGGCAACAGCCGCCGCAGTCGATCATCTTCATGGACCCCCCCGATCATCGGCACATGCGAAGCCTGCTCAACAAAGTCTTCACCCCCCGTGCCATCCAGTCCCAGAAGCAGATGGTCACCGAAAAGATCGAGAAGTACCTCGGCGCGGCCGACCCGGATCGGTTCGACGCCGTGCAGGACTTCTCCGGCCCCTTCCCGGTCGAGGTGATCACGACGATGCTGGGAGTGCCGGAGGAGCACGCACAGCAGATCCGCCACTGGATCGATGAGTCATTGACCCGCGCGCCCGGGCAGGTCGAAGTCGGCGAGTCGGGTATGCAGGCCAACATCAACATCGCGATGCTTTACTACGACCTCGTCAAGCAACGCCGCGATCAGCCGCGTGACGACCTGTTCACCAAGCTCCTCGAGGCGGAGCTGGAATGCGAGAACGGGGAGAAGCGGAATCTCGACGACCTCGAGATTGCCGGCTTTTCAACGCTGTTGGGCGGCGCCGGCGCCGAGACCGTCACCAAGCTGGTCGGCAATGCGCCGGTGGTGTTCGCACGCTTTCCCGACCAGTGGCAGAAGCTGCTCGACGACCGCAGCAAGATCCCCGCGGCCGTCGAAGAGCTGTTGCGCTACGAGGCACCGTCGCAATATCAGGTCCGTCGCTCGATGAAGGACGTCCATCTGCACGGCGTCACGATTCCGGCCGGAAAGCCGATTTTCCTCATCAACGGTGCGGCCAATCGCGATCCCGACGCGTGGACGAATCCGGACAAATTCGACGTCGACCGCGACCGGACCGAAGCTCTGAACATGGGATTTGGCTACGGGATTCACAGCTGCCTCGGTGCAGCGCTGGCCCGCATGGAGAGCGCGCTCGCGCTGGAGAAGCTGCTTGACTTCATGCCCCGCTACGAGGTGGACTGGGACGGCTGCGAACGCGTCCATATGCAAAACGTCATGGGGTGGAAGCACGTACCGGTGAAGGTGCTGAGATGAGAATCGAAATCGATTGGGGTCTTTGCGAAAGCAACGGGGTCTGCATGGGCATCAATCCGGAGGTCTTCCACCTCGACGACGACGACATGCTGACGGTCTTGCAACCAGAGGTCACCGCGGAGACCGAGTCGGACGTGCGGGAAGCCGTTCGTCAATGCCCCCGGCAGGCGATCTCTATCGTCGAGTAGCGATCAGCCTGCGGCCGACGGTATTTGGAAGCCCGACAGGATGACCGCGTTGCAGTCGGCTGCCGCTTGGCGCAGTTTCGCCGCCTTTTGGTAGGCGTCCGACTCGTACCACGCGCGGGCCGCATCCACCGATTCGAATTCCAGTACGACGGTCTGATCGCCGTGCCACGTGCCCTCGACGACCTTGGGAGCGGTGTCCACCGCAAGAACGTTGACGCCGCCCATCGCCGCTCCCGCGGCTTGGGCGTAGGCCTTCATGCCCTCCGGATCCTTGATGGCCTCGGTGAGGATGACGTACCCCTTAGGCCCTTGAGCCACTCGAATCTCCTTGGTCTCGTTAGTCTTGTGTTTCGCTGATCGCCTGTTCGGGGCAGCAGTCGATGGCCTCGTGGGTCGCTGCCTCGAAATCCGTTGGGACATCGGATGCTATCGCCACCGCATATCCGTCGTCAGTCAGGTTGAACACTTCCGGGCAAAGCGTGACGCACACGCCGTGACCGCGGCAGCGCTGGTCGTCGACCGAGACTTTCATGCCGGGGTGAACTCCAGGTGCAGCTCCGTCAGACCCCGCAGGATATAGGTCGGAACGTATTGGTAGCGGCGGTCATTCGCCGGGCCGTGCATGCGTTCGTTGATCCTGATCTCCGACGTTCGGTCGAGCATCCGCTCGATCGCCACACGGGTTTCGGCACGCGCCAGCGGCGCGCCCGGGCAGCTGTGGATCCCGCGCCCGAACGAGATGTGCTGGCGCGCGTTCTTGCGTTCCGGGTCGAAGGTGGTGGGGTCGGAGAACCTGCGCGGATCGCGGTTGGCGGCGGCTTGCACAACCATCACGGTGGTGCCCGCGGGCAGGTCGACCCCACCGACATTGACGGCCACCCGATTCAGGCGGAAGTCGCCCTTGACGGGGCTTTCGATGCGCAGCGCCTCTTCGATGAAGTTGGGGATCAGGCTGCGGTCCCTGCGCAGCTGCGCCTGGATGTCGGGGCGCTCCCCGAGCGTTTGCAACGCTGCGCCGAGCAGCCGCACGGTGGTCTCCTGGCCCGCCGAAAAGACGTTGCTGGCGACGCGAGCCACGTCTTCGATCTCGGGAATGGAGCCGTCAGGGTATGTGGCGGTCGCCAGGCCCGTCAGCACGTCGTCGCGGGGTTCACGGCGGCGGTCGCGAACGTAGTCGGAGAAAAGACCGTAGAGGAATTCGAGCGGGCTGTGCGCCAGCGCTTCCTTGCCGCCGCCCCCGACGCCGCCACCCGAGTGGTGTCGGATGCCTTTGACGAACTTGTCGCGATCCTCCTCGGGCACCCCCAGCAGGTCGGCGATGACCAGCAGCGTGAAGGGGCCCGCGAAGCCTTTGATGAATTCGCCCTCGCCGGGCGCCAGGAACGGGTCGAGCGCCCGGTCGGCGAGCGCCCACATCGCGTCTTCGTTCTCCTTGAGGCGCTTTGGGGTGATCAGCCGCATCAGCAGGGCGCGATGGTTGGTGTGCGTCGGCGGGTCGAGGGTGGGCAGCTGGTCGCTGAACGGAAGCTCGTCGCGGTGCTGCTCGATCAGCTCGGTGACGTCATCGCCCTCGAGCGGTACCGGAAAGCCGGGAAACGGGCCGGTCACCGAGACGCATGAGGAGAACGTTTGGGCGTCGTTCAGCACGGCGCAGGCCTCGTCCCAGCCGGTCACCATGGTGACCCCGTGATGGTTTTCCCGGGTCACCGGGCACCGCTGGCGGAGCGCCTCGTAGAAGGGGTAGGGATCCTCGATGAGCCGACTGTCGCGGAAGAAGTCCATCTCGGTGAAGTCGTTCACCATTGGTTGCTCCGTTCGAATCTCGCCAAGTGAGAATCATCCTCTCAGAGATGAGTATTACATTTCCACACGGCCCGGTCGTCGTCAACGAGAGGCGCCCTCGCCCGATGTGCAATCGGCGACGCGACACGCCGAGGCTGCGTCGCGTCCTGCACAGTCGGCGACGCGGCAACGTGTCTTAGCTGGCGGGAACCAGGTCGGCGGCCACCGATGGGCACGCCAGGAGCCCGCTGCGGAAAGTCTCGAGGTAACCGATCGAGTCATGCGGCACCGCCGCGGCGGCCAGCGCCTTGCCCTTGAAGATCTTCGCGGCCATGGTCAGCCGGTGTTGCACCAGGCCGACGCTGTCGTCCAGCTCCACCGGCCAGCTCTCTCCCCACAACGTCACCTCGGTGACGCCGTGATCGAGGGCCTGCAAGACGCCTTGCCGCACCCGCGAGTCACATCCGAACAGGTCCGCCGCGGCCGCCAGGGCCTGCGGGCGCGGTCGGGACTCCACCGAAGCCAACGCGTCCTCGAGGTCGAGCACCTGGGCCCCCAGGATCTGCAGTGGCCGACGGTCGGGGTGGTCGGCCAGGTCGGGCAGCAGCACGGTGACGTCCCATCCCGCCATCGCCCGGTCGAAGAGCCAACCGCCGGCGAACCGCACCACGTCGACGACGTTGGAGGCGACGACGTCGAGCCGGTACCTCATGTCTGGTCGCTCTTCTTCGGCGGCGCGAAGTCCCGTGCCAGCGCCTCCGCGTACTCCTTGAACGCGTCGGTCAGCGGTATCGAAGGGTCGAGCGACCATATCGTTTCCATTCCGTGGACGAAGGCGAGGATTTCCACCGCCTTGACGGCGGGGTCTATGTCGGTGCGATACCGGCCGTCGGCCTGACCGCGACGGATCAGCTCGGCGACGATGTCGATCGCTTCGCGCTGCCTGGACAGCATGCGGTCGTGCAGCGGAGCGTCGGGGAGGATGTTCTCGACCAGCAACACGGTGAACGTGCCCACCAGCTCCGGCGCCCGCGTGAAGCGATCGGCGACCCGCGCGATCTCGACGAGGAGGTCACCGGCCCGGTCGGCGTGCGAGTCGTCATCGGCGTCGCGCGCGTCGAGGACCGCGTGCAGCAGCTGGTCCTTGGATTCGAAGTGATGCAGCAGCCCCGCCGGGGTGACCCCGGCTTCGCCCGCGATCTGGGCAAGCGTGGTGTTGCGCCAGCCGTTGCGGGTGAGGAGGCGCTGCGCGACGTCGAGGATCCGCTGCTTGCGGTCCTCGCCTTTGGCGAGAAGCGTGTCGTATCGCCGAACGACGGGCAACCGGACTCCCTGAACTAACTCCGCACCGATAGAGATCAACCTACTGAACACACAGTAGGTTGGTTTGCCCGCTGTGACAAGCGTCTCAGCCCAGCCGTTCTAGGAAACGAGCTCGATCAGGGTGGCGTTGGCCGTCCCGCCGCCTTCGCACATGGTCTGCAGCCCGTAGCGGATGCCGTTACTGCGCATGTGGTGCGCCATGCGCGTCATGAGCACCGCACCGGAGGCGCCCAGGGGGTGCCCGAGGGCGATCGCACCACCGAGCGGATTGAGCCGGCGTGGATCGGCGCCCGTCTCGGCCAGCCACGCCAGTGGCACCGGGGCGAAGGCTTCGTTGACCTCGAAGACGCCGACGTCAGACAGCGCGACGTCGGCCTTGGTCAGCACCTTCTCCGTCGCGGGAATGGGGCCGGTGAGCATGAGCACCGGATCGGCGCCGGTGACCGCCCCGGCGCGATAGCGGACCAGCGGCGTCAACCCCAGGCTCACCGCCATCTCCGCCGTGGTCACCAGCAGCGCGGCGGCGCCGTCGGAGATCTGCGAGGAATTGCCCGCGTGGATTACGCCGTCGTCGACGAAGGCGGGCTTGAGCCCAGCCAGCTTTTCGACAGTGGTGCCGCGGCGCACGCCCTCGTCCGCCGCTATGACGTTGGCAACGGTGCCGTCGTCCGTGAAGACCGGAACGATCTGGTCGGTGAAGGCGCCGCCGTCCTGGGCCGCGGCGGCAAGCTCGTGGGATCGGACCGAGTATTCGTCCAGCTGGGTTCGGGAGAATCCCCACTTCTTGGCGATCATCTCCGCCGAGAGGCCCTGGTTGAAGGAGAAATCACCATAGCGCGCAAGGACTTTCGGGCCGTAGGGCATCCCGGTTGCCCTGGCCGCGCCCAGCGGGACGCGGCTCATCACCTCGACACCGCCGGCAACGACGACGTCCTGCTGACCGGACATCACCGCCTGCACCGCAAAATCCAGCGCCTGTTGACTGGAACCGCAAGCCCGGTTG
Source organism: Mycobacterium sp. 852002-51057_SCH5723018 (assembly GCF_001667035.1). Classification (GTDB taxonomy): domain Bacteria; phylum Actinomycetota; class Actinomycetes; order Mycobacteriales; family Mycobacteriaceae; genus Mycobacterium. Next base: position 40,282 of record NZ_LZIR01000041.1, read on the forward strand.
ACCGTGGTTCCCGGAACGCTCTCCGGCCACCCGGCGGCCAGGACCGCGTAGCGCCCGATGTTGCTGGACTGGTCGCCGACCTGAGACACGCACCCCCAGATCACGTCGTCGATCATCTCCGGACCGACACCGGTGCGCTCCAGTAGTTCGTTCAGGACGACGGCGGACAGGTCCGCGGCGTGCATGCCGGACAGCCCGCCATTGCGCTTCCCTACTGCCGTGCGTACCGCCTCGACGATGACTGTCTCACGCATGCATCTACTCCGTTTGGCTCGATCGTGATACCGCCCACCGACCAGTAAACGACGGCTCTCGTCGCTCGGCGAAAGCCGCATAGGCGGCCGCCGCATCGGCAGTCGCAAAATTGCCCACTTGCGCGCGCGCCTCGTTCGCCAGCGCGTCGCGCAGGGTGCGGTCAACACCTTCGTTCAGCAGGGCCTTGGTCTGGGCGAGCGCCACCGGCGGTCCGGCCGCGAGCCGGCCGGCCAGCTCTTTGACGAAGGAGTCGATCTCGGCGCCGGGCACCACCCAGGTCACCAGGCCCAGGGCGTGGGCTTCGGCGGCGTCGATCGTGTCGGCCAGCAGCGCAAGCCGCTTGGCCTGTTGCAGCCCAACAAGTTTGGGCAGCAGCCAGGAGCCACCAAGGTCGATGGACAGGCCGCGCTTGGAAAAGACCTGGCAGAACGTCGATTCCGGCGTCGCAACCACCAAATCGCAACCCAGCGCTAGGTTCCATCCCGCGCCGACGGCCACGCCGGTCACTTTGGCGACTGTCGGAACCGGGAGCTCGTGCAATGCCAGCGCCGCGTCGGTCAAGCGCTGCAACTTGTCTTTCGGATGAACGTCGTCGGTCACGGAGATGTCGGCGCCGGAGCAGAAGCTCCCGCCGGCGCCGGTGATAACGAGTGCGCGCACGGTGCGGTCCCGGCCGGCCGCGTTGAGGGCGTCCCGCAACGCGACCCAAAGCTCGGGGTTGATCGCGTTCTTGCGGCGCGGACGGTTCAAGGTCAGTGTGCGCACCCCGTCGCGGTCCTCTGACAACAGCACGGGGCCGTCGGTCGCGGTCACGTCACCATGCCGCCGTCCACCGGCAGCACTTGGCCGGTGATGTACGACGCGGCATCGGTCATCAGTAGCTCCTCGGCAGCTTCAGGGCGTGGGCCCCAAGGAAGTTCAGGATCATCTCCTGGCTGATCGGCGCGATCTTCATCAGCCGGGCCTCACGGAAGTAGCGTGCCACGTGGTATTCCTCGGCGTAGCCCATGCCGCCGTGGGTTTGCAATGCGCGGTCGGCGGCGGTGAAGCCGGCGTCGGCGCACAGGTATTTTGCCGTATTCGCCTCGCGCCCACAGGGTTTACCGTTGTCGTAGAGCCAGGTTGCCTTGCGCAACATCAGCTCGGCGGCGTCCAGCCGGGCCAGCGAATCGGCAAGCGGGAACTGGATGCCCTGGTTCATGCCGATCGGGCGGCCGAACACCTCGCGATCGTTGGCGTAGCGGACCGCCTTCTCCAGCGCGACCCGCCCGATGCCCAGCGCCTCGGCGGCGATCAGCATCCGCTCCGGGTTCAGTCCGTCGAGGATGTACTGAAATCCCTTGCCCTCCTCGCCGATCCGGTCCTCGACCGGGATCTCGAGGTTGTCGATGAACAACTCGTTGGAGCTGACGGCGTTCCGGCCCATCTTGCGGATGGGGCGGACGTCGACCCTGCTGCGGTCGAGGTCGGTGAGGAACAGCGTCATCCCGTCGGTCTTCTTCGCGACTTCGTCGTAGCTTTGGGTGCGCGTCAGCAGCAGGATCTTGTCGGACTCCATGGCTTTCGAGATCCATACCTTGCGGCCGTTGACGATGTAGCGATCGCCATCACGTTTGGCGAAGGTGGTGATGCGCGATGTGTCGAGCCCGGCGCCCGGCTCGGTCACCCCGAAGCAGACATGAACCTCGCCGGTCGCGACGGAGGGCAGCGTGCGCTGTTTGAGGTCCTCAGAGCCGTGCACCACCACGGGTTGCATTCCGAAGATGGACAAGTGAATTGAGCTGGCGGCGTTCATAGCGCCGCCGGACTTGGCGACCTCTTCGAGCAACAGGGTGGCCTCGGTGATGCCGAGGCCGTGCCCGCCGTACTCGGTCGGAATTGTCATGCCCAGCCAACCGCCGTCGGCGATGGCCCGGTAGAACTCGGTCGGAAATTCGTGTGCCTGGTCTTTTTCCATCCAATACTGGTCGTCGAACTTCCGCGCCAGCTCGGCGACCGACCGGCGGATCAGCTCCTGGTCATCGGTCAGCTCGAAATTCATTCCACCGCCGGGCACTTGGGGCGTCTCCTTTCAGCGCGAGCAGACATAAAAGCCCCCGACACGCCGACGAATTTGGCGCTTTTGCGTCTGCCCGCCGGGCGCGGCGCCTGCGTCAGCCTGCCTCAGTCTCTGTTGCCGGTGAGCTCTTTGGCGTTGGCGGCAAAGTCCTGGAACGACGAACCCGACCTGGTGTCCTTGTGGTGGCTGAGGGCCCGGATGGACACGTCGTGCCCCTCGGCGGCCTTGCGCAGGGCACCGACCGTGGCCTGCTCCGGCGTGATGTGGGTGAAGGGGTCGAACGAGTACCAGCGCATCGCGTTCTCGTGCGTGATCTTCTTGATCTCGTCGTCAGGCACGTTGTTCAGGCTCAGGACGTCCCAGAGCTCTTCGGGCGCACCAGGCCACATCGAGTCGCTGTGCGGATAGTCGGCCTCCCAAGCGATGTTGTCGATGCCGATCATGTTGCGCAGCTGCACGCCCACCTTGTCGCTGATGAAGCAGGTCAGGAAGTGCTCACGGAAGACCTCGCTGGGCAGCTTGCCGCCGAAGTTCTGGTGCGTCCACGTCGAGTGCATTTCGAAGGTGCGGTCGGCCCGCTCGAGGAAGTACGGGATCCACCCGGTGCCGCCCTCCGAGAGCGCGACCTTCAGATCCGGGTACTCCTTGATCGGCCTGGACCACAGCAGATCGGCGGCCGCCTGCACGATGTTCATCGGCTGCAGCGTGATCATCACGTCCATCGGTGCGTCGGGTGCCGTGATCGCGAGCCGGCCGGAGGATCCGATGTGCACGTTCATCACGGTGTTGGTGTCGCACAACGCTTTCCAGAGCGGATTCCAGTACGAGTCATGGAAACTGGGATAACCCATCGCGGCGGGGTTCTCGGTGAACGTGAGCGCGTGCACGCCCTTCTTCGAGACGCGCCGCACCTCGGCGGCGCACGCCTCGGCATCCCAGATCACGGGCAATGCCATCGGGATGAACCGCGCCGGGTACGCGCCGCACCACTCGTCGATGTGCCAGTCGTTGTAGGCCTGCACCAGAGCCACCGAGAACTCCGAATCCTCGGTGGCGAACAGGCGCCCGGCGAAACCGGGGAACGAGGGGAAGCAAATCGAGGCCAGAATGCCGCCGGCGTTCATGTCCTTGATGCGTTCGTCGACGTTGTAGCACCCGGGGCGAATCTCATCGAGACCCTGCGGCTCCAGCCCGTACTCCTCTTTCGGCCGGCCGGCCACCGCGTTGAGCGCCACGTTGGGGATCACGGTGTCGCGGAACTTCCACATGTCCGAGCCATCGGGGTTGTGCACCAGCCGGGGCGCGTCGTCGAGGTACTTCTTCGGCAGGTGGTCCTTGAACATGTCCGGCGGCTCGACGGTGTGGTCATCGACGCTGATCAGGATCATGTCTTCTTTGTTCATGGCCATTCCCTCTCGTCGGATCCATCGGTCGCTTGCGCCTAGATCACCGTTTTGAAAACTATCTTCTCCCGAAGCGAGAATCAACATTCAGGGTAGCCGCCCGACCCGGACGGCCAAACCGCCCGCCGCTTCGACCAGGCGTCACGCAGCGGGAAAATCCGTGGTTTCGTCGCGCCCGCGCCGGCAACCGGGGCCGGGCGGGGGCGGCAAAGCCCGCCACCGGTCAAGGCCGCCGGCCGCGGGCGCCGGCATTGACCCGCAGGGCGAATCGTGCAACTCTATTGGTTGGAAATGAGAATCTGATTCTCTTTCACCGAGAGGTGGTAGAGGGGATGCCGAGAGGAGACTGCGGGATGCGCCTGCAGCCGCTGCCGGCCGATGAGTGGGACGAGTCGGTCGAGCAGGCACTGTCCGGCATGCTGCCCCCGGAACGGCGCAACCCCCGGGATGCCGGCACCCTCATGTCCACGCTCGTGCGTCACCCGAAACTTGCCCGCGCCTTTTTGCGGTTCAGCGGCTATCTGCTGTACGGCTCCACTCTCCCGGCGCGCGTCCGCGAGCAGGCGATCCTGCGTATCGCCCATCGGCGCAACTGCGCCTACGAATGGACGCACCACATGAAGATCGCGAAGGAGGCGGGACTGTCGGAAGCCGACATCGCCGCCGCCCGAACCGGTGAGGCGAACGACGCGTTCGACCGCGCCGTATTTCACGCCGTCGACGAGCTGGACGAGAAATCCAATCTCTCCGACCAGACGTGGGCCGCTCTGTGCGAACGGCTGGACGAACGTCAGCGGATGGACTTGATCTTCACCATCGGTGGCTACAACGCACTCGCGATGGCTATCAACACTTTTGGCGTCGAGGTCGAGCCCGACCAACAAGGAAGGTAGGAAACATTGGCCCACTTCGCGAAACCAGCCGCGGGAAGCTGGACTGAGAATTACCCCGAACTGGGGACCGCGCCGGTCGACTACACCGATTCGATCGATCCGGCCTTCTTTGAGGCCGAGCGCGAGGCGATCTTCAAGAAGACCTGGCTCAACGTCGGCCGGGTGGAGCGGCTTCCGCGCACGGGCAGCTACTTCACCAAGGAACTGCCGTCGGCGGGCCCGGGCATGTCGGTGATCATCGTCAAGACCAAGGACGGCTCGGTCAGGGCGTTTCACAACGTGTGCCGCCACCGCGGAAACAAGCTGGTTTGGAACGACTATCCGCACGAGGAAACGTCGGGCACCTGCCGCCAGTTCACCTGCAAGTACCACGCTTGGCGCTACAGCCTCGACGGTGATCTGACCTTCATCCAGCAAGAAGATGAGTTCTTCGACGTCGACAAGAGCCAGTACGGACTGGTGCCGGTGCGCTGCGAGCTCTGGGAAGGGTTCATCTTCATCAACCTCGACCAAAACGCCAAGCCGCTCGCCGACTACCTCGGCCCGCTGGCCAAGGGCATCGAGGGCTACCCCTTCCACGAGATGACCGAGACCTACTCCTACCGGGCCGAGGTCGGCAGCAACTGGAAGCTGTTCATCGACGCGTTCGCCGAGTTCTACCACGCGCCGGTGTTGCACCAGGGGCAGTACACCAAGGAAGAAGCCGCCAAGATCATCAAGTACGGCTTCGAGGCGCTGTACTACGAGCTGGCGAGCCCGCACGGGATGATCTCCACCTGGGGCGGCCAGGCGCCGCCCGCCGACATGTCGATGGTCAAACCCATGGACCAGGTGTTGCGCAGCGGGCTGTTCGGTCCTTGGGACAAGCCGGAGGTCATCGAGAACCTCGATCAGCTCCCGCCGGGCGTGAACCCGAAGAAGGTGACGCAGTGGGGCATCGACTCGTGGCACTTCTATCCGAACTTCATGCTGCTGATCTGGGAGCCGGGCTGGTTCCTGACCTATCACTATTGGCCGACGGCGGTCGACAAGCACATCTTCGAGTGCACGCTGTATTTCGTCCCGCCGAGAAACGCGCGGGAGCGGTTGGCCCAGGAGCTGGCGGCGGTCACGTTCAAGGAATACGCGCTGCAGGACGCCAACACCCTGGAAGCGACCCAGACCATGATCGGCACCCGCGTCGTCAGAGATTTTCCGCTGTGCGACCAGGAAATCCTTCTCCGCCATCTGCACAAGGTGACCGGCGATTACGTGGCCGGCTGGAAAAAGGAGGTGGTCACCAATGGCGCTTCCCGCTGAATTCGCCGACCTGGAGCCCTATCTGGACTGGGACCTGGCCACCGAGCCGGAGCGCTACGCCAAGCGGCTGGCCTCTACGATGACCGAGATGCAGGCGTTCTACGACGCGGCGTTCCCGCGCCTCAACGATGCCATCGAGTTTTGCGACAAGTTCCCGATCGACGACCTGCCGGAAGACGCGCGGACCCTCATGCACCTGATGCAGTCGCTGGTGATGGTGTCGTTCCCGATCGAGGCATGGAAGCAGCCGCGGGTGCCCGACAGCGGCGCGGCGTGGGTCGAACTGATTCGGGAGCCGGTGATCTGACAGGTGCTGACGCTCAAGGCCGCCGGGCTGCTCGACGTTGACGCCGGTGAGATCCTTCGGCCCGGCATCCTGCAGATCGACGGCGACCGGATCACCGGTGTCGGTGGTGACGGCGCCTCGATCCAAGGCGAGCTGATCGACCTGGGCGAGGCGATCCTGCTGCCCGGGCTGATGGACATGGAGGTCAACCTGCTGATGGGCGGACGCGGGGAAAAGCCCGGCCTGTCCCAGGTGCAGGACGACCCGCCGACGCGCCTGCTGCGCGCGGTCGGCAATGCCCGCCGCACGCTGCGCGCCGGGTTCACCACCGTGCGAAACCTCGGGCTGTTCGTCAAGACCGGTGGCTACCTCCTGGATGTCGCGCTGGGCAAGGCCATCGACGCGGGCTGGATCGAGGGGCCGCGCGTGGTGCCGGCCGGTCACGCCATCACACCCACCGGCGGGCATCTGGATCCGACGATGTTCGCCGCGTTCGCGCCGCACGTGCTCGACCTGACGGTCGAAGAAGGTATCGCCAACGGAGTCGACGAAATCCGCCGGGCGGTGCGTTACCAGATCAAGCATGGCGCCGAGCTGATCAAGGTCTGCTGCTCGGGCGGGGTGATGTCGCTGACGGGACCGCCTGGCGCGCAGCACTATTCGGACGAGGAACTGCGCGCGATCGTCGACGAGGCGCATCGGCGCGGGCTGCGCGTCGCCGCGCACACGCACGGGGCCGACGCGGTCAAGCATGCCGTCGCGGCCGGTATCGATTGCATCGAGCATGGCTTCCTCGTCGACGACGAAGCGATCGCGATGATGGTCGAGCACGACACATTTCTGGTGTCCACCCGGCGCCTGGCCGAGGGCATGGACGTTTCGCACGCCCCGCCCGAGCTCCAGGCCAAGGCCGCCGAGATGTTCCCCAAGTCGCGCGCCTCGATTCTGGCCGCCCACAAAGCCGGCGTGAAGATAGCGGTGGGCACCGACGCTCCCGCGATCCCGCACGGTCGCAACGCCGATGAGCTTGTCACGCTGGTGGAATGGGGCCTGCCCCCGCTGGCGGTGCTGCGGGCGGCGACGGTGACCGCGGCGGAACTCATCAATTCCACCGATCGGGGGCGGCTCGCGCCCGGCCAGCTCGCCGATGTCATCGCGGTGCCGGGAAACCCATTGGAAGACATAACGGTTACTCGCAACGTCGGCTTCGTCATGAAAGGCGGGAAGGTCTATGTCGGCACATCAACAAACCAAAAGCGCGCCCACCAGAACTGACGATTTAGTCGAGATCCAGCAACTGCTCGCCCGCTACGCGGTCACCATCACCCAGGAAGACATCGACGGCCTCATCGCCGTCTTCACCCCCGACGGCACCTATAGCGCCTTCGGTGATACCTACCGGTTGGACCGATTCCCGGAGCTGGTGGCCGCCGCGCCAAAGGGCTTGTTTCTTACCGGGACGGCGGTGGTCGACCTCGACGGGGATTCGGCGAGCGGGACCCAGCCGTTGTGCTTCATCGACCATGCCACTCACGACATGCGCATCGGCTACTACCGCGACACGTACACCCGCACCGCCGACGGTTGGCGGCTGAAGACCCGTGCCATGACCTTCATCCGCCGCAGCGGCCTGCACGACTCGGGGCGCCCGCACGCCGTGGGGCGCCCCACGCCGTGAACGTCGAGCAGTTTCGGGCCGACCTGCGTTCGTGGCTCGACCAAAACGACCTGACGCCCGGGCCGGACCACTCGCTGCAAGCCCAGATGCGACAGCTCGCCCGGGTCCACCGGGCCCTCTACGACGCCGATTGGATGCGCTACGGCTGGCCCGTCCAGGTCGGCGGCTTGGGTGGGCCAGCGCTGCTGCGCGCGATCGTCGGCGAGGAGGTGGTAGGCCGCCGGCTGGCCGAACCGGGGCCCTACTCGATGGTGGAAGTGCTCGCGCCGACGATGATCGATTACGCGCCAGCCGAACTCGCTGCGGAAATGGTGCCGCGGCTGCTCAGCGGCCAAGAACAATGGTGCCAGGGCTTTTCCGAACCGGGTTCCGGCAGCGACCTGGCGTCGCTGTCCACCCGCGCGACCCCGGATGGGGACAACTGGATTGTCAACGGGCAAAAGGTCTGGACCAGCTTCGCGCAGTTCTCGACCCGATGCATCCTGCTCACCCGGACGGCACCCGGCCACGACGGGATCACCGCGTTCTTCGTCGACCTGGACACCCCGGGTATCACCGTCCGGCCGCTGCGCACGATGCATGGGGTCGACGAGTTCTGCGAGGTCTACTACGACGACGTGGTGATCCCGTCGAGCCGGATGCTCGGCCGGCCCGGAGACGGGTGGCGGCTGGCGATGGACCTGCTGCCCTACGAGCGCTCCACCTGCTTCTGGCAGCGGATCGCCTACCTGTATTCCCGATTCGACGCCCTCATCACCGAAGCGCAGGACCCCGACGAACACGATGAGTATGAGCTCGGCTCAGCCTATCTCGCGCTGCACACGTTGCGCTGCCGATCCCGCCGCACCCAACACCGGCTCCGCGACGGAGCGCGGCTGGGCCCCGACACCTCCGTCGACAAAGTGCTGCTGGCCACCGCCGAGCAACGCCTCTATGACACCGTCCGCGACCTGCTGCCCGGGGTGCTCGAGCTGGACGACACCCCGTGGCGGTCGGAGTACCTGTACTCGCGCGCGGCCACCATCTATGGCGGTACCGCCGAGATCCAGCGCAACATCATCGCCCGCCGGCTGCTCGACCTCGGGAAGGAGTGAATCGTGGATCCCTCGGCTGACCCAGAATCACTGCGCCTGCTGGGCGATTCGGTGCGAACGACCATGGTTGCGGCCTCGGGCGCAAAGCTCGACGCGGCGCTGACCGACTTGGGCTGGCTCGACATGCTCGACGAAATGCCCGATACCGCAATACCCTTGGTGTTCCGTCTGCTCGGCGAGACCGGGTCGCACGCCCCCGTGCTCAACGACGTGGTGCTGCGCGCTGCCGGCGCCGCGCCGGGCGGTACCCTCCCACTGCCGTTCACGGGTGGCTCCTGGGTGGTGTGGGAGCGCGGCGACGGCGCCAGCTCGGCACTAGACGGCGAGCTGCCGTTAAACCATGTGGCGCACGGCGATTCCATCTCGCCGGTCGCGCTGGGCGTTGGACGGCTGGCAGTGGGCTGGTGGCTGATCGGCACCAGCCGGGCGATGCTGTCGCTGGCGCGCCAGCATGCCGTCGACCGCGTCCAATTCGGCCGCCGCATCAGTTCGTTCCAGGCGATCCGACACCGGCTGGCGGAGACGCTCGTCGCGATCGAGGGAGCGGAGGCGACGCTGGACGCCGCCACCGCGCAGCCGGACGATCCTGTGGGCCTGGCCTCCTTGTTGGCCAAGGCCGCGGCCGGGCAGGCGGCGCTGACCACCGCGCGGCACTGCCAGCAGGTGCTGGGCGGCATCGGCTTCACCGCTGAGCACCAGCTGCATCACCACGTCAAGCGGTCGCTGATCCTGGACGGCCTGCTCGGCAGCGCACGAGAGCTAACCCGGCAGGCCGGAGCGGCGTTGCGCGCCAAGGGATTCGCGCCTCGGTTGGCCCAGCTGTAGCGGCCTAGCCTCCTCGAGCCCCACCGGTCACTTCAATCACCGGACGCCGGGTGGGGCTGCGCTAGACTCGTCTCGCCGCCCAGAGGACAGGACGCGATGAGCCACCCCGACGCACCCCGGAACGAGGTCGGTGTCGCCTCGCTGCTGGTCGGCCTCGTCGCGCTCGGCACCTGTTGGCTTCTGATCGGGGTGCCCTTCGGCATCGCGGCGGTGATCACCGGAGATGTCGCGCGCAGACGCGTGCAGCGCGGCGAAGCAAACAATCCCCGAATCGCCATGGCGGGCATGGCATTAGGGGCGGTATCGATCGCGGCAGGCCTCGTCGCGATCAGTTACTACGCCTGGCTGGACGCCCGCTAGTTTCGCGGCAGACCCAGTACCCGTTCGGCGATGATGTTCCGCTGAATTTCGGAAGTGCCGCCGGCGATCGTCGCGGCGAAGGTGCGCGCGTATCGGTCGAACCAGCTTTGGTAGTGGCTGTCCAGGTCCAGCGCGGCGACCGGGGCGGTGACCGCGCGGTGGACGAGCCCGTCGGCACCCGCGGCGTTCAGCGCGTCTTCGCAGGCACGTTGCAGCGCATCCGAACCGAGCAGCTTGAGCACGGATTGGCCGGGAACGTCCTCTTCCCCGCGAGCGGCGCGGGCCAGGGCAGCCGACCCGAGCAGCCGCATCGCCTGGGCGTCCATCACCAGAGTGGCGTAGCGATCGCGCTCGACCGATCCCGAAGGCTCGAAATCAGCTGTCAGCGCACGCAACAAGTCGACGTATCCCGTCCACAGCATGATGCGTTCGTGGCCGAGGGAACCGGTCGCCACCCGCCAGCCCTCATTGAGCTGACCCACCAGGTTCTCGACCGGCACCCGGGCGTCGGTGAAAAATACCTCATTGAAGTCGACGTCATCGCTGTCACAGACCGACGCGAACGGACGGCACACCACCCCCGGGGTGTCGGTCGGGATCATTAATGCGCTGATGCCCTTGTGTTTTGGCTTGTCCGGATCGGTGCGCACGAAAGCCAACAACACATCGGCGTCATGGGCGCCGGACGTCCACACCTTCTGCCCGTTCACCACGAAGAAGTCGCCTTGCGAATCTGAGTGGCGCACCGCCCGGGTTTTCACGGAAGCCAGGTCCGAGCCCGCGCCGGGCTCGCTCATCCCCAGCGAGGCGGTGATCTCGGCGCGCAAAATCGGCACCGCCCATCGCTGCCTTTGCTGCGCGGTGCCGAACGCCAACAACGACGCCGCGATGATGCCCACGCCCTGCGGATTGAAACTCTGGGAGATACGCCGCCGCCCCAACTCTTCCAAGTACACGTATTGCTGCAACAGCGTGGCGTTGCGCCCACCGAACTCGGGGGGGTTGCCGGGCAGCAGCCAGCCACTGTCGAACAGCAGCCGCTGCCAGCGGCGAGCCCACTCCGGAACATGCGAACTGGACCGGGGCCGCTCCCCCGCCTCCGCGTCGGGCGGCAAATGCTCGTCCAGAAACTCCACAAATTCGGCGCGGAACGCCTCGACGTCACTGTCAAAGGTCAGTTGCACGGCACTCCCGGGAGGGTGGTTTCCGGATTCTCGGTGACCGCGCGATCCGCTCTTACGATTAAGCTTCCGTACACGCGTCTAAGAGAATAGTATTCTCGTCGTGCGAAAGTTACAATCTCCGAAACAGCTTCCGCAAGGGGGTCGAGCGCAGCGATGGCACGGCGTTCTCCGGTAGAGTCCAATCATGTTCTCCCCACGCGGCAATCCCCTGAGCCGCCCGTGACGAACCCAAGCGAAGAGCCGGCCTGGAAGCAGCGCGCCGTCGAGCGGTCCATCAAAACCGCGAAACTGCGGGCGGCTCAACGCGTTCAACGCTTCCTCGACGCCGCGCAGGCGATCATCATCGAGAAGGGCAGCACCGACTTTACCGTCCAGGAGGTCGTGGACCGGTCCCGCCAGTCGCTGCGGAGCTTCTACCTGCAGTTCGATGGCAAACACGAGCTCCTCCTCGCGCTGTTCGAGGACGCGTTGAGCCGGTCCGCCGACCAGATCCGCGCCGCCACCGAAAGCCACACCGATCCGCTGGAGCGGTTGAAGGTCGCCGTCGAGCTGTTGTACGAGGCGTCGCGTCCCGATCCGACGGCTAAGCGACCGCTGTTCACCGACTTTGCGCCGCGGTTGCTGGTTACTCATCCCGCCGAGGTCAAGATCGCACACGCGCCGCTACTGGCGTTGCTGACCGAGCTCATGGAGGCCGCCTGCGACGCGGGCACGCTGCGCGCCGACATCAATCCGAAGCGAGTCGCCGCCATGACCATGCAGACCGTCATGTTCATCGCGCAGTCCAGCGGCGGCTCCGATGACGCGACGGTCCACCCCATCACCGCCGACGAGGTATGGGACTTCTGCTCACGCGGATTCGTCGGCTAGCGGCCGCCGCTCCTCGATCGAAAAGGTGAGCAAATAGCGCACCCGACTTTCGCTGCGAGAATCTGGTTCTCCGATATCTAGAACTGCAAGTAGCCAAAACGGATTCGCCGTTGACACTCGTTGGTCGCTGATGACAGAGTTCAGATGCGGCACGAATCCGCGATCCGGGGGACGCGGTTCCGGCGAGAGGTGATTGATACCCGTGACTGTCAGCGCGGCCAGCGAAATTTATTTCGACCCGTATGACGTCGGGCTGCACGCCGACCCCTACCCGACGTTTCGACGGCTGCGGGACGAGTCGCCGCTGTACTACAACGAGCAGCACGACTTCTACGCCCTGAGCCGGTTCGACGACGTGGACCGCGGCCTGGTCGACTACCTGACCTTCAGTTCGGCCAAGGGCGCGATACTCGAGCTGATCAAGGCGAACATCGCCATCCCGCCCGGCGTGCTGCTGTTCGAGGATCCGCCGATCCATGACATCCATCGCAAGCTGCTGTCCCGGATGTTCACACCGCGCAAGATCAACGAGCTCGAGCCCAAGATCCGCGAATTCTGCGCTCGCAGTTTGGATCCGCTGATTGGCACGGGCCGCTTCGACTTCGTCGCCGACCTGGGGGCGCAGATGCCGATGCGAGTCATCGGCATGCTGCTGGGCATTCCCGAGGAATACCAGGAGGCCGCGCGCGATCGGGCGAACGCAAATTTGCGTACCGAGGCCGGCAAGCCGATGGACACCACGGCCGAACACATGATGAACGGTGAGTTTTTTGGCCAGTTCATCGACTGGCGCGCAGAGCATCCCTCCGACGACATCATGACCGAACTGCTCAACGCCGAGTTCGAGGACGAGACGGGGGCCGTGCGCCGGCTGCGCCGCGACGAGCTGCTGATCTACATCAGCGTCGTGTCCGGGGCCGGCAACGAGACCACCACGCGGCTGATCGGGTGGGCCGGCAAGGTGCTGGCCGAACACCCCGACCAGCGGCGGGAGCTGGTGGCGGACCCGTCGTTGATCCCGGCCGCCATCGAGGAGTTGTTGCGCTTCGAGCCGCCCGCCCCGCACGTCGCCAGGTACGTCACCCGCGATGTCGAGTACTACGGCCAACGCGTGCCCGCGGGCAGCGCCATGATGATGCTGATCGGCGCCGCCAACCGCGATCACCGCCAATTCCCGCCCGACGGCGACGTTTTCGACATTCGGCGCGAATCACGCCAGCATCTGACGTTCAGCGTGGGCACGCATTACTGCCTCGGCTCGGCGCTGGCCCGCCTCGAGGGCCGCATCGCGCTCGAAGAGATCCTGAAACGCTTCCCCGAGTGGGAGGTCAACCTTCGCGACGCCAAGCTTTCTCCGACTTCCACGGTGCGGGGATGGGAGACCATGCCGGCCGTAATCGGCTGAGCCAGTTAAGGAATGAGGTAGCAATGACGGGACGCGTTGAGGGCAAGGTCGCTTTCATCACCGGGGCGGCGCGCGGTCAGGGCCGCAGTCACGCGGTGCGGCTGGCACAGGAGGGCGCCGACATCATCGCCGTCGACGTCTGTAAACCGATCGTGCGGAACACCACCATCCCGGCGTCGACGCCGGAGGACTTGGCCGAGACGGCCGACCTGGTCAAGGGGCACAACCGCAGAATCTTCACGGCCGAGGTCGACGTGCGTGACTACGACGCGCTGAAGGCCGCGGTCGACACCGGTGTCGAACAGCTTGGCCGGCTGGACATCATCGTGGCCAACGCCGGCATCGGCAATGGCGGCGACACGCTGGACAAGACCAGCGAATACGACTGGCAGGAAATGATCGACGTAAACCTGTCGAGCGTTTGGAAGTCGGTGAAAGCCGGTGTGCCGCATTTGATCGCGGGCGGCACGGGCGGTTCGATCGTATTGACGAGCTCAGTCGGGGGACTGAAGGCCTACCCACATTGCGGCAGCTATGTCGCCGCCAAGCATGGTGTGGTGGGCATCATGCGGTCCTTCGCAGTTGAGCTGGGACAGCACATGATTCGCGTCAACTCCGTTCATCCGACGCACGTCAGCACACCGATGTTGCACAACCAGGGAACGTTCAAGATGTTCCGGCCAGACTTGGAAAATCCCGGCCCGGACGACATGGCGCCGATCTGTCAGATGTTTCATACGATGCCGATTCCCTGGGTTGATCCCGTCGACATCAGCAATGCGGTGCTGTTCCTGGCCTCGGACGAGGCCCGTTACATCACCGGCGTGACCCTCCCCGTCGACGCGGGTAGCTGCCTGAAATAGGGTTCCGTCCCATGGACGGATTCGAGGGGCGCGGGGCTGTCATCACCGGCGGAGCGAGCGGCATCGGTTTGGCCACCGCCACCGAGTTCGCCCGGCGCGGAGCGCGGGTCGTGCTCGCCGATGTCGATCAGCCCGCGCTGGAACAGGCCGTGGCGCGGTTGCGTGCGGAGGGGTTTGAAGCGCACGGCGTGATGTGCGACGTCCGGCACCTCGACGAGGTGCTTCACCTCGCTGACGAGGCCTTCCGCCTGCTCGGCGAGGTCGACGTCGTCTTCAGCAACGCGGGCATCGTCATCGCGGGGCCGATTGCGCAGATGACGCACGACGACTGGCGCTGGGTAATCGACATCGACCTGTGGGGCTCGATCCACGCCGTCGAGGCGTTCCTGCCCCGGTTGCTCGAGCAGGGCAAGGGCGGCCACATCGCCTTCACCGCCTCCTTCGCCGGCCTGGTGCCCAACACGGGCCTCGGGACGTACGGCGTTGCCAAATATGGCGTCGTCGCCTTGGCGGAGACGCTGGCCCGCGAGGTCAGGGACAACGGCATCGGCGTGTCGGTGCTGTGCCCGATGGTCGTCGAAACCAAGCTGGTGTCCAACTCCGAACGAATCCGCGGCGCCGATTACGGGCTGGCGTCAACACCGGACGTGACGGGGTCGATGGGCCCGCTCCCAGCCCAAGACGACACGCTCGGCGTCGATGACGTCGCACGGCTGACGGCCGAGGCGATCCTGGCCAACCGCCTGTACATCCTGCCGCACGGGGCCGCCCGGGCCTCGATCCGCCGCAGGTTCGAGCGCATTGACAGCGCATTCGACGACCAGGCCGCCGCGGGGTGGGCCCACTAATACCGCCGAGCAGACGCAAAAGCCCCCTCGCGCCCGGGTTTTCGGAGGCTTCTGCGTCTGCTCGCGCGAAGATCAGGCCACGCGCCCGCTATTCCGGTCGACAGGTCGATAAACGTGTAGCCGGTCAGGGGCGCTTCGACCTCGGATCCCGCACTATGCCTGCCATGACGGGCTCGAGGTCAGCACCTCTGGGCCGTCTGCGGTGATCAGCACCGCTTCGCGCCCGAAGACCGCTCCCACTCCCGGTTCCCAGACGTAGCCGGTGACGGCCAACACCATTCCGGGCTCCAGCCGTTCGTCGGCCGCGCAGTGCGGTAGGTGTTGGGAGACGACGGGCGGGTCGAAGCCCATGCCCAGCCCCCGCGCCACCGGCATCGGCGGCGCCGGCTCCCCCGCGGCCGGGTAAGCAGCCAGCAGCCCGTCAGCCCCGGCGCCCGGCTGGCACGCGGCTAAGAGCCTGGCCCACAGGTGGTTCCAGCGCCGGTAGGGGCGGGCGGCGCCGCTGGCCGCGCCCGCGGGCCAGGTCCGCCCCACCTCACCGATGTAGCCACCGGCCAGCACCCCGGCGCTAAAGGCCACCAGGTCACCGTCTTTCACCCGCCCGTCGCCGTCGACGCGCCGCCACGGGTGGTCCCGAGAAGTCACCCAGGCCACATCCTGATTCGACGGTGTGCTGACCCCGCCGGCGGCCAGAGCCTCCACCAGCGCACCGGCCAGCAGTTGTTCGCTTACCCCGGGGCGCAGCTCGGACACCGCGGCGGCCAAGGCGGATTCGGCCACCGCGATCGCCTGCCGCAGGGAATCGACCTCTTCGGCCGTCTTGATCCGCCGGGCGGCGCGCATCGCGAGTTCCCCGTCGACCAGCTTCGCGTTGGGGAACGCGGTGGGCAGCAGCTTGGCGAAAGCCGGTGACAGAGCGTCGGTTCCGACGCGGCGCGCGGTGGCCGCTCCGTCGATGCGCTGCAGCGCCGCGATCGTGTTCATCGGGTTCCATGAGATGCCGTACAGGTTTTCGTGGGGGATGTCGTCGGGAACGCCCTCGTCCCAGGTGCTGAGCAGATGGACGGCACCGGTCTCGCGCACCAGGACGCAGGTGGGGCCGAACGGGCGGGTCCCGGCGACCCACAGCTGCGGCGTCCCGGAGACGTAACGGACGTTGGCCTGGCGCCCGAGCACCACGACGTCGAGGTCGTGCGCGGCCATCTGCTCCAGCGCCCGTTGCCGGCGCCCCAGGCGCAGCGCCCGGTCGTCGGGCAGGACTTCAGTTGCCATAGGGGTCATAGGGGTAGTCGGTCAATTTGATCCAGCCGTCGTCGGTGATCACCAAAACCTCTTCGCTGCGGTAGCCGCCGGTGCCGTCCTCCCACACCACCGGTTCCAAGACCAGCACCATGCCCTGTCGCAGCACGAAGTTCTCGTCGAACTCGTCGCCGAGATCGGTTCCGATCATGGGCATTTCGGCGGCGTTGACGCCGATGCCATGGCCGAGGTAGAAGTGCGGGAGCCAGGGCCGGCTTCCGCCGTTGGCTTTGGTCGCGGCCCGTCCGAGGTCGGCGGCCGTGGCGCCGGCCCGGGCCACGTCGAGCACCGCGGTCATGATCTCGAGCCATTTGTCGAACTGCGCCCGCTGGCGCGGCGACGGGTCGCGGCCGACGATCCAGGTGCGCCCGAAGTCCGAGCAGTAGCCACGGTAGGTGATGCTGACGTCGGTCCACAGCACGTCGCCTTCGACAAGCTCGCGTTCGGTGGACAACAGCGGCAGCGCCAGGTCGCCGTGCGTGGTCCACACTCCTTCGGCCTTGGTCGGCGGCATCACCTGCCAGATCGGTTCCAGCATGCTGGCCGTGGCGCCCAGTTCGAACGCCCGCCGCAAAAAGCCTGCGGAGAGGTCGATCTGGCGGATGCCGGGGGCCAGGGCTTTGTGGACGTCGACCATCGCCTCGTCGGTGATGCGGATGGCGGTGCGCATGCACGACAGCTCGTCCGGGGTCTTGACCGACTTGGCGGCGCTCACGATCGCGGCGGCGTCGGCCGGGGCGCCGTCGCCGAACAGCAGCTTCGCCGCGCGCGACATCGCCCCCGTGCATTCGTCGACCGCGATCACCGCGCCGGCCGGAATCAGGCCGGCCACCTGATGCGCGAAGTTCTCAACACCCTCGTCGAATTCGAGATACACCGGCCCGTGCAGGTGATCGGCGGGCAGGTCGGACTCCTGCGCGGCGCCCTCGCGGAACGGCAGGAACAGGTGCGGCCACTCGTCGTCGGCGACCACCACGGCTACCGGCCGCTCGACGTAAGACAGCCCGGCGTCGCCCAGCGGCCAACTGGTGCCGGTGGCATAGACCACCGCGTTGTTGCCCAGCAGGATCATCGCGTCGACGCCACGTTCGGCCATCGCAGAGCGCAGCCGGGCCCCGGTCTCGCGACGCATCCGGGCCACGTCGGGCGTTTCGGGAATCACCAGGCCCTGACCGGCACCGCCGCTGCCGGTGCCCGCTTGGGCGATCGTCGTCACTCCAGGCCCAAGAATTTCGTCACGTTGCCGCTGACGATCCGCGCGGCGTTCTCCGGCCCGACGGCGTCGACCACGGCGGCCAGCGATTTCTCCGAATAGCCGTAGGTGCTTTCGTTGTGCGGGTAGTCGCTGGACCACATCACCTTGTCCACCCCGATCTTGTCGATCAGCTGCAGTCCCAGCGGGTCGACCATGAACGACGCGCTCATGTGGGTGTCCCAGTAGTAGCGCACATCGTGCTCCAGCGGCCGGTTGAACATGTGCTGATAGGAGGCCACCAGGTGCTCGGCGTCTTGCAGCGCCCAAGGAACCCACGCGATGCCGCCCTCGAACCAACCGATCCGCAGTCCCGGGTGCCGGTCGAGGATGCCGCCAAAGATGTACTTGGAGAACGTTTCCCGGAATCCATCAATGTTGATCATCATTCCGACGACGACGCTGTTGAACTCACACGGGCTCTTCGGCGGGGTTTCTCCGATGTGGTGGGCGACCGGCAGGCCGGACGCCTCGATCTCGCCCCAGACGGCGCTCATGGAAGTGCTCGAGTAGTCGATCGGGTTGCCCTCCTCATCCTTGCCGGGATTCAGCGGCATCAGGAACGTCTTGAGCCCCAAGGACTTCAGCTCGTCCAGCGTCCGCCGGGTGCCCTGCGGATCCCACCAGTTGATCAGACCGGCACCGTAGAAGTGGCCGCTCGAGCGTTCCTGGAGTTCCGCGATGTACTCGTTGTAGATGCGGAACGCCAGTTCGCGAAGTTTCTTGTCCGGGTAGTGGAACAGGGCCAGCACCGCGTTGGGGAATGCCAGTTCCTTGTCGACGCCGTCGTCGTGCAGCTCCTGGATGCGGGCCTCGATGTTGGTGCTGGCGGCCCCGGGCAGGTCGTCGTACTGCATCAGCACCGCGCTGAAGTCGCCCGGCAGGAAGGACTGGCCCTTGCGCCCGACCTGGTAGGCGCCATCCTCGTACCAGATCCGCGGCGCCTTGTCCTTCAGATCATCCGGGAAGCGTTCGTAGAAAATGTCGGCGGCCAAGGAGATGTGGTTGTCCGCGGAGAAAACCACGGTCCCTTCTGGCAGCCCCACGTCGCTGCCGCTGGCGTGCCCGCGGCGGTCCTTCGGTGCGCCAAAGCCTCCCGGCGGATAGAGCGAAACGGTGCTGGTTTGAGTCGTCATCGTTGACCCTCCATTCGGATCCATTTTTTTGAGCCTAGCCAGCTCGGATTACCAGGTCACCGGCAGTTCGTAGACGCCGTAGGCGAGCCGGTCATGCTTGAACGGGATGTCGTCGATCGGGACGGCCAGCGCCAGCGTGGGAATGCGGCGGAACAACGTGCGGTAGATGATCTGCAGTTCCGCGCGGGCGAGCTGCTGACCGACGCATTGGTGCCTGCCGTAGCCGAAGGCGACGTTTCGGTCCGCCCCCGACCGGTGCAGGTATAGCCGTTCCGGCTCGGTGAAGACTCGCTGGTCCCAGTTCGCCGGTGCCAGGTCGATGATGATGCCTTCGCCGGCCCGAATGACTTCCCCCGCGATGGCGATGTCTTCGAGCGCCACGCGCCGCTGGCCGTTCTGGATGATGCTGAGATAGCGCAACAGCTCCTCGACCGCGTTCGCGACGATCTTGGGATCCTCGGCATCACGGATGACAGCCAGCTGATCCGGATTGTCCAGCAGCGCAAGCACACCGAGCCCGATCATGTTCGAGGTGGTCTCGTGCCCGGCGATCAGCAATCCGGTGCCCAACTGAGCGGCCTCTCTGACGCTGAGCTCGCCGGCCTTGACCCGCTCCGCCAGGTCGGACACAGCGTCTGGCGCAGAATCCGAGGCGGGGTTTTCCATCTTCGCCTCGACCAGTTGGGCGAGGTACTTGTTGAGGCTCATCGCGCCTTTGACGGTGTCCTCACCGGTCGCGTACCGTGCGAGCCCGACGTTGGCGTGGTGCTGGAACATGTCCGCGTCTTCGTAGGGCACGCCGAGCAGCTGGCTGATCACCAGCGACGGGACCGGCAGGGCCAGCGCGGTGACGACGTCGGCGGGCTGCGGTCCGGCCAGCATCGCGTCGATGTGGTCGTCGGTGATCTGTTGGATCGTCGGGCGCAGCCCTTCCACCCGCTTGAAGGTGAAGGGCTTCGACAGCATTCGACGGAATCGAGTGTGCTCTTCGCCGTCGGCGGTGAAGACCGATCGGGGGCGCTTGTGCACCGTGGACAACATGCCCGCGTTCCAGTGCGGAAACCCCGGCGCCCGGTCGTCGACGCTGACCCGGGAATCCGAAAACAGTTCCCGTACTTGGTCGTAGCCGGTGATCAGCCATGGTGTGCTGCCGTCCCAAATCCGGACTCGGGTGACCGGCTTGGCTTCGGCGAGGGCCATGACGTCCGGCGGCGGGGCGAATGGGCAGCTCGCCCGCCTGCCCATCGGATACTCCGGGATCTCGGCCTCGGTGGTAGTGCTCGTCAGTGTGTCCGACATTTCATTCCTCGATGTGAATGGCCAGTGCGGGGCACGCGGTGGCCGCCCGGCGGGCTCCCTCGGCCTGCGCTTCCGAGGGATGGGGATTGAGCAAAACGACGACGCCGTCGTCGTCGCGCTGGTCGAATACCTCGGGCGCGTTCATCACGCAGTTCCCCGAGGAAGCGCAAATGTCTTGGTCGACAGTCACTTTCATCTGCGGCCCTTCACTCGTACGGCGTCACGGGCGCCAGCCACAGGCCCACGATGGCGTCGATGAGCCCGGACGCCGCAGCGCGCCAAGAGGTTTGGTGCATGGACGAACCCGCCGCCAGCGCGCGTTCCCGGTCGGCGCAGGTGTGCATCAGCAGGTTGCGGGCCATGATGTTGCGTTCGAAACGCACCTCGGCCGGGAGGTCGGGCAGGCAGCTGTTGATGCCGTCGACCACCTGAACCAGCGACGGCGAGCTGAGCGCACCCTTGACGATGATGTTGTAGTAGGCCGGATCGGTCATCGCCTGCGCCGCGAAGCGCGCGTACCAGGTGGGTGACCCATCACAGCCGAGATCCGCCAGGTGGTCGGTCAGGGGCCGCACCAGGCAGGCCACCCAGTCACGCATGCCCGCTGAGCCCCCGGCGTCCAGCAGCTCGGCGACCATTTCTTCGCGAAGCTGCTCGACGGGGCCGCGGTGTTTGTGCTCGATGGCACGGACCAGGTCGGCCTTGGTGCCGAAGTGGTAACCCACCGCGGCATTGTTGCCCTGCCCGGCGGCCTCGCTGACCTGGCGGTTCGACACCGCGAACATGCCGTGCTCGGCATATAGCCGCTCGGCCGCCGCCAGGATCGCCTCCTGGGTGGAGCTGGCCCGCTCGGTGCGAACCATCCTGCCTGCCACGGTCATGGGCACCAGTCAACCGGGCCGGAGACTTTAAGTCAAGCGCTTGATTTAATCTAGGGATGCCCGGTGGTGCACCACCGTGGTGACTACGGGTGGGGCCGCAGGCGAGGCACGATCGAGCCTGATGTGTTGACTTCAACAGAACTTGAAGTTTTAGCCTGCCGGCATGACCTTCAAATCGCACGAAATTGAATTCCTGCGCCAGGCAGACCTGGGTCGGTTGGCGACCATCCGGCACGACGGCACGCCGCAGAACAGCCCGGTGGGATTCACCTACAACGAGTCACTGGGCACCATCGACATCACTGGCTACCGCATGTCGAAGAGCCAGAAGTACCGCAACATTGCGCACCACAACAAGGTTGCCTTCGTCGTCGACGACATCCCCTCGCGCGACCCCTGGCGGGTTCGTTGCCTTGAGATACGCGGCATCGCCCAGCAAGCCGAGGCGCCACCGTCGCGGGGCGCCGCGGGCGACGAGCTCGACACGGCGATCATCCGGATCACGCCGCAGCGCATCATCAGCTTCGGCATTGACGATCAGGTCAGCGAACCGCACCAGCTGCGGGTGGACCGGCGCAACGTTTAGCGCGCCGGCAGCGAAGCGGCCCGCCTAACGTCAGCCCTCGCGCTTCTTGGACCGGATCGGCTTGCCGGCGGACGACCCGCCGTCCACCGGCAGCACGGTCCCCGTGACGTACCGGGACCGGTCGGTGGCGAAATACAGGGCCGCCTCGGCGATGTCCTCGGGCGTGCCCTCGCGCTTCAGCGGCCGGTCCTCGCGCATCGTTTCGCGAATCGACGCCTCGAACCGCTCGATCTCGTCCGGCTCCATGTTCAGCGCAGACTTCGAGACCAAGGGCGTCGGGATGTTGCCTGGCGCAATCACGTTGACGCGAATCTCGTAGTGGGCCAACTCAATTGCCGCGCATTTGGTGAACTGGATGACCGCCGCTTTGGACGCCCGGTAAGTCATCACGCCTCCGCCGGCCTGGATTCCGCCAATCGAGCTGACATTGATGATCGATCCGCCGCCGTGAGCGGCCATGTGTCGAGCGGCGTCTCGGGTACCCGCCATCACGCCCAGTACGTTGACCGCCATCACGCGGTGGAAGTCGGCCAGGTCGTCGTCGAGGAACCGACGATGCATCTTGCTCGAAACACCGGCGTTGTTCACCATCACGTCCAGGCCGCCAAATTTGTCCACCGCCGCGGCCACCAGCGCCCGGACCTCTTCGGGGTCGGAGACGTCCGTCCGCTGAAAGAAAGCGTCGGGTCCCAGCGCCGCCGCCAGCTCGTCGCCCTTGTCGGTTTCGATGTCGGCAATGACGACCCGCGCGCCCTCGGCCACAAATTTCTCCACGGTGCCGCGGCCGATGCCGGAAGCACCGCCGGTGACGATGGCAACCTTGCCCGCCAGTTCGTTGACCACACGACGAGTTAATCGGCGCCGCCGGTGTTAAGTCAAGCAGTTGATTTAACCCTTTGCGTGGGCGCTTCCTCGATGTCGTGTGAATCCCGGGCGACGACACGCCGCTGAACTCCACCGCTGCCTCACACTCAAAGCCCTGAGTTCACACTCAATTGCTCCCCGATCGCTTGCTAGCGCTTGCTGCCGCCTACTGTCGCCTTCGGTGGCTTCGAGCATCGGTGGGATGCTGGCGTGGCCAGTTCATCGGCTATCTCGGGAAGGCTTGATTATGAAGATTCTGGTCGTCGGCGGCACGGGGCTCATCGGCTCGCAGGTCATCGCCAATCTGACCCAGCTGGGACACGAGGCGGTGTCGGCGTCGCCGCGCTCGGGGGTCAACAGTGTCACCGGCGAGGGTCTCGCCGAGGCAGTCGCGGGCGTGCACACCGTGGTGGACGTGGCCAACTCGCCGTCCTTCGACGACGACCCCGTAATGGACTTCTTCACCGCCTCGACGAGAAACCTCCTCGACGCGGAGCGGGCCGCCGGTGTGCAGCACCATGTGGCGCTCTCCATTGTGGGAGCCGACCGCGCCACCGACAGTGGATACATGCGGGCCAAGGTTGCCCAGGAAAAGCTGATCGAGGCAGCGGCGGTGCCTTATTCGATCGTGCGGGCCACCCAGTTCTTCGAATTCGTCAACGCGATCGCCGATTCGGCAACCGAGGGCGACACGGTTCGCCTGCCGGTGGGGGCGTTCCAGCCCATCGCCGCCAAGGACGTCGCCACGGCCGTCAGTGGCGCAACGATCAGTGATCCGAGCAATGGCATCACCAATATCGCCGGCCCCGAAAAGCGCGGCATGGACGACTTCATCCGGACCGCGCTGGCCGCATCCAACGATCCTCGCCAGGTAGCGGGAGACCCTACGGCCCGCTATTTCGGTACCACGCTGGACGAGCACACCATCGTTCCCCTCGACAGCGAGGACCCGACGATCTACCCCACCCGCTTCAGCGATTGGCTGGCCGCCCAGATGCCGAGTTCCGCGCACTGAGCGGTCGCAACGCGGCCGGGACATCGTTGGCGGTCGAGTACTTGTGATCCGGCTGACACCAGAGCACGGTAGAAGGCGCCGGGGTGAATCGACCCGTCACGAGGAGCGCTGAATGCCGGTGCGACCCACAAGCTGGGTTCTCTCAGACCCGACGCGGCTGACCAGGCGCGGCTTCATGGCCGCCGGACTCGCGGGCGGGTTGGCGTTGGCGGGCTGCGGCCAATCCAAGTCCCAGGGATCGGACACCGCCGCCCAGATGGCCGCCGCCATCGCCGCCGCCGAGGCGGCCCGGCCGCACAGCGGGCGCACCGTGACCGCCAGCCTGGCGGCGCAGCCGGCGCAAGTCGACCTGGGCGGACCGGTCGCCCGCACGTTCGCCTATGGCAACGCCATCCCGGGACCGCTGATCCGGGCCAAGATCGGCGACGAGCTCGTGGTCACCGTCTCCAACCGGTTGGACCATGCGACATCGGTGCATTGGCACGGCGTCGCGCTGCGCAACGACATGGACGGCGCCGCGCCCGCCACGCCGAACGTTCCGGCCGGTCAAGACTTCACCTATCGGTTCTCCGTACCGAATTCGGGCACCTACTGGGCCCATCCGCATACCGGACTGGACGCCGACATGGGGCTTTATCTGCCCGTCATTGTCGACGATCCGACCGAGGGCAACTACGACGCCGAATGGATTGTGGTCCTTGACGATTGGACCGATGGCGTCGGCAAGAGTCCCCAGCAGCTCTACGCCGAGCTGACGGCGCCGAACAAGCCCGGCAGGTCGAACATGCCGACGACGACGTCGCCGACCACGACGACTTCGAAGACCTCAACGACCTCGACACGCTCAACCACACCGATGTCGGGGATGCCGGGCATGTCGGGGACCACCGGCGGCAGAAGCGACCTGCTTGGCGGCGACGCCGGAGACATCGACTATCCCTACTACCTGATCAACGGCCGAATTCCGGCGGCGCCCACCAGCTTCAGCGCCAAACCGGGTCAGAGAATCAGGATCCGCTTCATCAACACCGGCTCCGACACCACGTTTCGCGTCGCGCTGGCCGGCCACCCGATGACGGTCACTCATACCGACGGCTATCGCGTGGTGCCCAGGCAGGTCGACGCCCTGCTCATCGGCATGGCTGAACGCTACGACGTCGTCGTGACCGCAGCCGAGGGCGTCTTCCCGCTGGTCGCGGTCGCGGAAGGCAAGAACGGCCTCGCCCGCGCCCTGCTATCGACGGGCGCCGGCAGCGCACCCGACCCTGGGTTCAAGCCCGCCGAACTCACCAAGCGGGTGGGCACCATCGAGATGTTCACCGCCACAACGCCGGTCAACCTGGGCCGCCCCCAGCCCGACCTCAACCTCGAAGTTCTCTTGGGCGGCAACATGACCCAATACAACTGGATGATCAACGGCAAGCCCTACAGCCAGACCGATCCGTTGCACGTACGGCAAGGTGAACGTCCCACCATCACGTTCGACAACCCCACGATGATGTATCACCCGATTCACCTGCACGGCCACACCTTTCAGCTGATCAAGGCCGATGGCAGCCCCGGCGCACGCAAGGACACCGTCATCGTGCTGCCCAAGCAGAAAATCGTGGCCGTGCTGGTCGCCGACAACCCGGGCCTGTGGATGCTGCACTGCCACAACACCTACCACCAAGAGGCCGGCATGCAGACCCGGCTGGACTACACCTTCTGACCTCAGGCGGCTGAGAAGAAGTCCAATAACAGCTCGTTGACGGCGGCGGGCTGTTCGATCTGCGGACAGTGCCCCGCCTTGTCCACCACCGCCGCACGGCAGCCGTCGATCTGCTTCGCGATCTGGGCCGCCCACCCGACCGGTAGCAGCTTGTCGTCTCCCCCCTCCACGACCAGCGTTGGCACCGCGATGCGCTCGTAAGCTCGCGTGCTGGACGGCGTGGCAGGCGGCGCCGCGTCCGGACGGCGGAATCGGGCCGCTGCCACCGCCTCCCAGGCGCCGGGTGCGACGCTGGACTCATAGCGGCGTCGCACGTAGTCCTCGTCGGCCGGATAGGCGGGGTCGTAGAACAGCGCCTCGACGATGCGCCGCATCGCCGGCAGGGTGGCGTCGTATTGCTGCAGCGCGTCGAAATGCCGGCTCTTCTGGATCTCCCCGCCTCCGCAGATGGCTACCAAGGTGCGAATGGGCAGCAGCGGCTTGTCCGATGTGGCGTCGGTGAGCAGGTTTATGGCGCCCATCGAGTTGCCGACGAAGTGCGCCGAGGCGACGCCGAGCACCTCGCAGAAGCGCGCCACGTGCCGGATGCGCATCCCGCGGCCGTCGACGAAGTCGATGACCTTCGCCGACCGCCCGAACCCCAGCTGGTCCGGAGCCAGCACGCGGAAGCGCTCGGCGAGGGCGGCGATGTTGCGTTCCCACCCGAGTTCGGCGCTGGCGCCGAACTCGCCGCCGTGCAGCAGCACCACCGGGTCGCCGTGGCCAGCCTCCAGATAGCTGGTCACCAGGGCGTCGACCAACGTCGTCTTGCGATGGACCACGATCATTTGATCGCGATCGGATTGACCGGAGAGCCAACAGCGCCGACGACACTCAGCGGTGGTGCAACAAGCTGGAATTCGTAGACGCCGTCGGCGGCGCAGTCGGCCGCCAGCGCTGTGAGATCCCAGTACTCGCCGAACATCATTCCCATGTCGCGCAGGCAGAGCAGATGCAGGGGGAAGGTGATGCCCTCGACGCCGGATACCAGGTCTTCGACTTGCAGGTTGTCGGCGGCGACCGCCGCGATCTCGCGGTCGTGCAGCCACGAGGCGCAGCGCCAGTCCAGCCCCGAATAGCTTTCCGCCTTGTTGCCGGTGATGAGAAACCTTGTCCACCAGCCGGTCCGGATCAACACGATGTCGCCCCGCCCGACCGTCACCCCCTGCGCGCGAACGACGTCGTCCAGTTCCTCCGGTGTGATCGGGTTTCCGGCCTCGAGGAAGACCTCCGCGCCGCGATGACGAACGAGATCGAGCAGCACACCGCGCGACGTGATGCCCTTGACGTCCACCTTGTCGATGCCGCAGTGGTAGGCCCCCATGCTGGTCACCGAATCCGCCGGAAAGCCGTTGTAGAGCTGGTCGTCGTAGTAGACGTGCGATAGCGCATCCCACTGGCTGGCGGCCTGCAACGGCATGATGATCATGTCGTCGTTGAAGCGGAACGGGTTGTCGGCAGTCATGTATCCACTTAGCTGCTTAGCCAACGGGTTTCGTGCCCACTCGGGACCGTACTTGGCCAAGGTGTTCACGTCACCGCCGTCCACTGTCATGACATGCACCGGGTTGTGCCGAAACTCGAAGGCGCCCTGCGGACCTGACGAGCCGAAGTCCACACCGAGCGGAAACACCTTGCCGTGCCGGACCAGGCTCGCGGCTTGCGCGACCTTGTCCGCGGTGATGAAGTTCAACGTGCCCAGCTCGTCGTCGGCTCCCCACCGTCCCCAGTTGGACACGTCGCGAGCGACGCGCCGAAAGTCCGTTACGCTGGCCACGGCGCTCCTTCCTCGAGCTCACGGGCGATCGCGGCGCCGACGTTCCCGCCGTCGACCCACAACACCTGGCCCGTAATGTAGCTGGCGGCAGGGCTATTCAGGAAGAGCAGGACTGCGGCCTGTTCGCCGGGGGTGGCAACGCGGCCCAGCGGCTTGGGTATGTCGTCGAGGTACCCCTGGCCATACGCGGTCCGCAGCTGATCGAGGATCGGGGTCTCGGTCACTCCCGGGCCGGTGCAGTTGATGCGGATGCCCCGCGCACCAAGGGGCGTGGCGTTGCGCATCGTGTAAAGGATGACCGCTTCCTTGGAGAATTGGTAGCCGCCGCCGGCCAGCGCGTCGGGGTGGGCGCGACACCAGTCGATGCCATCCTGCATCGTCGCGGTATTCACCAGCGGCGCCACCGCCCGCAGATGCTCGCGGTATGCCGCGGCCGCGAGCGACGAGACGCTGACGATCGAGGACCCCGCGGCCATCTTGCCGGTCAGCGCCTCAGTGAACTGCCGCAGGCCCAGGAAGTTGATGGTGACGACCAGCGGCGGGTTGCCGATTCCGGAAGAAACACCGGCGACATTGAACAGCGCATCGACGGGCCCGTCGATGGACACCGCCGCGCGATCTATCGATACCGCATCGGCGAGGTCGACCTCGTGAAACTCGTTGATCGCGAAGGGCGGTCGGCGCTTATCCAGTCCGACGACGTGCGCCCCGAGCTCGGTGAGCTGCCGCACCACCTGTTCGCCGATGCCCGACGCGCATCCGGTCACCACCGCGCGGCGGCCGTCGTAGCGCCACAGCTCGTCGATGCGTCCCAAGACTCACCCAGCTTCCGGTATCACTTGCGCTGCTGCTCCTGCTCCTTCAAGCGCTGCGCCGCCTGAACGCGGCCCTCGTTGATCTCCGCCATCGCTTCGGGGATCTCGCTGGCGGTGAACTTACCGCCACGGCCGGTGGGAAGTCCGCCGAAGGAGTAGTTTTCGTCGAATCGCGGGGCGGTCGATTCCGGCCGGCGCGCCTCGACCTTCTCGATGACGGGCGCTAGCCGGGCGGCTTTGTCGGCGACGGCTTTCTCGTCGCGTTCGATGAACTCGGGCAGCACCTCTTTGCCCATCAGCTCGATGGATTCCATGGTGCCCTCGTGGCTGCGCGGGTTGAGCAGCAGGATAATCTCGTCGACGCCGCTCTCCTCGTAGCCCCGCAGGAATTCGCGCACGGTGGCCGGAGAGCCGATCGCGCCGCGCCCGGGGCCGTAGGCCAACGTCGGGTCCTTCTCCACCTCTTCGAGGTAACGCTTCCACACCCCGGTGCGGCCGGGGGTGTGCACACCGGTCATGTAGTAGTGCATGATCCCGAACGAGAAGAAACCGCCGCCCTGTCCGAGCCGTTGCAACGCCTGCTCATCGGTCTTGGCGACCATCATGGACAGGTCGCCGCCGATGGCCAGGATGTTGGGGTTGATCAGCGGCGTGACCGGGACGCCGTTCTCCTCGAACTCCTTGTAGTAGCCGTTGACCCGCTCGGTCAGCGGCCCGGGACCGGTGTAGGCGAAACTCAGAGCGCCAATGGCTTTTTGGGCTGCCATCTGCACACTGGCCGGGCGCGTGCAGGCGACCCAGACCGGCGGGTGCGGCTTTTGCATCGGCTTGGGGATGACGTTGCGGGCCGGCATCTGGACGTGCTCACCCTTGAATCCGGCGAAGGGTTCCTCGATCATGCAGCGGATCGCGACCTCGAGGGCCTCTTCCCACTGGGCGCGTTTGTCGGCGGGGTCGATGTTGAATCCGCCGAGCTCGCCGACGGACGACGACTCGCCGGTGCCGAACTCGACGCGCCCGTTGGAGAGCAGGTCGAGGGTGGCGATGCGTTCGGCGACCCGGGCGGGGTGGTTGACCGCGGGAGGCAGGTGCATGATGCCGAACCCCAGCCGGATGTTCTTGGTCCGCTGGCTGGCGGCGGCCAGGAAGATTTCCGGCGCCGTGGAATGGCAGTATTCCTCGAGGAAGTGGTGCTCGGTGAGCCAGACGGTGGAGAACCCCGCCTTGTCCGCGGTCTCCACCTCGTCCAGACACTCCTGGAGCAACACCCGCTCGTCATCCGGCACCCACGGGCGCGGCAGGGCGAACTCGTAGAACAGTGAGATTTTCATTTGCTACCTCCTATGAGAATTAAGGGTCTGGTTCGCAACGTGTTTCGCGGCGACGAAGCCAAACGCCATGGCCGGGCCGATGGTCGCCCCGGCGCCGGCGTAGCTGCGTCCCATGACGGGCGCGGCGGTGTTGCCCACCGCGTACAGCCCCCGAATGACGGTGTCGTCCGGGCGCAGCACCCGGGCGTATTCGTCGGTACGCAGCCCGCCCGATGTGCCGAGGTCGCCGAGCACGACGCGGAAGGCGTAGTAGGGCGGGTCGCCCAGCGGGTGCAGGTTGGGGTTGGGCAGGGTGGGGTCGCCGTAGTAGTTGTCGTAGATGCTGTCGCCGCGGTTGAAGTCGTCGTCGTGGCCCTTGTGGGCGAGTTCGTTGAAGCGGGCGGCGGTTTCGCAAAGCTGGCGTGCCGGTACCCCGATCTTGGCCGCCATCTCGTCAAAGCCCATCGCCTCCTTGACCACGCCCGAGTCCAGCCAGGCCCGCGGCATCTTGCGTCCGGTGGGCACTGGCGCCCCGGGGATTTTCGGGATCGGCAGATGGCCGGCGATGACGTAGCGATTCCACGACCGGTGGTCGGTGATGAGCCAGCATGGGATGTGGGTCACCCCCGATTTCTGGCCCTCGATCATGGCGTGGCCGAAGTCCATGTACGGCGCCGCCTCATTGATGAACCGCTTGCCGTCGCCGTTGACGATGAACTGCGCCGGCATCATCCGTTCGTTGAGCATGAACTGCATCCGGCCGTCCGGCCATTGGATGGCCGGAAACCACCAGGCCTCGTCGAGCAGATCAGTTGCGGCGCCGGCCATTTGGCCGGCTCGGATGCCGTCTCCCATCGCGGCCGGATTGCCGAAACTCCAGTCCTGATCTACCACGGGGAGATGCTCTTTGCGCCAGGCGAGGTCGTGGTCGAAGCCCCCGGACGCCAGGATGACCCCCCGGCGCACGCCGATCCGCCGCGTCTCGCCGTCCCGTTCCACCAGCGCGCCGGTCACCGATCCGTCGGCGTCGGTGATCAGTTCGGTCATCGGCGAGTCCAGCCACAGCGGGATGCCGCGTTCGCGCATCGCCAGCCTCAGCCGGGCCACCAGCGACTGACCGATCGCCGCCATCCGCTCGCCGAACACCCTGGCCCTGACCATCCGCGAAATCAGCTTCAACAGCACGCCTTTGCCAGCCCACGACTGCCTGATCCGGTAGAACGTCCGAAGCTCCTTGGGACCCAACCAGATTCCCCGGGGGGCAAGGGCCAGCGGCTTGAGCAGCTTCTGCTCATCGGGCCCCAGCGTCCGCAGGTCGATCGGCGGCACGTTGATGGTGCTACCGAGTTCAGAGCCACCGGGCAACTCCGGATAGTAGTCGGCATAGCCGGGCTTCCAGACGAACTCGAACCATCGCGACAGCTGCTCGAGGAACTCCAGCATCTGCGGTGCCGACTCGACGTATTGGCGGATGCGCGCCTCGCTGACCATGCCCCCGGTGATCTTCTGCAGGTACTCCACGACGCCTTCGGGGGCCGGGGAGTAGCCCTCCCTGCGTTGCGCGGGCGCGCCGGGCACCCAGATGCCACCACCCGAAAGTGCCGTGGAACCGCCGAAATAGGACGACTTCTCCACCACCAGGGTGTCCAGCCCGGAGGCGTTCGCGGTCAGTGCGGCCGCCATTCCCCCACCGCCGGAACCGGCGATCAGTACGTCGACGACGTGATCGAAGCCGTCCGCAGTCGCAGGGGCCGCGGTCATTTCGACAAAGCCGTCCGGATGGCGAAGCCGGCGATCAGCTCCGCGGCAGGCTTGTAGTAGCGCACGGTGGTCTGGTAGGACCCCACGGTTTCCAGTGCCGCGAACGCCGCTATCCACGTTCGGATTTCGTGCGCCGAACTGCCACCCTCGTAAACGATGAACGAGTTCGACCAGTGGTCGGTCTCGGACAGCCGCCCCTCGTCGACGATCTCGAGGAATCGGTGGTCCCACACCGGGTTGAGGGGTTGCAGTTCGCTCTCGCCGCCGGAGAAGCTCCGGGCCGCCTCGATCACGGCCGCCTGCCGGGCCTCCCGCTGTTCGGGCGTCATGGGCCGGCCGTCCACGATGCGCTCCAGCACCGCAGGAGGTGCGGTCGCCAGCGTCGGCACCGGCGGGCTGTGCGAGAGCCCACCGGAACCCACCACGAGGACCCGTTTGTCGAGGCCGGCCAGATAGGTGCCGACGGCGGCGCCCAACGCCCGGCAGCGATGCACTGGGCCCAGCGGCACGGCGATTGCATTGACGAAGATCGGTATCACCGGGCGCGCCGTGGCGTCTCCTAAGAGCTTTTCCAGCGGCTGAACCGTTCCGTGGTCGACGTCCATGCTCGCCGATACCGCGACGTCGACGCCGGCACCGAGCACGGCCTGCGCGCACTCGGCCGCCAGGTCTTCGGGGACGTCGAGCGGTCCGGCGTGGGTGCCGTAGTCACCGACACCGTTGGCGCGCAGGCCGATACAGAACGGCGGCATCGCCTTGTAGAAGAACCCGTTGTAGTGGTCGGGCGAGAAGATGACGACGAGCTCGGGGTCGTAGTCTTCGACGAATTCCCGGGCGCGCGCGATGGCGCCTTCAACGTCGTCAAGCAGGTCCTGCGACGGCCCGGGAAGATTCAGCAGCGGGCTGTGCGACATACAGCACAGAGCCAGAGTCATTGTTGGCGTCACCCCCTCCCGGCGTGAGCGCGAGGGTGTCCAGCAGCGAGGCGCTCAGCTCGGGCGCGAGCTGAGCGATGCATGCGCCCGCGATGCACCGATCGGGGCGCACGAACAACACCGATTCCTGGTGGGCGTCGAACCACGATTTGAGGCCGCCGCCGCGGTCACCGACGACCACGACATCGGGATCGTCGTGGCCAGTCCAGTGCAATTGAGTCGAGGGCCGCAGCGCAAAGAAACGGGTGCCCAGGGCTTTCCAGCTGGCGAACGCCGCGTCGCCGAGGATCTTGCGCGGGTTGTTGTTCCAGCACAGCACGGCGAACCAATCGCCGAGCACGTCGTCCAACAGCACGTCCTGCTGGGTTCGGGTGTCGACCCGCGGCTGGACGAACAAGGTGCCCACCGGCGAATCGGCGCGGCGAGGGGCGGAGTGGACGACGGCGCCCTGCTCGTAGCGCGGCATCGGCTTGAACCGCATCTCCAGCACATATCGCTTGAGCGAGGGCACGATTGACGCCGACCGCACCAGCAGGTCCCGTGCCGTCGCGACCCTGCGGTCCGTCGGCGAGATCACCCGGCCCACCATGGTCGACAGGTCGATCATCGCCCGGGCGTGCTTGCGCCGTTCGATGTCATAGGTGTCCAACAACCGGTCGTCGGCGCGCCCGGTCACCACCGCCGCGAGCTTCCAGCCCAGGTTGGCGGCGTCTCGGATACCGCTGTTGTAGCCCTGTCCCTGCCATACCGGCATCAGGTGCGCCGCGTCCCCGGCCAGCAGCAGCCGCCCGCTGCGGAACGCGCCCGCGATGCGCGAGTGATGGGTGTAGACCCGCCGCCGGATCACGTCCACCCGGTCGGGGTGCGGTACCATCCGCGCCAGCATCTGCCTCAGAAAGGCGGGATCCTCCGCCTGCTCGTCGGTCTCGCCGGCGTGAATCATGAACTCGAACCGGCGAATTCCGTGCGCGATCGAGATGGAGGCGTACGGGCGTTCCGGGTCGGCGCCGACCTCGCTGTTGGGATGGCCCAGCGGGTCGTTGGCGATGTCGACGACCAGCCACCGCGTCGACGACGTCGTCCCGTCGAAGGACACACCCATCATCCGGCGGGTCATGCTGCGCCCGCCGTCGCAGCCGACCACATAGCGCGCCCGCACGCTGACGACGCCGTCACCGGTGCCGCATTCGACCGTCACCTGCTCTGCGGCCTGCGCGCACGAGATCATGGGGCGGTTCCACCACACGTCGACGTGGTCGAATCGGTCCAGCCCGCGCAGCAATTCGGCATCGACAAGCGGCTGGACGAAGCCATTGCGCTTGGGCCAGCCGAAACGCGCGTCGGGCGGGGCCATTTCGGCGAGCACCCGACGCTTGGCGTCGACGAAACGCAGGATCTGGTTGGGGACGGTGTGCGGCAGGATGCGGTCGACCAGCCCGATCGACTGGAAGGTGCGCAACGCCTCGTCGTCCAGCCCGACGCCGCGCGGGTAGTCGATGAGCGTGTCGCGTTCGTCGACGACCAGTGTCCGGACACCTTGCCGCCCAAGGGTGTTGGCCAGCGTCAATCCGACCGGGCCCGCGCCGACCACCAGGACGTCGACCGCTGTGTCTTGCTGCGGGGGCTCCATCACCGTGTCGCCCGACCCAGCAGGAAATCGAGATGCAGACGATTGAATGTCTTGGCGTCCTCGTACTGCGGCCAGTGACCGCAGCCGGGCATCACCTCGAAGCGCGCGGCGGGGATCATCGACGCGATCCGTCGGCCCTCCGTCACGTCGGCGGTCGGGTCGTCGCTCGTCCACAGCACCAGCGTCGGGGCGGTGATCGCGCCGTACTCGTCCGGTCCGAGCAGGTTGCGCGCCCGAATCTCGGGATCCTGCAGCGCCATGATGTCGCGCATGGCGGCAACGAATCCCGGTTGGCGGTATACCCGTTGGCGGCTGGCCACCAGGTCGTCGTAGTCCCTGGACTTGTCGGCCATCAACCATTTGATCCGCGCCCGCACCGTTTCCCAGGTCGGGTCCTCGGCGGCCGCCATGGACAGCGTGATGATCCGCTGCATCACCACGGCATCGGCCTGCGATCCGCCGGCGGTGTTGAGCACCAACCGGTCCACCACGTCCGGATGGTCGACGGCGGCACGGGCGGCCACCCAGCCGCCGAGCGATTCGCCGCTCAGGCAGGCTCGATTGACACCGATGGTGCGCAGCACGGCCATCAGGTGTTCGACGTAATGCCTGACTTCCAGTGGGTGGCCCGGCTTGTCGGTGTACCCATGGCCCAGCATGTCGATCGACCAGGTCCAGAAATGCTCCCCGTGCGCGGCCAGGTTGCGCACGTACGCCTCGGCGTGGCCGCCGGACCCGTGCAGGAGGATCAGTACCGGCTTGCCGGGATCACCGGCACGCAGGTAGCGCGTTCGCACTCCCCCGGCCCCTCCTGCCAGGAGGTAGCCCTGCTCAAAGGCGACACCCTGGAGATCGCTCCATATGCTCTCGAACTCCGTCACGGTTCCTCTCTGGCCCGGGGAAATCTGGTTCTCGTTTTCGACCTAGCTCTCGTATTTGGATCCGGTGTGCTAATATCGCACACTGATGTGCGATATATATAGAGCTTGGCTCTCGCCTGGTGGTATGTCAAGGCCGTGACGGGTTCGGGGACGGGTTCGCAGACGCTGGCGCGGGGACTCACCGCGCTGCAGATGGTGGCCGACTCGGCGACCGGGCTCACCGTGCAACAGCTCGCCCACCGACTCGGCGTGCATCGCACCATCGCCCACCGGTTGCTTGCGACGTTGAGCGAATTCCGGTTGGTGACAAAGGGAGAGGACGGGCGCTACCGGCCCGGGGCGGGCCTCGCCGTGCTCGGCGCGTCCTTCGACCGCAACGTGCGCCAACTCAGCCTGCCGACGCTGCGCGCGCTGGCCGACGACCTTGGCACCACCGTGTCCTTGCTGGTCGCCGAGGGAGACCAGCAGGTGGCGATCGCGGTGATCGTGCCCAGCCACGTCGCGTACCAACTGTCTTTTCACGAGGGCAGCCGGTACGCGCTCGACCGCGGCGCCGCCGGGATCGCCTTGCTGGCTTGCATGCCGCCACGCCCCGGAGAACGAGATCTGGTCGCCCAGGCTCGTGAGCGCGGTTGGGTCACGACGTACGGCGAAATCGAACCGAACACCTACGGCCTAGCCGTCCCCGTCCACCGCCAGGCGCCGTCCCCGCCGACGTGCATCAACCTCATCTCGCACCGAGAAGACGTGGTGATGCGCGGCAAGGACGCGGTCGTCACGGCCGCCAAGCAGTTGTCCGAGCTGTTGAGCTGAAGGGATAGCAGCCCATGTCGTGGGACCACGAAGTCGATGTCGTCGTGCTCGGAAGCGGCGGGGCCGGGCTCACGGCCGCGCTGGCCGCGGCGGTCGCCGGCGCCTCGGTGGAGGTCTTCGAGAAGGCGCCGACCGTCGGCGGCACCACCGCGGTATCTGGTGGCATCGCCTGGATTCCCGCCCACAACCGTTCTGCCGACGGGGAATTGACGGTGGCGGATGCGTTGCAATACCTGCGCGCGCAGTCCCTGGGTTCGATGGACGACGCCCTGGTCGAGACGTTCGTGCGGAGCGGCGCGGCGATGCTCGACTTCGTCGAGGCCCACAGCGGCGTGCGCTTCGAGATCGCGGAGGGCTTCCCCGACTACCGGCCGGAGCTGCCGGGCGGCCGACCTACCGGAGGCCGATCGCACAGCCCGGCCCCCTTCGATCTGACCGAACTCGGCGAGTGGGGCACATGCATCACGTCGTTTCCCGCCGATTGGTCGAACGTCGGTTTCGACGCCGAAACGAGGGCGCGGCTGCACGCCGCGATCGACGAAAAAACCGGCGACTTGTGCGTTGCCGGCACCGCCCTGGTCGCGGGGCTGCTCAAGGGCGTGCTGGATGCCGGTGTGGCACTGCGGGTGAATGCCAGGGCCGAAGAACTCATCGGCCAGGACGGCGAAATCGCCGGTGTGCGCGTTCTGCTGGCAGGCCGAAGCCTGGACGTGCGCGCACGCCGCGGCGTCATCCTGGCCACCGGCGGCTTCGAATGGGATCCCGTTCTGGCGCAAGCCTTTTTGCGCGGACCGATGCACGGCGCGGTTTCCCCGCCGAACAACACCGGTGACGGCCTGCGCATGGCGATGGCCCACGGGGCGGAGCTGGCCAACATGGGCGAAGCCTGGTGGGTGCCGATCGTGCAAATCCCCGGCGACACCATCGACGGCAAGCCGCGCAGCCGTAGCGTCAGGCTGGAACGAACCCGACCCAGGAGCATCATCGTCAACTCGGCCGGGCGGCGGTTCGTCAACGAGGCATGCGATTACAACTCGATGGCCGGCGCCTTCCAGTATCTCGATCCGCGCGGCGGGTACGTCAACGATCGTGCCTGGATGGTGTTCGATTCAGTTCACCTGCAGCGGTACGGGTTTCTCGGTGTCGAGCCGGGGCAACCGGCGCCGGACTGGTATTGCGAGTCGGCGGACCTCGCCGAGTTGGCGGCCAAGACCGGCATCGACGCCGACGGCCTCAGCCGCACCATCCAGGAATGGAACCGTCACGTGGCCAACGGCGCCGATCCCGACTTCGGCCGCGGTTCCAGCGCATACGACGGCTATTGGGGCGACCCGAGCGCGACAACGCTCGCCGGCAAGACCCTCGGACCGATCAACACCGCGCCCTACTATGCGGTGCCGGTGCGCATCGGCGCGATGGGCACCAAGGGCGGACCGCGCACCGACCACGACGGCCGCGTCCTGCACGTCAGTGGCGAGCCGATACCGGGCCTCTTCGCGGCGGGCAACGCCATGGGCGGCGTCACCGGAAGGGCCTACGGCGGTGCCGGCGGAACCATAGGTCCGGCAATGGTTTTCGGCTATCGCGCGGGCCACGCGGTCGCTACCGGGAAGCCGGTTGAACTTCAGTAGAGATCGCTGGTAGTGCCCTGTTACGGCACGAGATAGGTTCCGTGCCCCTCGATCACCAGGTCGCCGGTGAACCGCAAGACTTCGCTCACCAGCCCATCGTCTTGATTGCGGTACACAATGACGATCGTGTCGATCCCCTGGTACACGGCTTCGACGACGAAACGAAGATTAAGGAAGCGCTGCAGCGCCCTGGACCAGTAGTCGCGGAGCGCCGGCTTGCCACGCACCACCCCTGCCGATTCCGGCATGAGCATCGCGGCCACCGGTGAAGTGAATACCACGTCCTCGTGAAAGTGCTCGAGGACAGAGTCCACGTCGTGGGCATTCCATGCTGACACCCATCGCTCGCTGAAGGTCACCGCGTCAAGGTCCACGTTGGCAATGTAATAGCCATCGCGTGGGAGAATGGTGTCTATGGCGTTGCTCCTCTGGGATCAACACACCAGCCTGCCGCTGTAGACCGACGTCGACCCGCTCACGCGTGGCCACTGCAGGCGGCTTAGCCCGGGTAGCCGCCGATCTGCGCTCGGGAGAATGGCATCAACGACACTCAGAGCTGCTTGAGCAACAGCACTTCGACGCCCGATACCCGCCTGCTCATCAGCGATCGCGACGACTAACTGAAGGCGCTGGTGATGGCCGCCATGTCGAAGTAGTCGCGCCACGCCGCAATCCGGCCGTCCTGCACCTCGAAGACACCCATGACTGGTAACGGGATCTCGCCGCCGCCCTTGCGACGCAATACGTCGGTGCGTTCGTTCATCACCAATGTGCCATCGCTGATCTGCCGGTGCACCCTGAAGTCGATCCCGTCGAATGCGGCGACGAATCCCGCGATGAAGTCCCTTATCGCCTGACGACCCTGCACCGGGTCCATTGGAATGTTGTGATAGACCGCGTCTTCGGTGAAGTAGCCCGCGAGCTGGTCCGGGTCGGGCGATGCCCACAGCTTGCAGAATTCGGTTACCAGCTCGTCAGGAGAACGCGTCATGCCTTCATGGAACACATTGCTAGGCAATAAATCAAGGCTCCACAGGGGGATTGACGCTGTCACTCCGCCTGCCTTGGCGCCAGCAGCTTTTCGGCCGCGGTGTAGGGATCGTTGTGCCCGTCGACCACGGCCTCGGCGAGCCGGTCGAGATCGGGCTCGGTGCGCAACCGGGTTTGGGCCAGCGACAGGATCTGCGCTCGGGCGCGGGCCAGGCGCCGTTCCCGACTGTCGGTGCGGTGGTGGTCGTCGATGGCGGCCATCAGGTCGGCAACGCCCTCGCCGCGCGCGGCGACCAGGCTGACGATTGGTGCCGTGGTTTCGGCGCGCAGGTCCCGCACCGTTTGTTCGGCACCCTCGCGGTCGGCCTTGTTGACCGCCACAATGTCGGCGACTTCCAGGACCCCGGCCTTGGCGGCTTGGACCGCGTCGCCCGCGCCGGGATTGAGGATGACGATGGTTGGGTCGGCGACGGCGGCAATTTCGATCTCCGACTGCCCCACCCCAACGGTCTCCAGCATGACCACGCCGTAACCGATCGCGCCGAGCAGCCGGATCGCCGCGGGAACGGCGGCGGCCAGCCCCCCGACGTGACCGCGGGTCGCCACCGAACGGATCAGGACGTCGGAGTCGTTGATATGCGCGGTCATTCGAATGCGATCGCCCAGTAGCGCGCCGCCGCTGAACGGCGACGACGGATCGACGGCGAGCACGGCCACCCTGGACCCGCGCTCCCGGTAGGCGCCGACCAGTGCGGCGATCGTCGTCGACTTGCCCGCGCCCGGCGGTCCGGTGATGCCTAGAACAGGAACGGCGTGCACCGATGAGGGTTCGATGCCGGCGAGCACCTCGTCGCGGCGCTCGCTTTCGATGAGGCTGAGTAGCCGACCCGCCGCACGCTGGGATCCGTTGCGTGCGCTGGCGATCAGGTCGGCGATGGTCATATGTTACGGGGCCGGGACCTCGATGACCGTGGCCGAACCCATTCCGCCACCTGCGCACATGGCGGCGACGCCGATACCGCCTCCGCGGCGGCGCAATTCGTGCACCAGCGTGACCAGCATCCGCGCCCCGGTCGCCGCCACCGGATGCCCGAGCGAGCAGCCGCTGCCGCTGACGTTGACTTTGTCGGCGTCCAGCTCGAGCAGCTTGATGGTGGCCACGCACATCGCCGCGAACGCTTCGTTGATTTCGAAGAGGTCCACGTTGTCCGTCGAAAGACCGGCGCGGGCAAGGGCTTTCGGGATTGCGTCCACCGGCGCCAAGCCGGTGATCGCGGGGTCGACACCGACGGACGCCCATGACCGCACCGTGGCCAGGGCGGGCAGCCCGAGCGTGTCGCTGGCGACGGTCAGCACGGCCGCGCCGTCGTTGGCGCCGCAGGCGTTGCCGGCGGTGATCGAGAAGCCCTCGATTTCCGGATGCAGCGGCTTGAGCGCGGCCAGCTTCTCCATGCTGGTGTCACGGCGCGGATGCTCGTCGACCTCGAACAGCCCGTGCGGGGTCTCGATCGGAACGATCTCCTCCTTGAAGCGGCCCTCGTCGATCGCGGCGATCGCGTTGCGGTGCGACCGCAGCGCCCATGCGTCCATCTCCTCGCGGCTGACTCCCGCCTTGACCGCGGCGTTCCAGCCCACGGTGATCGACATGTCCAGGTTGGGCGCGTCGGGACGGTCCGGGTGGGTCGGCGGGAACCAGTCGACCCATTCCCCGTCCACCTGCATCCGCGACCGCGGCGACGTGGAAGCCGAGTTCACCCCGCCGGCGATAACCAGTTGGTCCATGCCGGCGCGCACGCTGGCCGCGGCGCTTTGCACCGCCGCCTGGCCGGCCGCGCAGTGCCGGTTGTTGGCCAGCCCGGGCACCTGCGGTAGACCGGCGGTGATGGCCGCGTGGCGGGCGACCACGCCGCCCCCGTACAGGCCCTCGCCGAGGATCACGTCGTCGACCTGGCTTGCATCCAGGTCCTTCGCCGCCTCGCTGACCACGTGGTGCGCGAGTTCAAACGCGCTGGTGTCGCGCAGGGTCCCCTTCTTGGCGGTGCCGATCGGGGTGCGCAGGGCGGACACGATGACGGCTTCAGGCACGGTTTCTCCAGTTCGGCGAACGTATTGCGGGCATTGCGAGAACACTATTCTCTCAAACTGAGAGTATGAGTTGCAAGGA
>NZ_LZIR01000042.1 GCF_001667035.1 Mycobacterium sp. 852002-51057_SCH5723018
CCGTTCCCGCCGGCCCCCCCCCCACCCCCGGCGCCCATGGTGTCGGCCCCGCCGATCCCGCCGGCGCCGCCGATGCCGAACAGCCCGCCGGTCCCTCCGGCGCCGCCGGTACCCCCGACGCCGCCGACGGCGTCGGTGGCGCCGCCGGCGCCGCCCACGCCGCCGACGCTGAACAGCCCGCCGGTTCCGCCGTTGCCGCCGGCCCCGCCGTTGTGCAGGGTGCTGAGCCCGCCGGCCCCACCGGCGCCGCCGGAACCGAACAGCCCGCCGGTCCCGCCGGCGCCGCCGGTACCCCCGGCGCCGGTGGCGCCGAACCCGCCGGTCCCGCCCACGCCGCCGGTGCCGAACAGCCCCGCGGCCCCGCCGGCCCCGCCGTTCTGGCCGGTCGCGCCCGAGCCGCCCGCCCCGCCGTTTCCGATCAATATCCCGCCGGCCGCGCCGTTTGCCCCGGTCCCCGGGACTCCGTTGGCACCGTTGCCGATCAGCGGGCGCCCCAAGAGCGTCTGGGTCGGGGCGTTGATGACGCTGAGCACGTCCTGCTGAAAAGTCTGCAACGGCGACGCGCTGGCGGCCTCAGCGGCCGCATAGGAACCCGCTCCTGTGTTCAAGGCCTGCACAAACTGGCCATGAAACGCCGCCGCCTTGGCGCTGAGCGCCTGGTAGGACTGCGCGTGCGCGCCAAACAACGCCGCGATGGCCGCTGACACCTCATCGGCGGCCGCGGCGACCACTCCGGTCGTCGGGAGCGCCGCGGCCGCTGTCGCCGCGGAGATCGTCGACCCGATATTCGCCACATCCGTAGCCGCCGCCACCAGCGCCTCCGGCGCCGCGATCACAAACGACATCTGACACCTCACAATGCGTCACGACCAATAAGTCATGACGATAAGGAGGATCGCCCAGTCATCATCGACCAATCGGCAGGAACTCACTTTATCGCGGTCTGCGGCAAGACATCCCGGGGTTTCCCGAGAATTTCCCGCTTTTTCGTCGCGCGCGGCTCGCTGACTTCACTGTTGACCAGCGCGGCCAACCATGGCGCATTCACCGCTCAGATCCCTCGTGTCGATGGAGTCGGCGACGCCGACCAAGATCAGAGGACGCTGAGCTCGGCGTGAGATACGGCCCGCGCTACGCGTTGTCGCCCATGACCGCGCCCTCGCGGCGCGGGTCGGCGCCGCCGGTCCACTTTTCAGCGCTCCCAGAGCTGCGGGTGATCGCCGAAAGTCCGCTGGACTGATCGGCCAGGTTGACCTGATGCCCCAGCGCGCGCAGGCCCTGCACCAGCGGGTCGTGGTCGCCGTTGTCGGCGGTGTTGATCTCGGGA
Organism: Mycobacterium sp. 852002-51057_SCH5723018; assembly: GCF_001667035.1. Lineage (GTDB taxonomy): Bacteria > Actinomycetota > Actinomycetes > Mycobacteriales > Mycobacteriaceae > Mycobacterium. The sequence continues at coordinate 1,328 of NZ_LZIR01000042.1, forward strand.
TCCTCGCCGCCGACATTGGTCTGCGGCGAGTTCTGCGCACCGAAATCGACCAACGACACCGCCTGCTGCGGGTTCAGACCCCAATCGAGCATCGCCACAAGGGTTTTCACCACGAACTGAATGATGATGGAACCACCGGGGGAGCCGGTCACCGCGTACAGCGGGCCCCGGCCGGCCGGCGAGGAATCGAACACCAACGTCGGCGCCATCGCGCTGCGCGGCCGCTTGCCGGGCTGGACGCGGTTGGCGACCAGCGACCCGTCGGCCGCGCGGGGGTCGGCGGCGAAGTCGGTGAGCTGGTTGTTGAGGATGAAGCCGTCGACCATGTGGAACGAACCGAACGTCGACTCGACGGTCGTCGTGAACGCGGCGGCATTGCCGTAGGAGTCAATGACGCTGACGTGGCTGGTGCCGTGCTCCGTCCCGGGCGGCGCGACGGTGGTGGACACGCCGAAGTCTCCCGGCTTGGCGGTGCTCATGCTGTGCTGCGGCGAAATCAGCGCCGCGCGCCCGGCCAGATAGCCCGGGTCGATCAGCGCACCCGGGGAACCGCCGGGCTGCCCGACGAAATCGGGGTCGGCGACGTATTCGTCCCGGTCGGCATACGCCAGCCGCTCGGCTTCGGAGACGAGGTGAACGCCCATCACGCTTGGGCGACCGCCGTTGAGGTCGACGTGGGTGGGCGGGTAGTCGCCCAGCGGGAAACGCTCGAGGGTGCCCAGCGTGGCCGCGACCGCGATGCCGCCCGACGACGGCGCCGGCATGCCGCAGACCTGCCGGCCGCGGTACGCGGTGCACACGGGGTCGCGTTTCTTGGCGACGTAGCCCGCGAGGTCTTCGTTGGTCAACAGGCTCGGCGTGCGGCCTTCGGACGTGTCGCGCGCTTCGGCGACGATGTCGTGTGCGATGTCGCCGGTGTAGAAGGCGTTGACGCCTGCGGAGGCTATGGCGGACAAGGTTTTTGAGTATGCGGGGTTCGTCAGCCGCGTTCCCGCGGCCTTGGCGCTGCGGTCCGGGTTGAGGAAGTATCCGCGCGCCGCCGCGTCGACGCGCAGTGGTGCCGCGGAGTCGGAGATGGCGGCGGCCAGCCGGGGGCTGATGTCGAATCCGTTGTCGGCCAACGCCGTCGCGGGGGCGAAGAGGTCGCGCCATGGCAGGTGTCCGTGGTCGTTGTGCACGAGCTCGAGCATCCGCGGGATGCCCGGGACTCCGATCGATCGTCCCGAGGCCCGCGCGTTGGGTTTGGGCGCGGTGGGGTCTGCGTCGCTGACCCAGCGCAGGTAGTTCTCGGTGGCGGCGGCGGGGGCGGTTTCGCGGCCGTCGTAAGCCTGCACCGAACCGGCGCGCGCGTCGTAATAGACCGCGAACCCGCCGCCGCCGAGCCCGGAAGACTGCGGTTCGACCAAACCTAAGACCGCTTGGGCAACCACCAGGGCGTCGGCGGCGGTCCCACCGTCTTGCAATACCCGGCAGGCCGCCTGAGTCGCCAGCGGATTGGCGGTGGCCGCCGCGTAATGTGCCGTCCTCACGACGGTCATGTCGCTGCGGTAGCCGGTCGCGACCTCGGGGGCGCCCGCCGAAGTCGCCGTGACCGAAGGCCTTTGGGGCGCCGTCGTGCCGTTGGGCACGATCTCGCACGGGCCCGCGGCAGGCGGCGCCGCCGCGTGGTGGCCACCACACGCCGCCAGCGTCAGCACCAGCGCGGTGAGCAGAGCTCCGGTTCGGGGCGCGTTCAAGCCACGAAGTGTAGTGGACCAGGTCTTGGCTTGATCGTTGACGGTGGCTCGGCGACATCCCATGAGCAACGCCGTCACATCACCTGCCCGCACCCGACGAGATCGATCGCGTCAAGCACGTTCTGGCGCTGCGCGGTTGGCCGATCCGCGACGAGTTTCCGCCGCCCCTGCGCATGTCAGGCGGTGTATCCGCCGTCGACGTTCCAATTGGCTCCCGTCACGAATCCCGACTCCGGGCCGGCCAGGAAACTCACCACGGCAGCGGTGTCATCGGTGTGTCCGTAGTGATCCAACGCCATGACTTGGCGCATGGCGTCAGCGAATTCGCCCTCGGCGGGATTCATGTCGGTATCGATCGGGCCCGGCTGCACATTGTTCACCGTGATTCCGCGCGGCCCGAGTTCGCGAGCTAGACCACGGGTCAGGGATGCGACCGCGCCCTTGGTCATCGCGTACACGGCCAAACCGGCCACCGGGACGCGATCGGCGTTGATGCTGCCGATGTTGATGATCCGCGAACCCTCGCCGAGGTGACCGATCGCGCTGCGGATCGCCGAGTAAACGCCGACGATGTTGATCGCCACCGCGCGGTCAAACTGCTCCTGTGGGTAGTCGTCGATCGGCGCGATGTACGCGGTCCCGGCGTTGTTGACCAAGATGTCCAATCCGCCGAGGTCGGCGACGGCCTGCTCGACCGCCGCGCCTACCTGTGCCGGGTCCGCGCTGTCGGCCTGGATGGCCACCGCCTTGGCCTCGTTGGCGGTCACCTCGCTGACCAGCTTGTCCGCCTCGGCTGCCGAGGACGCGTAGGTGAACGCCACCGCGGCGCCGTCGGCGGCGAGCCGGCGCACGATTCCGGCGCCGATTCCGCGCGAGCCTCCGGTTACCAGTGCTCGGCGTCCGGCTAGGGGTGCTGTGCTCATGTCCCGTTCCTCTCAAGGTCGTTTCGAACCGATCGGTTACAAAGTATGATGAGGTCAACTCCGTTGTCGAGCGGGAGACACCCGCTGTGACCGGGATCACGGAAGGCGGAACATGGCGGTAGGGCGACCCCGGTCGTTCGACCCCGACAGGGTCGAGGACATCGCGATGAAGCTGTTCTGGGATCGCGGCTTCGAGGGTGTGTCGATCAGTGACTTGACCGACGCAACCGGGGTGAACCGCCGCGGCATCTACGGCGAGTTCGGCTCGAAAGAAGGACTCTTCGAACGGGCCAAGCAGCGGTACATCAATGGCCCGGGCGGCTACATGGCAACGGCGCTCACCCGGACGACCGCGCGCGAGGTTGCCGAAGCCATGGTGCACGGGGCGGCCGACGCGACATCCGGCGACCCGGACGGCTGCCTGCTGGTCGGAAATGCGGCCGGACTGGCCGAGTTTCGTGATGCGGCCGCGCGCGAGCTGGCACGCAGGTTCGACCAAGCGGTGGCCGCCGGCGAACTGTCCGACGTAGACACCTTGTTGCTCGCTCGCTGGATCAGCGCCGTCTGCCAAGGGATTTCGATCCAGGCCCGCAGCGGTGCCGACCGTGGGGAACTGCACGCGATCGCCGATCTGGCCTTGGCGGGCTGGCCGAAGTCCTAAGGCGGCCTATGCCGCGGCCCGCCCGAGCGTCTTCGCCGCCTGATCGAAACGGCTCAACACCGTCTCGGCGACCAACCGGTGTGCACCCAACGGTTCGGCCAGCGCGAGACCGGCGCCGTCGGCGAAGCGCCGCACCCGGTCCGGTAGCAGTCCGGGGGCCAGGAACCACGGCGCGACGACCACCCGGCGCGCGCCCTGCCGACGCAACCGCCCCGCGGCCTCAGCCAGCGACGGTTCCGGACTGGTCACGAAGGCCGTCGTCGCGCCCACCCAGTTCGTGCGCGCCAACAGGTGGGGTGCCACCTGCCGGGTGCGGGCGTTGGCCAGCAGGTCGGATGACCCGATCGCCGCGACGAGCACGCCGACCCGGTCGTCGAGCCGGGACACGCCCAACTCCGTAACCCGTTGCCGCAGCAGCGAAATCAGCCGAGGGTCTTCTCCCAGCGCGTCGGCTTGGGCGACGTTGACCGCCGAGTGGGAGATCTGGGCGGGGATGTCGATGCGCGCGTGGTAGGCGTTCGCCAGCAGCAACGGTGTCACCACCGCCTCACCCGACAGGCCGTCGAGCACCTCGGTCAGGCTCGGCGCGTTCAGTTCGCAGAAGGCCAGCCGCACGTCGAGCCCGGGCCGCATGCGCGCCACCCGCTCGGCGACGGCCCGCGCGTTGGCGGCCGATCGTGGATCCCTGCTTCCGTGCGCGGTGAGCACGAGCGTTTTAATGGCGCCGCTCTCCTCCGCAGGCGGGTGGTGCCCACACCTCATCGCTGCGTCCCCCTCGCCGCTTCGCGGCTGGGGGTGCCCCCACTGCATCGTCGCCGGCGCGGGTCATCACGACGCGTGCAACCCGCATTCCGTCTTGGCCAGGCCCTGCCAGCGCCCGCTGCGCGGGTCGGCGCCCTCGACCGGCTTGGCGGTGCACGGGGCGCAGCCGATCGACGGATAGCCTTCGTACACAAGGGGATTGACCAACGCGTCGTGCTCGTCGATGTAGTTCTGCATGTCGTCGTCGGTCCACGCGGCCAGCGGGTTGATCTTCACCAGCTTGAACGCCTCGTCGAAGCTGATGAAGGGCGCGTTGGCGCGGGTCGGCGCCTCCACCCGGCGTAGCCCGGTCACCCAGGCGGAGTAGCCACGCAGCGCCTTGCCCAGCGGGGCGACCTTGCGCAGCCGGCAGCATTCGCCGGGGTCGCGGGCGAATAGGTCCTTGCCCAGCAGCTTGTCCTGCTCGGCGACCGTGTGCTCCGGAGTGACGTTGAGCACCCGAACGTCGTACACCGACTCGATGGCATCTCGTGTGCCGATGGTCTCCACGAAGTGGTAGCCGGTGTCCAGGAACAGCACCGGCACGCCCGGGCGCACTTTGGCGGCCATGTCCACCAGCACGGCGTCCTGCATATTCGAGGCCACCACGTAGTTGCACGTCGCCCAGCCGCGCGGCCCGTTGATGCCGCCGAAGTTCTCCTCGGTCCACTGCAGCAGCTCGGTCGCGTCGGCGCCCTCGAGTTCCGCGGCGCCACGGGCGGCCAGGTCGCGCAGTTCGGCTTCGGTCAGCTTGGTTGCTTGGCTCATCGCAGATCTCCTTCCTCGGCGCGAACGACCCACTGCGCGAATCTTTCCCCGTCGGAACGGTGTTTGACGAAGCTGCGTACCACCCGTTCGATGTAGTCGCCCAGCTCGTCGCTGGTGACCTTGTGCTGGCGCAGTTTTCGGCCGAAACCGCTGTCCAGGCCGAGGCTGCCGCCCAGGTGTACCTGGAAGCCCTCGACCGACCCGCCGTGACCGTCGTCGACCATCTGGCCCTTGAACCCGATGTCGGCGACCTGAATTCGCGCACACGAGTTCGGGCAGCCGTTGATGTTGATGGTGATCGGCACGTCCAGCTCGGAATTGATGTCGTCGAGCCGGCGCTCCAGTTCGGGAACCAATTCCTGTGCCTTGCCGCGGGTTTCGGCGAACGACAGCTTGCAGAACTCGATTCCCGTGCACGCCATGACGTTTCGCCGCCATTGCGAAGGACGCGACTGCAGACCCAGCGCCTCCACGCCGGCGATCAGCTCGTCGAGCCTGTCGTCGGGCACGTCGAGGATGACCAGCTTTTGGTAGGGGGTGAACCGGACCCGGTTCGAACCGGCTTGCGCGGCAAGCTCGGCGACCGCCGAGAGGATGGTGCCCGAAACCCGGCCGGCGATCGGGGATACCCCGAGGGCGTTGAGCCCGTTCTTGAGCCGCTGCACCCCGACGTGATCGATGGGATGCCTGACGGGCCCGGGGGCCGGGCCGTCGATCAGGGGGCGCTTGAGGTACTCGGTTTCGAGAACCTCGCGGAATTTTTCTACACCCCAGTCCTTGACCAGGAACTTCAGCCGCGCCTTGGACCGCAGCCGGCGATATCCGTAGTCGCGGAAAATCGACGTCACCGCGGCCCACACCTCGGGCACCTCATCCAGCGGAACCCAGGCCCCGAGGCGCTGGGCCAGCATCGGGTTGGTGGACAGGCCGCCGCCGACCCACAGGTCCAGGCCGGGGCCGTGCTCCGGGTGGTTGACCCCGATGAATGCGATGTCGTTGATCTCGTGCGCGACATCCTGCAGGCCCGAGATCGCGGTCTTGTACTTGCGCGGCAGGTCGGCGAAGTCGGGCTTGCCGATGTAGCGGCGGACGATCTCCTCGAGCGCCCAGGTGGGGTCGATCACCTCGTCGAGCGACTCGCCGGCCAGGGGTGAGCCCAGTATCACGCGGGGGCAGTCACCGCACGCCTCGGCGGTCTGCAGGCCGACCTGGTCGAGCCGCCGCCAGATCTCCGGAACCTGCTCCACCTCGATCCAGTGCATCTGCAGGTTCTGCCGGTCGGAGATGTCGGCGGTGTCGCGGGCGTATTCGCTGGAGATCTGGCCCAGCGTGCGCAGCGCCTCGGTCGTCAGGGCGCCGCCGTCGCAGCGCACCCGCAGCATGAAGTATTTGGCCTCGAGCAACTCGGCGTTGTCGTCGCCGGTGAAGCTGCCGTCGTAACCCTGCTCGCGTTGGGTGTAGAGCCCCCACCACCGGAAGCGCCCACGCAAGTCGGATTTTTCGATGCTGTCGAATCCGGCCTTGGCGTACACGGTTTCGATGCGTTCGCGCACCTCGAGCGGGGCGCCGGCCTGCTTCATCTCTTCGTTGGGGTTGAGCGGCTCACGATCTCCCAGCGCCCACTGGCCTTCACTGCGGGCCTTGTTTTGGGCCCTAGCGGGACGGGCTGTGGTCATTTCGGGGGCTTCTCCTCTTCGCGAACGCTGCAGACTTGGACGCGCGACTCACCGGTTTTATTTCGGCGGCGCAGATCCGGCGCCTGGACGTACAGGGGGCGGGTCTACGACATCAAGGGAGACAGCAGGAGCTGCAAACACGCTTGAGATCGATATGCCGCCGCGCCACGAGGGCGATACGCATGCTGGGCTGGGCGGCGGTCACCGGCCCATTGTGCCATGGATGCGGACCAGCGGTGCCACCAGGTCAAATTTGCCCTCACGATGAACAAAACTAGCGAACAATCCTTGGTGATCCGGTGGACGAAGCCGAGAATTGCCTGAGAGCTGTTCCCGGCGTGCGATCATTTGGCATGCCCCTTCACGAGGCCCCGGTCGAACTGCCCGCCCTACAGCCGGGTCCCGGGCAGCCGTTCGGGCTGTACCTGCACGTCCCGTTCTGCATCACCCGGTGCGGATACTGCGATTTCAACACCTACACGCCCGCCGAGCTGGGTGGCGTCAACCCGGACGCCTGGCTGAGCGCACTGGGATCGGAGCTACAGCTGGCGGCCGCACGGTTGGACGGACCTACCGTGGGCACCGTATTTGTCGGCGGCGGCACACCGTCGCTGCTCGGGGGCGAGCGGCTGGCCACGTTGCTGGACATGGTGCGCGAGCACTTCGAGCTGGCGCCGGACGCCGAGATCACCACCGAGGCCAACCCCGAGTCGGCCTGGCCGGATTTTTTCGGCAGGATCCGCGACGCCGGATTCACCAGGGTGTCGCTGGGCATGCAATCGGTGGTCCCGCACGTGCTGGGGGTCCTGGACCGCATTCATACGCCGAACCGATCGGCGGCCTCGGCCCGCGAGGCGCTGGAGGCGGGGTTCGAACACGTCAGCCTCGATTTGATCTATGGGACTCCGGGGGAGTCCGACGACGATCTGCTGCGCTCGGTCGACACCGCGGTCGAGACGGGCGTCGACCACGTGTCCGCGTACGCCCTGGTCGTCGAGGAGGGCACCGCACTGGGCCGGCGGGTCCGGCGCGGGGAGCTGGCTGCTCCCGACGACGACGTGCTGGCCCGCCGCTACGAATTGGTCGACGAGCGGCTGTCCGCGGCGGGGATGACGTGGTACGAGGTGTCCAACTGGTGCCGCCCGGGCGGCGAGTGCCGGCATAACCTCGGCTACTGGGACGGCGGGCAGTGGTGGGGTGCGGGCCCGGGCGCGCACGGCTACGTGGGTGCCACCCGCTGGTGGAATGTCAAGCACCCCAACGCCTATGCCGAGGCGCTGGCCGGCGGCGCGCTGCCGGTCGGGGGTTTCGAGCGGCTGGACGGCGAAGCCCTGCACACCGAGGACGTGCTGTTGAAAATCCGCCTGCGCCAAGGCCTGCCGGTTGACCTGCTGGGTGAGGCCGAACGTCAACGCGCCGAGACAGTGGTCGCCGATGGGTTATTGGTAGCCGACGGCGACAGGCTGGTGCTCACTCCCCGGGGACGGCTGCTCGCCGACGGAGTGGTGCGGACCGTGCTGGGCTAATAGCCCGGGAACCAGTGCGCGACCATGCGGTTGATCTCGATGTAGAGCGGGATGCCGATGGTCACGTTGTAGGAGAACGTCAACGCCAGTGACGCCGCCAGCGGCAGGGTGGGACTGGCCTCCGGGATGGCCAGCCGCTGGACCGCCGGGACCGTGATGTAGGACGCGGCGCCGCACAGCACGGCAAACAGGACGTACGTACCCGGCTGGAAGTGGGTGTCGGTGAGGTCGGCGTAGAAGTAGGCGGCAAAGATCCCCAGCGTCGCAAACACATTGGGCGCCAGCAGGCCGAAGGCGATGAACCCGGGGCCGGCCGATCGCAGATCTCTGAGCTTGCGGGACGCCGTCATCCCCATCTCGAGCAGGAACAGGCAGAGCACACCCTGGAACGCCGCCACGAAGAGCTCGTTCTGGTCGTGAACGACCTTCTGTCCCTGCAGTGCACTGATGAAGCCGACGATGATGCCGCCGATGAGCAGAATGAGCCCAGGGTTGAGGAACACTTCCTGCGCGATCTCGCGGGAGAAGATCGGCATCCTCCTGGCCTTGCCGCGCGGCGGGCTACGGTCGGGCTCCCAGTCGGGATGCTCCAGCTTTTCCATCGAGAATTCGAGCTCCTGCTCCACACCGCGTTCGTCCTCGGTCGCGAGCGTCTGGCCGGGCTGCGGCCGGGTGGCGGTGCCCGGCCCGACGCCAGCCTTGATCAACGGGGTGTACCCGGGCTCGTCGGGCATGTAGCCCGCCTCGTTGAGACCCCGGTGTCGCAGCCGCACCACCAGGTACAGCGCCACCAGACAGCCAGGGATCTCCATGACGGCCAGCAACACCGGCATGTAGGCGTTGAAGGCGATGCCCACGCCGGCCAGGACCGCCACGCAGGTGGCGAACGTTCCCGCCGAGTCCGAGCCGTAATAGCCGGCGACCGTCGCCCGGTCGACTCGCCGCATCGTGGTGATGTACTTCAGCAAAACGTAGGCCAGGCAGCCGATCACGAAGTTCAAGGCGAAACCCATCACCGTGAACCCGGCGATGTTGTCGATGTCGGCCGGCTGGACCTTGGCGAGTTCTTCGCCCCCCTGCCAGCCGATGGAAACCAGCAGGTAAATGGTCAGGCCCTGATAGATCACGTACGGGAACTCAAACCGCACCTTCAGAATCGGGATCAAGAATCCGAAATAGAAGAAAAGCAGCAACGGCTTGAAAAGATTGTGCGTGAAGTTCTGCCAGAACTCCTGAAGCATTGGCGCCTCGCGTTGACTCAGTTGGGCGATGGGAAAACGACTAGTGACGCCGGGCGTCCAGGAACATCAATAGAACCATGAGGACTTACCGGACCTGAGTCAACGCATTAACGAACACTTAACAACATTGTTCCAGCAACCCTGTTCGGTTGGGCAGAGCTGGTAACCACGCAGAGCGGCGCGGTGTGAACCAC
>NZ_LZIR01000043.1 GCF_001667035.1 Mycobacterium sp. 852002-51057_SCH5723018
TGGGCCAGCCAGCGGTCAGCAGCGGTGGCCGCATTGTACGGACCGTCGAAGAACGCCGCATGGAAGGACATCCCCTCCTGGTACTTCATCAGCAGCGGAGATCAGGTCATCACCCCGGCTTCGGAGGACTCCATGGCCGCACGAGCACACTCACAGGTCACACACTTCAACGGTGGCTCGCACCTGACGCTGGTCTCACACCCCGACGCCGTCACGCAGGTCATCGAGGCTGCCGCCGCATCCGTGCACTGACCCGGATTGGTCGACGAGTGGTGTTGCTACGGCTCGTAGTTGGACGCGACAGCGGTCCGTTTAGTCGAGGGCCTTGCTACTTGCTGCCCTGTCCGACGGCCACCATCTGATCACCAGTCGGAAAAGGAGGAAGCCGTGCCAACGTACCAACAGCGTCACAGCCAGTTTGGGCATCAGAACCAGGAGACACCATGACCCACCCATCGAATGGCTCGATCGAAACAATCCCGCATCAAGTCGACCGGTTGACGATCCAGATCGACGACGCGTTTGACGGGTTCGGGACTGGCTATGAGGAGCAGTGCCGGAGTGCCAGACGGCTCGGTTCGGCGCCTTCATCGAGAAAGGCGTCGACTGGGACACCGTTTTGGATGCGTTCAGCGCCCACGCGCTCGGCGTCCTGCGTGAATTACGAAACCAGCTCAACGGGTTTCGGGTGCCCGACGAGAAGTTGACCCCCCACGGGGGCGCAGTGGCCATCGGACATCCCTTCGGAGCCACCGGCACCCGCTACATGCTCACCCTTGCCATCGAACTGCGGGAACGCAACGCCCGATACGGCGCCGTCGGCGCGTGCATCGGCTCCGGGCAACGCCTGGCGGTGGTACTGGAGAATCCACGCCGAGAACCAGATTGGTAGACAGATGACCGAACTCACGTACCTCATCACTGGCGCCGGCGGCGGCACCGGCAGCGTCAGCCCCCGGGTCATCGCCGCGCTGCTCGACGCCGGTGCCCCCGTGCGCGCGTTCGTCCACCGCGACGACGAGCGCGCCGCCGCGCTGCGCGAGCAGGGGGCCGACGTCGTCGTCGGCGACCTCACCAACCCTCGTGACGTCCACGACGCCCTCGACGGAGTGACGCGAATGTTCTTCTCCATGAGCGTCTCCGCGCACTACCTAGAAGCCACCACCGAAGTTTGCGCCGCCGCACTCGATCATGGACAACTTGAGGTCCTGGTCAACATGTCACAGATGACGGTGTCGCAGATGACGATCACCAGCACCGCCGAGTCCCGCCAGCAACGCCAGCACTGGCTCGCCGAACACGTGATCGCATGGTCGCGCCTGCCCGCCGTCACCGTGCGCCCCACGGTCTTCCTGGAGAACCCGCTGTTCAGTTCCCTCGCCGACGCCTCGATCAGCGCCGACGGCACCCTCAACCTGCCCTTCGGCGCCGGCAAGACCTCGCCAATCGCCGCCCGCGACGTTGCCGACGTCGTCGCTACGATTCTGCGCGACCCGGCGCCGCACCTGGGGGCAACCTACGAACTCACCGGCCCCGCCATCCTCGACCTCGACGGTCTCGCCGAGCAGTACTCCCACGCGCTGAACCGGCCCATCGCCGGCGTCGACGTGCCCTACGACCAATGGCTGGCCCGACTCGACGCAATGGGGGCGGGCCCCCACGTCACCCAGCACATCGCCACCATGGCTCGGCTGCACCACGAGGACCGCTACAACCGCCTCACACACACCGTGGAAGACCTCACCGGCCACCCCGCTCACACCGTCGCCGACTACGTCCGCGAACGCCACGGACTCCAACCACCAAGCCCCTGAGGTGTGTATTCGGCGACGGTGTCAGCTCAATGGTTGCCGGCCGGATAGGGTAAGGCGTCCTTCACCAGGTCCGGGCGTCGGCGGCGATGGTCTCGGCCGTCTCGGCGGCGGCTGTCGGATCGAAGCGGGCGGTGATCATGAGGCCCATTTGGGCGGCGGTGAGCACCTCGGCCCTGCGGTCCGGGTGGTCGAGTCCGTCAATCGCGTTCAAGGCGTTGGTGAGTGCGCTATGCAGCCGCTTCCGGTAGTTGCGCACCATGTCGGCGACGGCGTCGTCAAGTATGTTGAGTTCGGATGCGGTGTTGGTGATCAGGCAGCCGCGTGCGGCTGCCGGCCGCGATGACTTGCGAATGCGACTCGCCAGCGCGAGGAAGTAGGCGGCGATCTCGTCAGGGCCAGCATCGTCGGCTTCCATCGGTTCGATCAGCGGCCAGAGAATTT
>NZ_LZIR01000044.1 GCF_001667035.1 Mycobacterium sp. 852002-51057_SCH5723018
GGCGATCTCGCGGATGGTGGCCCTGGAGTAGCCCACCTCGGCCACGCAGCGCATGGTCGCGGCGACGATCCGTCGGCGGGTCTCCTCACCGCTCGCGCCGACCGGGCGACCCAGCTGCGCCCGCGTCATGGTGATGTCCTCACTCGTGCGTCCTGTCCGTCGACCCTGCAGCCAAGCTGCCGCTAGGAGAGAATATAATCGCACGATCGATTACTCGAGGTTCGGCGCGGAGGTGCGCGGTGGGTGAACCAGTAGCGCCGGCACAGTTGGGCCGCCCGGTGGGTGCCGATGGTGCGCAGACCCGCGCACGGATCATCGCCTCCGCGATGCGCTGCGTGGCCGAGGTGGGCTACTCCAGGGCCACCATCCGCGAGATCGCCGGGGCCGCCGGCATGACGAGCGGCAGCCTGTACCACTACTTTCCGAACAAGTCCGCGTTGCTCAACGCGACCGTCTCCGAAATCGACGGCATCGCGCGGTCGCGGCTGCGGGCCGCCGCGGCGCAGGCCGATGACGTCGTCGACCGGCTCGAGGCGGTGCTCGACGAATCCGGCCAACTGATGCGGGAATATCCCGATCTCGCCGCCTTCGAGTGGGCGATTCGGGCCGA
>NZ_LZIR01000045.1 GCF_001667035.1 Mycobacterium sp. 852002-51057_SCH5723018
GGCGGCAACGTGAACGGCGGCAACGCAAACGGCGGCAACGTCAACGAAATCGGCGGCAACCCCGGCAACGCCAAGCTCCCCGACAACAACGCGTTCAACCCCGCACTAATGTCCGCACCCAAGTTCGGCAGGGTGAACGGCGGCAACGTGAACGGCGGCAACGCAAACGGCGGCAACGTCAACGAAATCGGCGGCAACCCCGGCAACGCCAAGCTGCCCGACAACAACGCGTTCAACCCCGCACTAATGTCCGCACCCAAGTTCGGCAGGGTGAACGGCGGCAACGTGAACGGCGGCAACGCAAACGGCGGCAACGCAAACGGCGGCAACGCCAATGGCGGTAGAGCCGCAAAGAAGTTGGCCGCCAACGTTTCGCCGGTCTGGATCGCGGCGTTGATGCTCGCGCCGAGGCTGCCCAGCCCGGCCCCAAGATTCCCACCGGCTTGAAGCAACCCGTTAATGCTGCCGCCCACGCTCGCGTTCAATGCCGCGCTGAGGTCAACACCGAAGGACGCGTTCAAAAGCGCCTGCAGGGCGGTGTTGGCCTGGGCGATCAGCTGCGCACCCGTAGCCGACAAGGCCGCACCACTGTTTTCGAGCGCGAGCCCAGCCTGCACGATGGCGTTACCGGCCTGGACCATCCCACTGCCGATGCTCTGCAGGAAAAGGCCACCGGTCTGGAAGGCGAGGCCGCCGAGCCCAGCGCCGAGGACTGTTTCCACGGTTCCGCCCAGCGCGGCCCCAAGGCTGCTGGACAAGCCGGCCGAGAGGGAGGCGCTGATGTCGGCGCCCAACCCAGAAAGAGCAGCGCCCAGGTCGGCTGCCAGGTTTCCACTACCCGACAGCAGCGCAGCGCCGTTGGCGACCTCAGCCGTGGCATATGCGGCGGCACCCCCACTCAACGCGCTCACGAACGCGTTGTGGAACGTCGCAACCTCGGCGTTAAGCGCTTGAAACTCTTGCCCGAAGGTGCCGAACAGCGATGCGATGGCGGTAGATACCTCGTCCGCCGCCGCGGGCGCCAAGCTTGTCGTCGGTGCGACGATGGCCTGGGCCACCTCGTCCAGTGCGGAGCGGATGCCCGCTAAATCTTGCGCTGCTACCTCGACGAGATCGGGAACTGCGACCACAAAAGACATGTTCATCTCCCCACACAAATGAACGGCGGTATCCGTTTATAAGCCCGAATGTTCGAGGCAAGCTGAGCGTAATCACGCGCCGTATAGCCATGTCCGAAAATGAATGTTTTCACATACGTTGGCGCGTCTGCGCAACTTGCGGCCCGAGCGGCAACGCCCGAAAAGCAAACTCGCGGATCGGAAACCGGCAGCTTGCGATCCTCCGGGTCACAGAGTGGCTGCGTCCGATGGACTTTCGGTTCGCTACCGGTCCCACGCCGTAGTATGCGCTGCAGGTCACCGCATTTGGCATGTGCCGAATAAAAAGTAAACACGCCAATTGGTATTAGCGTACCGAAAACGAGATGATGACAAGGCCTTTCCGCCGACGCCGGTGTTTGCGGACCGCGATTTAGAAGGTTAAGAGCGGTATCGAGATCAGTGGCGGCGGTGCTGCGGGCGCGCCGATCGCCTGGGCGAGCTGCTGGGGCGCGTAGTTGATGAGGAATGGCAGGAGGCCGCTGAAAGGCGTACTGCCGGTGCCGACGTTGACGTCGATCGGCGGCAGAACACTGCCGTCCAATATCGTGACCGTTGCCGTCACCGGGTAGTAGCCGGGAGGATGCAGAATTCCGTCCAGCGGGAAGTCGGCGGCCACGCTGAGGTTCGCGATGTTGCCGACCACGGGGCCGGTGAGGCTCGACAGGTTCAGCGCGTAGGGGAACGTCGCCTCGCCGTTGAGGAAGCCGTTGGCGATGACGGCCGGCGCATCGATGAGGGCGGCGAACGCCGCGGAGGCGTTGCCGGCCTGGACGGCCGAGGCGAAGGTGGACGCGCTGTACCCGGCGGCCTCCAGAGTGACGGCGGGCGGCCCCATCAGGCTGGCGCCGAATACCAGTTGCAGCCCGACGGCGTTGTCCAGAGTCACGCTGGGCGGCGTGAGCGAGGTCACATCCAGCGACGGCGTGACGCTCGTATCGGTAAGCGTGTGAACCACATTGAAGAAGTTCTGCGCGATCTGGCCGGGTATTGCCGAGACCGGTTGGAAGTTCCCTGTTTGGAGAGCTGTCGCGATGGTCTGGCCGTAGACCATCTGGTTGGCGACGAACTGGCGAAGGAATGGGAACGGGTCCGCCAGCCAGCCGCCGACGAGGCTTTGCAGGTTGTTCCACGTGTTGTAGACGAGGGCGTCGTAGGGCCCGGCGATACCGGTGAAGAAGGGGCCCGACCCCGCTTGTAGGTTCAGCAGCCCGGGAAGCAGTGAATTCGCAATCGGAGTCGACGAATTCGCAAGGCCGGCAAGCGTAGTGGGCAAGCCGGGAAGGGCAGTCGTCAAAAGCGAACCCAGATTGGTTCCAAGCGAGCCTAGGTTTCCCAGCGAGCCCAGGACCCCTCCCGGCAAGCCCAGGCCCCCTACGCCACCGAGAAGCCCACTCAGCGGGCTCGGGCCACCGGTCAGACCACCAAGCAACCCACTGAGCGGGCTCGTACCGCCGGTCAGACCACCAAGCAGCCCACTGAGGGGGCTCGTGGCGCCGGTGAGCCCGCCGGTGCCCAAAAGCCCTGAGCCGGAACCAATTCCGAGGAGCGAAGCGGCGCTACCCGTCGTAGTGGTGCCACCAAGACCGAGGAGGCCCAAGAGGCCATTGCCGGCGGCAGCCGCACCCGGCGCGGCCCCGCCGCCCAGCAGCGTTTCCACCGGAGCGCTGACCGCGTTCGCCAGGGCCTGCTCGACATTGGCAACCTCGGTGCTGAGGTAGGCGCCGGCGCCCGCATTCATCAGGTTGACGAACTCGGCATGAAACGCCCGGGCTTGCGCGCTGAGCGACTGGAATTGCTGGCCGAAGTTGCCGAACATCGCCGAGATCGCAGCCGACACCTCGTCGGCGGCCGCCGGCACTACCCCGGTCGTAGGGCCGACAACGTACGCGGCCGCCTCGGCCAGCGACGTTTGTAAACCCGCCAAATCTTGGGCTGCCGCCTGTACCAGCTCGGGCACGGCAATCACCAATGACATATCCGCTCCCTTCGACTGACCGCCGACAGGGATTACCCGAGGAAAATCGAGTTAAACACGAGTTTAATAAGCAGATGGATCCGCGCTGCATAACCCGGCGTTTTTGTGCCGTTAATCGGCGCTGGACGCACCCATCCGGGCCACCGTCACGAAAGGTAACAGACGCGGCACTGGCCGAGGCCCGCGTCACCCGCGCCGCCCGAGGTGGGTTTCCGCGGCGACTCAGAGCGTCTCGGGCTTTGGCGAGCGACGAATCGTCGAAGGGCGGGTGCACCGTCATCGGCACCGAGACAGGACCCACGCTCACCGGCATGCTCACGTCCCAATGTTTTCGCCGTTGAGGAAGCGCCGATAGCCGCCACACCGTTGCCGCTCTGCAGCGCGGCCCCGAACACCGTCGCACGGGTTGCGAATCAGTCCATCGTCGAGACCGGCGGACCGAGGATCGAAAAGGCGAGCGACAACGCCAAGCCAAAGTTGGCGCCGAGTGTTACCGGGAGAACGGTGACGGGGGTTGTCGTAATGCTCATTCAGACATTTGCATTGGTGACCGAGGTGACCGTTTTGGCGTAATTGTGCGCCATCTGTGCAGGGATGGAACCCGGCGGTAACAGGCTGGCGAAGTTCTGCGCCTGCTGTGCGGGGATGGCGAGGATGGGCGGAAAGTGTCCGCCGGGCATAAGCGCCTTGATAGTGGACAAATTGCTGGTGTCGAATCGGCTGATGAATAGACCTAAGGCGCCCTGCGCCACGTCCTGCCCGCGCCGTGGTAATTCCCGGATGCTATCCCGTCGCCGACAAAGACCCTCCCACGATGGCCTAGGCGAAATAAGCTTAATGTGAAGCGTTGAACATGCGCCCGTACGGTTAGCTTCCGAATGCCGACGCGAGGAGTTCGGGCGTATATTCCAGCAGGGCGGGAACGAGACCGCCGATGCGCGGCCCGGTGATCGTGACCGGATTGCCGGCCAGCGTAGCCGTCGTCGTAAACGGTTGCAGCGGAACGAGAAGCCCGTTAAATGTAACGTTGGCCGTCAGTCCCGGCACCGGTAGCGGCACCGACAATGTCTGTTCGCCGTTGAGGAAAGCGTTGGCGATGTTGGCGGGAGCGCCGACGAACGCGGTGAATGCCGCCAGCGGGTCGCCGGTTCGAACAGCGTTGAAAAGCGTTGTGCTACTCGATGACGCGGCCAGCGCCGCATTGACCGGCGCCCCCACGGCATCGATGGCCAGGAGCTGGGGCAGACCGAACCCGATGGCGAAGGATGGCGGGTTCAAGGAGGTTGCCGACACCGACGCCGGGACGATCAGATCCTGGAAAAGGTTGGCATAGCCTTGCGCGAGCCGTCCGGACGCCGTCAGGACCGGCAGTGGGTTTCCGCTCTGCAGCGCCGTGAGGATCAGCTGGGGGTTGGTCTGCGTGGCGATCGCCTCCAGCAGGGCGGGTGCGGTGACGTCAGTCCACGTCCTGGCGATGCCCTGCAGGTTGGCAGCGGTGTTCGCGATCAGGCTTTGATACGGGCCGACGACCCCGCCGATGGTCGCGGCGGCACCGCCCGGGGCGGTGCCATTCCCGAGCATCGCCTCCACCGGAGCATTCACCGCGCTCGCCACCGTCTGCTCGACGTTGGCGGCCTCGGCGCCGAGGTAGGCACCCGCGCCCGCATTCAACAGATTGACGAACTGCTCATGGAAGGCCCGGGTTTGGGCACTGAGGGCCTGATACTCCTGACCGAATGCGCCGAATAGGGCCGCGACTCCGGCCGACACCTGGTCTTCGGCCGCGGCCACCATCGCCGTTGTCGGGCCGGCGGCGGCAGCACTCGCCTCGCTCAGCGTCGCACGAACTCCCGCCAGGTTTTCGGCCGCCGCCTGAACCATCTCCGGCGCCGCGATGACAAACGACATGCCCATCTCCCATCAACTCAGCAACGCGTCCACCGGTGGTGGCCCTGGTGTGGATGAGGTTAATGGGGCAAATGTGTCCCGCGGAAGACGTTTATCATTTTTGTGACACTCATTCGCCAGCCACCGTGGCGATGTACGGGATAGGCGGAACGAGAATTCCATTCAGCGGCACGTTGATCGTCGTCGGAAACGCCCCGAGGGTGAAACCCACCGGCAGCGTCGCTTCACCATTCAGGAAGCCGTTCGCGACGACGGCGGGAGCGTCGAGGATGGCGGCCGCCGCCCCCAGCCCGTCTCCCGTTTGAACGGCATTGACAAACGCCGTGGCGCTGACGTCGACGGCGTTCAGCGTGTCAATCGGCGCGCCCACCGCGTCCAGGCCAAGTGCCACCGGCAAACCAAATGTGTTGGCCAGCGAGACATTGACGGAGGGCGGGAAGATGACGATGTTGACCGCCGACGGAGCGGTTACCGACGTGTCGGTGGCGGTATTGATGATGTCGGTGAAGTTCTGTGAGATCGGCGCGGGGACCGAGCCGGCGAGCAGCAGATCAGTGAAGTTCTGCGCCATTTGTCCGGGAATGGCGAGGATCGGCAAGAGGTCCGCCAAGCTGCCCGTCGGCGTGATTGCGAAGGTCGTCAACCCGGTTTGTTGGACGTTGAAGCCCGTGAAGATGAGATCGACGAATCCGTGCGTAATGTCGCTCGCCGCGCCGCTGACGTCGCCGGCCATGAGGGCCTGGAAGGCCGACTGGAATGCGCCAGGCAAGGCGAACAAACCGGTACCGAAGTCGTGGGCGGCATTCTGAAGCGCCGTCGAGATTATTGGGCGTAGGCGATCTGGTTGTTGATGAACTGCTGCAGATAAGGCACCGGGTTGAAGGTCAGAAGGGCCTGCAACGCGGATTGGATGTTCGCCGGCAAATTGGCCAATTCGGGGAGGTTCTGGAGGAAAGCCTGTAGCCCCGCGGCGATTGTCTGCGCGTAGCCGATTTGATTGTCGATCAACTGGTGCAGGAAGGGCGCCGGGTTGGCGGACCATATGGCGTTGAGGGCCTGCAGGTTGGCGGCGGTATTGGCGAAGAGCGTTTGATACGGGCTCTCGATGGTGGCCACGCTGCTGCTCGAGGCCGCCGGCATCAGGCCGGGCGGGGCGCCGCCTGGACCTCGTCGGGCGTCGAGAATCGAAACGACATCCCCGTCCCCCATCGACGCATCCCGACGGTCACCAGATGGCCGGCTAGGCAAATGTGAGCCTAGTCACAGGCCATGCCGCAGCGCGGGGAAATTGGTGCTTGGGTGCGCGTTTATGCAGGGCAGGATGCCGGGCAACCAGACGCTCCGGCCCTTTAACTACTAGCCGATGGGCGCGATGGCGGCGGCGAGCTCAGACCCGAAGCTCAGCAAGCCCGGAATCAAGCCACCGATCGGGGTGCCCGGAACCGCCCCCAAGCCGCCAGCGAGAACAACCGGACTCAGAGGGGTAAGTAACCCGCCCAACGGGATCTGGGCCGTCGCGGTGATATCCAGGAGCGGGATGCCACCAGCCGTCACGGTGGTTGTCAGCGGCGGCAGGCTTATGAACGCCTGGCCGTTGAGGAAGCCATTCGCGACGTTGGCCGGGGAGTCGATCAGCGCTGCCGCGGCGCCCAACGGGTCTCCGGCTTGCACCGCAGTAACGAACGCCACGGCGCTGGAATTGAGTGAGCTCAGCGCGTTGGCCGGCGCACCGATCCCATCGAAAATGACCTGCAAAGGCAACCCGAAGGTGATTCCGAGGTCGCCCGGATTAAATGTCGACCCAAAGTTCGTGAACGTGTCTACCAGGTTGGTGAAGTTCTGCGACATCTGCGCGGGGATGGAACCCGCGGGCAAAAGGTTGGTGACGTTCTGCGCCATCTGGCCCGGAATGGCGAAGATGGGCGCCAGATCTCCCAGCGGGCCGAGCGGAGTGATCGCCAGGGGCGTCGCCGTCGGCGACCCGAGCTCAGCGATGTCGAAGCTGACTTGCTGGAAGCCGGGAAGCACGACATTCTCCAGGCCCTGTGTGACAGCGTTGAACGCGCCCTGCATGTCACCGGCCGCAAGGGCCTGACCGGCCGCCTGGAAACTCGCGGGCAATCCGCTCAACCCGGTAACGAGGTCATTGCCGGCATTCTGTAGCCCGGTGACGATGGTCTGGGCGTAACCGATCTGGTTGTTGACGGCCTGCTGCAGCAGGCCGGCGGGGTTGAAGGTGGCCAAGCCCTGGATGCCGGTCTGAATCGTTGTCGGCAGGTTGACCAACTCGGCCGGCAGGTTTTGGATGCCGGTCGCGATCGAAGAACCGATCGTCTGTGCGTAGCCGATCTGGTTATTGACCAGCTGGTGCAGGAACGGGAAGGGATTGGCGCTGAAGGTGCTTCCGATGGCTTGCAGGTTGTTGAACGTATTCGAAACCAGCGCTTGGTACGGCGCGGCGACCGTGGCACCGAACGAGTTCAGGCCGCTAACGAGCCCGGCCGCCCCGCTCGTCTGCAGTGCGCCGGCCGCAAGCGGCGAGTTGGCGATGGCATTCGAAAGAGCTTGCGCGCCAGTCTGCATCTCACCACCGACCATCGCGCCGATGGTGCCGCTGGGCAGCGTGGTCACGGCGCCGTTCAGCCCAGCGCCGATGCTGGCGGCGACCTGTCCAACGGTCGCCTGTCCGCCCGCCATCGCCCCGCCGAGGCTTTGGCTGACGCCCCCAAGGATCCCGCCGTCGACGCCGCCACCCAGCAGACCCTGCGCGGCGTTGGCGGCCTCCGCACTGGCGTAGGCGCCCGCGCCCGCATTCATCAACGAGACAAACTGCTGATGGAACGCCTGAGCCTGCGCGCTGAGTGCCTGAAATTCCTGGCCGAAGTCGCCGAACATCGAAGCGATCGTGACCGATACCTCGTCCTGAGCAGCGGCCGCGATCCCAGTCGTGGGGCCGGCCGCGGTCGCGGCGGCCTCGGCCAGCGCTGAACGAATGCCCGCCAGATTCTGGGCCGCGCTTTCGACCAGATCCGGCGTTGCGATCACAAACGACATGTCAGTCCTCTCCTCGGCTCACAAACGCGATGACCACTGGTCATGCAATATTCGACATGAGCCTAATAGGACCTCGGTGCGTCGGTGTACTGGGGTCCCCCGGGCTCACGTTCTTGGGTCGTTACCCCCCAGTAACCAAGACGAACGTGAGCGTAACCAGCGCAGATGCCCGGGAAGAAATACAACGAGCGTTTTCACAGCTTTCGTTACGGTTCGACGGATTGCGGACAACTCGCCCAAACGGCCGAGGGAAGGACACCGACCAGCGGCCTACAAAACAGCAGCGATGTCCGCCGCAAACTGGGCAGGGAAACCAAGCAACCCAGGAATCAGGCCTCCGATCGGGTTGCCCGAGAGTTCGAGCGGCGCAAGATCGCCGCCACCGAGGTCAACGAAGACCTGGGGAAGGTTGAGCGGAGTGAGCAGCCCGCGACGTGAATCCCCTACGCGAGCGGCGCGCCGATGGCCTGCGCTAGTTGCTCGGGCAGGAACACCAGCAGCCCAGGAAGGATTCCCCCGAAGGATGTGCCGCTGAGCGTGAGAGATCCGGGCCCAAACGCCGGGATGCTGAGCGAGGCAAACTGCGGAGGCGTGAGGATCCCGCCGACCGGGATGGCGGTGATCGTTTCGATGCCGCCGGGCCCCCCGAGCAACGCCGGCAGGGGTAGCGCCGCCTGCCCGTTGAGGAAACCATTCGCGATGACGGCAGGGGCATCGATCAGCGCGGCCAATGCCCCGAGCCCGTCGCCGGTTTGCGCCGCGCCGATGAACGCGCTCGCGCTGGATCCCACCGCCTGCAGCGTGGCAACCGGCGGACCGAGCGCATCGAGTGCGAGTACCAGCGGCAGCCCAACATGCAGGTTGCCGGTGTTCAGGTCCAACGTCTGCGACAGGTCGGTCAGCGTCGTCAGCAAATTGGTCGCGTGTTGCGCCATCGTGGCAGGGACGGAACCGGCCGGCAGCAGGTTGGTGAAGTTCTGCGCCATTTGCCCGGGGATGCCGAGGATCGGCAACAGATCTCCCAACGCGCCGCCCGGCGTGATGTTGAGAAGTCCGCTAACCGGATCCTGGATGACGTTGAGGTTGGTGAAGACCGGGGCCAAGAAGGCGCCGCCGAGCTGGAGCACGCCGCCGGTGATGTCGCCGCTCATGAGGGTCTGCAGTCCCGTCTGCAGGCTCACCGGGAACGCGTTCAGGCCCGCCATGACGTCGTTGCCGGCGTTCTGCAGCGACGTGGCGATCAACTGTGCGTAGCCGGTCTGGTTGTTCACGAACTGCTGAATGGTGGGGAACACTCCCTGAACACCCGCCTGAATGGTCGCGGGTAAGTTGACGAACTCCGCGGGCAGGTTCTGGACGGCGCTTTGGAACCCGGTGGCGATGGCCTGGCCGTAGGTCAGCTGATTGGTGACGAACTGGTGCAGCAACGGCGCCGGGTTCGCCGCGACCGCACCTACGAGGCTTTGCAAGTTGTTGGCCGTGGTGGAAACCAGCGTTTGATACGGAGCGGCGACGGTGGCGCCGAAACTGTTCACGACGTCAAGCGCCGCAGCGGGAGCGGCGGCGGGCGCGCTCGCGGCCCCCAGCAGAGTTTGCTCGACATTCGCCGCCTCAGCGCTCACATAGGCGCCGGCGCCGGCGTTCATCAAGGACATGAACTCCGCATGAAACGCCTGCGCTTGCGCGCTCACGGCTTGGAACTGCCGGCCGAAGTCGCCGAACATCGACGCGATCGCGACGGATACCTCATCTTCAGCCGCGGCCGCGATGCCAGTCGTCGGGCCCGTCGCGCTTTCGGCGGCCTCCGCCAGCGACGAATGAATGCCCGCCAAGTCCTGGGCTGCCCCCTCGATCAGCTCCGGCGCCGCAACGACAAACGACATATCGATCTCCCTTTGCCCGATGATCAGTTCTTACTTGCAAGTAAGATCTTTTCGGCGTTGTCGACGAAGACCATCGGTCAGAGCGCGTAGAAAACGGCGCGGGGGGTCGTAGATCGCGTCGCGCGGGGTTGGAGCAGGGCGCGGGCTAATACCGCTAGGCGCGAAGTTCGGCGCCCACCGCTTCCGCGGCGTGTCGCACCGCGGCGTCGCGGGCGGCGCTGGCGTCGTCTTCGGTGAGCGTGCGATCCGGCGCGCGGAAGCGCAGCGCGAACGTCAAAGATTTGCGGTCCTCGCCGATCTGCGGACCGGTGAACACGTCGAACAGCTGAAGGTCTTCCAGAAGTTCGCCGGCCCCCTCGCGCACGGCGTCCGCCACAGCCTGGGCGGGAACGTCCGTGGACACCACCAGGCTGACGTCCTGGAACACGGCCGGGAACGGCGACACCCTCGGGGCCGGCAATAGCTCGACGATGGGAATCGCGTCGAGGTCCAACTCCATGGCGCAAGTGCCCTTCGGTAGCCCGGAGCGCTCGATCACGGCGGGATGCAGCTGGCCCGCGTGACCGACGCAGGTCTCCCCCACGAGCACCTCGGCGCAGCGACCCGGATGCCAGGGCAAATATTGGGCGGCCCGCAACCGAACGTCAATACCGCTGGCGCGCGCGACAATCCGGACTGCCTCGAACGCGTCGGCGGCCTCCACCCGGCGGCCCGGGCCCCAGGGCCCCCGCGGTTCACGCAGGCCGGTCAGCACCGCGGCCACGTGCTGTGGCTGCCGCGGCAACGACGCGTCCAGCATGGCGATCTCGGTGTCGGTGGGCCGGCGGTGGACCGGGATGAGTTCGACACCGCGCGTGGTTTCGATCGGCTGAACCACCTGCGCCAGCGCGAACAGCGCGGCATCGACCAGTCCACGGGATACGTTGCGCGCCAAGGCTTCCAGCAGGGCGGGCAGCAGTGTGGTGGCCAGCTCGGGGCGGTCGGCTTCCAGCGGGTTGAGCACATGCGTGGTGGTGCGCCGCGGGTCGTCGGGCGCCAGGCCCCACAGGTCGAAGACACCGGCTGGCAAGAACGGCGTCGGCAGGATTTCGACGTAACCGGACTGGGCCAGCGACTTGCCGATCGCGCGGCGGCGCTTCTGCACGGCGCTGAGTCCACGGCCCGCGGGAGCCGAGGGCAGCACCGACGGGATGACCTCCAGACCCTCCAGCCGCATGACCTCCTCGACGAGGTCGGCCGGCTGCACCAAGTCCGGCCGCCAGCTCGGCGGCGTCACGGTCAGCGCGTCACCCTCGGCGACCACGGTGGCGCCGATTTGGCCCAGCCGGCGGGTGGTCGTGCCGGGGGCATAAGCCACCCCGGCGAAGCGGTCCGGCAGGTCGGCGGCGATCCGGACCGGCGGCAGCGACCAGTCATCGCGTGGCGGCTCCCCGCGCCAATCGGTCAGCGTCGGCGACACCGCTCCCCCGGCGATCTCGGCCAGCAGCGCGGCACAGCGGTCCAGCGCAGCCACCGAAATGGCCGGATCGACCGCGCGCTCATAACGCCGCGCGGCCTCGCTCGGCAGGTGCAATCTGCGCTGCGTGCGCGACACCCCGGCCGGATCCCACACCGCCGCCTCAAGCAGCACGTCGGTCGAATCGTCGCGCACCTCGGTGGTCGCCGCCCCCATGACGCCGGCGATCGCCGCCGTCGCCGCGTCGTCGACGATCAGGACGTCCGCCGAATCCAGCCGCCGCTCAACGTCATCCAGCGTGACGACGGTCTCACCGGCCCGGGCGAACCGGACACCGAAGCCACCGGTGACGCGGTTGCGGTCGTGGGCGTGCATGGGGTGGCCGAGTTCCAGCATCACGTAGTTGGTGACGTCCACAGCCGGGTACGTCGCGCGGATGCCGGACAGCAGCAGCCTGCGCTGCAGCCACCACGGCGACACCGCGGCGGGGTCGATCCCGGTGACCGGGCGCAGCGCGAACCGGCGCACACCCGTTTCGGCCTGCACGGTCAGCGGCCACGCCTCCCCGTCGGCGGGCAGGGGCTTGACCACCTCGTTGCTGGCGGGGTCGACGAAGTCCAGGTCGTAGGCGCAGGCGATCTCCAGGGCCAGGCCCCGCACCGACATGCAGTAGCCGCGGTCGGGGGTGATCGCCAGGTGGAACACCACGTCGTCCAGTCCCAGCACCGCGGCAGCGTCGGCTCCTGGTGCCGCGGTGCCGGGCGGCAGCACCAAGATCCCGGAATGGTCTGCGCCCAAGCCGAGTTCGGCCGCCGAGCAGATCATCCCGTCGGAGTTGCGGCCGTAGGTCTTGCGGGCCGTGATCGCGAAGCCCCCGGGCAGGGTGGTGCCCGGCAACGCGACCACGACCAGATCGCCGACCGTGAAGTTCGTCGCGCCGCAGACGATCCCGCGTGGCTCGCCCACGCCGACGTCGACCAGGCAGGCGCGGATCGGCTTTTTGAAATCGGTGAGTTCTTCGATGGCGGTGACCCGCCCGACGGTCAGCGGACCGTCGACCGGGCCCAGGTTGATCACCTCTTCGACCTCGTGGCCGATGCGCACCAGCGTCTGCTCGAGCTCGGCGGGGGCGACATCCCAGCCCGGCGCGCCGGCAGCGACGACTTCGCGCAGCCAGCTGTAGGGAAGGCGCATCAGGCACCCACCCCGAACGGCAACGAAAACCGGACGTCGCCCTCGACCATGTCGCGCATGTCCGGGATCCCGTTGCGGAACTGCAGGGTGCGCTCCAGGCCCATGCCGAACGCGAAGCCGGAATACACCTCGGAGTCAATTCCCGCGGCCCGCAACACGTTTGGATGCACCATTCCGCAGCCGCCCCACTCGACCCAGTCGGCGCCGCCCTTCTTGTTGGGGAACCAGACGTCGACCTCGGCGGACGGTTCGGTGAACGGGAAGAAGTGCGGCCGGATCCGGGTGCGCGCGGTGGGTCCGAACTCGGCCCGGGCGAACGCGTCCAGCGTTCCCCGCAGGTGCGCCATGGACAGACCGCGGTCGACCGCGAGCCCCTCGACCTGGTGGAACACCGGGGTATGGGTGGCGTCGAGTTCGTCGGTGCGGAACGTGCGGCCGATCGAGACGATGTAGACGGGCAGCTCGCGCTGCAGCAGGGTGCGCACCTGCACGGGCGAGGTGTGGGTGCGCAGCAGCTGCCTGGAGTCCTCCGGCGCGAGATAGAAGGTGTCCTGCTCGCTGCGGGCGGGGTGGTCGGCGGGGAAGTTGAGGGCGTCGAAGTTGAATTGCTCGGTTTCCACCTCCGGGCCCTCGGCCAGCTCCCATCCCATCGCGATGAAGGTGTCGGCGATGTGCTCGGCCAAGATCGTGATCGGGTGCCGGGCACCGGGCGGTTGCCGGGTCGACGGCAGGGTGACGTCGATGGCCTCGGCGACAAGCACCGCGACGTCGCGCTCGGCGCGCAGCGCCGCCAGCCGTTCGTCGTAGCTGCGTTGGACCTCGCCGCGCACGGCGTTGACCCGCTTGCCGGCGTCGGCGCGCTCGTCTTTGGGCACTTTGCCCAGCGCTTGCCGGGCCAGGGCCAGTGGCGAGCGGTCACCGAGGTGCTCGGTCTTGACCCGCGCCAGCGCGTCCAGGTCGCCGGCAAGTGCGATGGCCCGCTGGGCGGCGGTGACCGCCTCGGTCAACGCTTCCGGCGACAGGTCGACGGGTTGATCGCCCACGCGGCGGCACTCTCCTTGCTGACGAGGCTATTGGACGGGCTGAAGTCGCCCAGCGCAAGTGCCGATCATAGGGGATTCGGTGCACGCCGCTCGGCGCGTGCTGCGCGGACGGCCGCCGAGACGCTAGCCGGCTGCGGCCGGTTGCGGTGCGCTCAGCACGCCCCGCTCGGCGCCCAGTTGGACGATCTTGTGCGCCGCCAGCGCGCCCAGCACACCGAACGCCGGCGCGGCGGCCATCGTCCCCCAGTGGTGCGCCAGCACCAGGAAGCCGAACCCCGAGGAGGCGACCAGCATCAGCAGCCGCACCGGGGTCCAGTGGACCGGCTGCCGGAAGCGGGCCGACACGAGCACGCCCAGGACGACGGCCACGGTGTGACCCGCGTCGGTGAAGTCGCCACCGATGATCGCCGCGGCCAGGCCCGCAGCCATCCACCAGCCGACCCACGCCGCACGCCAACGGGCGGGAATCACCGCCGTCATCGCCCCGAGCACCGCCAGGGCTCCGTAGCTCATCCCGACATCGCTGGCACGGGTGATCGACATCGGCAGCCAGCCGAACTCGACGGCCGCTGCGAGGGCGGCCGCCACCACCAGCGTGGCGCCGATGTGGCCGACGACAAATGCCACGACCAGCCGGATAGTCCGCAGATGCAGCTCCGCTAGCGCGAGCAGGCAGGTCAGGAACGGCAACCAGAAGTAGAGCGGGCCCGCATCGACGACCAGCGCGCTGCCCAGCAGGGTCCCGATGTGGCCGTGCGCCAGGTTGTGCAGGTTGGTGCTGGCGCGCTCAACGAGCACGTCGTGCGCGTGGGGGCCGAGCGCCAGGATGGCGCAGCTGATGGCGAGCAGGACCGCCACGTACCCCACGGTGAACTGGACCCGGGCAAGCCGGGAGAAGATGCCCCCAAACATTGACATCCATTATGTCGACTAATCCGTTTCGGAAGTGTGATCGGAGGCTGTCAAGTCCCTAAGAGTCCTCAGCCGATATATCGCCAGGTCGGCGGGCACGCCGGAGGTTTTGGCCGCAAATACCGGTTTGCGTGCGCGTTTGGCGTCGACGCCCAGCGCGTCCAGCTCGCTTTGGGGGATCAAATCCAGTGACGAACTCGACACCATGATCCCGCCCTTGGTGGCGCGTTCCATGACGCGGGCGGCGACGTTGACGTCGACGCCCAGCCAGTCCGCGGCCATCCGCTGCGGCCGGCCGGTGTGGATGCCGACCCGCATACGCGGTGTATGGCCCGCCACCTCAACGGACTTCAGCGCCTCCTTGGCGGCCAGCACCGCGCGCAGGGCCACGGTCGGATCGCGGAACACGGCCATCAGGCCGTCACCCATGCGTTTGACGATTTGGCCACCGGCGTCGAGGAGCGGCGGTTCGATGGCGCGCGCGACCTGACGCAGCAGCGCCAGGGCCGCCTCGTCACCCGCCTGCAACGACCAATCCGAGAAGCCGACCAGGTCGGTGAAAACCAGTGTGACCTCGGGGTTCGCCGGCCGCCGGGAAACCGTCTCGGTGAGTGCCTGCCACACCTGCAGCACACCCAGGCTCAGCTCGCGCGAGGCCGCTTCCCGGTCCCCCAGGAGCCGGTCGGCGGCCCGCGCCGCGGCGCGTGGGCCACCCTCGCCCGCGGTGGAGAGCGGGTCCCCGAACTCGGGATCGCCGGGCAGCAGCCGCCGCGCCCGCCGGATGAACGCGACCACATTCGGGCTGTGATTCGTCGTGCGCAGCCACCGGGCCGGCGACCGCCTCCCCTCGGCAGGCGGGGCAATCGTGGCGACCGCCTCTTCGGATTCGCCGGACTCCGTATCTCGACGTCCAACATCCACATGGCAAGGGTAGGCGGTGCCGACACGCGCGGGCAGCCCGGTCGCGGCCGGCCCATGGCCGATCACACACGTGCGGCGGCGCTGTCGAGACTCGGTAACACCCCGTCGCGGCACACGGCGAAATCGTAGACAACGTGCGTTGTCAAAGTTATCGTGAGCGCAGTGAGGCGCGCAGGAGGCCGAGATGACTGCCATTGCAACGAGATCCGCTCATCCGCTCGGGCCCGAATCGCTCACTTGGAGATATTTCGGCGACCTCCGGACCGGGATGATGGGCATCTGGATCGGCGCCATCCAGAACATGTACCCGGAGCTCGGCGCGGGCGTCGAAGAGCATTCGATCGTGTTGCGCGAACCATTGCAGCGGGTGGCCCGGTCGGTGTACCCGATCATGGGCGTCGTCTACGACGGTGACCGCGCGCCCGAGACCGGCCAGCAGATCAAGAGCTACCACCGCACCATCAAGGGCGTCGACGCCGCGGGGCGGCGCTACCACGCGCTGAATCCGGAAACCTTCTACTGGGCGCACGCCACGTTCTTCATGTTGGTGATCAAGGTGGCCGAGTACTTCTGCGGGGGCCTGACCGAGGCCGAGAAGCGGCAGCTCTTCGACGAGCACGTGCAGTGGTACCGGATGTACGGGATGAGCATGCGGCCCGTGCCCAAGTCGTGGGAGGAGTTCCAGGAGTACTGGGATCGGGTCTGCCGCGAGGAGCTGGAGATCAACCGGGCGACACTGGACATCTTCCAGATCCGGATTCCCAAGCCGAAATTCGTGCTGATGCCGACGCCGATCTGGGACCAGATGCTCAAGCCGCTGGTCGCGGGCCAGCGCTGGATCGCGGCGGGACTGTTCGAGCCGGCGGTCCGGGAGAAGGCCGGAATGCGCTGGACGCCCGGCGACGAGGTGCTGCTGCGCCTGTTCGGCAAGGCGGTCGAGCTGGCTTTCCTGGCGGTCCCCGACGAAATCCGGCTGCACCCCCGCGCCCTGGCCGCCTACCGCCGCGCCGAGGGACGCCTGCCCAGCGACGCGCCGTTGGTCGAGGCGCCGGCTTTCGTGGCGCCGCCGCGCGACCGGCACGGGCTGCCGATGCATTATTTCCCGCCGCGGCCCCGCTCTCCGCTGGACCCGGCCAAATTCCTGATGGAGCGGGCGGGATCGCTGGTGCACGGCACGCTCTCGCTTACCGGCCGACGGCCGGCGAGGGGTCGTGGCAGAAAGGCCGCTTAAGGGTCCAGGCACCCATCGAGTCTGCGCTCAGCGCGCCATCCCCGGCTTCGGGCCGCGCTACACGCGAAGTCGAATCACTCACCGCAGACACTCGATAGTGACAAGCGCGCCCAGGATGCTCAGCGCAAGCAGCCCAGCGCCTGGGCGCTCTGGTAGAGGCAGATGGCCGCGGCGGCGGCCACGTTCAGGCTCTCGGCGCCGCCGGACATCGGGATGCGCACGCGGTGATCCGCCGCCTGCGCGAGCCGGGCCGACAGACCGTGCGCTTCGGCCCCGAACAACCACGCCGTCGGCGACACGAGGTCGGCCTCGTCGAGGCGCATATCGGCGTCGACGGTGGTGGCCAGCACTGCCAGCCCGGCGTCCCGCAGCGCGGCGACCGCGGCGTCGGCGTCGGGCGCCGCGACGACCGGAATCGAGAACATGCTGCCGGCCGAGGCGCGCAGGCACTTGCCGTTGTAGGGATCGACACTGTGCCCGGCCAGGATCACCGCCCCGGCGCCCATCGCGTGAGCGATGCGAATGAGCGTGCCCGCGTTGCCGGGCTCACCGACCTCGACGGCTACCGCGACCAGCCGGGGTGGGCCGGCCAGCACCTCCCGCAGGCCGGTCTCCGGCATGTCGCAGACCGCCACCAATCCCGACGGAGTGACGGTGTCGGACAACGCTTTTGCGGCCCGCTCGGTGATCACGTGGATCGGGCATCGCTGGGCGGCCAGCAGCGGGGCGTGTCGCTGCGCCGCCGCGTCGGTGACGAACAGGTCGCGCACCAATCCGCGAGCCGATGCGGCCTCGACCAGGTTGGGGCCTTCGGCGAGAAACCGGCCCGCCCGCCGGCGACCGACATGCCGATGCAATTTGACCGCCGCGGCCACCCGGGCCGAGCGTTCGGTGAGCGCGGCCGGCATCGTCGCCGGGCTAAGCCGCCTCTCCGGAATCCGACGGGGCGTTGACGTCGTCGGGCAGGGCCGCCCGCGCGACGTCGACCAGCGCGGTGAAAGCCGCCGGGTCCGTGATCGCGATGTCGGCGAGGTTCTTGCGGTCCACCTCCACACCGGCGGCCTTCAGGCCCTGGATCAGCCGGTTGTAGGTGATGTCGTTGGCCCGCGCGGCCGCGTTGATCCGCGAGATCCACAACTTGCGGAACTCACCCTTGCGCGCGCGGCGGTCGCGGTACGCGTACTGCAGCGAATGCAGCTGCTGCTCTTTGGCTTTGCGGTAGAGCCGGGATCGCTGGCCGCGATAGCCTTTCGAGGCCTTGAGGACGCTGCGCCTCTTCTTGTGGGCGTTGACTGCCCGCTTCACGCGTGCCATGGATGTTCCTACTCTCGTTCAGGCAGTAAATGGGTCAGATGGCCGGTTGGGTCCGGCGCTCGATCTGTTAAGGGTCAGCCGTTCAGCAGTTTGTTGACACGCCGGGTGTCGTTGGCCGACACCTCCGTGCGGCCTTCCAGCCGGCGCGTACGCGTGGACGGCTTGTGCTCCAACAAGTGCCGCCGGTTGGTTTTCTGGCGGACGATCTTGCCGGTTCCGGTGCGCCGGAACCGTTTCGAGGCCCCGCTGTGGGTCTTGGCCTTGGGCATGTTTCCTCTGCTTCTCGAGTTCTGCTGTTCTTCGCTGTCAGGTCAGTTGGACGACGGTGTCGCGTCCGGCTCCGCCTCGGACTCCGGCGCCGCGCCGCCCTCCGGCCCTTCGGGGTGCCGCGCCCTGGCCCGGGTCTTCGCGCCGCGGTGCGGTGCCAGCACCATCGTCATGTTGCGGCCGTCCTGCTTGGCGGACGTTTCCACGAATCCGTAGTCGGCGACGTCGGCGCCCAACCGCTGCAGCAATCGGTAGCCCAGTTCGGGCCGCGACTGCTCACGCCCGCGAAACATGATGGTGACCTTGACCTTCGATCCCGCCTCCAGGAAGCGGATCACGTGGCCCTTCTTGGTCTCGTAATCGTGATCGTCGATTTTTGGTCGCAGCTTTTGTTCTTTGACGACGGTCTGCTGTTGGTTGCGGCGGGATTCGCGCGCCTTTTGCGCCGCCTCGTATTTGAACTTGCCGTAGTCCATGATCTTGCAGACCGGCGGTCTGGCGTTCGGGGCAACTTCGACGAGGTCGAGATCGGCGTCCGCGGCGACGCGCAGTGCGTCTTCGATGCGCACTATGCCTACCTGCTCGCCTCCTGGGCCTATCAATCGGACTTCAGGTACGCGGATGCGCTCGTTGACGCGGGTCTCAGTGCTGATGGGGCCTCCCTTGTTGGGCTTCTATTCGTCCTGCAGTCGCGGCCAGTCCCATGAAGCCCGTCCGGAGTCAGCGGTGGAAACACCACACCATCAGCAAAAAGGCCCTGCACAAGCAGGGCCCAATGCCGACCGATCGTGGCTTGAGAATACTCAAGCCGCCCGCGCTACCCGCGGAACAGGCGCTTGCCTGTGACCGGACCGCTGAGCCTGGAAATTCGCTCGGCCAGCGGTGGGAGTGGGACTCCACTTACTGTCCCCGGCCTGCGCCGGGATGGTCGCAGCCGATAGTTTAGCAGCCATGGGGCGTCTTCCAGCACTTCCGCAGCCGGATCGGCGTTCGGCGCGCGTTACACCCGTCCGTCAAACTCGGCTAACCGCTCTTCGTGGCTCTTGGCGCTTCGCCATGAATTTCACGGTTTAAGGGCATATCCTCGCGGTCTGTGACACTCGCTACGTCCCGTTTTGGCCCTCGCTCGGGCAGCCAGCCGAACTCGCGGTATCGGTGGGTACCGGCGACAGCGGGCTGGACGGTCGGCATCATCGCCACCCTGTCACTGGTCGCCAGCGTCTCGCCGCTCATCCGCTGGCTGATCAAGGTCCCGCGGGAATTCATCAACAACTATCTGTTCAACTTCCCTGACACCAGCATCGCGTGGTCGTTCGTGCTGGCCCTGCTGGCCGCGGCGCTGACGGCGCGCAAGCGCGTCGCCTGGCTGCTGTTGCTGGGCAACATGGTGCTGGCCGCCGTGCTCAACGCCGCCGACATCGCCGCCGGCGACAACACCGCGGCCGAGTCGTTCGGCGAGAACCTCGGGTTCGCCGTGCACATCATGGCGATCGTCCTGCTGGTCTTGTCGTATCGCCAGTTCTGGGCGAAGGTCCGCAAAGGCGCCCTGTTCAAAGCGGCCGCGGTGCTGGTCGCCGGCGACGTGATCGGCATCCTGGCGTCCTGGGGGCTGGTCGAGATGTGGCCGGGCACCCTGGCGCCGGATTCGCGGTTCTGGTACGTGGTCAACCGGGTGGTCGGATTCTCCCTCGTCGACCCCGACGCGTTCACCGGCCGTCCGCACGTGTTGCTCAACGCGCTCATGGGACTTTTCGGCGCGCTCGCGCTGATCGCGGCGGCGATCGTGCTGTTCCAGTCCCAGCGCGCCGACAACGCGCTGACCGGTGAGGACGAGTCCGCCATCCGCGGGCTGCTCGAGCTGTTCGGCAAGAACGACTCCCTGGGGTACTTCTCCACCCGCCGCGACAAGTCGGTGGTGTTCGCGCACAGCGGCCGCGCCGCCATCACCTACCGCGTCGAGGTCGGCGTCTGCCTGGCCAGCGGCGACCCGGTGGGTGACCCCAGGGCGTGGCCGCAGGCCGTCGACGCCTGGCTGGGATTGTGCCAGACCTACGGCTGGGCGCCCGGTGTCATGGGCGCCAGTTCGCAAGGCGCCCAGGTCTTCCGGGAGGCGGGCCTCAACGCTCTCGAACTGGGCGACGAGGCGATCCTGCGGACCTCCGATTTCAAGCTGTCCGGCCCCGACATGCGCGGCGTGCGCCAGGCGGTGACACGGGCCCGCCGGGCCGGTCTGACGGTACGCATCCGCCGACACCGCGACATCTCCGACGACGAGATGGCCGACACCGTTTCGCGCGCCGATGCCTGGCGCGACACCCAAACCGAACGCGGCTTTTCAATGGCGCTGGGCCGCCTCGGCGATCCGGCCGACGGGGACTGCCTGCTGGTCGAAGCGATCGACCGCGACGGCCGGGTGGCGGCGATGCTGTCGCTGGTGCCGTGGGGAAACACCGGCGTGTCCCTGGATTTGATGCGCCGGGCCCCCCAATCCCCCAACGGCACGATCGAACTCATGGTCAGCGAGCTGGCGCTGAACGGCGAAGCGCTTGGCATCACCCGAATTTCACTGAACTTCGCTATGTTCCGGTCCGCCTTCGAGCAGGGCGCCCAACTGGGCGCCGGCCCGATCGCGCGGTTGTGGCGCGGCTTCCTGCTGTTCTTTTCGCGGTGGTGGCAGCTGGAGACGCTGTACCGCTCCAACATGAAATACCAACCCGATTGGGTCCCCCGCTATGCGTGCTACGAGGACGCCCGGCTGATCCCGCGCGTCGGCGTCGCCTCGGCCCTCGCCGAGGGATTCCTAACGTTCCCGTTCAGCCGGCGCAAAACGCACACCGGGCATCACCCCGCCGTGCCCGCCAGGCTGGCGGAATCCGGGCTGCTGCACCATGACGGGTCCGCGCCCGACGTGAGCGGGCTGCAAGCCGGGGCGGCCGCCGCCGACGCGGAGGAGTCGAAGGCGCGCCTGCCCGAGCAGGTGCGGGTCCGGCTGAGCAAGCTGAAAACCTTGCAGCGCAGCGGTGTTGACGCCTATCCGGTGGGCTCGCCGCCCACCCACACGATCGCCCGCGCGCTCGACGCGGACGACCAGGAAACCGTGTCGGTGGCCGGCCGGATATTGCGGATCCGCGACTACGGCGGCGTGCTGTTCGCTCAGTTGCGTGACTGGTCCGGCGAAATTCAAGTGCTGCTTGACAATTCACACTTGGGAGGCGGCCGCACCGCGGACTTCACCGCCGCCATCGATCTCGGCGACCTGGTCGAGATGACCGGGAGCATGGGTTTTTCCAAGAACGGAACGCGGTCGTTGATGGTGCGCGACTGGCGGATGATCGGTAAGTGCCTGCGTCCGCTGCCGAACAAGTGGAAGGGGCTGACCGACCCCGAGGCGCGGGTGCGGACCCGCTATGTCGACCTGGCGGTCAATCCCGAATCGCGCGAGCTGATCAAGGCCCGCAGCAGCGTGTTGCGCTCGGTCCGGGAAACGCTGTTCGCCAAGGGGTTCATCGAGGTCGAAACGCCGATCCTGCAACAGATCCACGGTGGGGCCACCGCCCGGCCGTTCGTCACCCACATCAACACCTATGACATGGACCTGTTCTTGCGCATCGCGCCGGAGCTCTACCTGAAGCGGTTGTGCGTCGGTGGTGTGGAGCGGGTGTTCGAGCTGGGCCGGGCGTTCCGCAACGAGGGCGTCGACTTCAGCCACAACCCGGAGTTCACCTTGCTGGAGGCCTACCAGGCACACGCCGACTACAAGGTGTGGATCGACGGCTGCCGCGAACTCATCCAGAACGCCGCACAGGCCGCCAACGGTGAGCAGACCGTGCTGCGGCCGCGCGGCGACGCCGACGGCCGCCTCGAACCCGTCGACATCTCCGGCGTCTGGCCGGTGAAGACGGTGTACGACGCGGTGTCCGAAGCGCTCGGAGAACACATCGACCCCGACACCTCGCTGGCCATGCTGCGCAAGCTGTCCGACGCCGCGCACATTCCGTACCGGCGACATTGGGACGCCGGCGCGGTGGTGCTGGAGCTCTACGAACACCTCGTCGAGCACCGGACCGAGCGGCCGACCTTCTACATCGACTTCCCCACCTCCGTGTCGCCGCTGACCCGGCCGCACCGCAGCCAACCCGGCGTCGCGGAGCGGTGGGACCTGGTGGCGTGGGGCGTCGAGCTGGGGACCGCCTACAGCGAGCTCACGGACCCGGTCGAGCAGCGGCGCCGGCTCCAGGAGCAGTCGCTGCTGGCCGCCGGCGGCGATCCGGAGGCGATGGAGCTCGACGAGGACTTCCTGCAGGCCATGGAATACGCGATGCCGCCCACCGGCGGGCTCGGTATGGGCGTCGATCGGCTCGTCATGCTCATAACCGGCCGCAGCATCCGCGAGACCCTGCCATTTCCGCTGGCCAAGCCGCACTAGCCAGCCCGGAACACCCCGTCGGCGCGAAGCCCAACTTTGGGTGAATATGTTCCGGGGCGGTTAACGATAGATCACAATGAATCACGTGACAGCGTCTCCGCCCCTTGCCGCAGCGCAGTTGCTGGCAAGCGCTCACACCTCCCTGATGCATGGCTGGGTGCCCGTTACGGCCCAGGCCCTCGCCGGGGCGGTGCTGGCGCTGGCCGTCGGCTGGCGTTCGCGACGCTGGCGAACGATCTGCTTGCCGGCGGCCGCCGCGCTCGGCGCCGCCTCGGCCTACCTGACGCACTGGTACATCGTCGATCGCGGGCTGTCGGACGAGCCGGCGCCGTCGGCGCTGTGGCTGTGGGTCGCGTTGACCGGCATGGCAACCGCGGTGCTGGTTCTCGGCTGGCGCGGCGCGCGCCCGTGGCGCCGTGGCGCGACCGTCGTGTCGCTGCCGCTGTGCTTGGTGTGCGCGGCGCTGGCGCTCAACCTGTGGGTAGGCTACTTCCCGACGGTGCAGGCGGCGTGGAACCAGCTCACCTCCGGCCCGTTGCCCGACCAGACCGATCAGGCCAACCTCACCGCGATGGCCGCCAAGCGGGCCCGGCCGCCGCACGGCAGCGTCGTACCGGTCGTGATCCCTTCGGACGCATCGCATTTCAAGCACCGCGGCGAACTCGTGTACCTGCCGCCCGAATGGTTTACCAGCAGCCCACCGCCGGCGTTGCCGACGGTGATGATGATCGGCGGGCAGTTCAACACGCCCGCGGACTGGACGCGGGCGGGCAACGCGGTCAAGACGATCGACGACTTTGCCGCCACGCACGACGGCAAGGCCCCGGTGCTGGTGTTCGTCGACTCCGGGGGCGCTTTCAACAACGATACCGAATGCGTCAACGGGGTTCGCGGCAACGCCGCCGACCACCTCACCAAAGACGTTGTCCCATATATGGTTTCACACTTCGGCGTCAGCCCCGCCCGGTCCAACTGGGGTGCCGAGGGCTGGTCCATGGGTGGGACCTGCGCGGTGGATCTGACCGTCATGCATCCCGAGATGTTCAGCGCGTTCGTCGATGTCGCCGGTGACTTCTTCCCCAACGCCGGCACCAAGGCGCAAACCATCGCCCGGCTGTTCGGCGGGAACGCCGACGCCTGGGCGGCGTTCGACCCGACCACCGTGATCAACCGGCACGGCCCCTACCGTGACGTGGCCGGCTGGTTCGCCATCTCGTCGGACGGTCCACCGGCACCACGCCGCAATCTGGCGATAACCGACGCCGGCGCAATGCGTCTGGTGAGTCGTGACGCCGCGGCCAACCCCGGTAACCAGACCGCGGCCGCCTATTCGCTGTGCGGGCTCGGCCGGGCCAACGGCATTGACTGCGCGGTCGTCCCGCAGCCGGGCAAGCACGACTGGCCATTCGCGGACCGGGCTTTCGCGGCCGCGTTGCCGTGGCTCGCCGGCCGGCTGGGCACTCCAGGTGTGCCGCGCACTGCGCCGCCCGCCGCGTCCCCTCCGTCCGCGCTTGACGGCCCGGTAGTCAAGGCCGAGCACTCCAGCACAGCCGGCAAGTAGCCGCCATCGGTTAACTGAGGCGCTTGTCGAAGAACGCGACGATCCGCTTGCCGGACAGCGACGCCGGCGGAAACCCGGTCGGTGCACCGTCACCAAAACAATACGTACATATGGTAAATCGATAGCCGCATACCGGCGCACGATGCGGATGTATTGTCAAGCCATGGGACCCAGCCGACTGTTTCCCTACGACCCACCGCCTCCGGTCGGCCCTTCGCCCAAGGAGCGGATTCGCGACGCAGCCATGCGATGCTTTGCTATTCGCGGCATCGCTGCCACCTCGCTGCGCAC
Source organism: Mycobacterium sp. 852002-51057_SCH5723018 (assembly GCF_001667035.1). Lineage (GTDB taxonomy): Bacteria > Actinomycetota > Actinomycetes > Mycobacteriales > Mycobacteriaceae > Mycobacterium. Next base: position 24,597 of record NZ_LZIR01000045.1, read on the forward strand.
GGTCGCCGAGACCGCGGAGGTGTCAATTGGGCTCGTGCAGCACCACTTCCGCACCAAGGCCGCGCTAATCGCCGCCGTCGATCAGTACGTGCTGCAGGTGGTCGGTGAGGCCTTGGAACCCACGACATTGCCCGAACCGCCATCCGACGGGCTCCATGAAGCCGGACGCCAACTGACCGCACTAATGGTCCAACGACCCGACGTGATGACCTATCTGGGGCGCGCGCTCGCCGAAGGCGGCGCATTCGGGTCGGTCATCTTCACCGGCCTCCTGGGGATCAGTACGGGCCAAGGCGACCAGTTCGGTCAGCACGGCAACCTCCGACCCGACCTCGATCCCGATTGGGGAGTCCTCAACCCGCTTATCCTGCGCATCGGCGCCATCATTCTGCATCCGTATATCGAGCTCTACCTAGGCAAGTCGTTCTTCACCGAGCCCCAGTTACGACGCTGGGACGCTGCGGTCACCAGCCTCCTACGGCACGGCCAATTCCTCGACCACACGGAACCCGGGCAACCGGGACGTCACCGATTCTGACCGATCGGCCCTCAACGGCAACGAGCGAAAGCGCAGCCTTTAAGCGGCCGGCTGACCGGCCAGGTGCTATACACGAAACACCATGGACGAGCCCGACGTAACCGCCTACACCGCCCAGATTCTCGACCCCGAGGACACCGACGACATTTTGGTGTTGCAGCGGCTACAGGCCGATCCCACCGTCGAGGTCATCGACCAGCTCGACGGACAACTTTCAGGTCTGCGAGGTCTTCGCCCGGTGCCCGACGGCGATATCCTCGCCGAGCCGGGCCGGTGGGCGTACTACCCGTGGCGGCGTACGGTCGTTGCGGTGCTTGGCCCGCGCGGGTTTCGGACGCTACGACTTGATCGCAACAGAAACAACATCACCACTCAAGAACAGGCCCGATTCAACTCGCTGACCATCGGTGTCGCCGGACTTAGCGTCGGCCATGTCATCGCTCACACCCTGGCGGTACAGGGACTGTGTGGCCGTCTTCGGCTGGCTGATTTCGATCATTTGGAACTTTCGAATCTGAATCGGGTGCCAGCCACCTTGCTTGATCTTGGTTTAAACAAAGCGCACGTGGCGGCGCGCAGGATCGCTGAGCTCGATCCCTACCTAGCAGTGGAGGTGTTCGACACCGGGCTCACCGCGGAAACCATTGACGCGTTCCTCGATGGACTCGACATCGTCGTCGAAGAGTGTGATTCGCTAGAAATGAAGGTCGGCGTGCGGGTAGGAGCCCGTGACCGGCATCTCCCAGTGTTGATGGCAACCAGCGACCGCGGAAGAATCGACGTTGAACGCTTCGATCGAGAACCGGAACGTCCGATCCTGCACGGACTACTGGGCCAGCTAGACATCGAGCTACTGCCGGGAATGAGTAGCCGGGAAAAGATCCCGCACATGCTGCGTTACGACGAAGCCGAACACGTATCGCCCCGCACTGCTGCATCACTCATTGAGATCGACCGATCGCTGTCGACCTGGCCTCAGTTGGCATCCGATGTCGTCGTCGGCGCTTCAGCGTTGGCCGAAGCTGTACGCAGAATCGGACTCGGTGAAGAGCTGAGATCCGGGCGGTGCCGCATCGACATTGGCTGGGCACTCAATCAACTCGACGAAGTCGAGATGGCCCAGCATCGCCCTGACCCCGAAAACGGGCACCGAAACAACGCTGCCCCTTCGATAGTCAACGACACTATTGTCGCCGCCGCTATGCGCGCTCCCTCGGGCGGAAACAGCCAGCCATGGTATGTCGATGCGGAACCGACTAAAATCACCATAAGCGTTGACTCACAACATACTTCAACGATGGACGTAGGCTTCCGAGGCAGCGCTGTCGCGCTGGGTGCAGCCATGTATAACGTCAGAATCGCCGCCGCCGCCCGTGGGATGCTCGGGCCGGTGAGCATCTCCGAAGGCGTAGACGGATCTCCGCTACGGGCCACGATGCACTTCGAAAACGGCAACGATCCCGCCCTTGCCGATCTCTATGAACCGATGCTTGCGCGCGAGACCAACCGACATGGCGGAACGCCTCAATCACTGGACGACCAGACGATTAAGTTACTCACCGCCACGGCCGAGCGCGAAGGCGCGCGCCTGCACCTACTCACCCGACGAGACGACCTTTCGCGGGCCGCAACGATTTTCGGCGCGGCCGACCGCATCCGGTACTTGACACCGCAGTTGCACAAGGAGATGGTCTCGGAACTGCGCTGGCCCGGAGATCCCGACCCCGACACCGGTATCGACGTGCACACGCTCGAACTCGACGCCAGCGACTTGGCATTATTCGATATCGTGCGCCGGCCCGATGTCATGGCTTACCTTGCGGAATGGAACGCCGGCAGCGCGCTGGGCGACGGCATGCGCGACCAGGTCCTCTCCAGCTCCGCGCTGGCGGTAATCACCGTGATCGGAGAGCGTCTTAGCGATTACGCCGTCGGCGGGTCAGCCGTTGAGGCGGTATGGATCCTGGCCCAGCGCGAAGGCCTCGCCGTCCGGCCGTTGTCACCGGTCTTTTTGCACGCTCGAGATTCTGCCGATCTCAATGAGTTATCGGCTCGCTTTGCGAGCGAATTAGCGCACTTGCAAACCGATTTCGTGCGCCTCACCGCGACCGCTCCCGAGGAATCTATCGTGCTGGTCTTGCGATTCACCACCGCACCGCCAGCGTCGGTAACAAGTCGCCGCAGTCTGAGCCGAGTCCGTTCTCAGCGCCTCTGAACTGACGCTGCCAGGCGGTGATGCCGCGTCGGCGCGGGCCGTTAGGCCGATAACCACCTCAGAACGGTTTCGCCGTGAATCCCCAGCGCAACAATGCCGACTCGCGGCGGGCCCGACCGCGCAACTGAGGGTCACGCGTGCCGCTCAACGCGTTCGGTTCGCCGCGCGCACCGAACATCCAGTACGCCTGCAGGTACGGCACGGGTGTCGAATGACCGCAATGCATTCCGTCCAGTCCGGCCGAGGCAAGCTCGTTCGATAGCTCCGCGATGGTGAACGCCGCCGCCTCGCTTGCAATTGCATCTTGGCGCAGGACAGCTGGCGAGGCGGGGTCGGCGACCTCCAGCATGTTGGGGGCGGCTGTCGGGTCCCGCAGGCGCTGAAAATCCGAGATCCACACTGCGGCCCCGCTGCGCCGTTGGACAGCAGCTATCTGGCTGAGGGCGCCGCGCAAGAAGTCGAAATCCGGTAGCTGATGCAGGGTCCACATGCAGGAGATCGCGTCCCACCGACCCGTTGAAATCCGCTCTGGCAGCGCCGTGATGTCAGCCCGCAGCAGTTCGACACGTTCCCCCAGGCCTTCAGCGTCGAATAGCTCTTGTGCCGTGGACAGCATGTTGGGGGCTAGATCAATAGCGGTTGCCCGAACATCGGGCCGTCGGCGCAGGACGGCGCTGAGCGCACGGCCTGAGCCGACGCCGAGATCCAGCAGGTGACCACAGGGTGGCAACAGCGCATCAAGCGCGCGAGCGCACAAGTCGTACACCGCGAGCATTCCCGGGTTGGATGCGCCGCCGGTGTGAAACTGTGCAACAGACTCCGGATCGTCCACCACCATCGGCTCAGGAATGCGCTCCCGCCCTGCTGGATAGGACCGCTCGCGCAAAACGATCCCAAGTACCCGCCATAGCGGCCGAATTCTCTTCACCCTCAACCTCTCATGGATTCCGCGTCATCGATTTCGAGTCAGGCTCTGACAATAGTTCGGAATCAAGCCAACCTGTCTTATGATTATCAATCGGACTCAGGAGTCTCCGCTGGCCGCCGGTCGACTTTCGATACCCGAAGAGATGTCCCGAAAACTTGCCTGGTCAGCGGGGATCGGTAAGCTTTGGCGTGCGCCGTTTGATCGGCGTAGGCAGGCGTTATCCGCGGGAGGTAGGCGTGGTACAGGCCCTTGCGAGCGACGGACTCAAGTCGCTACCCCTGCCGCCGGTGAACCCAATGCCTTTTCGTCAGCGCCTGGCGGCGGTGAGGGAATTCAGCACAGGGACAGAGCGGCTGCGAGATGCCGGCGGGCGGGTGAGCTTTTTCACCTTAGGCCCGCGATGGCTGATGCCTCCAATGGTGTTGGCAACGTCTCCGGATGCTATTCGCGACATCCTCAGTACCAAGGACGACTCCGTCGACAAGACAACCCCGGTCTTCGAGCAGGTGCGCCGCATCATCGGCGCCAGCCTGACTGACCTTCCCTTCGAGCCGTGGAAGTCGCGTCGGCGCACCCTACAGCCGGTGTTCACCAAACAGCGTGTGAGCGAGTTCGGCGGTCACATGGAGCAGGCGGCACAATCGGTTAGCGGCGGGTGGTGTGAGGATGCCGTGATCGATTTGGACGCCGAATGCCGCACGATCACGCTGCGCGCGCTTGGCCGATCAGTGCTCGGGCTTGACCTGGAACAGCGGGCCGACGAGGTGGTCGAGCCACTGCGGGTCGCGTTGGCCTACGCGGTCAGGCGCGCTACGAGCCCACTACGCGCCCCTCGCTGGTTGCCCACACCGGCGCGTCAGCGTGCGCGAGCGGCAAGCGCCAAACTTCATGCTCTGACGCAGGAGATATTGCGGGACTGTCGCGCCGACCCGACACGAGTCGCACCACTGGTCCACGCCCTCATCGCCGCCGCGGATCCAGAGACCGGAAAACGGTTGTCTGATGAGGAGATTTGCGACGAGCTGGTCATGTTCCTCTTCGCTGGGCACGACACCACGGCGACGGCGTTGACGTACGCCCTGTGGTCTCTGGGACACCACCCCGATTGCCAGGACCGCGTCGCTGCAGAAGTTGCAGCGCTGCCGGATCGGCCGCTGACGTCGGACGACCTTCCACGGCTGACGTATACGGTGCAGGTGATACGGGAATCGCTACGCCTGTGCCCCCCAGCGCCCACGGGGACACGCATGGCGTGCCGGGACGTTGAGGTGGGCGGCTACCTGGTGCGGAAAGGCACCATGCTCATTGTCGGCAGAATGGCGGTACAACGCGATCCGCAACTTTGGGACGATCCACTTCGATTCGACCCTGAGCGGTTCAACCCGGTGAACTTCAAGGCTCTCGATCGGTGGCAATACCTGCCATTCGGCGGCGGACCGCGCTCGTGCATCGGCGACCATTTCGCCATGCTCGAAGTCACACTCGCGTTAGCGACACTCATCCGCCGAGCGGAAATCCGCTCTCTCGACGACGAATTTCCGCTGGCATTGCACTTCACCATGATTGCCGGTGGTCCGATCCATGCCCGCGTTCGACCGCGTCGCTAGCCGCGGAGAACCCGAAGGCGATGAAGCGCAGCGAGGTCACAGGCTCGTGGTGCAGCCGGTCTCGCCGGTCTTCCTGAACGCCCACAACTGGGCGGAATTCGACCAGCTGTCAACCCAGTTCGCCGATGAGCTAACAAGACTGCAGCGCGACTTCCACGGTCTCGCCCGGAGTCCGTCATGCTGGTCTTACGGCTCGCCGTCGGGCCACCGGCATCGATACCGAGCCGCCGCCGCCTTGACCGGGCGCGGCTGCTCGACTGAGTGCGGCCAACCCTGACGCGCCACGCACGGATTTCCCGGTCCGATTTACGGATAGAAGTGTGACGCCGTAGGCAATACCGCCCCGGCGCACCATTGACAGCTACGGTAAGGGCAATGTCGGGCACATTGGACTATCTGGTCACCGCGGCTGCCGCCGAGTTGATGGCGGCCACCGCGGCTGACTCTGCTGCGATCAGTCAGCGCGTGCTCGGCAACTTGGTTCGCGACCTGGGCGTGGACTTCAGTTTCCTGCGCCACAACGATCACACCATCCACGCGACGGTCCTGATCGCCGAATTCCCGCCACGCAACGCCGACCCCGACCCGATCGGTGTGGTGTATTTCGCCGATGCCGACTCCGTCTTCGCGCAGACGGAACACCTCAAAGTGCCCGAGGTGGTGCGCCCCCGGCCGGCAAACGCCGACTATCAACGCAACATCGAAGAGGGCACCGGCACTCCCGCCGTCTCCCTGGCCGCCGTGCCGCTGCTGTCCGGCGACGTCACCACAGGAACGCTCGCCTTCGGCAAGCTCGGAGACCGCGAATGGCTACCAGAAGAGCTCAATGCGCTGCAGGCGATCGCCGCGCTCTTCGCTCAGCTGCAGGGCCGCACCGTCGCCGAAGAGCAACTCCACTATCTCGCCGAGCACGACGACCTCACCGGCTTGCTGAACCGCAGGGCGCTGATCGAGTACCTGGACAAACGGCTGGCCGACGGAGAACCGGGCCCGGTCTCGGTAGTATTCGTTGCCCTGGACCGCTTCAAGGTCATCAACGATCACTTGGGCCAAAACGCCGGCGACCGGTTCATCGAGGCCTTCGCCGGGCTGGTGCGCGAGGCCACTGATGTGCCCTCGGCCATTGCCCGCTTCGGCGGCGACGAGTTCGTCGTCGTGCCCGCGGCGCCGATGGACATCGAATCCGCCGAAGTGTTTGGTCAGTGGTTGCACGACCGGGTTCACCAGCAGGTCGTGATCGACGGTGAGATGCTTACCCGCACGGTCAGTGTCGGCGTCGCATCGGGTATACCGGGGCAGCACAGCACTTCGGACGTGCTACGCCGGGTCGACCAGGCCCTCCGGTCGGCGAAAAGTTCCGGCGGCGACAAGGTCGCAACTTTCAGCCCTGAGATGTCGCGAACCAACATGATCCGCAACGATATCGAACTGTACCTGGAAGGGATGATCGATAGCGGTAGTGGCGCCCTGGTGCTCCATTACCTTCCGGAGTTTGACATGCGGACCGGTGAGATCCTCGGTACCGAGGCACTAATCCGTTGGCAACACCCGACTCTTGGACTCTTGATGCCTGATTCGTTCATCCAAGTGGTCGAATCGATCAACCTGGGCTCCAAACTCGGCCGTCTCGTAATGCGTTCGGCCTGTGCGCAGTTCGGGCTTTGGCAGTCACGCGACATCGGGCGCGGTGCCGTACTGCGGGTCAATGTATCGCCCGTGCAGCTCGTTACGGATGGCATCGTCGACACCGTCGCGACGACCCTCGACGAATTCGGTCTCGATCCGAGCACCGTATGTCTGGAGATCACTGAAAGCGTGGTGGTCCAAGACATTGACGCCACACGCAAAACGCTCTTCAGATTGAAAGAAATCGGAGTACAGATCGCCATCGACGACTTCGGCACCGGCTACAGCGTGCTCACGTATCTGAAATCCCTTCCCGTCGATACGCTCAAGATCGACAAGGGGTTTGTCAGCAATCTCGATACCGACGCCGGCGATCTGGCGATCGTGCGCTCGACGATGGCCCTTGCGGACGCCTTCGGGCTCGACGTTGTCGCCGAAGGCGTCGAAACCGTAGCAGCGGCCAAGACGCTGCTCAGACTGGGATGCAATCGCGCGCAAGGCTTTCTACTGTCCCGTCCCCTGGATAGCGCGGCAATGGAGTCGCTGCTCGCCAAACGCGTCATACCAATGGACTTCTCCGACGCGGGTGTTGAGCCGCAGGATGAAGGAGCTGGGAAAAAGAACGCGGTTTGACCCGCGGGAAGCGCGGCCTCTCGCGGCGCGTTATGGGCGGCGTTGCAACAGGTAGTAGTACGTCGGGGTCTTGTCATCGAGTTCCCGTTCGTCGCCCGTGGACAACAGCGTCCAGCCGGAAGCGAACCGTCGCTCGACCTCGGCGTGATCGATGCCTGGAACGCCGAACCTACCGCCGGGAGGGAACGCCGTAATGAACAGCCGCGCGTCGGGGGCCGCCACGGTGCCGACTTCCCGTACGTACGCCTCACGGTCGCCGCCACTCATGTTGTGGATGCACCCGTTGTCGACGATCAACTGGAAGTCTGTACCGATCCCCTCCTGGCTCAGCCGCGTGACGTCCGCGCGGACGAAGTTGACCGAAGCATCGGCGGCGCGGGCCTTGGCGCGCGCCTTATCGAGCGGCTTTGCGACGTAGTCGACTCCTGTAACCTTCCACCCGCGTTGAGCGAGGTAGATTGAGCAATCTCCGGTACCGCACCCGACGTCAAGGGCCGATCCAGTTGGCAGCGAGGGCGTCTCAGCGGTCTGCTCGATCAGATCTCGTAGACCCTGCCCGATCGGATGGCCCTCCCACGGCGTGAAGCCGACCCGGTAGAAGAACCGAAACCTCGCGTGTCGGGAAGCCATAGCCGCAATGATGGCATTCGCGGCGACGAGCCGCTCCCCGACCCCGTCCAACGTCCTAGGGCCGGGGATTATTTGTGATGGCAAACGCTTACCCCGGAGTAACATTCGCACTCACTGGGGTCGGGAGCCGCGGCTGGCACGAAAAGCGCGGCAAAGAAAGGGTTCGCTGACGAATGTCACCGCTGAAAGCGTGGTGGAGCCAGCCAGACCATTACGAGTGGGCCACCACTTTTCTGCGCCAACGCGGAATGCTGCGTTCGGCACGGATGATTTTGGCTGGTGTCACCGGATCCTCGGCGTTAGTGCCGCTGACCGTACTGCCGAGCCAATATCACCCCAGCCGCGTCGAGGTGATCATCGGCGTGGTCGCGGCGACGTTCACGCTCGCCGTGACCGTACTCTGGCTGACGCGCTGGCCCACGCGTCTACAGTCGCAGGTCGGCGTGGCGCTGGGTGCGGTGTGTGTCGGCGGGTGGAGCCTGGTCCAGCCCACGGCGGCCCTCGCCGCCCTGGCGTGCACCGCCCTGGCGATCCCCGGCTGTTACATCGCGTTTTTCCACAGCCCAAGACTTCTGGTCTTCAACGGCGTCGTAGCCGTCGTGGTCACCACTATTGCGGTGCTGCGGCTGGCGCATGAGGTCAACCTGGCCGCGGCGGCCTCCGCGTTCTGGCTCAACGCATTCCTGAATTTCTGGCTACCCCTCGGCATTTGGGGCATGTCACGGGCGATGGGCACATATGCTCTTCGCTCCGAGGAGGATGCGCTCACCGGTCTGCTGAACCGGCGGGCATTCACCGAGGCGGTCAGTAACCGCTTGGCGAATCCGCCCCCGACGCACACCCATCTGGCGGTGGTGATGGTCGATCTCGACAACTTCAAACGCATCAATGACACCCACGGTCATTCGGCCGGTGACCTCGCCCTGCGGGCAGCGGCCGACCTGCTGCGTGAGCACGCCCCCGCCGACGCGGTCATCTGCCGCGCCGGCGGCGAAGAATTCTTGGTCGCGCTGACCGCGGAGATGTCAGACGTGGGGCCCCTGGCGACGAAGTTTTGCACCGCCCTCGGCGAGCTCCCTCCTAGGGTGACAGCCAGCGTCGGCACAGCAAGCGCCGAACTGCGCCTACTCACCGGGACCGACGTCGCATGGCTGGTCGACGAGCTGATCACCATCGCCGACACCGCCATGTATGCCGCCAAACGCCGCGGCGGGAATCAGGTTCAGCACAGCGTGAGGACGTAGTGCGCACGCTGAAAGGTCAGTGACGTAGCCGTATCTTCGCCCAGATCGGAGCCGCCGCGACCATCGTGAAGGGGTTCTTCGGGGCCGACGGCAACGTTGTGACGGCACGCATGGGCTCGGTCATGAACACGAGTCGGCCCCAGAGCCCGCCAGGGTGCGCGGGCGGGGCCGTGAGCTCAACTCGTGATTTCTCTTATGCCGAGATACGGCTGAGGATCTCGGAGTCCTCGGCGCACATCAGCTTGAATTGCTCGGGTTCGGCATGCGTGGCAATGGTACGGCGATCCCACCACATGACTTTGGTTTGGTAGTTCGCATTGGGATAGGCGGCCGCCGGTATCCGCGAGGCCACCACACCCCCGGAGGATCGCCACTGCTCCAAGACATGAGCCGCCGCGGTGGCCATGACGAACTGAACGCCCATTAGCGTCATAATCGGCAGCGCGGTGCGGGCCAACACCCTGGGGATCGCGCGGCTCCCGTAATCGTGGGAATTGGCCCAGGCGCTTTTGACTTCCACGACGCCGAACGGGAGCCGGTTGGCAATCATATGGCGCAGCCCGGCCAGGCCCGGGTTGCCATTCCACTCCTCGAGCGCGTGCGACTCCTCGGGCGCACGCAAGGGGCCCACGACACGTGTGCCCCCGACCACCATGCCTTGTGGATCGACCGCAGCAAAGAAAAGCGCGGTGTCGGCGCCATCCCGGACCGCGTCGATGTCGAGCACCCATTCCAGCCCGTGCCGGCGATAGCTGTTCAGCGCGCCTTCCAGGTATTGCTCCCACAGCTCGGGTTCCGTCCCCGGGGTGGACGCGGTAATCCGACATCCCGTCGCCTCATCCCGCCACTCCGCCGTGCCCCCAAGCCACGAGCTGTCGGTCACTCTGCGTAGCAGCTGAGCCGCTTCCATAGGTATCCTTTCACTTCGGATCCGTACTGATCTACTATTTCTGCGCTTATCGGAGTATTTTCGTTCTATCCGCCGAATAAATTACCTACCAACTGCACCCTTGGACATCGGTTGCGGCGACGACACGGTAACTTTACGAGCGATCTATGTTCACATTGATCACGGCCATGAATACAAAATTTGCCGGCAACGGTGCACATCGCTTTCCTAGGTATCGTGGCCCGTGATCGCGGCGCTGCCGCCATTCCGGTTACACCTGCGGGTATATGTCCGCGTGGGTTGGTGCGGACACAGCGATTAGGCCTGTTCGAGGCACCTAGGCCTCTTCTCACTTAGATGATTTAACCGGACAAAGCCGCCGGATTCTACCTCAGATTTGCCCAGGCACCGGGGGACGGTCGCCGAGAAGTTAGCTGTCATCCGCCCGCGCGATCTCGTTTTCCGTCCGCTCCGGCACTGGATTGGCACAAATCGGCGAACTAGTCACGGCTGCGCCGAGACGGTGCCGAATTGTGGGCACCGAATGCAATTCGGCAGCAGTGTTTAGCCTGCCGCGTGGAATCGATTCTTCGGCCGGAGAGGCGACTTCGCGAAAGCCAGGCGTGGGCGCAGACTGGAAGTCATGATCGCAGACTCGACCGCGCCGCACCGGCCGGTGCACTCATTCGCTGCGCGAGTCCGGCGAGGAATCTTCGCGCGGCACTGCAATCCGTGGAGCGCGTGGACCCGCTGGGCGAGCACGCCGCTGACGCTGGTGCCCGTGTGGACCCGGCGCTGGAGCCACGCGGCGTTGGTCGCGCTGTGGTTGGCCGTGAATCCGTTCGTCTTCGGCAAGCCGGCGCACGAACACGCCTGGTCTACCAGAGCGATGCTGGGCGAGGAGCTGTGGATCAGCCGCCGCCCCCGGGACGCCGCCATGCTCGTCAGCGCGGTGACATCCGCGGCCGCGGTGACCGCCGCCGTCGCCGCCCGCCGCCATCGACCGCTGCCGGCGGCGATCGCGACCGCGGCGCAGATGGCCTTGACGCTGGTGTATTGGTCGCAGATGGTGCGCTACGTCGATCGCCGGCCGCAGTAGCGTGGCGTCATGCCCGACGAACCATCAGCCCCCGAGCCAGGTTACGACAGCGCCGGTGTGCCGACCTTCGAATCGGTCCGCGACAAGATCGAAGCCCGGTACGCGACGGCCCAGGGCGCGACCGAGCTGGAATCCGAGACGGCCGAGGGCCGTTCCATCGAAGAGCAGTACGAAGAGCGCCAGCGCGGGGCGGCCGAGCGGTTGGCGCAGATCCGGGAGTCGATGCGCCCCGACGATCCGTAACCGTGCGCACGTTCACGATCCCCGAGCGCCGTAACCGCTTGGGGCGCAGGCATTTTCTGTCAGCGACCGACTCACCGGCGACAACGCGGGTCATCGCCGGCCTGGTCGGGCTGCATGCGACCGATCCCGCGACCCCGTACCTGTCGCTATGGGCGCGGTGTCCCGGATTTACCACCGCCGAGCTGGAGCTGGAGCTGTACGAGAAGCGCTCCGCGGTCAGGCATCTGGCGATGCGGCGAACGCTGTGGCTGGTGGTCGCCGACGACATGCCGATGATTCAGTCGGCGGCCAGCGAGCGGGTTGCCGACAACGAACACCGCAGGCTGGCCGCCGACGTGCAGAAGGCCGGCGTGGCCGCGGACGGCGACCGCTGGCTGAAGCGGGCCCGCTCCGCGGTGTTGCGCCACCTGGCTGACACCGGCCCGGCCGCCAGCACCGAACTGCGGGCCGCGCTTCCCGAACTGGCCGGCAGCTACGATCCGGCACCCGGAAAGCCTTGGGGCGGCGCCGTTCCCGTTGCCCCGCGGGTCCTGACGGTGCTCTCGGCGCGCGGCGATATCGTGCGCGGTCCCAACGACGGAGCCTGGACCACGTCGCGCCCGCGGTGGGCCATCACCGCGCACTGGCTCACCGACCTGGGTGAGCCGGTCCCCGAACGGGAAGCGCGGGCCGAGCTGACCCGGCGCTGGCTGGCCACGTTCGGGCCCGCCACCGCCGCCGATATCAAATGGTGGTTCGGCTCCACGCTGACAGCCGCCCGAAACGCGCTGGCCGACATCGGCGCGGTGGCGGTCGACCTGCACGGCGGCCCCGGCTATGCGCTGCCCGACGACCTCGAGCCCGAGCCCGAGGCGCCACCGTGGGGCGCGCTGCTGCCGTGCCTGGACGCCACCACGATGGGATGGTTCGGGCGCGAGTGGTATCTCGGCGACCATCGCGCCCAGGTGTTCGACCGCAACGGCAACGCAGGCCCGACGGCGTGGTGGAACGGACGCGTTGTGGGTGGCTGGTACCAAGACGAGGGCGCCCGCGTCCGGCTGCGACTGCTCGAAGATCCGGGCCGCGACGGGCGGCGAGCCCTGCAGCGACGAGCCGACGAACTCACCTCGTGGCTCGACGGCGTGCGGATCAGCCCCCGCTTCCCCTCTCCCCTGTCGAAAGCCGCGGGGCGCGCGGACCGCGAGACATAAACTGCTGCACCGCATTTCGGCGTGTCGTGTGCCAGGTTTATGTGTCGCGACGAAGCGCCGCTCAGGCGGTGACTTTGCGCCGCCCGTTCCGGCGCTGCGGCGCGGGGGCACGACCGACGACCTCGGCGAGGAACTTCCCGGTGTAGCTCTCGGGCACCGCGGCGATGTCCTCCGGGGTGCCTTCGGCGACAATGGTTCCGCCCTCGGCGCCGCCCTCCGGACCCATGTCGACGACCCAGTCCGAGGTCTTGATCACGTCCAGGTTGTGCTCGATGACGATGACCGTATTGCCTTTGTCGACAAGGCCATTGATGACCTTCAGCAGCTTGCGGATGTCGTCGAAATGCAGCCCGGTGGTGGGCTCGTCGAGGATGTAGATGGTCCGCCCGGTCGAGCGCTTCTGCAGTTCGGCGGCCAGCTTGACGCGCTGCGCCTCGCCGCCGGACAGCGTCGGCGCCGGCTGGCCCAGCCGGACGTAGCCCAGCCCCACGTCGACGAGCGTGCGCAGGTAGCGGTGAATGCCGGTGATCGGCTCGAAGAACTCCGCCGCCTCCTCGATCGACATGTCCAGCACTTCGGCGATGGTCTTGCCTTTGTAGTGGACCTCGAGGGTTTCCCGGTTGTAGCGGTCGCCGTGGCAGACCTCGCACGGCACGTACACGTCGGGCAGGAAATTCATCTCGATCTTGATCGTGCCGTCGCCCGTGCACGCCTCGCAGCGACCGCCCTTGACGTTGAACGAGAACCGACCCGGTTGGTAGCCACGGACTTTGGCCTCGGTGGTGGCCGCGAACAGGGTGCGGATCTTGTCGAACACCCCGGTGTAGGTGGCCGGGTTGGACCGCGGCGTGCGGCCGATCGGCGATTGGTCGACCCGCACCAGCTTGTCCAGGTGGTCCAGCCCGGTGACCCGGGTGTGCCGCCCCGGGACCTGCCGGGCGCCATTGAGCCGGTTGGCCAGCACCGCGGCCAGGATGTCGTTCACCAGCGTCGACTTGCCGGAGCCCGACACCCCCGTCACCGAGGTCAGCACGCCGAGCGGGAACGACACGTCGATGCCGCGCAGATTGTGCTCGCGGGCGCCGACGACGGTGAGCTGACGGCGCCGGTCGACGGGGCGCCGGATCGCCGGGAGCTCGATGCTTTCCTTGCCCGACAGGTAGGCGCCGGTGATCGAGTCCTTGTTGGCCAGCAGGTCGGCGTAGGTGCCGCTGTGCACGATCTCGCCGCCGTGCTCGCCGGCCCTCGGGCCGATGTCGACGATCCAGTCGGCGTGGGCGATGGTGTCCTCGTCGTGCTCGACGACGATCAGCGTGTTGCCCAAATCCCTTAGCCGGGTGAGGGTTTCGATGAGCCGACGGTTGTCGCGCTGGTGTAGCCCGATGGAGGGCTCGTCGAGCACGTAGAGCACACCCACCAGGCCCGACCCGATCTGGGTGGCCAGCCGGATGCGTTGGGCCTCACCGCCGGACAGCGTGGCCGCGGCGCGCGACAGCGACAGGTAGTCCAGGCCCACGTCGAGCAAAAAGCCGAGCCGCGACTGGATTTCCTTGAGCACCTGCCCGGCGATCGCCTGCTCGCGCGGCCCCAGTGTGAGCGCGTTCAGGAAATCCGAGCAGTCCGCGATGGACAGCTCCGACACTTCGGCAATGGACTTCGCGCCGCGCTGCCCCTTAGAACCCCCTGCCAGCGTCACGGCCAGGATCTCCGGCTTGAGCCGGGTGCCCTCACACACCGGGCAGGGCACGTCGCGCATGAAGCCCTCGTAGCGTTCCTTCATCTGCTCGGATTCGGTCTGGGCCATCTTGCGCTGCAGGAACGCCAGCACGCCCTCGAAATCGGCGTAGTAGGACCGGGTGCGGCCGTACCGGTTGCGGTACCGCACATGCACCTGATGGTCGGATCCCTCGAGGATCGCCTTGCGCGCCTTGGCCGGCAGCTTCCGCCACGGCGTATCGACATTGAATCCCAGCTCGTCGCCGAGGCCTGCCATCATCCGGGTGAAGTACTCCGCGGTGTGACCGTTCGACCACGGCGCCACCGCCCCCTCGGCCAGCGTGAGCTCCGGATCGGGCACCACCAGGTCGGGGTCGACCTCCTTGCGGATGCCCAGGCCGGTGCATTCGGGGCACGCGCCGTAGGGCGAGTTGAACGAGAACGACCGCGGTTCCAGGTCGTCGACGGCCAGCGCGTGCCCGTTGGGGCAGGCCAGCTTCTCGGAGAACCGCTGCTCCCGGTGATGATCGGGCTCATGAGCTCCGTGATCCGGGAACTCCAGCACCACGATGCCGTCGGCCAGGTTCAGCGCGGTCTCCACCGAGTCGGTGAGCCGCTGCTTGGCGGAGGCCTTGACGGTGAGGCGGTCCACCACCACCTCGATGTCGTGCTTCTCCTGCTTCTTCAGCTTCGGCGGGTCCGTCAGGGAATGCACCACGCCGTCGACCCGCACCCGGCTGTAACCCTGCGCGTTGAGCTTCTCGAACAGGTCGGCGAACTCGCCCTTGCGGGTGCGCACCACCGGGGCGAGCACCAGGAAGCGGGTGCCTTCGGGCATCGCCAGCACCTGGTCGACGATTTGCTGCGGCGTCTGGCGGGCGATCCGCTCACCGCAGACCGGGCAGTGCGGCGTGCCCGCGCGGGCGTAGAGCAGCCGCAGATAGTCGTACACCTCGGTGATGGTCCCGACGGTCGACCGCGGGTTGCGGTTGGTCGACTTCTGGTCGATCGACACGGCCGGGGACAGGCCCTCGATGAAGTCGACGTCCGGCTTGTCCATCTGCCCCAGGAATTGGCGGGCGTAGGCCGACAGCGACTCCACGTAGCGACGCTGCCCCTCGGCGAAGATCGTGTCGAAGGCCAGCGACGACTTGCCCGACCCCGATAGCCCCGTGAAGACGATCAGCGAGTCGCGCGGCAGGTCGAGGTCGACGCCCCGCAGGTTGTGCTCGCGGGCGCCCTTGACGATCAGGCGGTCAGCCACGCTGCCCTCTTTCGGTGAATTCTTTACGTTTTGCAGCGGATGTTGCGCACCGCGCATTCCATGCTATGTGCCCGTACCGACAGGCAATTGCGGACCAGTAACGTGGCCGCTATGACGGCATCGGATACGCCCGCTGACGGGTTGGCCAACTACACCGGACATGTCGAACCTGGCACCGCGGCCCGCCGGACCCTACCCGGCGCCACGATTCTAAAGGCGTCGGTGGGCCCGATGGACAACAACGCCTATCTGGTGACATGTTCCGCGACCGGAGAAACGTTGCTGATCGACGCCGCCAACGACGCCGACGTCCTGGTCGACCTGATCCGGCGTTACGCGCCGAAGCTGTCGCTGATCGTGACCAGCCATCAGCACTTCGACCACTGGCAGGCGCTGGAAGCCGTCGCCGCCGCCACCGGCGCGCCGACCGCCGCCAGCGAGAGCGACGCCGAACCGCTGCCCGTCAAACCGGACCGTTTGCTGGCGGGCGGCGACACCGTGCAGATCGGCGAGCTGAACTTCGACGTCATCCATCTGCGCGGGCACACTCCCGGGTCGATCGCGCTGGCTCTCGACGGGCCGGCGACCGGCGGCGTCACGCAATTGTTCACCGGCGATTGCCTGTTTCCGGGCGGCGTCGGCAAAACCTGGCAGCCAGGGCATTTCGCCCAGCTGATTGACGACGTCACCACCCGGGTGTTCGACGTCTACGACGACTCGACCATGATCTACCCCGGCCACGGGGACGACACCGTACTGGGCGCCGAGCGCCCCCACCTGAGCGAATGGCGCGAGCGCGGCTGGTAGGCGCGGGCTAGCTGGTGGTGTGCACGATCAGCACGTCGACCTTGGCCCGACGTGAGACGTTGGCCGGCACCGATCCCAGCAACCGGCCCGCGATCGTGCTCAGCCCGACGTTGCCGACAACCAGCAGGTCGGCTTTTTCGTCCTCGGCCAGTTTGACCAGCGCGTCGACGGGAGCGCCGACGATCGACCGCTCCTCCACGTTCTTGGCGCCCGCGTTATGCGCCCGCTCCTTGGCGTCCTGCAGGATCGCGTAAATCGGCGCGGTGCCCGACACCTTGTAGCTTTCGTCCCGCAGCGCGTCGGCCGCCCGGGTGTCCTCGTGCTGGGGCAGGTAGGCCGATGCGATGATCAGCTTGCTGTCGGCCCCGGCGATCTGCGCTGCCCGGTCCACCGCACGAAACGACGAATCCGAGCCGTCGGTCCCGACCACCACGGTCCGATAGGCGCCCATTTTACCCTCCCAGTGTCGGTTGCTGCCAACCCAAGACACTATCGCCTTGGCGGATAAAGATCCGTCAGATTAACCACACATCCGCGGCGTGGCGCAACCCGCATTTGCCCGGCCACGCTGCGGCAACGTGCGATTTTCCGGCCGAGGATGCGGTCGGATGCCGACGCCCACGGCGGAAAGCGTTGCATCGCGAACCTTTTCGCGGACCGGTGAGCCGGTTCATCCGGCGCGCCCTACAGTGACAAGCATTATGGCCATGCCCACCGTTGAACAGCGGGCCGCCGGGGTCGCCGCCGGGCCAGCACCCGCGCGCCCGCGTGGCGGGCTGCTCGATCCGTGGGCTATCGCCGTGCTCGCCGCCGTCATCAGCGGCGCCTGGGCCTGCCGGCCGTCGTTGTGGTTCGACGAGGGCGCCACCATTTCGGCTTCGGCCAGCAGGACCTTGCCCGAGCTGTGGAAACTGCTCGGCCACATCGACGCCGTCCACGGGCTGTATTACCTGCTCATGCACGGTTGGTTCGCGTTATTTCCGCCGACCGAATTCTGGACGCGGGCGCCCAGCGCGCTGGCGATCGGCGCGGCGGCGGGCGGCGTCGTGGTGTTCACCAAGCAGTTCGTCGCGGGACGTACCACCGCGGTGTGCGCGGGCGCCGTCTTCGCTATCCTGCCGCGGACCACCTGGGCGGGCATGGAAGCGCGTTCCTATGCCTTCGCGGCCGCCGCGGCCATCTGGCTCACCGTGCTGTTCGTCACGGCCGTCCGGCGCAACCGGCCGCGGTGGTGGCTGTCCTACGCGCTGGCGTTGATGGTGTCGATCCTGCTGAGCCTCAACCTCATCCTGTTGGTGGTCGTGTACGCCGTGATGCTGCCGCTGCTGGCCCCGGCGGGTGCACGCAGGTCTCCGGTCGTCCGGTGGGCCATCAGCTCGGCCGTCGCCGCCGCGGCCATGACCCCGTTCATCGTGTTCGCCCACGGCCAGGTGTGGCAGGTCAACTGGATTTTCCCGGTCAGCTGGCATTACGCCTTCGATATCGTCCTGCGGCAGTATTTCGACCACAGCGTCCCGTTCGCGATCCTGACCGCCGTCCTGATCGTCGTGGCGGTCGCTGCCCGGCTGAAGGGCGCGCGCGCCCCGGCGCGCGACACCCGCCGCCTGTTGATCAGCTGCGCGGCGTGGATCGTCGTCCCCACCACCCTCGTCGTCGTCTACTCGGCCGTCAGCGAACCGATCTACTTCCCGCGCTACCTGATCCTCACCACGCCCGCGGTGGCCGTCGTCATGGCCGTGTGCATCGTCACCGTCGCCCGCAAGCCGTGGCCCGTCGCCGGCGTCGTGTTGCTGTTCGCCGCTGCCGCGCTGCCGAACTACCTCTTCATCCAGCGCTGGCCGTATGCCAAGGAGGGTTGGGATTACAGCCAGGTCGCCGACCTGATCAGCTCCCATGCGGCGCCCGGTGACTGCCTGATGGTGGACAACACCGTGCCGTGGCGACCGGGACCGATTCGCGCCGTGCTGGCCACGCGGCCCGGGGCGTTCCGGTCGCTGATCGACGTCGAACGCGGCGCTTACGGACCCAAGGCCGGTTGGCTGTGGGACGGCCACGTCGCCGTGTGGCTGACGACGGCCACGATCAACAAGTGCACGACCATCTGGACCATCACCGATCACGACAAGTCGCTGCCGGATCATCAAGTGGGGCAATCGTTGCCGCCGGGAACCGCCTTCGGTCGCGCCCCGGCGTACCGGTTCCCGAGCTACCTGGGCTTCCGCATCGTGGAGCGCTGGCAATTCCACTACTCCCAGGTCCTCAAGTCGACGCGCTGACCGACGAGGAACCGGATTGACCTCAGCGATCGCCGCGAACCGCGCCGTACGAAGCCACGACACCAGCCACGCTCAACGCGGTGAACACGGTGAACAACCAGCGGGCCGCCGTCACGCCGCCGCCCTGGGCCGTGTTGACAACGACGCCGGCCAAACCGGCGCCGAACGCGGCGGAGATCAGCTGCACGGTGTTGATCGCCGCGGCCGCCGCGCCGCCTTCGGCCGGGTCGTTGACGGAATCCATTGCGCGCACCGATAAATGGGGCCAGGCCATCCCGATCCCGATTCCGGCCACCAGCAGCGCGAGCGCCCACAGCGCGACGATCCCGGCTGAGGCGTTGTCACGCTGGGTGAGCGCGCCCAGCGCCAGGCCCGATGCCACCACCACCGGCGCCGTCGCGATCACCCGGCCGATCGCTCGGGGGTTTTCCAGCGACGCGCTGACGATCTCGGAGACCGTCCACCCGACCGCCAGCGCCGCACCCAGGAACCCGGCCGCCACCGGCGTCAGGTGCGCCAACTGCTGACCGAACAGCGGGACGTAGGTGTCCACCATCGCGCCGATCATCAACACGCCCATGGTCAGATAAATCCACTTCAGCGGCCCGGCACCAAACACGCTGGGCGGCAACACCGCCGCGCGCATCCGCCAGTCGACCACCGCGAACAATCCGAGGAGGACGATGCCGGCGGCCAGCAGTCCGGCGGTCGCCAGGCCGTTGTGCGGGATCTGGGCGATGCTGACCGCCAGCGTGGCGGCGCCGATCAGCACCAGTGACCAGACCGGCACCTTCATCGCAGGTGGCTCCGCACCGGGGTCGGCCCGGCCGGCGGGCAGCGCGATCGGCACCAGGACGGCCATCAGCGCGGTCAGAATCGCCATCGCGACGAAGGACCATCGCCACAACCCGAACTGCGCGAACAGGCCACCCGTCGCCGGTCCGACCACCGTGGCGACGCCCCACATCGCGGACACCAGCGCCGAGGCCCTGGTCCACAGCGAGCGCGGCAGCGCCATGTTGATGACCGCATAGCCGAGGCCGGCGATCAGGCCGCCGCCGACGCCTTGCAGAGCGCGCGCCGCGATCAGGGTGTGCATGTTGGGAGCCACCCCGCATGCCAAAGTTGCGGCGCCGAACAGAGCCAGTCCAATCAGATACGACGAACGGGCCCCGACGCGGACGAGCAGCGGATGGACCATGGTCGCCGCGACCACCGACCCGACCAGGTAGAGCGTCATCACCCAGGCGTAGAGGCGGCTGCCGCCGATCTCGGCGACCGTGTTCGGCAGCAGGCTGATGGTCAGGAACTCATTGGTGGCGTACAGCGCGACGCCGCCGGCCAGCACGACCGACGTCCCCAGATACTTGGCGCCCAGCAGCTCGCGCCAGCTGCCGGTCGTGGCGGCGGCGTGCGTCACTTCAGGCCGGCGGCGTCCATTCCCCGCAGTTCCTTCTTGAGGTCGGCGATCTCGTCGCGGAACCGCGCCGCCAGCTCGAACTGCAAGTCGCGCGCGGCGGCCATCATCTGCGCGGTGAGGTCCTTGATCAGGTCGGCCAGCTCCGCGCGCGGCATGCTGGTGACGTCGCGGCCCTCGAACACTCCCGCGCTGACGGCACGCCCGGGCTCGCCCTGGGCGCGCCGGCCGCGGGAGGCGTTGCGTCCCGACCCGCCGATCTCGACGGTTTCGCTGTCGTCGGCCTCGCGATAGACCTGGTCGAGGATGTCGGCGATCTTCTTGCGCAGCGGCTTGGGGTCGATGCCGTGGGCCTGGTTGTAGGCGACCTGCTTCGCGCGGCGCCGCTCGGTCTCGTCGATGGCCTCCTTCATCGAGTCGGTCATCGAGTCGGCGTACATGTGCACTTCGCCGGACACGTTGCGGGCGGCGCGGCCGATGGTCTGGATCAGGCTGCGGGTCGAACGCAGGAAGCCCTCCTTGTCGGCGTCGAGGATCGACACCAGCGACACCTCGGGCAAGTCGAGGCCCTCGCGCAGCAGGTTGATACCGACCAGCACGTCGTACTCGCCGAGCCGCAGCTGGCGCAGCAGCTCCACCCGGCGCAGCGTGTCGACCTCCGAGTGCAGGTAGCGCACCCGGATGCCCATCTCCAGCAGGTAGTCGGTGAGGTCCTCCGCCATCTTCTTGGTCAGCGTCGTCACCAGCACCCGTTCGTCGGCGTCGGCGCGCTTGCGGATCTCGCCGATCAGGTCGTCGATCTGCCCCTTGGTCGGCTTGACCACCACCTTGGGGTCAACCAGGCCGGTCGGGCGGATCACCTGCTCGACGAACTCGCCGCCGGACTGGCTGAGTTCGTAGGGGCCCGGGGTAGCCGACAGGTACACCGTCTGCCCGATCCGGTTGGCGAACTCTTCCCAGGTCAGCGGGCGATTGTCGCACGCCGATGGCAGCCGGAACCCGTAGTCGACGAGGTTGCGCTTGCGGGACATGTCGCCCTCGTACATGCCGCCGATCTGCGGCACGGTGACGTGCGACTCGTCGATGACCAGCAGGAAGTCCTCAGGGAAGTAGTCGAGCAGGGTCGCCGGCGGCGAGCCGGGCCCCCGGCCGTCGATGTGCCGGGAGTAGTTCTCGATGCCGGAGCAGAACCCGACCTGACGCATCATCTCGATGTCGTAGTTGGTGCGCATCCGCAGCCGCTGGGCCTCCAGCAGCTTGCCCTGGCGCTCGAACTCGGCGAGCCGCTCGGCGAGCTCTTCCTCGATGGTGGAGATCGCGTGGGCCATCCGCTCGGGGCCGGCCACATAGTGGGTCGCCGGGAAGATCCGCAGCGAGTCGACCTGGCGGATCACCTCACCGGTCAGGGGGTGCAGGTAGTACAGCGCCTCGATCTCGTCGCCGAAGAACTCGATGCGCACCGCCAGCTCTTCGTAGGACGGGATGATCTCCACGGTGTCGCCGCGCACCCGAAACGAACCGCGGGTGAAGGACAGGTCGTTGCGGGTGTATTGCACGTCGACCAACAGGCGCAGCAACCCGTCGCGGGGCACCTCGATGCCGACTCGCAGTTCGACGGAGCGGTCCAGGTAGGACTGCGGCGTGCCCAGGCCGTAGATGCACGATACCGAGGCCACCACCACCACGTCGCGGCGCGACAGCAGCGACGACGTGGCGGAGTGCCGCAGCCGCTCCACGTCGTCGTTGATCGAGCTGTCCTTCTCGATGTAGGTGTCGGTCTGCGCGATGTACGCCTCGGGCTGGTAGTAGTCGTAGTACGACACGAAGTACTCGACGGCGTTGTGCGGCAACATCTCTCGCAGCTCGTTGGCGATCTGCGCGGCCAGCGTCTTGTTGGGCTCCATCACCAGGGTGGGCCGCTGCAGGCGCTCGATCAGCCACGCGGTGGTGGCCGACTTGCCGGTGCCCGTGGCGCCCAGCAGCACGACGTCGCGCTCCCCCGCCCTGATGCGCCGTTCCAGTTCTTCGATGGCCGCGGGCTGGTCGCCGGCTGGGTCGTGCGGGCTGACGACCTCGAAACGGCCGCCGGCGCGCACGACCTCGTCGACGGCGCGGTATTCCGAGTGTGCGACTACCGGATGTTCAGTGGCGAAAGCCATGCCACCAGGGTAGAGGCCCGCACCGACAAGCGGTGGTGCGCGAGCGTGCGCAGAATGACACGCCACACGGCGTGTCGGCGTACCAACGCGCACGCTCGCGGCAACGAAAGCCCACTACGCCCCCGGCCGGGTCCAGGTCCGCGTGACCGGATCGCATTCCAGCAGGTAGCCGTCGCTCGACGTGGACATGGCGTACACCGAGGTGCTCGGCCGGTTGCACGAGCTACCGGTGGCATGCACCCCCATCGTGATGGGCGCCTTTGCCCAGGTGTTGCCCTCGCAGACGACCTGCTCGCTATTCGTCGGGTCGTAGGCGAGCTTGTCGATGTCGCTGCACGGCCCGCCCAGGACCGGCGCCGACGGCGGCGACGGCGTGGTCGAGGCGCTGATCACCTGGGCGGGATCGGCCACGGGCACGGACGCCGGGGCGTCGCCGACCCGGGTAGCCACCACCGGCACCCGCACCACGGCTCCCTGCGCGCCGCACTCATCGGAGAGAGCGGTCTGCGTCACCGTGCCGCGCAGCGTTCCGTCGGATTGCGGCGCCAATGACCCCGCGACGCTTTCCTGCTGGGTGGCCGTCACTTGTCCGTTCGGCTGGGTGCAGCCCGCGCGCTCCTGCTGGAACCCGCCCTGCCAATAGCCACCGATGAAGCGCAGCGTGTACGTGTGACCGCCATCGGTGGTGCTGGCGACCTGGTGGTTGGCGTCGTCGAGCTGGGTTCCGGTCGCCGCGCACCCCTTGGTCGTGCACACCGAGCGGAACGCCCACCAGCTGGTGGCCGGGCCGTCATGGCGGATCGGAATGCCGTTGGTCGTCTGCTTGCTGCGGTCGTAGGTCAACTTGTAGGTGCCGTTGAGCGCAGGACCGCCCGGTCTCACCGGCGCGGCGCTGGGCGCCGGGACGGACGGCCTGGACGCCAGCGCCGGGACATTGGGCGAAGGGCTCTGCGGCTGAAACGAGTACAGGAGCGACCACGTCGCCGCCACGGCCATCAGCACCGCGCAGACCAACGCGGTCGCCCACCGGGTGCGCGACGAAAACCGGTGATTCACCGCGGCGACCAGGCCGCGGGCCCCGCGCGGCCGCGGCGGCGTCACCACAGCGGTGTCGGGAACCTCGTCGTCGAGCCGCTCGCTGACGGCGTCGGCGAACGTGCGGCAGCGGTCGAACCGGTCCGAAGGTTTCTTGGCAAGGGCCTTGAAGAACACGTCGTCGAGGTGCGCCAAATCCGGGCGGTGATCGCTGAGCCGCGGCGGATCCTCGTGCAGGTGCTGGCTGATGACCGCGATCGGGTTGGAGTGCTGGAACGGCGGCGCGCCGGTAAGCAGATGAAAGGCGCTGGCGGCCAACGCATATTGGTCCGCACGGCCGTCGATGTTGGAACCCGTCAGCTGTTCGGGTGCGGCGTAAGCCACCGTTCCCACGGCGACGTTGGTCTCGGTGATCCCGCTGATGTTGGCGAGGTGGCGCGCTACGCCGAAGTCGGCCAACAGGATTCGGCGTTCCCCGTACTCGGGGTGGGTGAGCAGGATGTTGGCCGGTTTGACGTCGCGGTGCAGCAACCCGCGGTCGTGCGCGTAGTCGAGCGCGCCCGCGACGGCGTGCAGGATGTCGGACACCTCGTCGATCGGCATCCCGTCCTGGTAGCGCTCTTTGACCAGTCGCGCGGCATCGGTGCCCTCGACGTAGTCCATGGAAATCCAGAGCTGGCCATTGAATTCGCCCCGATCGTGGACGCCGACGATGTGCGGGTGCCACAGGGTGGCGGCGAGGTCGGCCTCCCGGTTGAACCTCTCGCGGAACTCCGGGTCGGCGGTGACCGCCTCGGCGAGGACCTTGATCACGTCGCGACGCGGCAACCGGGGATGCAGAGCCAGATAGACCTCCGCCATGCCCCCGGCGCCGAGCTGCCGCAGGATCGTGTAGCCGGCAAACGGCGCGCCACTGCTCAACGCGAGGCGCGATCCGCTGACCTCGGCGGGTTGCTCCACCGGCGACGGCTCCGCGTTCGGCGTCGAGTTGACCGGCGGAATGCGGCGAAACAGGTGCGCGACGGTCGCCGAGGGCAGCGAGTGGAAGCCCGCGCGGAACCCCAGCCGCGGGTTGCTGAGCAGCCGTCGCCCGGCGTCAATGCGCCGGGTTGTCCCCTTGTGTTCGTCGTCCGTCAACCGTTTGCCCCCTGGTTTTTTCGGCATTACCTGCCGGTTTCGCATCGGGACGCTGTCGCCTGGCCTCCCCTCACGCTCGAATCATGCCGGATCTCGGTGGGTGATTGGTCTCCGCAGGCTATGAGGCAGCTATGAGTCGCCAAATCGAAATAAAGACAAATCACAGGCGAGTCCCATGGAGAGCACTCAAACCGGCGGCCGATACTTGAGTGGTGAATCGACCCGCCCCGCCTGTCCTGACAATCCGGCACGACGGGTCCCAACGTTCCTTCGCCGCGGGCCACGAGGTGGTCGTCGGGCGTGATGTCAACGCCGACTTGCGCATCCCGGACCCGCGGATCTCCCGTGCGCACCTGATCGTGCGGTTCGATCAGGGCCGTTGGCTGGCAATCGACAACGGCTCGCTGAACGGGACCTACGTCAATGGCTACCGGATGCCGGTCATCGACATCCACGACGGCCAGAGCATCAACGTCGGCAACCCGCAGGGACCGCGGCTGACCTTCGCGATCGGACCGCAGCAGGCCCACGCCAGCCGGCCGGCGCAGCCGAGGCCGCAGCGCGACTCCGGGCCGCCGACCCTGGCCTGGAACGCGCTACCGGAGCAAACGAATCCCACCGCGCCGCCGCGCCGCCAGGCACCCAGCCGGCCGAGAAATGCAGCGCCGCCGCGCCCCATGCCATCCAATGCACCGCCCAGGCAGCCCGCGCGGCCGCCGGGCCCACCGCCGCCCCGCCAGCCGGTCTCGCAGCCTCGCCAAGCGCGGCCGCCGCTACGGCCGCCGCCGCCCGACCCGCTTACGGTGGTCCACGCGGCGAAGGTGGCGCCGCCGGCCTTGGACGAGGTAGGCGACGGCGGGGCGCCGGCCCGGGTGGACTCGACACCGCCGGCGGAGTCCACCGTCATCGACGCCAAGACGGCCGACGTGTCGAACCTGGCGACGCGCTTCGTGAAGCTGCTCTCGCCGCGCGCATCGTCGGCCGCCGGCACCGTCGGCGCCAAGACCATTGGCCGCGCGGCCGAGAACGACATCGTCGTCCCCGACGTGTTGGCCTCGCGTCACCACGCCACCTTGGTCCCCACGCCGCTGGGCCTCGAAATCAGGGACAACAGCGTCAACGGGACGTTCGTCAACGGCACCCGGGTCGGGTCGGCGATCCTGACCGACGACGACGTGGTCACCATCGGCAACGTCGACCTGGTGTACCGCGACGGCACGCTGATCGAGCGCGGCGACGCCGCGACGCGCACCGGCGGCCTCGAGGTGCGCAACGTCAAGTACGTCGTCGACAACGGCAAGCAGCTGCTGGACAACATCTCGCTGACCGCCCGCCCCGGCACACTGACCGCCGTGATCGGCGGGTCGGGCGCCGGAAAGAGCACGCTGGCCAGGCTGATCGCCGGCTACACCACCCCCAGCTCCGGCTCGGTCACCTTCGAGGGCCACAACATCCACGCCGACTACGCCTCGTTGCGCAGCCGGATCGGCATGGTCCCGCAGGACGACGTGGTGCACCGCCAGCTGACGGTCAACCAGGCGCTGGGTTACGCCGCCGAGCTGCGGCTGCCGCCGGACACCAGCAAGGCCGACCGCGCCAAGGTGGTCAGCCAGGTGCTCGACGAGCTCGACCTGACCAAGCACGCCGACACCCGGGTCGACAAGCTGTCCGGCGGCCAGCGCAAGCGCGCCTCGGTCGCGCTGGAGCTGCTGACCGGGCCCTCGCTGCTGATCCTCGACGAGCCGACCTCCGGCCTCGACCCCGCGCTGGACCACCAGGTCATGACGATGCTGCGGCAGCTCGCCGACGCCGGCCGCGTGGTGATCGTCGTGACGCACATGCTCTCCTACCTCGACGTGTGCGACCAGCTGCTGCTGGTGGCCCCGGGCGGCAAGACGGCCTACTGCGGCCCGCCCGACCAGATCGGTGAGGCGATGGGCACCAGCAACTGGGCCAAGATCTTCACCAAGGTGGGCGCCGACCCCGAGGAGGCCAACCGGCGGTTCCTGGCGCAGGCCGAGGCGCAGAAGCGACCCCAGAAACTGCTGCCGGACAAGACCGACGAGCCGGGCGACCTGGGTGAACCGGTCCACACCAGCGTGCGGCGCCAGATCTCGACCGTCGCCCGCCGGCAGGTCCGCCTGGTCGTCGCCGACCGCGCCTACTTCATCTTCCTGGCGCTGCTGCCGTTCATCCTGGGTTCGCTGTCGCTGACCGTTCCGGGCAACCATGGGTTTCAGGTGCCGGGCGCGAACGCTGGCACGCCCGACGAGGCCGCGCAGATACTGGCGCTGCTGATGCCCGCCGCGGCATTCATGGGCACCGCGCTGACGATCCGCGACCTGGTCGGCGAACGGGCGATCTTTCAGCGCGAGCAGGCGGTCGGGCTGTCGACCACCGCCTACCTGCTCGCGAAGACCGCGGTGTACTGCGGGTTCGCCATCGTGCAGTCGGCGATCATCACCGCGATCGTGGTGATCGGCAAGAGCGCGCCGACCCGCGGCGCCGTGCTGCTCGGCCATTCGACCTTCGGGGCCACCGTCGAACTGTTCGCCACCGTCGCGGCGACGTGTGTCGCCTCGGCCATCCTCGGGCTGGCCATCTCGTCGCTGGTCCGCTCCAGCGAGCAGATCATGCCGCTGTTCGTGGTCACCGTGATGGCGCAGCTGGTGCTGTGCGGCGGCATGGTCCCGGTGACCGGCCGGCTCGGGCTCGATCAGCTGTCCTTCGCGATGCCCGCGCGCTGGGGTTACGCCGCGGCGGCGTCGACGGTCGACCTGCGCCACCTGGTGCCCGATTCGCTGCTGTCCCAGGACCGGTTCTGGCAGCACACATCGAAGGTCTGGCTCCTGGACATGGGCATGCTGGCCGCGTTGTCGCTGTTCTACGCCGGGTTTGTCCGGTGGAGAATCCGGCTCCGACGTTAAGGGCCGATAGGCTGGCGTCATCCATCCGCCCAAGCACGAAACGTTCGACCTGGTCGCCCGCACCAACACCGACCCGAAGGGCATCGTGCGGGCCGTCGACGAGTACGTCGTGCAACCGTGGGGGCTCTACGTCGCGCGCCCCACCCCGGGCCGGGCCCAGTTCCATTACCTCGAATCGTGGCTACTGCCGTCACTGGGCTTGCGCGCCACCGTCTTTCACTTCAATGCGGGTCACGAACGCGACCAGGACTACTACCTCGACGTCGGCGAATACGCACCCGGCCCAAAGGTGTGGCATTCGGAAGACCACTACCTGGACATCGTGGTCCGCACCGGCATCGGGGCGGCGCTGACCGACGTCGACGAGCTGCTGGACGCAGTGCGCGACGGACTGCTGGGCGCCGAGGTCGCCGAGCGGGCGGTGCGACGCGCCGTCGCGGCGATCGACGGCCTGGCCCGCAACGACTATGACCTGTCGCGGTGGCTGGCCACCCACCAGATGGAGCTGACGTGGCGCGGCGGGTAGCGCTCCCCGGCGGGCCCCGTAGCCGCGTTTCCGCACGTGACGTGCGGGTATCCCTTTGGAATGCGCTTGAGCGAGTACCGGCGCCGACGGCGCGGCCGCGACGCCCATTTCGTCGTCCAGCGCCCGGCTGCCGACGCTGACCACTGCGAGTTCGGCCTGGAGATCGGTGGCGTCCTGGTGCGCTGGGCGCTCCGCGAGGGCAGCCGAATCGTCCGCCGCACCGACGACTGCCCGCTCGACCGCGTCCCGGACGACGTCATCGTCGGCGACAGCGGCACGTACACCAACGCGACCACCCACGAGATGACCGACGGCCTCAGGGGCGGTCACCTTTCGTTCCGCCTGTGCGGCGAGCGGGTGAGCGGCGGCTACTCACTCACCCGGGTCCGGGAAGGTCAGGACGAAACGTGGCTGCTGATCAAACGCAAGGACGAGGGCGCCGCGCGCGGTGAACAGGTGCCGAACGGCGGCACCGAGGACGAGCTGTGCGGGTTCCCGTGACGGACTTTTCCGGTCTGCCCGGGCCGGTGCGCGCGGCGCTGCGCGACGAGCCGGTGCCGGACTGGCGCGCCCCCACGCTGGCCACGCTCACCGAGAAGCGGTTTTCCGATCCGGACTGGATCTTCGAGCGCAAATTCGACGGGATGCGTTGCCTGGCGTTTCGCGACGGCGACCGGGTGCGGCTGCTGTCGCGAAATCGCCTGCCGCTCAATGGAACCTATCCCGAGCTGGTCGACGCGCTCGCCGCCCAGCACACCAGCCGGTTCGTGGTGGACGGCGAGGTGGTGGCGTTCGAGGGACGGCGCACCAGCTTCGAGCGCCTACAGGGCCGTCTGGGCATCACCGACCCCGACGTCGCGCGGGCGTCGCCGGTCCGCGTTTTCTACTACGTCTTCGACCTGCTGCACCTCGACGGCAAATCCACCACCGACGTGCCGCTGCTCTGGCGTAAGAGGTTACTGCGCAAGGCCATTCAGTTCGGCGGTCCGCTGCGTTTCGCCACCCACCGGCTGCGGGACGGCATCGCGGCCTACCGGGCCGCATGCGAGCGCGGCGACGAAGGGGTGATCGCCAAGCTCGCCGACTCGCCGTACGACGGTCGCCGCTCGCCGCATTGGCTGAAGTTCAAATGTGTGCGCGACCAGGAATTCGTGGTGGGCGGCTACACCGGCCCCAAGGGCAGCCGAATCGAGTTGGGCGCGTTGCTGCTCGGCTACCACGACGGACGCGACCTGGTCTACGCCGGGAAGGTGGGCACCGGGTTCGACGAGGACACCCTGCGCCGCCTGCACACCCGGCTGGCGGCGATCGAGCAGGACCAGGCCCCGTTCACCCGGGGCCTGGTGCGCGAGAACGGCGCCCGCTGGGTGCGTCCGGAGCTCGTCGTCCAGATCGGGTTCAGCGAGTGGACCCGCGACGGCAGGCTGCGCCACCCGCGCTACCTTGGCCTTCGCACCGACAAGGATCCCGGCGAGGTCGTGCGGGAGACACGCTGATGGCCCGCATCGAGGTCGAGGTCACCCACCCGGAGCGGGTGATGTTTCCCGGGCCCTCGCCTGCAAAGCGGATCACCAAGGGCGAAGTTGTCGACTACTACGGCGAGGTGGCCGACACGATGCTGCCGCACCTCAAGGGCCGGGCGCTCACGGTGCAACGGTTCCCGCGCGGCATCGGCGAACAAGGGTTCGTGCAGCAGGATTTCGCCGATTCGCTGCCCGACTGGATCGACAGCGCAGTGGTCGCCAGGGAGGGTGGGACCGGCGGTACCGTGGTGCATCCGGTGGCCGAACGCCCGCAGGCGTTGCGCTGGCTGGCCAACCAGAACTGCATCACGCTGCACGTGTGGCAGTCGCGGAAAAGCCGGCTGCACAACCCCGACCGACTGGTCTTCGACCTCGACCCCTCCGACAGCGACTTCGCCGTGGTCCGGGCGACCGCCCGCGCGGTGGCCGGGGTGCTGGATGACCTCGGGCTTGCGCGCTACGTGCAGACCACCGGGTCGCGCGGGCTGCACGTGGTGGCGCCGCTGCGCGGCGACGCCGATTTCGACACCGTCCGCCAATTCGCCCGCGACGTCGCCGAGGTGGTGGCGGCCGACGACGCCGCGCACCGAACGGTGGAGGCACGCAAGGACAAACGCGGCAGCCGGGTCTATCTCGACATCATGCGAAACGCGTACGCGCAGACCGCCGTTGCCCCCTATGCGGTCCGGGCCCGTAGCGGCGCGCCGGTGGCGACCCCGCTGGAGTGGGACGAACTGGACACGCGCGGGCTGCGGGCCGACCGATTCACCATCCGCGACATCGCAAAACGGCTTGCCAAACAACCGGATCCATGGGCCGACATGTATCGGCACGCACGCTCCCTGGCCGGCCCGGCGCGGCGCCTGGCGAAGCTTCGTGCCTGAGCTGCCCGACGTTGAGGGGTTTCGGCGCGCTTTGGCGGTGCCCTTGCCCGGCAGGCGGATTCGGCGCGCGGAGGTCCGCGACGCCGGCATCCTGCGCAACGCCACCGCGCAAGTGCTCGCGCGCCGGCTTGAAGGCCGGCGCTTCGGTTCCCCGCGCCGGCACGGCAAGTGGCTGATCCTGCCCACCGACGGCCCGGCGCTTTTGATCCACAGCGGCATGACGGGCCACCCGTACTACGCCGCCGACGGCGCCGAGCCGCTGGGCTATGAGCGGCTGGTGCTGTCGCTCGATCGAGGCGAACTGCGCTACGCCGACCTCCGCAAGCTGCGCGGGGTGTGGCTGGCCGACGCCGCCGACGACATCGCCCACGTGACGGGTCCGCAGGGTCCCGACGCGCTGGGCCTCGGCCTGCCGGAGTTCCGCGGCGTGCTGGTGGGACGCCGGGGCCGGCTGAAACCCACGCTGATGGACCAGTCGGTGATTGCGGGTCTGGGGAACCTGCTCACCGACGAGATCTGCTGGCGCGCCCGGGTTGCGCCGGCCCGTCCGGTCGCCGACGTGGGCGCCGAGGACGTCAAGCGTCTGCACACCGCGATGACCCAGGTGTTGCGCACCTCGGTGCGACACGGCCGGGTGCCCGGCCTGCCGCGGTGGCTCACCGGGGTGCGCGACGAACCCGACCCGCACTGCCCGCGCTGCGGCACCCGTCTCGCGCGGGCCCGGGTGGGCGGCCGGACGTCGTGGTGGTGTCCGTCCTGCCAGGGCTAGCTCGGCGACGATGCGGTCCGCCTGCGGAGCGTGGAGGAGCCGGGCAATCAAACTTAGCCCGACGACGATGCGGTCCGCAGGCGGAGCGTGGAGGAGCCGGGCAATCAAAACGAGTAATCTCGATCTCATGAGTCCCAGCAACCACACGTGGATGCCGATCGCCGCCACGATAGCCCTCGCGGCTGGCTCTCAGCTAAGCCCGGCCACGGCGCGCGCGGACCTCCACAACATCACCTACCGCGCCCGAGTCGACGCAGTGACCACCGGCAGCCAGGCCACCTTCATCATCAACGGCGGGCAGACGAACACCACCGGCCTTCCTTCGAT
Source organism: Mycobacterium sp. 852002-51057_SCH5723018 (assembly GCF_001667035.1). Classification (GTDB taxonomy): domain Bacteria; phylum Actinomycetota; class Actinomycetes; order Mycobacteriales; family Mycobacteriaceae; genus Mycobacterium. Next base: position 56,206 of record NZ_LZIR01000045.1, read on the forward strand.
GCCGGGCAACGTGTTCGAGGCCAACACCGTGTTGCCCGATCCGCAGCAGGCCGGTCTCCGAATTGTGCTTCGTTTCCCTTACGCGGCGAACGTGCACTGCGAAATCGACGTCGACGACAACGTTTTCGCGCAAACCGACCAAATGGTCAGGCCGGCGCTCGGTAATTCCGATCCCAATAACGGTGCGCTGCAATGCGGAGCGCCCTTGCCCTAGGCGTGTCTCGAGCGGTGGAATCACATCCGTCACAGCTGCCACTGGCTCCAACCACCACACGTTTTTGTCCGCCTAGCAGCGACATACGCAGTTGCCCAAGGGATTTGTCGCTCGTAGGCGGACAAAAGACCACCCGAATCGGGCGGCGGCTGGTGTGACTATTGTGACAGCGCGCCCTCGGGCTTCCAGCCGGTCGAGTCGGCCCACTCCCACGCCCGCCGGTAAGCGTCGGGATACCAAGCTTCCTTGACGACCACATAGGCCGCGGTCTCACCGTCCGCGCCCCGTTCGGCCTCGCGCTTGACGGCCAGGTAGTCGGCGCGGGCGGTGGGGTTGGCCGCCAGCCAGTCGACAAACAGCAGCGCGAATTGCTGATTGGGCCAGCCGTCCACCCGGATGTGCACGTTGGTGGGCCGTCCCGGATCGGCCGAGGCGTGAATCCGCTTGTGCCACAATGAGGGATCGTCACTGTGGTTGTAGCGTTCCACGGTGCTGCGGGCATCGGGCTTGGGGACGTCTTCGGTGAGGCGGTCGATGCGGGGGTAGCCGGCGGATAACAGGGGCTCGGCGAGCGCTTCGGCGACCGCGAGCGACTCGACGGTGATCTGAACGTCGATGACGTCCTTGGCGGCGAAGTCGGGCACCGCGGTCGAACCGATGTGGTCGACGCGCAACGCCCTATGACCGCACGCGGTCCGAATCCGGTTGATGATCCGCCGCGCCTGGTCGCGCCAACTCGGATCGGGCGGCACCAGCCGCGCCGGCGCCCGGGCGATCTCACCCGCGCTCAGGTTGTGGGCGAACGGCAGGATCCGGTTGTGCCACACGTCAAGTGCCCGCTGCTCCAACTCGCCGGGGCTGCCCGAATTGTCCAGCCAGATGTCGGCGACGGCGCGGCGCTGCTCGTCGGAGGCCTGCGCGGCGATGCGGGCGCGGGCGTCCTCCTCGGGCATGCCGCGTTGTTCGACCAGCCGACGCACCCGCATCTCGGCGTCGGCGTGCACCACGACGACCAGCGGGAACAGCGGCGCCATCCCGGATTCAACCAGCAGCGGAATGTCCTCGACCACAACGGAATCCCCGGGCACCGACGCAATGATCTCGGCGCGGCGCTTACCCACCAGCGGGTGGACGATCCCGTTCAGCTTCTTGCGGGCGTCGTCATCCCGAAATGCCTTGGCGGCTAAAGCCGGACGATCCAGCGATCCGTCCGATTGCAGGATGTCCTCGCCGAACGCCTCGACCAGCGACGACAGTCCCTCGGTGCCCGGCTCGACCACTTCGCGCGCGATGACGTCGCCGTCGACGATGACCCCACCGCACTTCGCGAACGTGGCCGACACCGCCGACTTGCCGGCGCCGATGCCACCGGTCAACCCGATCCGCAGCATGCGCGATCAGGCGTTGCCGGCGAGTTTCTCCCGCAGAGCGGCCAATTGGGCGTCGCTGGCCAAGGATCCACCGGCCGCCTTCTCCTCGCGCGCACCGCCGTTGCCGGACGACTGCTCGCCACCGCCGTGTCCGGCCGCCTCGGCCGCGGCGAACTTCTCCATCTGCGCGGTGTGCATCTTGTGCCGGCGCTCGGCCTCGGCGTAGCGGGCCTCCCATTCGGCGCGCTGCTTTTCGAAGCCCTCCAACCATTCGTTGGTGTCGGCGTCGAAGCCTTCGGGGAAGATGTAGTTGCCCTGCTCGTCGTAGCTGTCGGCCATGCCGTACTTCGCCGGGTCGAACTCCTCGGTGTAGTCCTCGTTGGCCTGCTTGAGCGACAACGAGATTCGGCGGCGCTCCAGGTCGATGTCGATGACCTTGACCATCGCGTCGTCGCCGACGGCCACCACCTGGTCGGGCACCTCGACGTGCCGCTCGGCCAGCTCCGAGATGTGCACCAGGCCCTCGATGCCCTCCTCGACGCGCACGAACGCGCCGAACGGAACCAGCTTGGTGACCTTGCCGGGCACGATCTGGCCGATGGCGTGGGTGCGGGCGAAGTGCCGCCACGGGTCTTCCTGGGTCGCCTTGAGCGACAACGAAACCCGCTCGCGGTCCATGTCGACGTCGAGCACCTCGACGGTGACCTCGTCGCCCACCTGGACCACCTCGGACGGGTGGTCGATGTGCTTCCAGGACAGCTCGGAGACGTGCACCAGACCGTCCACACCACCGAGATCGACGAACGCGCCGAAGTTGACGATGGACGACACCACGCCCTTGCGGATGGTGCCCTTCTGTAGCTGGTTGAGGAACTCGCTGCGCACCTCGGACTGCGTCTGCTCCAGCCATGCCCGCCGCGACAGCACCACGTTGTTGCGGTTCTTGTCCAGCTCGATGATCTTGGCTTCGATCTCCTTGCCGATGTACGGCTGCAGATCGCGCACGCGCCGCATCTCGACCAGCGAGGCGGGCAGGAAGCCGCGCAGCCCGATGTCGAGGATCAGGCCACCCTTGACCACCTCGATGACGGTGCCCTTGACGGCCTCGTCCTTTTCCTTGAGCGCCTCGATGGTGCCCCAGGCGCGCTCGTACTGGGCGCGCTTCTTGGACAGGATCAGGCGGCCCTCTTTGTCCTCCTTGGTGAGAACCAGGGCCTCGACCTCATCACCGACGGAAACGACCTCGTTGGGGTCGACGTCGTGCTTGATGGAGAGTTCGCGGGCGGGGATAACCCCTTCGGTCTTGTAGCCGATGTCGAGGAGTACCTCGTCCCGGTCCACTTTGACAATGGTGCCTTCGACGATGTCGCCATCGTTGAAGTACTTGATGGTTTTATCGATCGCGGCGAGAAAGTCCTCGCTCGAGCCTATGTCGTTGACGGCTACTTGTGGCGAGGTGACGGCGGGACTCGGCATGTTGTTGGGTTGCTCCGGACAGGTTGGGTCGTAGGGACAATTCAGGATTTACCTGTCGAGGCTACTCGACAGGGCACACGCTGGACAAACCAAGCCGGTTGCATGTCTGACTCAAACATGACGGCACGGCAAATTCGCGGTGTGAATCGCCGTTAATGCGCGGCGGAGTCGGATTGCCGCGCTAGTGCGCGGCCGTGTCCCATGAGCGACCGTAGCCGACCGACACCTCGAGCGGGACGTCCAGGGGGTAGGCGCCGCCCATCTTCTCGCGCGCCAGCGCCTCGACCCGTTCCCGCTCCCCGGGCGCGATTTCGAACAACAGTTCGTCGTGCACCTGCAGCAGCATCCGGGACGCCAGCCCCGCTTCCTTGAGCGCCTTGTCGACCTCGATCATCGCCACCTTGATGATGTCGGCCGCGCTGCCCTGGATCGGCGCGTTGAGCGCCGCTCGTTCGGCGGCCTCGCGCACCTGACGATTGCTGCTGTCCAGCTCGGGCAGGTAGCGCCGGCGGCCCAGCACCGTCGAGGTGTAGCCGTCCTTGCGGGCCTGCTCGACCACCTGCATCAGGTAGTCGCGCACCCCGCCGAACCGGGCAAAGTACTGGTCCATCTGGACCTTGGCCTCCTCGGTGGAGATCTTCAGCTGCGCGGCCAGCCCGTACGCGCTCAAGCCGTAGGCCAGCCCGTACGACATCGCCTTGACGCGGCGCCGCAGCTCGGCGGTGACCTCCTCGATCGGCACGCCGAACGCCCGCGAGGCGACGAACGAGTGCAGGTCCTCGCCGGTGTTGAACGCCTCGATGAGGCCTTCGTCGCGGGACAGGTGCGCCATGATGCGCATCTCGATCTGGCTGTAGTCGGCGGTCATCAGCTCGGCGTAACCGTTGCCGACGACGAACGCGTCCCGGATCTGGCGCCCTTCCTCGGTGCGGATCGGGATGTTCTGCAGGTTTGGCTCGGTCGAGGAAAGCCGGCCGGTCGCCGCGATGGTCTGGTTGAACGTGGTGTGAATGCGGCCGTCGGCCGCCACCGAGTTCAGCAGCCCGTCAACGGTGACCTTGAGCCGGGTGACGTCGCGGTGGGCCAGCAGGTGCTGCAGGAAGGGATGCCCGGTCTTGTCGAACAGCGACTGCAGGGCGTCGGCGTCGGTGGTGTAGCCGGTCTTGGTTCGCTTGGTCTTCGGCATCCCGAGTTCGTCGAACAACACCACCTGCAACTGCTTGGGTGAGCCCAGGTTGATCTGCTTGCCGATGACGGCGTAGGCGGCCTCGGCGGCGTCGCGGATCTGGTCGGCGAATTGGCTTTGCAACTCACCCAGCAGCTGCAAATCGACCGCGATGCCCGCGGTTTCCATGTGGGCCAGCGCCTGCTGGACGGGCAGCTCCATCTCGGAAAGCAATGCGGTGGAATCGATTCGGTCCAGCTCGGCGTCGAGTGCGTCGGCCAGGTCCACCACGGCGCGGGCCCGCAGTATCAGGGTCTGGACGGCCTGCTCGTCCACGCCCTCCATGTCATCGAGCAGCGAAAGCTGTTGCTGTTCAGCCGTTTCCGCGCGCAGCTCGCGGCGCAGGTAGCGCAGTGACAGGTCGTCGAGGGTGAAGCTGCGCTGCCCCGGCCGCACCAAATACGCCGCCAGCGCGGTGTCGGAGGTGACGCCGTTGAGCGTCCACCCGCGGCCCGTCAGGTCGTGCATGGCGAGCTTGGCCTCATGCAGCGCTTTGGGTTTCGCCGGATCGGCCAGCCAGTCCGCCAGCGCCGCGTCGTCCTCGGGTGTCAGGGTCGCGGTGTCGACGTAGCCGCCGTCGCCGTCGGCCGCGGCGACGGCCAGCGCGGTCGCGTCGCCGCCGTGCGGCAGGTGGGTGCCCGCCACGGCCAGCCCGGCCCGTCGCCCGTCGGCGGCGTGCGCGGCCAGCCACTGCCCGACCGTGCCGGGATCCAGCGCGCCGCCGCGCACGTCGAAACCCTCGTCGACCTCGGGCTCGACGGCGACCAGGGTCTCGAACAACCGGTCCCGCAACACCCGGAACTCCAGGTCGTCGAAGAGCCGGTGGATCTGGTCGCGATCCCACGGCTGCAGCCGCAGGGTGTCCGGCGTCTGCGCCAGCGGCACGTCGCGAACGAGCTCGGTGAGGTCCCGATTGAGCACCACGTTGGCCACGTGCGCTCGTAGCGCGTCGCCCACCTTGCCGCGCACCGAGTCGACGTTGTCGACCAGCGCCTGCAGCGAGCCGTATTCGGCGATCCACTTGGTCGCCGTCTTCTCTCCCACTCCCGGGATGCCGGGCAGGTTGTCGCTGGGATCGCCGCGCAGCGCGGCGAAGTCGGGGTATTGCTTGGGGGTCAGCCCGTACTTTTCGACGACGGCCTCCGGGGTGAAGCGGGTCAGCTCGCTGACCCCCTTGCGGGGATACAGCACGGTCACGTCGTCGCTGACCAGCTGCAGGGAGTCGCGGTCGCCGGTGACCACCAGCACGCGGTAGCCCTCGTTTTCGGCCTGGGTGGCCAGCGTCGCGATCAGGTCGTCGGCCTCGAACCCCGGTTCGGAAAGCACGGTGATGCCCAGCGCGTTCAGCACTTCCTTGGTGATGTCGATCTGGCCATGGAACTCATCGGGCGTCGAAGACCGGTTGGCCTTGTACTCCGGGTACCGCTCGGAGCGGAAGGTCTGCCGCGACACGTCGAACGCCGCGGCGATGTGCGTCGGGGCCTCGTCACGCAGCAGGTTGATCAGCATCGCGGTGAAGCCGTACACCGCGTTGGTGGTCAGCCCACCGCGGGTCTTGAAGTTCTCGGCGGGCAGCGCGTAGAACGCCCGGAACGCCAGCGAATTGCCATCCAACAACATCAAAGTCGGCTTGGTTTGTTCCTCGGCGGCAGCGGGGGTGGCGGTGGGCGCGGCGGGCACGGCTTTAACTCTAGGCACCCGCCATGACATCAAGTCAGCCGCCGCTGAGCGCCCACGTCGTATTCAGAAACCGACGCAGACACGATGGCGCCCTGTTGTTCATCGGTGGGTCCGCTACCGCGGAACGCCTCGACGGCGGCCCGTGACTCCCAGTGTTCGAAGATGTCGATGCGATTCGGATCGACCAGGTCGGCACTGATCGCGAAGTCGAGGCAGCCCGGCGTTCTGCGCGCTTGCTGGACGACGGCCCTACATCCGGCCAGATAGCTGTCTCGCTGCAGTGGCTCGACGACAAGGTAACCCGCAACGATCACCATGGGACGCTCCTTCGCTGGCTCGCAACTCCTCCTCTGGTCTGACCTTCGACGCCCGCCGAAGTCATCGGTGCAATCCTGCACAGAACTGCAACACGTTTCAGTTTTGTGTTCGGCCTGGGTAGTCTGACCGAGTGCCAGAGGTCACCACCCAACAACCCGCGATCGAGGGATGGTTCGCCACCGACGAGGCCGGCGTACCGCACCTGATCGGCAGCAAGTGCCCGCAGTGCGGGACCTACGTCTTCCCGCCCCGGGAGAACAACTGCCCGAACCCGGCCTGCGACAGCGACGCACTAGAGGCCGTCGCGCTGTCCACCCGGGGCACGCTGTGGAGCTACACCGAAAACCGGTATCCGCCGCCCCCGCCCTACCCCGCCCCGGACCCGTTCGAGCCGTTCGCGATCGCCGCCGTCGAGCTGGCGAATGAGGGTCTGATCGTGCTGGGCAAGGTGGTCGAGGGCACCGTGGCCGCCGATCTGAAGGTCGGCATGGAGATGGAGCTGACGACCATGCCGCTGTTCACCGACAATGACGGCGTGCAGCGCGTCGTGCACGCGTGGAGGATCGCCACATGAGTAACCCCGAACCCCTCTACATCCTCGGCGCCGGGATGCACCCCTGGGGCAAGTGGGGCCGCGACTTCACCGAATACGGGGTGGTCGCCGCGCGCGCCGCGCTGGCCGAGGCCGGGCTGGACTGGAAACAGATTCAATTGGTCGCCGGCGCGGACACCATCCGCAACGGCTACCCCGGCTTCATCGCCGGCTCGACGTTCGCGCAGAAGCTCGGCTGGAACGGCGTGCCGGTCAGCTCGAGCTATGCCGCCTGCGCCAGCGGTTCGCAGGCCCTGCAGAGCGCACGCGCACAGATCCTGGCCGGCTTTTGCGATGTCGCGTTGGTGATCGGCGCCGACACCACCCCGAAGGGCGCGTTCGCTCCCGTCGGCGGGGAACGCAAGAACGACCCCGACTGGCAGCGGTTCCACTTGATCGGCGCGATGAACCCGGTGTATTTCGCGCTGCTGGCGCGCCGCCGGATGGACCTCTATGGCGCGACGTCCGAGGACTTCGCTCAGGTGAAGGTGAAGAACTCGCAACACGGCCTGCAGAACCCCAATGCCCGCTACCGCAAGGAGGCCTCGGTCGACGACGTGTTCGCCAGCCCGGTGGTGGCCGACCCGCTCCGGCAGCTCGACATCTGCGCGACCTCCGACGGGGCGGCGGCGCTGATCGTGGCCAGCGCCGAGTTCGCCCGCAAGCATCTCGGCTCACTCGACGGCGTGCCCTCGGTGCGCGCGGTCAGCACGGTCACTCCCCGGTACCCGCAGCACCTGCCCGAATTGCCCGACATCGCAACGGATTCCACCGCCGCGGTGCCCGCACCGGAGCGGGTGTTCAAGGACCAGATCCTCGATGCGGCCTACGCCGAGGCGGGCATCGGGCCCGAGGACGTCAGCCTGGCCGAGGTCTACGACCTGTCCACCGCGCTGGAACTCGACTGGTACGAGCACCTGGGGCTGTGCGCCAAGGGCGAGGCCGAGGCGCTGCTGCGCAGCGGCGCGACCACCATCGGCGGCAAGGTCCCGGTCAACCCGTCGGGCGGGCTGGCGTGCTTCGGGGAGGCCATCCCCGCCCAGGCCATCGCGCAGGTCTGCGAGCTGACCTGGCAACTGCGCGGTCAGGCCACCGGCCGGCAGGTGGAGAACGCGAAGGTCGGCGTCACCGCCAACCAGGGCCTGTTCGGGCACGGCTCGTCGGTGATCGTCGCCCGCTAGGGGCCCACTCCGCTAGGGCCCACTCCGTGCGCCTCTCGCTCCGCGTGAGCGTGCGCAGATGTACGCGTTTCACGGCGTGTCGTCGTACAGACACGCCCGCTCGCGGCTAGTCCGACTCGTCCTTGGGCGTGTCGAGGGTCTCCAGCACCACCTCGGCCACCCGCTTCATCGTGGTGCGCCGGTCCATGGCGGCGCGCTGAATCCACTTGAACGCCTCGGGCTCGGTCATGCCCTGTTTGGCCTGCAGCAGGCCTTTGGCGCGTTCGACGAGCTTGCGGGTCTCCAGCCGGTCGGTCAGCGTGGCCACCTCGCGCTCGAGCTCGGTGATCTCGCCGAACCGGCTGACCGCCAACTCGATGGCGGGGATCAGGTCGCTGATGGTGAACGGCTTCACCAGGTAGGCCATCGCACCGGCGTCGCGGGCGCGCTCGACGAGATCGCGCTGACTGAACGCGGTCAGCACGACGATCGGGGCGATGCGTTTACTGGCGATCTCCGACGCCGCGTCGATGCCGTCGCGGCGCGGCATCTTCACGTCCATGATCACCAGGTCGGGCTTATGCCGCTCGGCCAGTTCGACGGCCTCCTGACCGTCGCCGGCCTCGCCGACGATTTCGTAACCCTCCTCTCGCAGCATCTCGGCCAGGTCCAGTCGGATGAGCGCTTCGTCTTCGGCGATCAGGACCCGGCGCGGCACAGCGGCGTCGGTGTCGGTCGTGGGGCCTGTCATGACCGACATTGTCTCGTGAAGGCCTGCGACCAGCGACCTCGGGGCGGTGAGAACCCACGCCCACGCCGATCATCTATGGTGGGAGGCTGCTTTAAGGTAGGGGGTCGCACCCCTCTCCTTGCGAGCCCTCGTATCCCAACTGGCAGAGGAAACGGACTCAAAACCCGTCCAGTGTGGGTTCGAATCCCACCGAGGGCACTCCCAGACAATGCTGTTCACCATCGGCCACGGCGCGAAGACCGCAGCCGAACTCGGCGACGACCTGCGCCGGCACGGCGTCACTCTGCTGGTCGACGTGCGCAGCTTCCCCGGCTCGCGCCGCAACCCCGACGTGTCGGAAGACGCGATGCCGGGCTGGCTGGGCGCCGCCGGGATCGCCTATCGCCACGAGCCGGATCTCGGGGGCCGGCGCAAACCGTCCACCAGCCCGCTGCCGAGCGACCAGTGGTGGGAGAACGCGGCATTCGCCAACTACGCGTCGCACACCCGCACCCCCGGCTTTCAAGCGGCGTACCAGCGCCTTCTTCGGGACGCCGAAACGGCCAACGTGGCCGTGATGTGCGGCGAACCGACCTGGTGGCGCTGCCACCGGCGGATGATCGCCGACCTGGCCACCCGGGACGGACGCACCGTGCAGCACATCATGCCCAACGGCTCGCTCTCGCCGCACCACATGTCCGACTGGCTCAACGGCGACCCATCCTGAGCGTCCAGCGGTTACGCTTCCTATGTGGCGGCTAAGAAGTGCGGCGCCCCACCCCCAGCTGGCTCGTCGACAAGCCCGGACTGCGTAGCGGCGGTTCGGGCGCAGACGCGTGACCGCAATCAGCACTATGCCGCCAGCGCCGCGCGCCGGGCCCGGATCCTCACGGTTGCCGCGTGGCTGGCGGTGATCGTCAGCGTGAGCTTCGTGCTCGTGCAAATCGTCGGCGGATCCTGGCTGTGGCAGGTCAGCTCGATCAACGTGGTCGGCGCGATGGTCTTCGCGTTCGTTCCGTGGTTGCAGCGATTCGGGGATTTGGTTGCGCCGCTCACTTTCCTCGCCGCCGCCTACGCCTCGGTGTTCGCCAGCTGCCTGGACGTGGGCACCGGTTCGGGAGCTCAATACTTCTTCCTGGTGGGCGCCTGCCTGGTGGTGCTGTTGCTGGGCATCGAGCACATCGTCTTGGCTTCGGCGCTGGCGGCCGTGGCCGCCGGCCTGATCGTCGCGGTGGAATTCCTGGTCCCCCGCAACACCGGGTTGCAGCCGGCGTGGGCCCAGTCGGCGGGCTTTGTCATCACCGCGGTCTCGAGCGTCGTGATGGTGGTAGTGACGGTGTGGTTCGCCCTGCGCGACACCGCGCGCGCCGAGGCCGTCATGGAGGCACAGTACGAGAGGTCGGAAACCCTGCTGGCCAACATGTTGCCGGCCAGCGTTGCCGAGCGGCTCAAGGACCCCGACCGAAGCGTCATCGCTGACAAGTACGACGAGGCCTCGGTTCTGTTCGCCGACATCGTCGGATTCACCGAACGTGCCAGCGGCACACCGCCGGCCGAACTGGTGCGCTTCCTCGACCGGCTGTACGGCGCCTTCGACGAGCTCGTCGACAAGCACGGCCTGGAAAAGATCAAAGTCAGCGGCGACTGCTACATGGTGGTCAGCGGGGTGCCGCGCCCGCGGCCCGACCACGCCCTTGCGCTGGCGGATTTCGCGCTCGACATGGCCAATGTCGCGGCACGGCTGAAGGATCCGCAGGGCCACCCCGTCGCGTTGCGGATGGGTATGGCGTGCGGGCCGGTGGTCGCCGGCGTGGTGGGTTCCCGCCGGTTCTTCTACGACGTGTGGGGGGACGCGGTCAACGTCGCGTCGCGGATGGAAACCACCGACTCGGTGGGACGAGTCCAGGTGCCCGAGGCGATGTATGAGCGCCTCAAGGACCAGTTCGTGCTCCAAGAGCGCGGCAGCATCGACGTCAAGGGCAAGGGCCCCATGTACACCTGGTATCTGATCGGCCGCAAGGCAACCGACGATTCGGTCGACCTGCTCGCCGAGGCGCCTCGCACGGCACACGTCTGACCAAAGCCCCTTCACCTACCACGGCGCCTGTGCCAGACTGCGGCCATGACTACCTTCCCTGGAACGGCCCCGGTTCCAAGCTTGTTGCCGCACTTGTGGAAATCCACGCTGGTATCGGGAATTCTGTCGTTGATCGTCGGTGCCGTGATCCTGGCGTGGCCGGGTATTTCCATCCTGGCCGCCGCCATCGCGTTCGGCGTCTACCTGTTGATCACCGGTGCGGCCCAAGTCGTCTTCGCGTTCAGCCTGCACGTCTCGGCCGGCAGCCGGATCCTGTTGTTCATCAGCGGGGCGGCGTCACTCATCTTGGCGGTCTTGGCGTTTCGCCATTTCGGTCAGGGATACGCGGTCCTGTTGCTGGCCATCTGGATCGGCGTCCGCTTCATCTTCCGGGGCGTGGCCACTACGGTCTCCGCCGTCAGCGACCCGGCGCTGCCAGGACGGGGATGGTCGATCTTCGTCGGTGTGATCAGCCTGCTGGCCGGCATCGTCGTCCTGGCGTCGCCGTTCGATTCGATTGTCACCCTGGCGATCGTCGTCGGCGTCTGGTTCGTCGTCATCGGTGTCTTCGAGATCGTGTCATCGTTCGGCATCCGCAAGGCGTCCAAAGATCTGCGCAGATAAGCCGTAGCGCTGGCCCGACCTAACTACTACACTGTGTCGTAGCTGGCCGTAGTTTGGGAGATGACAGATGAATGTCGTCGATATTTCGCGGTGGCAGTTCGGTATCACGACCGTCTACCACTTCATCTTCGTGCCGCTGACCATAGGACTGGCTCCCCTGCTCGCGGTCATGCAGACAGTGTGGGTGGTCACCGGTAACGCGGCGTGGTATCGCCTCACGAAGTTCTTCGGCAAGCTGTTTCTGATCAACTTCGCCATCGGCGTGGCGACCGGGATCGTCCAGGAATTTCAGTTCGGGATGAACTGGTCGCAGTACTCGCGGTTCGTGGGCGACATCTTCGGCGCGCCCCTGGCGATGGAGGGCCTGGCCGCGTTCTTCTTCGAATCCACCTTCATCGGCCTGTGGATCTTCGGCTGGAGCCGGCTGCCGCGGCTGGTGCACCTGGCATGCATCTGGATTGTCGCGATCGGCGTGAACGCGTCCGCGTTCTTCATCATCGCGGCGAATTCGTTTATGCAGCATCCGGTCGGCGCGCACTTCAACCCCGCCACCCGGCGCGCCGAGTTGACCAGCATCGGTGCGTTGCTCGGCAATAACACTGCGCGGGCGGCGTTTTCGCATGCGGTGACGGGCTCGTTGTTGACCGCCGGGACGTTTGTCGCCGCGGTCAGCGCGTGGTGGCTGGTGCGTTCCCGCAACGCCGCGTCGGCCACGCCGGCAGCCGAATTGAACGCCCGCACCATGTTTCGCCCGGCGGCCATACTGGGATGCTGGGTCGCGCTGATCGCCGCCGTCGGCCTGTTCTTCACCGGTGACGCACAAGGCAAATTGATGTTCGTTCAGCAGCCGATGAAGATGGCGTCGGCGGAATCGTTGTGCGAGACCGAAACCGACCCCGATTTCTCCATCCTGACGGTCGGCAGGCACAACAACTGCGAAAGCATCACCCGCGTCATCGAGGTGCCCTATGTGCTGCCGTTCCTCGCCGAGAGCCGGTTCAGCGGCGTGACGCTGCAGGGTGTGCGCAACATTCAACAGCAGGACGAACAGCGATTCGGGCCGAACGACTACCGGCCCAACCTGTTTGTCACCTACTGGTCGTTCCGCGCGATGATCGGGCTGCTGGCGATACCAGTGCTGTTCGCGCTGGTTGCGTTGTGGCTCACCCGCGGCGGCCGGATCCCCGGTCAGCGGTGGTTCTCGTGGCTGGCGCTGCTGACGATTCCCACGCCGTTCCTGGCCAACAGCGCCGGGTGGGTGTTCACCGAGATGGGCCGCCAGCCCTGGATCGTCGTGCCGAACCCCACCGGCGACCAACAGGTTCGGCTCACCGTGTCCCAGGGCGTCTCCGACCACCCACCCGGGCTTGTCGTCACCTCGTTGGTGACGTTCACCCTGCTGTACGCGGTGCTGGCGGTCATCTGGTTCTGGTTGCTCAAGCGCTACATCGTCGAGGGGCCACTGGAACACGACGCGGAACCGGCTGCGCCCCAAGCACCCAGCGATGACGAGGTCGCGCCGCTGTCTTTTGCGTACTAGGGCGTGACCCGGAAAGGAGCTGACCGGTGGGACTGCAACAGTTGTGGTTCGGCATCATCGGCATGCTGTTCCTCGGTTTTTTCATCCTCGAGGGCTTCGACTTCGGCGTGGGCATGTTGATGGAGCCGTTCGCCCGCTTGAATCTTTCAGGCATGGGTGACCCGGAGCTGAACCGGCGCACCGTGCTCAACACCATCGGGCCGATCTGGGACGGCAACGAGGTCTGGCTGATCACCGCCGGCGCATCGATGTTCGCCGCATTCCCCGGCTGGTACGCCACCGTGTTCTCGACGCTGTACCTGCCACTGCTGGCGATCCTGTTCGGCATGATCGTGCGCGCCGTGGCGATCGAGTGGCGCGGCAAGGTCGACGACACGAAATGGCGTCGCTGGGCCGATTTCGGCATCGCCGCCGGGTCCTGGCTGCCCGCCGTGTTGTGGGGCGTGGCGTTCGCCGTCCTGGTCCGCGGCCTCCCGGTGGACGCGAGTGGCCACGTAAACCTGTCGATCACCGACGTGCTCAACCCCTACACGGTGTTGGGCGGATTGGCCACCGCCGGGCTGTTCATGTTCTACGGCGCCGCGTTCGTCACGTTGAAGACCTCGGGCATGATCCGCGACGACGCGCACCGGTTCGCGGTGTGGCTATCGCTTCCGGCCACCGGACTGGTTGCCGCCTTTGGGCTTTGGACGCAGCTGGCGCACGGCAAGGGCTGGACCTGGCTGGTGCTGGGCGTCGCGGTGGTAGTCCAGCTGGCCGCGGTGCTGCTGGTGTGGCGGCGCGGATCCGACGGGTGGGCGTTCGCCTGCACCGCCGTGGTGGTCGCGGCCGTGGTCATCCTGCTGCTGGGCGCGCTGTACCCCAACCTGGTGCCCTCGACGCTGAACAAGCAGTGGAGCGTGACCATCTACAACGCCTCGTCGACCCCCTACACCCTCAAGATCATGACGTGGGTGACGGGGTTCATGGCCCCGCTGACGGTGGTCTATCAGTCGTGGACGTACTGGGTATTCCGGCAACGGATCTCGGCCGAACGGATACCGCCGCCGATCGGTCTGGCGAGGCGTGCCTCCTGAGCGCCAAGGACTCGACGAGCACGCGGGCGCCCCTGGACCCGCGACTGTGGCGGGCATCGGCCGCGTTGCGGCGTTATCTGGTCGCCGCGGTGGGATGCGGCGTGGTGATCTCGGGCTGCGCGATCGGCTCGGCGATCGTGCTGGCGGGCATCGTCGCGCGCGTCGTCGGCGATCCCGCCGCGGATAACCTGCGGGCCTGGCTCGGGCCGCTGTCGATCCTGGTGGGGTTGTGGGTGATCCGCACGGTGACGCACTGGCTTCAGGCGCGCCTGGGGCAACGCGGCGCCAGCGCGGTCATCGCCGATCTGAGCGGACAGGTGCTGACGGCGGTGACCGCGCGGCAGCCCGGTGAGCTCGCCACGCAGCGCGATGCCGCGGCAGTGGTGGTCACCCGCGGACTGGACGGGCTGCGCCCCTACTTCACCGGGTACCTGCCCACGTTGCTGCTCGCCGCGATCCTGACCCCGGCCACCGTTGCCGTGATCACTCTCTACGACCTGAAGTCGGCCCTGATCGTGGTGATCACCCTGCCGCTGATACCGATTTTCATGGTGCTGATCGGCCTGGCGACGGCCGAGCGATCCTCGGCGGCGCTGGAAGCCATGACCACGCTGCAGGCGCGGCTGCTGGACCTGATCGCCGGCATCCCGACGCTGCGGGCGCTGGGCCGTGGCCGCGGGCCCGAACACCGCATCGCCGAACTCGCTGCCGCCCACCGGCGCTCGGCGATGGCGACGCTGCGGATCGCGTTCCTCTCGGCGCTGGTGCTCGAGTTGCTGGCGACGCTGGGCGTGGCGTTGATCGCCGTCGGCATCGGGCTTCGCCTGGTATTCGGTGAGATGACGCTGACGACCGGCCTGACGGTGCTGCTGCTGGCCCCGGACGTGTACTGGCCGCTGCGGCGGATCGGCGTGGAATTCCATGCGGCCCAGGACGGTAGGACCGCCGCCGACAAGGCGTTCGCCCTCATCGGCGAGCCGGCCGTCCCGAGGGAGCGCATCCGGACGGTCGTCGCGCGCGGCGCGGAGATCCGCCTCGAGGGGCTCAGCGTGGTGGGCCGGGACGGCCGTGCCCCGCGCGATCTCACCGCGGTGATCAAGCCGGGTCGCGTGACGGTGCTGACCGGACGCAACGGCGCCGGCAAGAGCACCGCACTGCAGGCGATCGCCGGGCTTACCGCGCCGTCGTCGGGCCGAGTCACCGTGGCCGGAGTCGACGTCGCGGACCTGGATCCGGCGGCGTGGTGGCGGCAGCTGTCGTGGCTGCCGCAACGCCCGGTGCTGGTCCCCGGCACGGTGCGCGATAACCTGATGCTGTTCGGCGCTCTTGCTGACATCGAAACACCCTGTGCGGCTTCGGGTTTCGACGCGGTGCTGGCCGAGCTGCCCGACAGGGAGGACACCGTGCTGGGGCGCGGTGGCGTCGGTCTGTCGCTGGGTCAGCGGCAACGGCTCGGCCTGGCCCGGGCACTCGGCTCACCGGCCCCGGTGCTGCTGCTCGACGAGCCGACCGCGCACCTGGACGCGCGCACCGAGCAACGGGTATTGCGGGCCATCGTGGAGCGGGCCCGCGGCGGCGCGACCGTGGTGGTCGTCGGCCACCGCGAGCCCGTCGTGGCCATTGGTGACCGGGTCGTCGAGGTGGCCGCGGACAGTGGGATGCGTTATGCGCCGGTCTGATCCGCTCGTTGCCGTCATCGACCTGCTGCGTCCGCGGCTGCCCCGCGTCCTGGGCGCCATCGCGCTGGGGGTGCTGTCGCTGGGCAGCGCGCTGGCCTTGGCCGGCGTCTCGGCATGGTTGATCACCCGGGCCTGGCAGATGCCACCCGTGCTGGACCTGTCCGTCGCGGTCGTCGCGGTGCGGACCTTCGCGATCTCGCGTGGCGTGTTGCACTACTGCGAGCGGCTGGCCACCCACGACACCGCGCTGCGCGCGGCCGGCACCGCCCGGGCGCAGATCTATCACCGGCTGGCCCACGGACCGGCGGCGGTCGCCGTCCGGCTGCACAGCGGTGAGCTGGTGGCACGGGTGGGCGCCGACGTCGACGAACTGGCCAACGTCGTGGTGCTTGCCGTGGTGCCGATCGGCGTCGCGGCGGTCCTGGCGGTGGCGGCGACCGCGGTGGTCGCGGCCATCTCGTGGCCGGCCGCCGCGGTGCTGTCGGCCTGCCTGCTGATCGCCGGCCTGGTGGCGCCCCGGCTGGCCGGCCGGGCCGCCGCCATGCGGGAAGAGGTTGCGCGCCAGCATCATTCCGACCGGGACACCGCGGCGATGCTCGCCCTCGAGCACGCGCCGGAGCTTCGCGTGGCCGGCGCGCTGCCGGACGTCATCGCCGAATCGCAACGCCGCCAACGCGCGTGGGGTGATGCCCTGGACACGGCGGCCCGGCCGGCCGCCATCGCCGAGGCCATGCCGACCGCGGCGATCGGGGTCAGCGTGCTCGGCGCGGTGGTTGTCGGGATCGGCTTGGCCCACGCGGTCGCGCCGACCACGGTGGCCGTGCTGATGTTGTTGCCGCTGTCCGCGTTCGAGGCGACGACGGCGCTACCGGGCGCCGCGGTCCAGCTGACGCGGTCGCGGATCGCCGCGCGTCGCCTGCTCGACCTCGCCCCGCCCGCGGATCCGCATGAGCGCAGGGAGGCGGTACCCGTCGGAACCGGCCGGCTATCCGCCGATGCCGTTGCCGGTCATGCCGATACGGCGCGACCGACCCGGGTGCGGCTCGACCTACCGCCGGGAGCCCGGCTGGCCGTCACCGGCGCCAGCGGTTCGGGCAAGACGACGCTGCTGATGACGCTCGCCGGGCTGCTGCCGCCACTGGACGGGCGGGTGCTGCTGGACGGAACCGAGCTGAGCCGGTTCCGCGAAGACGAATTGCACAGCGCGCTCAGCTTTTTCGCCGAGGACGCGCACCTCTTCGCCACCACCGTCCGCGACAACCTGCTGGTGGCACGCGGCGACTGCCGCGACGACGAACTTCTGGCCGCGCTGGATGCGGTCGGACTGGGCGCCTGGCTCGCCGGCCTTTCCGGCGGGCTGTCGACGGTGTTGACCGGTGGCGCCCAAGCGGTTTCGGCGGGCCAGCGCAGGCGGCTGCTGCTGGCCCGCGCGGTGATCTCACCCGCCCGGGTAGTTCTGCTCGACGAGCCCACCGAGCATCTCGACGCGGCCGACGCCGAACCGATCCTGCGCGACCTGCTGGGCCCGGATCCGCGGCTCATCGCCGCCGAGCGAACCGTGGTGGTGGCCACCCACCACCTGCCCCGGGGGCTTGGCTGTCGCGAACTGCGCGTCGACGACGTGAAACCAGAAGGGCTCATAACGAGGCAGTGAGCCGCCAGAGCGCCTCCCGGTCAACCGATTCGGAGTCGTCCAGCGGGCTGATCACCAAGTCCGTCGCACCCGCATCCAGGTAGCGGCGCAACTGCTTGCGGACCGACTCCTCGGGTCCGATCGCGGCCAACTCGGTAACGCTGGCGACGCCCTCTCGAGCGATGACTTTCCGATACGACGGGATGGCCTGATAGAAGCTCAACCGTTCGGCGGCACGGGCGTGCGCGGTGTCGGCGTCGTCCGACAACCACACAGGCACCGCGGCGATGATGCGCGGCGACGGGCGGCCCGCTTCGGCGGCCGCTTTGGTGATCGCCGGGGCGATGAAGTCGCCGATGGTTCGAGGGCCGGCCAGGTAGGGCAGCGTGCCGTCGGCGAGCTCGCCGGTGACACGCAACGCCTTGGGACCCATCGCAGCCACATACACCGGCACGGGTGTCCCGCCGGCGACGTGCACCGCCCAGACGGGGCTGGCGCTGAGCTCGGTGCCGCGGACATCGACGCTGCCGGTGTCGAAAACCGAACGCAGGATGGTCAGGTGGTCGCGCAGGCGCTCGATCGTGTTTGACCAGTCGACGCCGAACGTCTGGCGTTCGATCTGGCGGGCGCCTAACCCGAGCCCGAGGCTGAAGTTGCCATGCGAGGCGGCCTGCGCCGTCTGCGCCAACGACGCGACGATCAACGGGTGGCGCGGGTTGATCGGCACCACCGAGGTGCCCACCCCGAGCCCCGGCACGGCCGCCCCGATCAGCCCCGCCAACGTGATCGCGTCGTAGGCGACGCGCTGAGCCAGCCAGACCTGACCGACGCCGAGTTCGTATGCGCGCCTGGCCTGTCCAATGACATCGTCGACGAGGTTGAGGGCGTTTTCGCGGGGCGCGATGATGATTCCGGTTGCCATGCCGCAATCAACACAGCCAGACCGGTCGCCATTCCTGTCAAATCTGGTTGATCCGAAAGGCATCCGCGCCGCTCAGGCGGCAGGTTGACCGCAGAGACGCCGCAACTCCTGCTCCAGTGTCTCAGCGTTGGCATCTGGATCGCGGAGCCCTGCCGGGCAACGTCCCCATAGAACCAGCGGTAGCTCATGGGGCCGCAGCTCAATGACGACGCCCTGACCGTCGGAGTTCGCCGACAGCCCCTCCCCCGGCAGCACCACAATGTCGGGTCCGGCGCCGCTGCGCAGGATTACCTGGCGTGTCAGGAAATTAGCGTTGCGCCATCGCTGGGCTTCCACCAGTGCGGGCAGCGCGTCGAACACGGCAAGCGCGTGGGTAACCATTGCCGGATCGGAGAGCAACCAGACGCTGACGTCGTCGTCGCCCACAAGGTCCCACCGGTGCAGCACCGCCTCGCTATGGCTATGCATCCGCAGCCGTTGGGCGGTCATCGCCCAGCCCGTGTACACGACGGTGTCGTCGTCAGGAAGGGCAGCCACGTCTTCCTCGAAGCGAACGGCGAGTTCCACCAGTCGCTTTCGCAGCGCGGCGTCTTGCAACGCCCGAAACGGCGGCTCGCGCACCTCCCACGGCCGCGTCGCTCTCGAGGGCCTACCCGCGAGGTGATCCTCGATCAGGTTGGCCCGTTCCTCCGCGGCGGCGGCAACGTGCGCCGTCAGTTCATGCGCGCTCCAGCCCGAACACCACGTCGGAGCGGTCGCCTCCAACCGGCACAAGCTGGAAATCAACGCGCGCATGGCGTCATCGCGCAGGTTCAGGGCCGCGGTCATGTCGATTCGAGAACTCCCGGACGAATTCGTCGTTACCGGTTCCCACCCAACCGGCCACCAAAGCTGCGAGCTAGCGGTTTTGCGACATCACGTCAGTCAGGTCAGCGGAAGCGGACGTTCAACGTCGCCATGCCGAAGATCTTCCGGCCCCCGGACTTCGCGGCGACAACGACGACACCGGTGCGGGTTGCCGGGTCCAGCGACTTGATCCGGCCGCTGAACTCGATGTCCGCGCCTTCGGCGGCCGACACGATCGCGGGCTGGGACAGCCGCACCGCGTAGCGGGTAACCGCGCCGGGGTCACCCGACCATGCGGAGGCGAAGCCGGCACCCAGCCCCATCGTGAGCATCCCGTGCGCGATCACGTCGGGCAGCCCGGCCAGCTTGGCGAGGCTCTCGTCCCAGTGAATCGGATTGGCGTCGCCGGCCACACCGGCATAGTTCACCAGGTCGCCGCGGGACAGTCCCGCGTGGCGCACCGGTAACTCGTCACCGACGTTCACGTCCTCGAGGCGCGGCGTCCCCGGCGTGCGGGTGCCGCCGTCGGCGATCCGAACCTCGCCTTCGGGACGGACCGTCTTGTGGTAGGCGGAATCGGATTCAGCGATTGCGAGGATGTCGACGTCGTGCATCATCGCCTTCTGCGCGGCGGTCTTGATCGCCGGGTCGACGTCTTCGGCGGTGAGGCCCACCACGGTGGTGTGCAGGGTGTGCACCCGCTCCCCGGCCGTATCGGTGAAGGTGTTGGTCACGGTGATGAAGTCTCTGCCGGCGGTCCTGCGCACCGCCGTCAGCTCGACGTCGATGAGCAATTCGTCGCCGGCCACGATCGGGCGGTGTTGCTCGAAGATCTCTTCGGTCTGCAGGTAGGTGTCGTAACCGACGACCACCGATTCGAACATGCGGCGATTGCAGGTCATGCCGGGGACCGACGTGAACGTCAGCGGCGCGACCAGGCCCGAATAGCCCAGCTCAGCGGCGGCAGCCTCATCCCAGTGCGCGGGGTGATAGTCCTGCACCGCGCGGGCGTATTCACGGACCTTCTCGCGGCCGACCAGGTACGGGTAGTCCAGCTGGTAGTAATGGCCGACCCGGGGTTCGATCGCCGGCGCCTCTGCTGCTGTGGTCATGAATTCGCTCAACTGTTCTATCGGCTTCTTCGCTGAGCCGACCAAAGCACACTAACGGGCGGACTTGAAGCAGCACGCGCCGACGCACTTCGCCGGTTTTGCTCAGAGGTGGCGCCGGCGCGGCATGAACTCCAGCGTCAGCAATATGAACAGCAACGGAATCAGCTGCGTCATCGAGATCATCGCGTACCGGCGGGCGTCCAGCGCGTGGAACTTGCGCACGTAGCGGTACAACGACTCGAGCGCGATCAACGGGTCCAGGACATGGATCAACCGGTAGAAGATCCGCCGAAGCCGGCCGCGGTCCTTGTCCTCGAAGATCTCGGGAAAAGCCGCGAAGGACAGCGAAACACGCTGCGCCCCGGCCTCTTTGCCCGCCTTGATCATGTCGACGCTGAGCCGTTCGTCGATGCCGTTGGGGGACCCGCGGCGTCGCCACGGGACGTCGAGGCTGATGTCGCTGCCGCCGCCGGCCGTCGCATACCGATGGAAGCCCTGCACGCGCCCCGACGCGTCCCGGGCGACGATCAGCTGAATGCCGGGGAATCGGCCCTCTAGCACCCCGTCGAGGTTCATGTAGAAGCCGCGATCGGCGTGCGCGCCGCTGGGCGAGGCCCGCACCACGTCGGTCAGTTCGGCGAGCAGATCGTCGTCGAGCTCCCGCTCCGCGACGATTTCGGTGGTGATGCTGGAATTGTGGGTGCGCTGGACGGCCTGACGCAGGTTGCGGAACTTACGGCCCACCATCTCGAAGCTGGACACGTCGACGACGACGTCGCGGCCGATCGGGATGGCCCGCAGCGATTGTCCGATCACCACCGGGTCGCTCCACAGCGAGACGCGCCGCTCGCTGCACCCCACCACCGCGATCCGCCACCCATGGGTATGGCACATCCCGGCGAAGTCGGCGATCAACTCGGGGAATTTCTGTTCGTCGCCGACGGGGTCCCCGCCGACCGCGGCGTATCCCATCCGGGTCCGATACGCCAGCGCAGCCGTACCGTCCGCGGTGAAGTGGTAGCACTTGCCGGTCTGCATGGCGAACGGGGCCAGCGGGTCGTCGCTGGTGGCGTCGATCAACGCCCACACCCGGGGCAGGTCCTCGGGGCGCGGATGCGCCGACGTCGGCCACATCAGCACCACCCCGGAGCCGACGATCAGCAAATCACCCAGCAGGTCGAAGGACAGCACGTGCGAGCCCAGCCCGGCCACCACGAAAAAGGCGGCGACGGCCGCGTGCATGGTCGTCACCGGGCGTCCCAGGAAGATGCCGCGGGCGATGAAAGCCACCGCGCCCAGCACCGTCAGCGACCAGCCCAGCCGGTCGGCGTAGTGCCAGCCCGGATTGTGGTGGTGGTGGGCGAGTATGACGACGAGCCACCCCGCCGCGCACAGCAGCGCGAGGGCCCCGATCCAGCGGGCCGCCACCGTATCGACGTGGACGACGACGCGTTCGCGCGCGCGTGGCTTCGCCGCGACGTCGACCGGCGACCCGCTCATGCTCACCTCCCGATGCGCTGACAAAACAGCTGGACGGCTTGACGCCGCCTCTGCACCGAATTACCCGGCTGATTCGAACTTACGCCTGATCACGGCCCTGCTGGGCCGAAATCACACCCTTGTCCTACGGGTATTCGTGCACTGTCTATCGGCGCGCGGGCGGAAAGTATTTCAGGAGGCCTTCCTGCATCACCGTGGCGACGACCTGCCCGGAGCGATCGAAGAAATGACCGGTGCCCAGCCCCCGCGAATCCGCGGCCACCGGCGACGACGTGGAGTACAGCACCCAGTCGTCGAAATTGACCTGGCGGTGAAACCACACGGAGTGGTTGGCCGACGCGGCGAAGATGCGGTCGTAACCCCACGACAGCCCGTGGGTGGTGATGACCGAGTCCAGCACCGTGGTGTCCGAGGAGTACACCATGGCCGCGGTGTGCAGCACCGGGTCGTCGGGCATCTCCCCCAGCGCCTTGACCCAGACCCGGTTGTGGGGAAGCCGCTCGCCCTTGTCGCGCATCACCCACGAGGGGTCATTGGTGTAGCGCCATTCGATCGGCTGCAGGGCGTTGACGAAGTGCGGAACGGTCTCCTCGTAGCCGCGCAGCAACTCGCCGATCGGGGGCTGCGAGTGGGGCTCGGGCACCTGCGGCGGATCGATGGCGTGCTCGAGGCCACGACCGCCGGCCATGTAGGCGATCATCGCCGTGGACAGCAGCGTGCCGTCCTGTACGGCGTCCACCCGCCGGTTGGCGAAGCGCCGCTCGTCGCGCAGCCGCACCACGCGGAATTCGATGTCCTTGCCGGTGTCGCCGCCGTTGATGAAGTGCACCGACAGCGCGCTGGGCGGCAGATTGTCCCGGACCAGGGTGCGGCTGCTGGCAACGAACGACTGCGCCATGAGCTGGCCGCCGAAGGTGCGCATCGGGTTCTTGCTGGGGTGCGATCCGACGAACACGTCGTCGGCGATGCGGTTGAGGTCCAGGATCGCCAGCAGTTCGTCGAAATCGTTGCGAGCCGGCACGGGCGTGCTCTCCCCCTGTCGCTAGCTCTGATTGCCCGTCTCCTCCTCAGGCCGCCACGCGGTCCGCATCGTCGCCGGGCTAGCTCTGATTGCCCGTCTCCTCCTCAGGCCGCCACGCGGCCCGCATCGTCGCCGGGCTAGACGTCGTCCTCCCCGATCCGATGCACGTGGATCAGGTTGGTCGAGCCTACTGTGCCCGGTGGCGCACCGGCGACGATGACCACGAGGTCACCGCGCTTGTAGCGACCCAGTTCCAGCAGCGACTTGTCGACCTGGCGGATCATGCCGTCGGTGGACGTCATCATCGGGACGATGAAGGTCTCGGTGCCCCACGTCATGGCCAGCTGGCTGCGCACCTCGGGCCAGGCGGTGAAGGCCAACAGCGGCAACGGGGTGTGCAGGCGCGCGAGCCGCTTCACGGTGTCGCCGGACTGGGTGAACGCGACCAGCGCCTTGGCGTCGAGGCGCTCGCCGATGTCGCGGGCGGCGTAGGAGATCACCCCACGCTTCGTGCGCGGCACATGGGTCAGCGGCGGGGCGGCCGTGGAGTTCTCCTCGACCGCGCACACGATCCGCGACATCGTCCGGACCGCCGCCAGCGGGTACTTGCCCACCGACGTCTCCCCGGACAGCATCAGCGCGTCGGCGCCGTCCAGCACGGCGTTGGCGACGTCGGAGGCCTCTGCCCGCGTCGGCCGCGAGTTTTCGATCATCGAGTCGAGCATTTGGGTCGCCACGATGACGGGCTTCGCGTTCTCCCTGGCGATCTGGATGGCCCGCTTCTGCACCAGCGGAACCTCTTCCAGCGGCAGCTCGACGCCCAGGTCGCCGCGGGCCACCATGATGGCGTCGAAGGCCAGCACGATGGCTTCCAGGTTGTCGACGGCCTCCGGCTTCTCCAGCTTGGCGATCACCGGCACCCGCCGCCCGATCCGGTCCATCACCTCATGCACCAGCTCGACGTCGGACGGCGAGCGCACGAAGGACAGCGCGACCAAGTCGACGCCGAGGTTCAGCGCGAAGGTCAGGTCCTCGACGTCCTTGTCCGACAGGGCGGGGGCGGACACGTTCATGCCGGGCAGCGACATTCCCTTGTTGTTGCTGACCGGGCCGCCTTCTACGACGGTGCAGACGACGTCGTCGCCGTCGATGTCGTCGACCACCAGCCCGACCTTGCCGTCGTCGATCAGGACGCGGTCGCCCACCGTGGCGTCTTTGGCCAGCGTCTTGTAGGTGGTCGACACGCGGTCGTGGCTGCCTACGCAGTCGGTGACGGTGATCCGCACCGTTTCGCCGTCGGCCCAGTAGGTGGACCCGGTGGCGAAGCGCCCCAGCCTGATTTTCGGGCCTTGAAGGTCGGCGAGCAGCCCGACCGCGCGGCCGGTGGCGTCCGAAGCGGCCCGCACCCGGTCATAGGCGGCCTTGTGATCGGCGTGGTCGCCGTGGCTGAAGTTCATTCGGGCGACGTCCATTCCCGCCTCTACCAGCGCCAGAATGAGCTCGTCGGAGTTAGTTGCAGGGCCAAGGGTGCAGACGATCTTTCCGCGTCTACTCACGACGACCCAGCATAGTCGCGCGGCGCGGGCACGGTCGGGTCAAGCAATCTGGCTATCCGGTGAAGACGGTCGGAACCAGCGGGAAGCCAGGCAGATTGCGCAGCACCGTCCACGCCGCGGCCACGACGACGAGGGCGACCATGGCCGGTATGGGCAGCGACGCGTGGCCCTGGCGGCGGCGAAGCAGCATCCATCCGGCCAGCAGCGGGATGCCCAGCAGCAGGAAGACGTTGTCGTTGATGCTCGCCGCGAGGTCGCCGTGCAGCAGGTCGTGGGTCATCCGAAGGCCGCCGCAGAGGGGGCAATTCCAGCCGGTGAGCCACTTGAACGGGCACAGCGGATACGCCGAACTCGCGTCGTGCGGGTCGACCAGGCCGATGTAGCCGAGGGCCCCGGCCAGCACGGCACCGGCGCCGATCGCCGTGTACCGAGAAACCCGCGGAGCCAGCTCAGGTGCCATCGCGCAGCGGGCGACCCAGGGAGTCGGGGACCTTGTCGGTCAAGATGAGGATCGCGTCGACGATGCTCCAGATCAGGCCGAGCCCGCAGGTGAACCATCCCAGGAGCAGTTGGGCCACGCCGATGCCGATGTCGCCGATGTAGAAGCGGCCGATGCCGCCGATGCCGATCAAGCTGAGCAGCTGCAAAAGGCCAGCGACCGTCTTGGATTTGTCCGAGTACGGTTGCCCGGTCACCGGGTGGCGGCCAAACGGCGCGCCCGGGTCGAAGGAGGGGCCCTGCGCGGGGTACGGCGGATACTGCGGATTCGGCGGTGGGTACCCGCCGGGGTATCCCGGCGGCGGTGGCGGCTGCGATGGGTAGCCCGGCGCTGCGGGGTCGTGCCACGGCTGGTCGGTCACGCTGCCAGCATGCCCCACCAGTCCGCCGAACGTCGACTCGTTGCGTAAAAACCGCGTTTTTGCGCAACATCTCGACGCTGGGCGCGGCCGTTTAGCGGCCCCGTCGCCCTAGCCGGAAACTCAATCGCCGCCGGCTTGGCTCCGCCGCGTCCGGCGACGTCGTGTCCTCGATGGCGTTCGGGGTGGTGAGCTCCACGGCCGTGTGCTCATCGCCGTCCCGCTTCACCTCCGGTTCGGCTTGGGCTTGTTCTTCGGCATGCTCGTCTTCCGGCTCCGCTGGCTCGGGCTCATCTTCGGGCTCTTCGTCTTCGGGCTCGCCGGCGTCTTCGGCCTCGGGCTCGGCCCCCAGCTCTACTGCCTCGGGCTCCTCGCCTTCGGCCTCCGCGGCCTCCGTCGCTTCATCCTCCACGGCCTCGGTCTCCGCGCCTCGATCCTCCGCCGCCTGGCCCTCCGCGTGCTCGGCCACGGCGGCCTGTGCCTCGGTGACTTCCGGCTCGTCGACCTCGGCTTCGGCGGCTTCAACCTTGACGGTTTCAGGCTCCTCGGCTTCAGCCTCGTCGGCTTCGGGCTCGTCGACCTCGGCTTCGGCGGCTTCAACCTTGACGGTTTCAGGCTCTTCGGCTTCCGGCTCTTCGGCTTCGGGCTCCTCGGCGTCGGCCTCGTCGGCTTCGGGCTCGTCGGCTTCGGGCTCCTCGGCCTCCGCGGAATCGGCGGCGTCA